>JAIXKK010000186.1 GCA_026954325.1 Bryobacterales bacterium | reverse complement strand
GGCACCCAAGGCCATACGCACACCCATCTCCCTGGTCCGCCGCGTGACGGCGAAAGCCATCACTCCATACAGCCCGATGGAAGCAAGCAGCGTCGCCAATGAGCCGAAACCGGCTGAAAGCAGGGCAATCAGGCGTTCCGTCAGCAGCGTCTGATCGAGTTGCGCATCGAGTGTCTTCATCTCATACACCGGCAGCGAGGGGTCCAGTTTCTTCACCTCTCCACGCAAGGCCGCATACAGTGACGACGAGGTCAAGGCGCCGCGCACGTAAAATGCCGCCGAGTTCTTTCCCCAGTTGGGCACGAACACCTGCCGGTGCACACCCTCGCGCGGGCCTTCATACAGAGTGTCTTCGGCCACCCCGATGATCTCGATGTTCAACTTCGAGCCGGGAGCCGCGCCGAATCCGATATGGCGTCCCACGGCTCCACGGCCGCCGAAGAAGTGACGGGCGAACCTGGAGTTTACAATCTGGAACGTCGCCAAATTTTCCGGTGCATCGAACCCCGTGTGGGTGGCCTTAAGGTTCTGGAGACTTCGCACGAAGAGGACCGCGCCGAACAACAACAGGAAGCTCAGCGCCACTTGAGAGGTGACGAGGCTTTTGCGGAGAAACAGGGAGCCGCCCGCGCCGGCAATTGATCCGGCCGAGTCCTTCAGACTGGTCCACAAGTCCGCTTTGCCGGCGCGCAGAGCGGGAACCAGCCCGAACAATGCTCCCGTCAGGAAGGTCAAGCCGAGGGCAAAAAACAGAATGCGCAGATCCGGCTTTGCCTGAATCAGCAGCGGATTCCCATCGGATGGCGCGAGCGCGAGCAATCCGCGCGTCATTGCCACCGACAGGAACAGACCCAAAACACCGCCAACCATCGAAAGCGACAGGCTCTCGACGAGCAACTGCCGCGCGAGTTGCCCGCGCGAGGCGCCAATGGAGAGCCGTACGGCAATCTCCTTTTGCCTGGAGAAGGCCCGCGCGATCAGCAGATTCGCGACATTGGCGCAGGCAATCAGCAGCACCAGTCCCACCATGCACATGAGCACGATGAGCGCCGTGGAGAAATCGTTTCGCAGGCTGGAATACCCCGTTGCCGCCTTCTCGACCACGATTGTGCCGCGCATGAACTGCTCCCTCGCGTAGGCCGGCCACTTGCCGGCGGCGGGGAGTGTCATCTCATAACGGCGGATCTGCCGATACAGCACCTGTAATGGAGCGGCAACCGATTCCGCCGTGTATCCCGGTTTCAGTCTCGCGAATACCTGGACCCATCTGGTCCGGCGGTCATCCATGTGGAGCCACTCCCACTCCGGGACCATTGCGGGCTTCATGAGAACCGGCACGCGGATTTGGGGGGACTGCGCCGGATCGAGGCCGGCAAATCCGGCCTCGGAAACGCCTACCACGGTCATCGGGTAGTTGTTGACCAGAATCTTCGTGCCCACTATTTTCGGGTCGGCGGCAAAGCGGTTTCTCCAGTAGCCATAGCTCAACACAACGACGGGGTGGCCCTGATAGACCTGATCATCTTCCCTCGAGTTGAAGACCCGCCCCACGGCCGCTTTCACGCCAAGCATGGTGAAGTAGTTTCCGGAGACCAGTTCGGCATCCACGCGCTCGGTTTTGTTGCCGGCGCTAACCGATGTGGGAACAAGCCTGCGGCAGAGGACTTCCGCGAGGGGGTCTGCTTTTTTTTGCCAGTCCTGATAAATGGGGTAAGACTGCATCCGGTCCCCCATGTTGCTTCCGTTGTTGGCGCCTTGCTGATAGAGCATCACCAGTTGCCCGGGATCTTTCACCGGCAGTTGCCGCAGCATCAACTGGTCCATCAGAGTGAAGATCGCCGTATTGGCCCCGATTCCCAGAGCCAGTGACAGGATCGCCACCGTGGAGAACAAGGGACTCCGCGCCATCATTCGCAGGGCGAAGCGCAGGTCCTGGACGAAGCTGGTCATGAATGCTTATACGGAGCTATCCCACGCGGGTTCCCAACATTTTTCACTCGCGCGGCAGGCGCCGGGACCGGATCCCCTCAGTTCGCGGATCATGAGATTTCTGAAGTCCATCTGGAATGGCGGGCCGGCGTGCAACTGGAGCGCGAATACGCAGGAGAGATTCCATGTGCGCAAGGGTTACTACGGGGCAGGGCTCCGGCCGGGTCGCGGAGTCGGCGTCGTATAGATATGGACGTGGTTCAGGCGCTTGAGACGCGTGGTCAGCGGGGCTCGTGGCAAGTGTCGCAGTCGTTGAGGGCGTGCGTTTTCTGATGGCACTCCATGCAGTTGCCCATGGAGAGAATCTTCTCGCGCCAGAGCGCTTCGCGTTCCTTTACGGGTCCATGGCACGTTTCGCAGGCAGCCCCGGATTCAAGGTGGGTCCTGTGCGAGAAGTAGACAAAGCCGGGAATCTGGTAGACGCGCTTCCATGGGACGGGCTGTTTGTGCTCGTGGAAAGCGGCGAGTTTCTGAACCTGCGGCGAGTCCTTCTTGACGGTCCGGTGACAGGTCATACAGACAGCGGTGGCGGGGAAGCCCATCAGTTCACCTGGGTCGGGATTGGTGTGACAGGTCTTGCATGCCAGCCCGAGCGTGCCGGCGTGCAGTTTGTGGCTATAGGCGATGGGCTGCACGGGCGGCGGGGCGTGGTCAGCAAAGAAGAACAGGAGCAAGGCCAGAGTCACAGAGATCCCTTTTTCTTCATCTCCAGGATGTACTCGCCCGCGCGCATGGAGAGGGCGAGGAGAGCCAGCGTGGGGCTCCGCACTCCGCGGGAGACAAAACTGCCGCCGTCGACGACGAAGAGATTCTTCAGATCGTGGCTCGGATTGTGCGCATTGAGGACGCTGGTCTTCGGGTTGTTTCCCATGCGGCAGGTTCCGAGTTCGTGGATGCTTTCGCCGGGGGGCGCCATTTGCGCGTGCGAGGCGATGGCTTCAAAGCCCGAATCCCCGCACAACCCGATGCCGGTTTCCATGGCATCCTTCGCCACGGCGTGTTCGTTATCCGAGTATTCCTTGCGCGGGAGGGCTTCGCCCATGGCGGTGATGGAGAAACCGGTTCCCGCATGGCCGTCGAGTTGTTTCTGCAATTCTTCGCCGTAGGCGGGGAAGTGTTTCGCGGCGGGGATGAAGCCGCCGCCGCCCATGAGGCCGCGCCCTCCCTTGCCCTCGCGCGCCTCGGGGACGACGGCGAGCACGTCGCTCTTGACGTAGAACTGGCCCGAGACCTTGAACATGGGCTCGACGCGATCGTAGTAGGGGGCAAGATCGGAGTAGCGAATGGGCCAGTTATCGCCGAAGCCGTCATGTAGTACTATCCACGTATTACCGCCTTCGCAATAGCCTTGTTTCGGCTGAAATTTTTGGTATTCCATGTTACATTCGGGTTGAAGTAATCATATCACCCAAAGGAGAGACCGATGGGAGTTTCCGCGGCATCATACAACACCGGCTCGATCCTCGCATATCTTCAGCCGAATCAAGCGATTCCAGCCCCGTTCCGATTCTATCCGGTCCTGGAACTCACCAACCGCGCGTTTCGCATTTACCGGGACGCCAGACGAACCGTGGATCAAGCTCCAACCAAACTCAAGTGGAGGATGTTCAGCGACCTGGTGTCGGCGGCCGGGGAAGGCGTCTGGCTGCCCGGCCTGGGCCCAGGCGATCTATACGGAGCCTTCAAACACCTCGAGGAGAACAACGGAAAGTGGGTGGACGAAACCTTCACCAACTACTGTGGTCCGCACATCACCGGCGCATTGAACGCGCCGCGCGCCATCACCAACTGGCTTTGCGCCGTGGATAAGCGCGCCGGCACTCTGGAGCAGGCATACAAGAACTTCGACGCCTACGCGCGGCAAGCGGCCGCCGCCAAGTCGGCGGGCCGGTGGAAGGAGATCGGCGAGGCCGTCGACAACATCCAGAAAGGCGCGGAGTGGGCCGAGCCATGTCTCTGGGTGGCGGGCGCGAGCCGCGGGATTCAGGTGTCCGAAAAGTTGATGACGATTCACGGAGCCTTCGGCAAGTGGGTGGAGGCCGTCGGGGACATCCACTCGTTCGCCTCGAAGTATCTCGACGCCGCGTATGGCGGCACGAGCAGCGGCGGAGCGGCCGCCCTGGCGGCTTTGGGCATTCTTTTCAAGAAGGCCCTACCGATTCTGGGCGATGTCTACGCCGGCGCGCTCGAGTGTGTTCCGGCCTTGATCCGCTGGGCGCAAAACATCCGCGACGAGCGTGAACTGGCAATCGCCAGAGCCATGGGCGGCCGGTAGAACGATTCGCTTCTAAGGACTCGCCCGCAAAACGGAGGCTCGCCGCCGGGCCACGTTGCGAGTCCGCACAGGGCTTGAGGGGCGGCGGCGGCCCCTTTGCGGGCTAGTCAGGCTGAGGAAGCATCGCCGAGGCGCGCTTGCTCAGGAACTCCCGAATCTCGGGCCAATGGCCGCGGGCAACCGACAGGGCCGGCATCCATCCGATCATGCCCGCGGCCATCCACACCGTCTGGGCCACATTGAGGCCCTCTTTCCAAACGCCGAGCCGGCGTCCGTAGACCAGTTCGGTGTGCACCCAGTAGATGACCAGCGACGCGGCGCCCAACTGCCGGACCCAGGCCCATCCCGTCACCAGGAAACCGTTCCACAGGAAAGCGAACGCGGTAAGCATCAGGATGATGGCCGTCTTGATGAGAATCAGCGACGGGCTGTTGAGCCAGAACTCGGACTTCGGACAAAGCGAGTAGGGAATATTCGAGAAGTATTGCGCGGCGACCACCAGCGCCAGACCGAGCCATCCGCCCCACTGCATTACCTTGTGCGGCCTCCTTGCGCTTGAATTCGTAGCCGCCCAAAGGCCAGGATTGACGGCCCCACGGGAGCGTCTTGCGGCCGCGTCCGCCGTTCGGATTCCGAGGCTCCGATGAGGAAGTCGAGAAACTCGGGCACGCGGGCGTCCAATGCGCCGGGGCGCTCTCCCATCTTCGGCGCGACGATAGCCGGCAACTTGCGGAGAGCGGCCATCCGGGCGGAAAAGCACCGGGGCACGCCATTCGCGACGGCGCCGGGCGCGGTCTACCGCAACTTCGGGATCTCGGAGGAGGGGGGCTGAGACGAGTACCGCGCAGGGGCGGGAATCGCCGGCAGCGCGGGCAACACGGCCATGGACTGAAGCAATCGGCGCCGTTTCATAGGGTGACTTTTCACAGTATCACTCGCGCGTCCCCTTCCCGGCGGGTGACGCGTTCGCGATCGAGGTACTCGAGGAGCGGGATGGCGTACTTGCGGGAGATGCCGGTCCAGTCTTTGAATTCGGGAACCGTGAAGCGCGCGCCTTTTCTTGCGGCCAGCATGCCGCGCATGGCGGCAATGGCGGAGGGATGAAATAACAGGTCGTCGGCCACCTTGATGAGGCGCTTTTCCCGCAGCAGGATCTGAAGGAGGGAGCGCGCGCGGACGGCATCGACGCCACAGTTCCTGAGCACTTCCCGTGCGGCGGGCACGGCGAGTCCGGTGTTGGCGAAGGCGTCTTCGATTTTTTTGAGGGCCTGTTCCTCGTCGCCTTTGAGCGCAAGTCTGTGGGAGGTGAGGCGCACGAGGTCGCCTTCGGCGGCGGCGGCCGGCGTGGACTTGAGCACCACGTCGAGGAGAAATGAGGGGGCTTCGCCGAGTTCGCGGCTGCGCAGGTCTTCTTTCGACATGCCCGGCAGGAGGGGATTTTGTTTGTGGAAGGCGGCCAGGGCTGATTGGATGCGTGCGCGGCGAGAGGCCAGCCAGTCCTTGTCGAGGGCCCAGTGTTGCTCTTCGACCCACGTCAGTCCGGATTCGCGAATTGCCGTGATCAACTCAGCGGCGGCGAGGCCGGTGCGCGCCACCAGCGCGTCGAGCGGCAGTCCGTGGGGGGACTCTTTCACCAGCAGATGGACGCGGGCGGCGAGGGTTCCGCGCTCGAGGGTGGCGAGGCGGGGCGCGGCTCCGGCGAGTTTGCGCGGCGGCGCGGGATCGAGGACTATGCCTCCGGCAATGGTTATGACTGGGGAGAACCTGCGCAGGATGAAACGGTCGCCAGGCAACAGGAGGGCGGGTTCGCGGAGGGCGATGCGCACATAACCGCGAGTTCCCGGATCCAACTTTGACGCCTCGATCAGACGCACCTCGGCTTCCATCTCCGCCGTACCGGCGTGGAAATGAACGGGGGCTCGATGTTTGAGGGGTTTGGCGGAGGCGAGCACGTCCACAACACAATCGATGAGATTTGTTGTGGAGAAACGCCCGGGTTCGGAGAGCACCATGCCGCGATGGAGTTCGTTGTGCTCGACGCCGCTGAGGTTCACCGCGGTCCGCTGTCCGGCGACGGCTTTCGTGACGGCATTTCCATGGACTTGAATGCCGCGGACGCGCACACGCCTGCCGAGGGGGTGGACCTCGACCTCGTGTTCGGCGCGGACGGCGCCTGAGAGCAGAGTGCCGGTGACGACGGCTCCGAAACCCTTCATCGAGAATGCGCGATCGACAGGGAGGCGGAAATAGCGGGTGGCGTCCTTCGGAGGAATGGTTTTCGCCACCGCGGCAATGGCGCGCTTCAGTTCCCCGATGCCGGATCCGGAGACGGCGCTCACCGCCACCATAGGCGCGCCTTCGAGAAACGAGCCGGCGGCGAACTCCTCGACTTCGAGTTTCACGAGTTCGAGGATCTCCGGGTCCACCAGGTCGGTTTTGGTAAGCACCACGATGCCGCGGGAGATTCCGAGCAGGCGGCAAATGTCGAAATGTTCGCGTGTCTGCGGCTTGATGGACTCATCGGCGGCGATGACGAGGAGAACGAGGTCGATGCCGCCCACGCCGGCGAGCATGTTGCGCACGAATCGTTCGTGGCCCGGCACGTCGACAAAGCCGCACTCGATTCCTTCGGTGAGTTGCAGGTGAGCGAAGCCGAGATCGATGGAGATGCCGCGGCGCTTTTCTTCCTCGAAGCGGTCCGTATCGATACCCGTGAGGGCGCGCACGAGCGCTGTTTTCCCGTGATCGATATGACCGGCCGTTCCCACGATGGCGTGTATCATGCTCAAACCCATGGTACCGTTTGGTACCTTTGTCTCTTATGGCCATGAACCGTCTGGAAGAGTTGAGGCTCCGCCACGCGAATGCGGAGGCGGGCGGCGGAGAGGAGCGCCGCAAGCGGCAGCACGCCGAGGGCAAACTCTCCGCGCGGGAGCGCATCGAACTTCTTCTGGACGAAGGCACTTTCGAGGAACTGGACAAACTGGTTCGCCACCGGTGCCGCGATTTCGGAATGGAAGACCAGGTGATTGACGGGGACGGATTTATCACGGGGTATGGCCAAGTCCACGGGCGTCTGGTCTACGTCTTCTCGCAGGATTTCACGGTGTTCGGCGGGTCGTTGTCGGAGACGAACGCGAAGAAGATCTGCAAGGTGATGGACCTGGCGATGAAGAACGGGGCTCCGGTGATCGGGCTCAACGATTCGGGCGGGGCGCGGATTCAGGAAGGCGTTCTGTCTCTGGGAGGATATGCGGATATTTTTCTCCGGAATACGCTGGCCAGCGGCGTCATTCCGCAGATTTCCGCCGTACTCGGGCCGTGCGCGGGCGGGGCTGTGTATTCGCCGGCGATCACGGATTTCGTTTTCATGGTGGACAAGACCAGCTACATGTTCGTGACCGGTCCGGAAGTGATCAAGACGGTGACTCACGAGGACGTGAGCAAGGAAAAGCTGGGCGGCGCGATGACGCACAACTCGGTGAGCGGGGTGGCGCAATTCATCGCCGGTGACGATGGCGCATGTTTGCGGATGATCCGCAAGCTGATGGACTTTCTGCCGCCGAACAACCGCGACAACGCCCCGCGCAAGATTACGGCGGACCCGGTTGACCGCATGGATGAGGCGCTCGACACTCTGGTTCCGCGGGACCCCGGGTTGCCGTACGACATCAAGGACATCATCCACCGGATTGTGGACGACGGTGATTTTTTTGAAGTGCAGGAACACTACGCGATTAACATCGTGGTGGGTTTCGCGCGGATGGACGGGCGGACCATCGGCATCGTGGCCAACCAGCCGGCGCATCTGGCGGGCTGCCTCGACATCAACTCGTCGGCGAAAGGCGCCCGGTTTGTGCGCTTCTGCGACGCATTCAACATTCCGATTCTGACGCTCGAGGACGTGCCGGGCTTCCTTCCGGGCACGGACCAGGAGTTCGGGGGCATCATCCGGCACGGCGCGAAACTGCTGTACGCGTACGCGGAGGCGACGGCGCCAAAGATTACGGTGATTACGCGCAAAGCCTACGGAGGCGCGTATTGCGTGATGGGTTCGAAGCATCTGCGGTGCGACATCAACCTCGCCTATCCCACGGCGGAGATCGCGGTGATGGGCGCGGAAGGCGCGGCGAACATCATTTACCGGCGGGAGCTTTCGGCGGCGGAGGACAAGGAGGCGGTTCTAGCGGAGCGGATCGCCGAATACCGGGAGCGCTTCGCGAACCCTTTTGCGGCGGCGGAACACGGATTCATTGACGATGTGATCGAACCGCGGGAGACAAGGCCCCGGGTGATCAAGGCGTTGCGCATGCTCGAGAACAAGATTGACACCATGCCGCGCAAGAAGCACGGCAACATTCCTCTCTAACTCATGAAATCAACGGACAAGGCGTTACCGCCGAATTACAAGTGGTACGTGGTCGCCATGCTGTGGTGGATCGCGTTCTTCAATTATGCGGACCGGCAGGCGATCTTTTCGGTCTTCCCACTGCTCGAAAAAGAGCTGGTGCTAAACAATACGCAACTCGGTTTGCTGGGATCTTCTTTCGCGTGGGTGTACGGGCTGGGGGCGCTGTTTGCGGGAACGGTGGTGGACCGGATCCGCCGCAAGACGGCGATCATCGGCGGACTGCACGCATGGAGCATCATCTGCATGGCGACGGCGCTTTCGCGGGATTTTTCGCACCTGCTGATGTTTCGCGCGGCGGAGGGGTTGGGAGAGACGTTCTACTTTCCGGCCTCGATGTCGCTGGTGAGCGATTATCACGACAAGAGGACCCGCTCCCGCGCGATGGGGTTTCATCAGACGAGCGTATATCTGGGGACCATTGGGGGAGGCTTCTTCGCGGGATTGATCGGGCAATACCACGGATGGCGGCTGTCGTTCCTGGTGTTCGGCGGATTAGGCGTTTTGTTGGGATTTGTGCTGTCACGCTATCTGTACGAGCCGGCGCGCGGGGCGTCGGACCACATGAAGGCGGGCGCTCCGCTCGGGATCGGCGAATTTCTGGGCCTGGCGTGGCGGACGAAGACGGTGCGCGTTCTGCTGCTGGCGTTCGTGTGCTCGAACTTCGTGGCGATCGTCATGCTTTCCTGGATGCCGAAATTCCTCTTCGACAAGTTCCACCTGAGCCTGGCGATGGCGGGTTTGACGGCGACGTTGTTTCTGCAACTGGCGAGCATGGTGGGCTCGCCGGTGGGCGGATGGATGGCGGATGTACTGAGGCGGCGCGGCGCGGGAGGAAGGATGACGGTGCAGGCGATCGGGGTGTTCGGGGGAGCGCCGTTCATGGTGCTTTGCGGGCTCACGCAGTCCATACCGTGGCTGCTGGCGGCGCTGATCGGCTGGGGCTTCTGCAAGGGCCTGTACGACGCGAATATCTTCGCGGCGGTTTACGAAGTGGTGCGGCCGGAGGCCCGCGGCGCGGCGGCGGGGCTGATGAACACGGTGGGCTGGCTCGGCGGCGGCGCCGCGCCGCTGCTGGTGGGGCTTCTGGCGGACCACTACGGACTGAGCCTGGCGATCGCGGCGACCGCGGTGGTTTACCTGGTTGCGGGGGGATTGCTCATTTTGGGCGCGGTGAAGTATGCCGATGTGGACGCCGCCGCGGTGCGCGCGCCGGTACAATAAACGAACGGCTTGCTCATGACGGCGGGCTTCCGGATCGCGTTGGCGAAGCAGGCAAAACAGATGAAACGTGTATTGTTCTGGGTGGTTCCCGGCTTGTTTCTGCTGCTGGTCTACCGGCAGGGGTTGCTTTCGTGGTTCCAACAGGACGATTTCGCGTGGATGGGGCTGCTGAGGGAAGTGAGGGAAGGCGACAGCCCTTGGCGGGTGCTGTTCCATCCTTCGCAGCATGGGACATGGCGGCCATTGGGAGAGCGCGCCTATTTTCTGTTCTTCCCCTGGGTGTTCGGGTATGAGGCGTGGCCGATGCGAGTGGTTGCGTTCCTGACGCAGTGGGGGAGCCTGGCGCTGGCGCAGGCGATGATGCTGCGGCTGACGGGGTCATGGGGCGCGGCGCTGCTTGCGCCCGTTCTCTGGGTGGCGAACAGCAAGCTGATTATTCCGATGATCTCGAACGGCGCGTATGTCCATGTGTTGAGCGGGTTCTTTCTCCTGCTGGCGCTATGGTTCCTGATGCAAGGCCGGTGGGCGGCGATGTGGGCGGCGTTCCTCGCCGGGTTTGGGGCGATGGAGATGAACGTGGTGTTCCCGGCGCTGGCAACGCTCTACTGTCTGCTGGTGGAGCGGGAAAAACCGCGGCGGGTGGTCTGGCTATGGCCGGTGTCAGCCGCGTACTACGTATTGCACATGGCGCTGGCTCCGAAGATGGCGGGGGGCAGCTATGCCATGCATTTCGGCGCGGGGATGGCGGGGACATTCGTACGGTACCTGCGCTGGGCGTTCCTGCCGGATAATCTTGCGGCGTTCACCGGCTTGCCGCGGTGGGTAGGCACGGCCAGCGGAATCGTGTTTCCGTTGCTGCTTCTGGGATTTGTGGGGGCGCAGGTTTATCGAAAGCAATATCTGGGACTCTTGTTTTTGGGGTGGTTTGTGATATTGCTGGCTCCCGTGCTGCCGCTGAGCGGTCACGTGACGGACTATTACCTCACGGCGCCGTTGGCGGCGCTGTCGATGCTGGGGGCGTTGGCCGCATCGCGCCACCCGCGAGCGGCTGTTCCCTTCGTGACCCTGTACCTGATGCTTATGGTTCCGTGCGCGTATCGAGGAACGGAGTGGTGGAGGTCGCGCAGTCTCGTGGCGGAAAGGCTGGCGAGGCGCGTGTTTGCGGCGCACGAGGCGAATCCGAATGCGGTGATCATACTCGAGGGGGTGACCAGCGAACAATTTTGGGCGGCGCTGGCGCACTACCCATTTGTCGAGCAAAGGAAGACGTACGTATACCTTGCGCCCGGAACGGATGCGCACATCGAGGCGCACCCGGAATCAGGAGTGCGGATGCAGGAATTCTTTCTGACTCCGGAGGAGATGGAGCGTCTGCGGGGGGAAGGGCGGCTGCTGGTATTGAACGCTTTGTGAAAGCTACTGCAATCCGGGCGCTTCCATCAGCAGATCCACCACGGGCTTGTGCCCGCGGCCCAAGGCAAGATCGAGCGGCAACTGATTGTTGTCCGCGCGGATGTTGGCATCCGCGCCGGCGGCGAGCAGCACTTTCACCATCCCGGCATCCCCGTTCTGCGCGGCCGCGTGCAGCGGCGTCCAGCCGGCAGCCTGGGTGGCGTTGACGTCGGCGCCATGCTCGAGCAGCATGGCGGCGATGTCGCGGCTCTTGCCCGTGGCGGCGGCATGGAGGGGATGATTGTTCAAGGCGTTGGTGGAGCGCGCCAGCACGGACGCCCCGGCATCGAGGAGCAACTTCACGGCTTCCTTCTTGCCGAAATAGGCCGCGAGGTGGAGCGGCGTCCAACCATCGGTGGAATACATTTCCACGGCAGGCTTGCCGGCTTCAAGACATTTTTCGAGGCGGGGAAGATCGCCCATGGCGGCGGCGACACAAGCATCAATCTTCGCTCCATTCATGAGGAGCAACTTCCGCACATCCGGCCGGTCATAGTAAATGGCCACCATGAGGGCGGGGGTTCCCTGATCATTGACCGCATTGGCCAACTCGGGGTTCCGGTCGAGCATGGTGGTGAGCCCGTAGACGTCGTCGCTTTTTAGGAGATCGAAGAACTCCTTGATCAGGTCGTTCATAGGGTTGGAGCGAAGAGCCTTTCTGCCTTGCACACCTCCCAGTCGAGATGGTTGATGTAAAACAGCAGGGCTGGATTGGGAAATTTTTCGTGGAACTGGTCCCAGACTCGCTGTTCCCATCCATCGGTGAGGTGCTGTGTCACGTCGGCGTCCTTGGGGAAGAACCCGTCATCGTGCGGCACGCCGAGGAAGTTGAGCACGTCCTGAATCATGTCGAGATGAGAAACCAGGACCGCCTGCGCGATATCGGTGGCGAAATCCTCGTTCCGCTCCCCCATGCGCGCCCAGAGCCTCGGCGCGGCGCGGCGGAGCGTTTCCGAATTCAATTTGCCGAGATGGGCTCTCATCTTCAGGCGATCGAAAAGTTGATAGGTCCGTAGTTTACCGATGGAGACGGTGTGGAGAAGCCCATGAAAGTTTTCCTCGCCCAGCCCCAGGAAGACATCGCAAAGCTGCATCAAGGCCAGAGTAACACGATAGAATAAGAGATTTGGTTGGAATGCATGAACAACATCATCATCTTGGGCGCACAGTGGGGAGACGAGGGCAAGGGGAAAGTGGTGGACTTGCTGGCGGAGCGGTTTGACATTGTCACCCGCTACCAGGGAGGGCACAACGCGGGGCACACGGTGTTCGTGGGCGAGAGGAAATTCGTACTGAAGCTGATTCCGAGCGGCATCCTTCGCGGCAAGCAGGCCGTCATCGGCAACGGGGTGGTAATTGACCCCGGCGCGCTGCTCGAGGAGATCGAGACGCTGGGCAAGGCCGGCATCGACGTGGAACGCCATCTTTCGATCAGCAACCGGGCTCACGTCATCTTCCCGTTTCACCGGCTGGTGGAAGGAGCATCGGAGAAGCGCGAAAACCGCACGGCGATCGGGACGACATCGCGGGGGATTGGGCCGTGTTATGAAGACAAGGTTGCAAGGCGGGGCATCCGCGTCGCGGATTTGTTGGACAGGGGGAACTTCCGCGCCTTGTACGCCTCGCTGGCGGAGGACAAACAGACGTTTGCGCGGGCTTTTCAAATCGACGGCCACATCGACTATGAAAAGATCCGGGGGGAGTACGAGCAGTTCGGAGAGCGGATACGGGGAATGGCGTGCGACACGTCGCGGCTGCTCAACGAGGCGATAGGGCAGGGGCGGCGGATCCTGTTCGAGGGGGCGCAGGGGACGATGCTCGATATTGATCACGGGACGTACCCCTTCGTCACGAGTTCGAGCGCGGCGGCGGGCGGGGCTTGTACAGGCAGCGGAGTAGCGCCGACGCGGATCAGCGGTGTTCTGGGTGTATCGAAGGCTTACACGACGCGGGTCGGCGGCGGGCCGTTTCCGACGGAGGATAATGGGGCGGACGGCGAGAGCATTCGCAAGGCGGGAAAGGAATTCGGCGCCGTTACCGGGCGGCCGCGGCGTTGTGGATGGTTTGACGTACCGCAGCTCAAATACACCGCGGCGGTGAACGGATTCGACAGTATCGTGGTGACCAAACTGGACGTGTTGGACGAGTTCGACGAGATCAAGGTGTGCACGGGATACCGGCTGAACGGGCGCGTCACGGACGAAGTGCCGGCGACTTCGAAAGAGATGGAATCTATCGAGCCGGTGTATGAAACGGTTCGCGGATGGAAGGCGCCCACCCGCGGGGCAACCTCCCACGGCGCTCTGCCGGATGCCGCCAAGCGCTATCTCGATTACCTTGCCGCTCAAGTAGGCGTGGAAATAGGGTGTATCTCGACGGGACCGGAGCGCAATGAAACGATCATAGTTCCCGGTTCGCGGTTCGAGAGACTCATCGGCTGACGTGCTACAGTTAACAAACGTTCTCTGATGAACCCTGGCTCGCACATCAGTCACTACCGGATTGTCTCCCGGCTGGGAGCAGGCGGGATGGGGGAAGTGTATCTGGCGCAGGACGAGCGGTTGGAGCGTCCCGCGGCGGTGAAAATCCTGGCGGGGAAATCGAGTTCGGACACGGAGAGTTTGCGGCGTTTTACGCAGGAAGCAAAGGCCGCCGCGGCGCTCAGCCATCCCAACATCGCCCATATCTACGACGCCGGACAGGAGGATGGAATCCCCTTTCTGGTGATGGAGTACGTCGAGGGCGCGACGCTCAATACCCTCGCGGACAGGCTGCCCCTGGACAATGAGGCGCTGCTGGCGATCGGCATGCAGGTGGCCGATGCGCTGGTGGAGGCGCATCAGAAGGGCATCATTCACCGCGACATCAAGCCCTCGAACCTGATTCGCAACACTCGCGGACAGATCAAGGTGCTCGATTTCGGACTGGCCAAACTCAGCGCCGCGGCCAGAAGCCGGTACGCCACATCGGTGGCGAGCGGCGCCACAACCGCATCCGGCAGCGAGGCGAATATCGCCGTCGGAAGTCTGCCCTATATGAGCCCGGAACAGGCTTTGGCGCGGGAAGTGGACCAGCGTACGGACATTTTCAGCCTTGGGGCTGTGTTGTACGAACAGGCGACGGGCAGACGCGCGTTTCCGGGACATACGGCGGCGGCAATATTCGATGGGATACTCAACCGGAATCCAGCGTCTCCGCACGCCCTGAACCGGCATCTTTGCGAGCCGCTCGACCGCATTATTCGAAAGTGCCTGGAAAAGGACGCGAGCCTCCGCTATCAGACGGCATCGGATCTGCTTGCCGACCTGAAACTGGCGCATCGCGACACGACCGGGGCGATCACGAGGCCGAACACAGGGCCTTCGCGCCGCCCATGGCTGGTGGTGGCGGCCGGGGTGGTGGCAGTCCTTTCCTCGGCCGTGTTCGGCTGGTATTGGGCGAACCGCCTCCCCGACGAGCCGCCGGCGCCGATGCGCACGGTGCCATTGACGAGTTTTCCGGGCAGTGAAAGCCAGCCTTCGTTTTCGCCGGACGGCAACCAGGTGGCGTTTTCCTGGAACCAGGGAAAGGAAGATGATCTCGATATTTTCGTGAAAGTGGTGGAAGCAGGCATGCCGCTGCGGCTCACGAACACGCCCGCGTCGGAATACAGCCCGGCATGGTCGCCTGACGGGAAGTATATCGCCTTCCTGCGGCAGACCACGGAGGCGGCCGGATTTTTTCTGATCCCGGCGCTTGGCGGACTGGAGCGCAAGGTAAGTGACGCGAGCCCGCAGCGCGTGGGCGCGGATGCGCCCTTCGTGTCCTGGTCACCCGACGGGAAGCAGCTTTGTGTAGTCGACCGCGATTCGGTGCGCGAGCCGCTTGGGCTGTATCTGCTCGATATCGAAAGTAACCGCCGCCGGAAGGTGAGTTCCCCTCCGCTGAATTACCTGGGAGACAGCACTCCGGTATTCGCGCCGGAGGGAAACAGGATCGCGTTTGTCAGAACCCGCAGTCTCGCCATTCAGGATATCTACGTTCTGGACCTGCGGGAAGGCAAGGAGACTCGAATCACCAATGACAACCGGCGGATTTACGGAGTTGCCTGGAATCCGGCGGATGGAAAGATTGTCTTCTCATCGGCGCGCCAGTCCAACAGCAGGCTGTGGCGAATCTCCGCAAAAGGAGGGGACCCGCAGGCGATCACCGGCGTCGGCGACCAGGCGGGATTTCTCGCCATTTCGCGCAACGGGCAGCGGCTGGCATTTACCCGGTCCGTGATCGACACCAACATTTGGCGCTACGAATTGCCGGATCGAATGGCGCCCACGCCGGCGGGGACAAGCATCGCGCCCTCGACGCGCCATGAGCAGGGGCCGCGCTATTCGCCTGACGGGACACGAATCGCGTTCGCCTCGAACCGCTCGGGAGCGCTGGAAATCTGGGTGGCCAATGCAAACGGGGAGAACCTGAACCAACTCACCACGTTCAACGGGCCTCCGACGGGGAGCCCGATGTGGTCGCCGGACGGCAAGTTCATCGTCTTCGACTCCCGGCCGAACGGAAACCCGGACATTTATGTGGTCAGTTCGGATGGCGGGCTCCCCCGGCGGCTTACTTCGGAGGCTTCGCAGGAGATTGTGCCCAGTTGGTCACGCGACGGGAAATGGATCTACTTCACCACGAATCGCACGGGGAATTTTGAGGTGTGGAAGATGCCGTCGGAAGGCGGAATTCCGAAGCCCGTCACCAAGGGTGGGGGATTTCATGGCGTGGAGTCGCCCGATGGAAAGTACGTCCTGTACGCCAAGGCACTGAACCTGCCAGGATTGTGGCGGGTTCCGGTGGACGGCGGGGTGGAAGAGCCCGTGCTCGAGGCGCTAAAGCCGGGGTATTGGAGTTACTGGTCCTTCGGCAAAGACGGCATCTATTACCTCGACCGCGAGGATATGGACGGCGGAGGAGCGCGCTATCCTTTGCGCTGGTTTAACCCGGTTACTAAGAAGGATGCGATTGTCACCTACCTGAACAGGCGCCCGTTCAACAGCGGGCTGTCGGTGGCGCCGGATGGGAAGACATTTCTCTATACACAGGTGGATCAAAGCGAAACCGATATCATGATGGTGGACGGGTTCCGGTAGGCCGGCGGGCCGGCAGTTACCGTCCGATATCCTCGTTCCATAGGTCAGGGTGTGCGCGAATGAACTCGCGCATCATCCGGATGCATTCCTCATCCTGGAGGACTTCCACCTGGATTCCGTGGCTCCGCATGTATTCTTCGGCTCCAAGGAACGTTGTATCCTCTCCCACCACCACGCGTGGGATGCGGTAGAGCACGGCCGCGCCGCTGCACATGGGGCACGGGGAGAGTGTCGAATAGAGGGTGCATTCGCGGTAGACGCGCGCGGGCAGGCGTCCGGCATTCCGCAGGCAGTTCATCTCTCCGTGATCGATGGGGCTTCCCGTCTGCACGCGGCAATTGTGGCCCCGGCCGATGATGTCGCCTTGATGGACCAGCACGCTGCCGATAGGAATTCCGCCTTCGGCGAGGCTCTTCCTTGCCTGGGCGATCGCCTCTTCGAGAAAGGTGTCGCGAGTCATCATTGTCTTTCTTATTGCAACATGATGAGTTTGCTCCGCGCCTCGAAATCGTTCGGGGCCGCCTGGAGCACGCGCCGCAACTGCAATTTCGCTTCCTCCGGCCTGCCCGTCCGGATGTAGCATTCGGCGAGTTCCTTGCGGGCGTCCAGATGATCGGGCTTTTTCAGCAGCACCATCGTCAGGTTGCGTTCGGCGTCGGCGTAGTCCTTGCGCTTGAGGTAGACGCCGGCCAGGAGATGTCTCGCTTCGACGTTGTTCGGCTCGATGCGCAGAGCGGATTCGAAATGCCGGATTGCCTTGTCGAAGTTACCACCCTGCTCATACAATCCGGCGAGGTTGAGATGCATTACGTCGTTGTCGCGCGTGACAGCGACCGTGTGTTCGAACAGGGAGAAACTGTCCCTCCAGTAAGTGGTCTGTAAGAAGGAAACAAAGGTGAGGATGCCCAGCAAGAGGCCTGCTCCTCCGAAGCGCACCGGCAGGGGCACGCGGAAACGGCTGCAAATCTCACCCATGCCCCAGGCCGCAATTATGGAGAGCCCGATCATGGGCAGATAAGTGAAACGGTCGGCCATTGCCTGCACTCCGGTTTGCGCCAGGCCGATCATCGGGACCATGGCTCCGAGGAACCACAGCCAGCCTGTCACCAGGTATCCGCTCCGGGCGCCTCGCCGCAGCACGCCGGCGGTGATGAGGGTGAGCAGCAGCAGCGCCCCGAGCATGACGGTTACGGGAATCTTGCCGTAGGGGTACAACGCTCCGAGGTCCGCCGGCCAGAGAAACTTGCCGAGGTAGCGCACATAGGAGAGCACTGCGTTCCACAGGCGGAAGTAGAAGGGCAGGGCGGAGAGGGAGACCGTTGCGCCCATCGCCCGCTGGCCAATAAAAGTCCAGATGCTCGACGCCGCGACGATGGCGAACATCGGCCATTTTTCGGTTGCCAGGGCCGCCAGACCGGCGCGTGTCCGCATCCGCTTCAGAGGCCACCAATCGAGCAGCAGAAGCACGAAGGGCAGGGTCACCACGCTGGGCTTGCTCATCACGGCGCATACGAAGGCAGCGAGCATTGCCGCATAGCGGCCCTTCGCGCGATTCTTCAGCCAGGCGGCGTAGGCGATGAGGGTGAGCATCCAGAACAGGCCGCTAAGGACGTCTTTACGCTCCGCGATCCATGCCACCGACTCGACGCGCAAGGGATGCAGCGCGAAGAGCGCGGCCGCGAGCGCGCTACGCCACGGCGCCCCGGTGAGCATCCGCAGGGCCAGCATGAGCAGAACCGCGTTGATGGCGTGCAGCAGAGCGCTTTCGAGATGCTGGGGGCCGGCGGTTACACCAAAGATCTGGCAGTCCAGCATGTGGGAGAGCCAGGTGAGCGGCTGCCAATAATAGAAATCGAACGTGCGGAACGCCCAGGCGATACCCTCCGCGGTCAGGCCGCTGTTCACATGGACATTCCGCACCACGTAGTTCGGGTCATCGTAATTAATGAAGCCATGGGCGCCGGTCTGGGAGTAGATGAGAAAACAGGCCATCACCAATCCGCCCGCGGCCATCCAGAACAAGCGCGGGGATAGGGGAACAGGTTCGACTCGCGGTTGCGGTGGGGGTGCGGGTTTTGCCGGCGCGGGCGCGCGTTTCTCTTTTCTTGCCATCTCCGAATCTTCCAGAATAGCCTGGAGTCAGTGGATGTCGTTCAAATCACCAGGAGTCTGGATGCGGCCACCGTGCTTGCGGCGTATCGGGCCGGGAAATTTCCCATGGGGTATCCCGGCCGCGAAGTCATTACGTGGCATCATCCGAGGCGGCGAGCCATTCTACCCCTCGACCAACTTCACATTTCCCGTTCGCTGGCCCGCACGTTGAAGAAAGGCGCGTTTCGCGTCACCTGCGACGAGGCTTTCGAGGAGGTGATGCGGGGCTGCGCCGATCGGGACTCCACCTGGATCACGGGCGCCATTTTTCGCGCGTACCGCCAACTTCACCGCATGGGGAATGCCCACTCAGTGGAGGTTTGGGTGGACGGGCAGCTCGCCGGCGGGGTTTACGGCGTTCACATCGGCGGCGCCTTCTTTGCCGAGTCGAAGTTTCACCGGGTGACGGACATGTCGAAGGTGGCGCTGGTGCATCTGGCCGCGCGTCTTCGCGAGCGCGGGTTCGGTCTGTTGGAAGTGCAGTACTGGACCGGGCACCTGGCCCAATTCGGAGTTATTGAAATCAGCGGTGGTGAATATGAACGCCGTCTCGAGGAGGCCTTGCGTCTCGAATGTATCTTTCCGTAGACAGGCTTCATCCACGCGCCTCACATCCATGTAAACTGTCCTCATGCGAGAAAAAGTCGCCATCATCGGTTCGGGCAACTTGGAACCGATCTGATGATCAAAATCCTGCGCACGGCGCGGAATCTGGAGATGGGGCTCCTGGTTGGCATCGAAGCCGGGTCGGACGGGTTGGCCCGCGCGCGCCGCATGGGAGTGGCCGCTACTCACGGCGGCATCGACGATCTTGTCCGCATGAGGGAGTTTCAGGATATCCGCATCGTTTTCGACGCCACATCGGCCAAGGCGCATGCGCGCCATGACACGGTGCTGCGCCAGCATGGGAGACAGGTGATCGACCTGACGCCGGCCTCCATCGGGCCGTATGTGGTTCCGGTGGTGAACCTGGGCGAGCACCTGGGCGCGCCGAACCTGAGCATGGTGAGTTGCGGAGGGCAGGCGACGATCCCGATTGTGCACGCGGTGGACCGTGTGGCGCGGGTGCGGTACGCCGAGATCGTGGCGTCCATTGCGAGCAAGTCGGTGGGTCCCGGCACGCGTGCGAATATCGACGAGTTTACGGAAACCACCGCGCGCGCCATCGAATCCGTGGGGGGCGCAAGGCGCGGCAAGGCGATCATTGTGCTGAATCCGGCCGAGCCTCCGTTGATCATGCGTGACACGGTTTTCTGCTTCAGCGAACTCGGGGACACCAGGGCGATTGCCGCCTCCATCCAGCGCATGGTGGCTGACGTGCAATCCTACGTTCCGGGCTATCGCCTCAAGCAGGAAGTACAGTTCGAGCCGTTCATCCTGGAGGGCGTGGAAGGGCTCAAGACTTCGGTGTTTCTGGAAGTGGAAGGGGCGGCGCATTATCTGCCCGCCTATGCCGGTAATCTCGATATCATGACTTCGGCCGCACTGGCGACCGCGGAACGGCTGGCTGCCGCCTGAGGGAGGAAGGGATGAAGCTCTACATTCAAGACGTCACGCTGCGCGATGGGATGCACGCCATCCGTCATCGCTACACGACGAAGGATGTGGCGACGATCGCGCGCGCGCTCGATGCCGCCAAGGTGGACGCCATCGAGATTGCGCATGGCGACGGGCTGGCGGGCTCGAGTTTCAACTACGGGTTCGGCGCGCATACGGATCTCGAATGGATTGAAGCCGCCGCGGCGAATATGAAGTACGCCAAGGTGACTACGCTCCTGCTGCCGGGGATCGGCACGATTCATGACTTGAAAGACGCCTATGCGGCCGGGGCGCGCAGCGTTCGCATTGCGACGCATTGCACCGAGGCGGATATCGCGAGCCAGCACATCGAATCGGCGCGGAATCTGGGGATGGACGTAGCCGGATTCCTGATGATGGCGCACATGGCTCCGCCGGCGGAACTGGCGCGGCAGGCGAAGCTGATGGAATCCTACGGCGCCCATTGCGTCTACGTCACCGATTCGGCGGGCGCGCTGTTGATGCACGAGGTGGCCGAACGCTTCCAGGCTTTCAACGAAGTGCTGGCGCCCGCCACCGAGCGCGGCATTCACGCGCATCACAACCTGACGCTCGCCGTGGCGAATTCGGTGATTGCCGTGCGGCACGGCGCGATTCGCGTGGACGCATCGCTGGCAGGCATGGGCGCGGGGGCAGGGAACACGCCCATTGAAGCGTTCATCGCGGTGGCGAACCGCATGGGGATGGAGCACGGCTGCGATCTGTTCGCCCTGATGGATGCGGCGGAGGATCTGATCCGCCCGCTCCAGGACCGTCCGGTGCGCGTGGATCGAGAGACGCTGTCGCTTGGCTACGCCGGCGTGTACTCGAGTTTCCTGAGGCATGCCGAGAAGGCTTCGGCGATGTATGGGATCGACACGCGCGAGATTCTGGTGGAGCTTGGAAAACGGCGCATGGTGGGCGGCCAGGAGGACATGATTGTCGATGTCTCTCTGGATCTGAAGAAGGCCGCCCAGCCGGTGGAAGGCTGAACACTCCGCGAGGGTTGAAGCTACGCCGGCGCCATCTCCCAAACAGGAGAAAGAAAGTAACCTTGCCGCTGCTTGATCTCCGAGATTCCTGAATCGTCCACTCCCGCCACTACGAAGTGATGGTTCAAACCGGTGGGGCTGGGGCGATCGGCGCCTTGTTTCCAGCCTCCATACTGCTGGTAGTTCTGGAGCGCGAACTGGACAATCCGGTCCCGCGCGGCCGCTTCATTGACCGGCGTGCCGTCCGGCGGCGGCGCTATGCCGGCTGCCGGAAGTCCATCGGATTGAGGGCCACGTTCCCGGTCCCACGATGCCGTCGTGGCGTGAGCCCGCGGGAGCGCTGTAACTCGATTACCCGCAGCCGGGTTTTTTGGGCCGAAGGCTCCATCTTCGGAAATGCGCCCGAGCGCCGATTGGATTTTGTTGAGAAGGATTTGTAGCTCTTTCACCGCCTGTCCCACGGCGAATTGTATGATTGGCTTCAATGTTGTTCTCCTGCCCGTACAGGCGCGGGCGAGCATGGAAATCCGTCATCGCGGTGAGTTGATGCGCTCAGCGGAAATCAAACCCAAGCTGCTCTCCGCCGCCCGTGGGGAGCCGCACGTCACCCTTCACCCCATGAATCCAGGACAACTCATAGCGGCATTCTTCCTCGAGTTGGGTGTCGCCGCGAAGTTCGGCTGCCTGGAGCAGGTCTTCTATAACCTCCACCGCCTCGTACAGCCAATCTTTTTCTTTGAGAAACCGGAATCCGCGCAGCCCAAGCGAGGCGGCCATGGGCCAGTCCGCCTCCATCGCCCATCGCCATGCGCTCTCCCATTCGGCCAGCCACGCCTTGCACTGTTCCGGTTGTTGGCGGTGGTCTCCGAAGACGCTGTCGAGCACCTCGGCATGCCTGCGCCGCAGCCACTGTGCTTCGCCGCCTTCCGGACGGCGGAAATATTTTCCCGCCGCGTCGAGCGGATCAATCCAGCGTCCGGCGGCCAGCCTGTCCGCCGTCTCTTCGGCGGCACGTTCGGATAATCCGGCAATCTCCGCCGCCAGGGCCAGCGGGAAGGCGTCGCGCCGGCACACGGTCATCGCCTCCCACAGCGGTAGCAACTCTTCCTCTTGGGGCGCATTCACCGCCGCCTCCCGGCCTTCGCCCAACAGCACTGCCCGTTCCGTCCACCAATCCCTGGTTGTAATCAGGACGCTGGCGCGCTTTGCCGGCGGTATTTCCAGGAAGGGGACGCCGGCGTCCTCGAGGACGAGCAACCGGCGGCGCCGCTCCCAGTCATTGCAACGCGCCAGTTCGCCGTGAAGGAACGTCTCGGAGCGTTCCCCGCATCCGAGCCACACGATCTCGTGGAAATGCTCTCCGGCGGCGCGGGCGAACTCCTGGGCGAGGCAGCTTTTGCCGCTTCCCGGACCGCCGCTGACCACCACCGTGCCGGTTTCATCCACCAGCCATTCCCACAGTCTTTCCAACTCCGCGCCGCGCCCGGAAAACCATGGCAGCCTCGCCGGCGCAAATCCTCT
This sequence comes from Bryobacterales bacterium, assembly GCA_026954325.1. Taxonomy (GTDB): domain Bacteria; phylum Acidobacteriota; class Terriglobia; order Bryobacterales; family Bryobacteraceae; genus CADEFT01. The sequence continues at coordinate 22,825 of JAIXKK010000186.1, read as the reverse complement.
GTCCGTCTCGCGCAGGCTCACGGCCCAGCGTTCGATGCCGCGCAAATCCGCGCCATCGAAAAACAGGCGCGTGTTCCTGCGCAGCAGGGGAGGAAACGGGCACTGCCCCGCCAGCACCCAGCCGAGCGGGGGCTCCGCGTTTCCCTCCACATGTTCCAGCACGCCCGCCCAGTCCTCTCTCTTTACCTTGGGTGGAACCGAACTTCCGGAAAGCACGACAAGCACGGCATCGGCGCCCAATCCGGCCTCCCATGCGGCATTCACGGTCTGCCCGGCGGGCAGTTCGTCGCAGACCACGCGCGCTTCCGCGCCTTGCTCGAGCCTGCGGGCAATCGCCCGCGCCAAGGCGCGGTCCTTCTCTGCATAACAAAGGAATACGCTCACCATGCGCCCATCACCCCAGAAGCCGAGCGCCACGCTCCAAATCGAGCAGCCGCTGTTTGATATCGAGCCCGCCGCCGAATCCGGTGAGCTTTCCGGTGGCGCCGATCACCCGGTGGCACGGCACAATGATCGCGATGGGATTCGCTCCGTTAGCCAGCCCCACGGCGCGGGATCCTTTCGCATTTCCAATCCGGCGCGCCAGTTCGCCATAGGAAATCGTCGTTGCATAGGGAATCTCTCGAAGCGCTTTCCAGACGCGAAGTTGAAAGTCCGTACCCGCCGGCGCGAGGTTCACGGTGAATTCCCGCCTCGCGCCGGAGAAGTACTCTTCCAGTTCCTCCGTCACGCGGTGGAAGGGGCTGTCATCCCGAACCCAATCCGCATCCGCCTCACGCGCCTTGGGTCCCATCGTGAAGCTCAACATCCGCAGGCCGTCCTCTGTTCCCGCCAGGAGCAATCGCCCCACCGGACTCGCCATCTCGCTGTAGTAGACCCGTTCCACCTCTCCAGCTTATCCTGAACTGGTGAAGCTGACGGTCCTGCCGGAACTGCTCGCCATCTGCCGTATGGCGCCGGATGAAGCCCTGCCGGCCTGGGCCGCCGGCGGGCCGTTTCTATCAGTGACCCGAACAGCGGACGAACTTTCCGTTGTCTGCTCCCAATCCGCGGCTCCGCGCGCGGTGACACACGACCCGGGGTGGCGGGCGCTACGCGTGGCCGGGCCGCTTGATCTTTCGCTCATTGGCGTTCTGCTCTCGATCGCGCAGCCGCTCGCCGATGCCGGGATCAGCCTTTTCGCCGTGTCCACGTTCGATACGGACTATGTTCTTGTCAAAGAGGCCTCGCTGCCGCAAGCCGTCGCCGCCCTCACCGCCGAGGGACATACAGTGGACGAATGAATACGCTCGAAGACTGGAGCCGTGAAATCGAAGTTATCTCGGGGAGCGCGGTCCTGCTGGTGCGCGTCGAGACGAACGCCAGCGATCACACCCTCCACATTCCGCCTGCATTTCCGGGACGCGAAATTGTCCGCCAGTACTTTCTTCAGGAACCCTTTGTCGAGCAATTCTTCCGGGCGCACGCGCTCTCTCTGAATCAGGACGGCTTTCATTTCATTCTTCTCAACATGGCCCGGGCCGCTGACTGGCAGGGTCTCGAGGATTCGCTGCTGGCGCATGAATACGGGCACATCTGGTTGGATGTGCTGGGTTACCGGGCGCCCGCTTATATCCCCGCGGCGCCTTGCCTGCCGACACACGCGGGCGACATTGTGCAGCATGTCCTGATTCGAGAGGAAACCCGCCGGCGGGGATTCGATTACATGACGTTCTGGAGACGCAACCAGGAGCGATGGCTGAACTCGATGGTTGCGCTGACGCAGGGGCCAGAACTCGAAGCGTGCCGGCGCCTGCAACTGCTCAGCGCCTGGGTGGATGCGCAACTGGGTTCCACTTCCGTCGAGTGGGTGAAACGGGCGGAATATCTTGGGATGCTGAACCGTCTTTACCCGCGCCTTGCCGCTTCTGCTAACCTGCTTGTCGAAACTCTCGATGGACGCGACTTGTGGGACCGCTCCCTCTACGAGGCCGTGCTCATTCGTACCATGGAGATTCTTCGAGACGTGTTTGACGCCCCATAGAAAGGACAGACTTTTGAAGCTTCCCGGGATTCTTCTGTTGTTCCTTCCAGCCACGATCCTGACGGCGCAAGACGCGCCCGTTGCGCGACAGTTCGAATTGAAGGCGCTGTCGCCTCGCTTCCACGATCTGATTGCCGCGGACGCGCAACTCATCAAAGTCGCGGGCGGATTCGGTTTTACGGAAGGCCCCGTCTGGGACCCGAAGGGCTTTGTCTACGTAAGTGACGAAGTGCGGAACAAGATTTTTCGCGTCTTTCCGGACGGCCGCAAGGAAATTTTCCTGAGCATTGTCGACCCGGACGGGAGCACGTTCGACCGCAATCATCATTTCATCACGACCGCGAGCGCTCTACGCGCTTTGATTGACGTGAGCGCCGACGGATCCTACAAAGTGATCGCGGACCGGTACGAGGGCAAGAAGTTCAACAGCCCCAATGACGTGGTGCTCGGGCCGGGCGGCGCTCTCTATTTCACCGACCCCACGCTCGACCTCCCAAAGGGCGAAAAGCAGGAACTGGACTTTCAGGGCGTCTACCGTCTGGACCGCAACGGCTCGCTCCGTCTTCTGATTCGCGACCTTGTGCAGCCGAACGGTCTCGCCTTCTCACCTGACGGCAAACGGCTCTACGTCGACGACACCAGGCAGAAAACCATCCACGTCTACGATGTCACGCCGGACGGCGGGGTAAAGAACGGAAGACTATTCGGGAAGGAGGAAGGTCCGCCGCACAGCGGTTCGCCGGACGGGATGCGTGTGGACAGGAAGGGGAACCTTTACGTCACGGGTCCCTACGGTATCTGGATTTGGGATCCCGCCGGCAACCACTTGGGCGCCATCGTCCTCCCGGAAGGGGCCGCCAATCTATGCTGGGGCGACGCTGATTCCCGGACGCTCTACATTACCGCTACAACTTCCCTCTACCGCATCCGCGCCAAGGCGCGCGGTTACATTCCGCGGTAGAATGAGGGAGAGAAAGGGGGCGCAACGGCTTCGACGGGTTAGTATTAGTTTGGGAAGGCGTGTCGGGTTCCGAGCTCCCGTAAAACGATCGGAAAACCAAAACTGCCAACACGCAGTTTGCTTACGCTGCCTAATTTTTAGGTGGCCGTCCCTGGCGGTGAGCCCGTGCGCCGTCAACGGATGTCATTCTTACGGGATAGGCCGAGAGCTTCGGTCCGGAGCAGCAGGCCGAGATCAATCGGGCTAGGCGGCTGGCGATTTTGCCGGTTCCGAACCAGTTGCCGAAATTTCAGAACCTGGCTACACACGTAGGCTTTTCAGGCTGAGCTTTCTCGGACGCGGGTTCAACTCCCGCCGCCTCCACCACGCTTATCTTGCAGTAATGCGAGAGCACATCGGAACAGGTGATCTCTCCGAGCGTATACTCTACCGCGATCAACGTGCACACTCCCTCCTCCACGCAGTCCGCATCGGCACGGGGCGCGGATCGGCCCGAATCCAGCCTTCCTGCTCCAAGCGGATCAACGCGGGATAGACGGCCCCCTGGCTCAGTTTCAGAGCGGCGCCCGATACCTGGCTCGATGCGGCGGGCGATGGCCATTCATTTCTCCCATCGTCTCGAGTGTTTTCAGGACGGCAGGTTACCTTCCGTTTCAATTGCTTGCGGCCTGATGCTACACTCCGGATGTTGAAGTGTTCCTGTTCACAAATTTTCTTTCAGGGATCTGGCCTTCAATGACCCGCCAGACCGCGACGCAAGGAGTTTTCCTACATGGCTGAAGATGACCGCACGGGGCCGACCCCGCCCATCACCCGGCGTGACATGCTGGCAATGTCCGGTAAGGCGGCTTTAGCCGGGATTGCAGCCGGCGCCGTGGCGCATGCCGCCGAAAGGCGGCCTCGTATCGCCTGTGTCGTCACCTATTGGGCCGCTCCAGGATCACATGCGGACTGGATCATAACCAAGCTGCTGGACGGATATTGGTGGAAGGGCGCTCATACTCCTTCGCGGGTGGAGGTTGTCTCCGTTTACATCCATCAGCTCCAGGAAAGCGGTTTGGGCCGGAAAGTGTGCCAATCGAAAAGCATTCCGATCTTTCACACGGTAAGGGAGGCACTCACGCTCGGGGGGAAGGAACTTGCGGTAGATGGTGTTGTCCTGGTGGGAGAGCACGGGATTTACCATGGCAATCTCTTAGGGCAGAAATACTATCCGCGCTGGTGGCTCTACCAGCAGATTATCCAGGTTTTCGAGCAGAGCAAGCGCTCGGTTCCAGTTTTTAACGATAAGCACCTCTCGACGAGTTGGGACGAAGCCAGGTGGATGTTTGACAAGTCCCGTGAACTGAACTTTCCCTTGTACGGCGGCTCCTCGATCCCGTTCTACTACCGCAAGCCCGAGATAGAACTCGATGCCGATACGCCCATAAAGGCATCGGTGGTGGCTGGAAGCGCCGGAGATGAGGGAAGCCTTTTCCATTGTGTGGACGTTCTCCAGTGTTTCGCGGAACGCCGCGGGGGCGGCGAGACAGGCATCGAGGCGGTGCAGTGCATTCGAGGGCCTGAAACATGGAAATGGACCGAACGTAATCCCTGGGCGGGCAATCTGCTGGATGCCGTGCGGACCAGCTTTAACCTGAAGCCGGGGCATTTTCAGGAGACCGTCCGCGAGCCAACCGTTACTATCGTGGATTATCGTGACGGGACGAAAGGGGCGGTGTATTCGGTCCACGATGTGGGGTGGACGTATGCCGGCGACATCAAAGGGCGTAAGGACCCGGCGATTATCTCGATGCTTGGCTGGCCCGGGCCATACTCCCAGTACCACGCCGCGAACGCCTTCGAGCACTGGCTTGTCGAGATGATGCTGACCAGGAAGGAGCCATACAATGCGGAGCGGCTGCTGCTGTCCACTGGGATTGTTTCGTACAACATGCAATCGAACTGGGAGAACGGCCGTTACTATGAGATGGGACGGCGCATCCCGACGCCGTTCATGAACATGAGATACCACTCGACCCGGGGACCGCTCTTCAACACGGGGCCGCGGCCGCCGGTCATTCCATACATACGGGGTTTCGAAAAATAGGCTTCGGGAGCGCCGGAACAATACAGCACATCCGCGGCGCGAATTCCGCCCCACGTATGGCCTGGCCCGAAAGGCTAGTTTTCGTCAGAAGGATGCCGGCGCATGAAGAACAGGAAAAAGGCATTGTCGTCCGAACAACAAAAAGAACTGTTCGAAACATTGAAAATCCGGTTCGAGAAAAACATGAAGCGCCATCAGTCCATCGAGTGGGCCAAGGTGCGAGCGAGGCTGGAAGCCGCAACTGAAAAGCTGGGGCCACTCAGCGGTATGGAAGCGACTGGCGGTGAACCGGATGTCGTTGGTCACGACCGGACAACGGGCGAATTCATTTTTTATGATTGCTCGGCGGAAAGCCCCAGTGGCCGCAGAAGTCTCTGCTACGATCGTGAAGCGCTGGAATCGCGGAGAGAGCACAAGCCAGGAGACAACGTTCTTGACATGGCAGCCGCCATGGAAATTGAGCTTTTGACGGAAGAGCAATACCGCGAGTTGCAGAAACTCGGCGAGTTCGATGCGAAAACGTCGAGCTGGGTGAAAACGCCGCCTGCTATCCGAAAACTCGGCGGCGCCCTCTTCTGCGATCGCCGCTACAATACTGTCTTCGTGTATCACAACGGGGCGGAATCTTACTATGCAGCCAGGGGCTTCCGGGGGTGGCTCAGGGTCTGAATTTTGCATGCCGCCACACAAATCAGCACTGTCCTGCCATGGGCCGCGGTCATGTGGGCGGCAGATTGGCCTTGTACTTCCGGACGTTGGTTTTCCAGCCGATCCAGCCGGAAGCATCCAACCGCCATGTAGTGAACGGGAAGTTCTCACCGCTGGTAACTCGCTTGTATAGCCTGGCTCGCGGCTGGTACGCGGCATTGGCCGGCTCGCATTTTTCCGCTGGCCCCCGGATGACCGCCGCGTCCATGAAGGGCCGGGAATTGTAACGGCCACGAAACTTGAAGCATCGCTTGACAACCCGAGTACGGCCTGCGCACCTCATTGTTCGATATCATCAAAAGCGCCGTCCGCCAGACGGTGATCCAAATGCTCTACTTCATAACCAAACGCAGCCCGAAGACGGCCCGGATATTGCTCACGATTGGAATGACCGTCCTGATGCCCCTCGCCGGGCAGAACCATAAGCAATGGGCCGACTATGGCGGAGGACCGGACTCCTCCCACTACGTTGAGTTGGACCAGATCAACAAGTCCAACGTGAGCCGGTTGCAGGTCGCCTGGACCTATCCCACGGGGGACAACAAGGCGTACCTGTTCAATCCAGTCATTATCGATGACGTGATGTATGTGCTGGCGAAAAACAGTTCGCTGGTTGCATTGGACGCAGCCACGGGCAAGGAGATCTGGATCCATGAAAATCTCCCCGGGCTTTCGACGCGGGGAATCGCATACTGGGAAAGCAAGGACCGCAAAGACAGGCGATTGATCTTCGCAATCAATGACTACCTGGAGGAGATCGATGCCCGGACAGGGAAATCGATTCTGAGCTTCGGCAGGAAGGGACTGGTGGATCTGAGGGAGGGGCTGGGCCGCGATCCCCGCTCGATCCATCGCATCCAGACCGACACTCCCGGCCGTGTTTTCGAAGACCTGATTTTGTTGGGGTCCACGCCGGGCGAGGCGTATCTGTCGCCTCCGGGCGACATTCGCGCCTACAACGTGATCACGGGCAAGCTCGCGTGGACGTTTCACACGATTCCGCACCCTGGCGAGTCCGGTTATGAAACTTGGCCCAAAGACGCGTGGAGATACTCGGGAGGCGCGAACACGTGGGGGGAGATTACGGTGGACGTGAAGCGGGGGATCGCCTACTTTCCCACTGGATCACCGACCTACGATTACTATGGAGCAGACCGGATTGGGGCGAACCTGTACGCAAATTGTCTGCTGGCGCTGGATGCGCGCACGGGAAAGAGGTTGTGGCATTTTCAGTTGGTGCACCACGATTTGTGGGACTATGACACAACCGCGGCGCCGCAACTGCTCACCGTGAGGCACGGCGGAAAGCTGGTGGATGTGGTGGCGCAGTCGAGTAAGCAGGGTTTCCTGTATGTGTTCGATCGGGTGACAGGGAAACCATTGTGGCCGATCGAGGAGCGGCCGGTACCGAAGAGTTTGATGCCCGGCGAGCAGGCGTGGCCGACGCAGCCGTTCCCCACGGCTCCGCCACCTTTCGCGCGCCAGAAGATCACGCCGGACGATGTGAACCCGTATATCCTCACGCCCGAGGAGCGCGCCGCGTGGAAAGACAGAATCGCCGGTATGCGAAACGAAGGGATCTTCACGCCGCCCGGATTGACGGAGACGATTTCGATGCCGGGAGCACGCGGGGGATCGAATTGGGGAAGCGGCGCGGTGAACCCGGCGAAAGGATTGATGTACCTGAATACGCAGGACTGGCCGACCATCTACAAGCTGAGTCTCGAAGATCCGCTGGGGAAGCGCACCAAGGCTACCGGCGCGAAGGCGGTCTATGCGGAAAGGTGCCAGGTGTGCCATGGGGTGGATGGCGTGCGCACGGGATCCGGTCCGCCGCCGCTCGCGGCGATCGGCAAACGTGTCGCGTTTAACTCATTCCGCCGCACGGTCCGCTCGGGGAAGGGAGAGATGCCCGGGTTTCCGGATTTGGATGACAGGGCCGCGAAGCGCTTGTTCGACTACCTGGACAGCCTGGAGCCGGCGGGGGCGCTGGAAGGACAACCGGCGGCGAAGCTGACGGGGGGAGGACCGGTGGTCGCCTCCGGCGGAGCGCCGGGGGGCCTGGAGATGCGGCAAGAGGATCCGAATCCGTACACTCCGCTCGGTGGTCCGCCTTATCCGCCGGGCACAGACACGCCTCGCGTTCGCTACTACACGAACTGGGGGCTTTATCCGGACCAGCCGTATATCGCCGGTCCGCCGTGGTCCTCGGTGGTGGCATATGACCTGAATGCCGGGACCATCAAATGGAAGGTTCCCCTGGGCCAGGATGCCGAAGCAGCGGCGCAGGGCGCCCGCGACACAGGGGCGTTCATGGCCGAACACCACGGGATGATCGTGACATCGGCGGGGCTGATTTTCATCGCCGCCAGCGACGGCAAACTCAGGGCGCTCGATGAGGAAACGGGCAAGGTCTTGTGGAGTTTTTCCTTGCCCGCGGCTTCCGAGGGGATCCCCGCGATGTACGAAGTTGGAGGGCGGCAATACCTGGTGATTTCGGCAAGTTCAAACATCAACACGGGAGGCGGGCATCCGCGCCGCAGCGGGGCAACCGAGGCCGTGCGCGTGGATCTGCCGAGAGGCTACATCGCGTTTGCGCTGCCGAAGGAATAGTGCCCTTTGGCGGATGCCACAACAAGGCCGGTGGTAACGTTCCCGGTGAAGGACAAGAAGGGAAATCCACTCGATGCGGCGGCGGGGGATCCCGTCATCGGAGGACGCAAGGAGCGCCCCGGCGGGCCGGCGCAACCGTGACAAGCGTGATAGCGGCGCCGGCAGCAAAGTCCGTGGGAACTCCTGGCGCGGAAACGCTGTCCGCCTGCCTCCTCGACATCAATGTCCTGCTTGCTTTGTCGTAGATGGTCTAGCCAAGCCGCACCATTTGGCCGGTGCGGGCGGCCTCGTGGATCGCGAGCGTGGCTTGCAGCGTTCGCGCGCCACCGCGAGCATCGAGAACCGGTTGCGCCTGCCCCCGCGCGACATCGCAGAAATGGCGCATCTGGTTCGCCAGCGGGTCCTGGCCGGGTTCCAGGCTGTTCAGATCCTGCTCGGGCATGATGCCGCGCTCGGCGTGAATGGGTGTCCACCAATGGCCGTGCGCGCCGTGATGCCAGAATTCCATCCGGGGAATCGAGAGCGCGCCTGCCGAACCCGTAATGTAATAGCAGGATTCGGCCGTTCGCGGATAGGCCCGGTTTTCGCCGGCCGTGAGTTCCCAACTCCAGGGACCGGCCGCCGCGTCCGAAAGGGTCAGGGTGCCGATGACGCCATTGTGGAATCCGAGGATGACGCCGGCCGTGTCTTCCACCGGAAAGCCGCGCGCCTGGTTCGACGTCATCGCTTGTACGGTGACGATGTCGCCGCACAGGTTGCGCAAGTCGTCGATAGCGTGAATCAGGTTGATGATCACCGGGCCTCCGCCCGGTTCGCGGCGCCACGAGTTCCGGCCCTCGAAATAGGCCGGGGGTTTGAGCAGCCAGCACAGCGCGTTCACGGCGATGATCCTGCCGAGGCGGCCGGAAGCGAGGATCTCCTTGGCGCGCCGGATAATCGGGCTGTGGCGGCGATGGTGGCCCACCAGCACCGGCACGCCAGCCCGTTCCGCTGCTTCCGCCAATTCGAGCGCTTGCTCCACGGTCTCGCAGACCGGCTTTTCCATCAGCATCGCAATGCGGGCATGGACGGCTGCCATCCCGGCCGCAAAGTGCGCCTGGTTGGGCAACGCGATCACGATGCCGTCCGGCCGGGCGTTCTCCATCATGGCTTCCATGCCGGCGCTGTAGGGAACACCGTGAGCGGAGGCCCGCGCGGCGCCCTTCTCATCGATATCCACGATGCCCGCCAGGCGGGCTTCGGGCTCACGCAGGATGCGTTCGATGTGGGCCTGCCCGATGAGACCCGCGCCCGCCACCACGATGCGCGCAGGGGCCCCGCTTCGCTCTTTCGTCATTTATCTATTCTCCCGTACGCCCAAGGCCCGACAATAGAACCATGAAGCCATGTGTCGAATCTCCCCTCCTCATTCGCGGCCTCGAGTACGGTGGAGGGAAACCGCTGTTCTGCGTCCCCATCGTAGCCGCCGATGCCGCTGAACTGGCCGCGCAGGCGGGGATCGCCCGCGGCCTGCGGCCGGACCTGGTCGAATGGCGCGCGGATTTCTACAAGGACGTAACGTGCGACGCATTTACCGCCGCTTCGCGCCTGCTGCGCGAAGCGCTGCCGGAGGAGGCGATCATCTTCACGCTGCGGTGGAAGGCCGAAGGCGGCGCACAGGAGATGTCCCAACCGGTTCGCCACCAACTGATCGAGGCCGTGCTGCGCTCCCGCTGCGCCGACATCGTGGACCTCGAACTTGCGAGTGAACCCGAGTTTCTCGATCCCCTGATGCAAACGGCCCGGGAATGCGGCGTGAGAGTGATTCTGGCGCTGCACGATTTCGAGCAGACTCCGCCCACCGAAGAGTTGCTCGCCAAGGTCGCCGCAATGGAAGCGCGCGGCGCGGATATCGCCAAGATCGCCGTCATGCCGCAAAGCGCGGATGACGTGATGCGCGTGTTCCAATTGATCCTCGCCGCCAGAAAACGCTTCCCGCGATTGCCGCTCGCCATCATGTCCATGGGCGCCCTCGGCGGCATCACCCGCGTGGCCGGTTTCCTCTACGGCTCGGATATGGCCTTCGCAGTGGGAAAAGAAGCGTCCGCGCCCGGCCAGATTCCCATCGGAGACGCGCGCCGCATGGCGGACCTGCTGCTTCGGTATTCGTGACCGCCCCCTCTCACCGCTTCGGCAGATACTTCTTCGGGATCATCGCCGTCATCGTGCCGAAATAGGTCACAATCTGGTGCTTCACCACCGCCCCCATCAGCAGGTGCGCCTCCGGAGCCGTCAGCCCATACTCGTTTTGGAGCCAGCGCAGCATGTCCGAATTCGCCGTCCGCACCCCCGCATCCATGCTCGAGGAAAACTCCGGCTGCGACGCGATCGAAATGATGTATTCGTCATTCTCCAGCCGCGGAATGGAGAGCCGCTTCCCTTTGTGTACTTTCACCGTGAACTGCACGTCCATCGACGTCTCCACCCCGCTCCCTAACCCCTCGCCGTCTCCTTGCAGCGCGTGCCCGTCACCCACGTAGAAGTACGCTCCTTTGTGAAACACGGGGAAGTACACCGTGGCGCCCTCCACCATCTCGTTGTAGTCCATGTTTCCGCCGTAAACGCCCGCCGGACCCGAGGTCTGCACGATGTCCATCGGCGGAGCCACCCCAATGCAACCGAGCATCGGCCGCACCGGCACCTCGAATCCCTTCCCCTCGAGCAGCCGCGGACGCGCCATGCCGCGTTTCAAATCCAGGTCCCATGGGATGAGACTCGCTGTCCCCGGCCGCAGCGCATCCATCTTGTAATAATTCTTGTACAGCCCCTCGATCGTCCCTGGATCCAGCACTCCGGGACTCAACCGGTATCCCGTATACCCATAGTTCCGGTTCAGCCGCACCTTGTCCAGATGCACCTCGATCGAATCCCCGTAATCCGCCCCTTCAACATAGAACGGGCCCATCAACGGATTCCCGGTCTCCGGGTATCTGTAAGGGTGATGGATGTGGGCCACGCCCTTCCAATCGCCCCCGCCCGAATCCCATGTCCGCGTGATCACGGTATCGCCGGATTGGATTCGCGCCACTGGCTCTTTGTTCGGTGAAAAGACCTGGGAGTGATGTTCGGGATACACCTCGTGGGTGGCCGCCGCTGCCATGAAGGAAAGCAGGAGAAAGGAGATCATGCCGGATACAATATCACGGCCCACCCTTAAATTACGGTCCGAATCTCGTCGTACAATAGGACTACCTCCCCGCGTCTCTCCTGGAGACTTTGAAAACAGGCAAGCATACCCGCCCGGCCTGGCTGATTCGAGCACCTTTTTAGAGGAGGAACCACGCCCCCAATGAAGAACACGATTTTTCGCGCCGCGAAGGCCGTCTGCTGTCTTGCAGCCATCATCCCCTTGCAGGCCCAGGCGCTGCTGACCGGGCCGAATGCGCTGACCTTCACGGCCACGGCGGGAGGCGCGAATCCCGCGCCGCAGATTATCCAGATCCGTCATACCGGAGACACGCCGCGGATCATCAATGGTGTCTCCGCCACCACCCTTACCGGGAACTGGCTCCAAGTCTCCAATCCGCCTGGCGTCACCCCCGCGAAGATCACGGTCAACGCCAACCCTGCCGGGCTGAACCCGGGAATCTATAACGGCTCCATCCTCATCACCTCGACCGGCGTCCCGCCGGCGCGCGCCGATGTCACTTTGAGCATCGTGGCCGCGCCCCAGTTGACGGCCTTCCCAAACACCCTCTCCTTCTCCCGCCAGCTCGGCGTCGATCCTGCCTCCGATGACGAGCAACTGCTCTATGTGGGAAGCACGGGTTCGGCCGCCAGCTTCACCGTCACGACAACCACCACCGACGGCGGCGCCTGGCTCCTCACCAGTTCCAATTCCACCACCACCCCCGGCGTCATCTCCGTTCGCCTGAACCCCAGCGGCCTCGGCGCGGGTTCCTACAGCGGTTCCATTTCCATCGCCGCCCAGGGACTCGCCGCCGTTTCTGTTCCGGTAAGCCTCACCATCACCCAGAAGCCCTTCCTTACGGCGAATCCTTCTTTCCTCAACCTCACCGCGCTCCGCAACGGCGTGGCAGCCACGCAATCGGTTGCCATCCAGACCAGTTCCGGAACCGTTCCGTTCAACATTTCCGCCTCCACCACCACGGGGGGCCCCTGGCTCATCCTGGCCCAGGGTACCTATAGCGCCTCCATCAGCCTGGATGTATCGGCAAACCCCGCCGGATTGCCGGCTGGAACCTACACCGGAACCATTCAGATGACCCCCTTGGATCCCGCCATCACCCCCATATCCATCCCGGTCAGTTTCAACGTCACCGACTCCCCCATCCTCGGCGCCTCCCCGCGCGCCCTTTCCGCCACCATTTCCACGGACCAGGCCAACCTCACGCAGGCCCTCGCCCCCATCCAATTGACCGCCACATCACCAGGCGCCAATTACACCGTTTCTGCCACGACATCCAACGGAGGCGCATGGCTCGTTGCCGGACCCTTCACCGGCGCCGCCCCCGACACTATCTCCTCGCTCGTGGATGCCACCGGACTCCCGTCGGGGACCTATCGCGGCGCGATCACCATCACCGGGCCGGGCAACGCCGTCACCATTCCGGTGACCCTCGTGGTTACCAGTAGAGCCCAACTGGTGGTCGATCCCCCGTCCATGGTCTTTAACCTCCAGAAGGGCCAAACCCAGCCATCGAACCAGGTCATCAACGTTACCAGCACGGGAGCTGCCTTCAACTTCCAATCCGCGGTTACCGCCATAACACCCTCCGGCGCCACATGGCTGCTGGGAGGAACCACCACGGGAACCACGCCCGCCCCGCTCACCCTCGGCGTCAACGCGCAAGCCGCTTCCGCGCTCCCCAATGGTCAGTACAACGCCACCATCACTTTCAGCGGACAACCTGGCGTGACGCCCGCGCCGCCCGCCTCGCCCACATTGAATGTCGTCCTCAACGTCTCCGATAGCGCGCTCTTCAATGTGAGCCCTCCAACGCTCGACTTTGCCATGCCGGCCGCCGGACCCATCCCGAACCCGCGCACCCTCGCCGTCACCACTACGGACAACAGTTCCAAGCCCTTCACGGCAACACCCTCCGGCGGCTCCTGGCTGCTGGCCGGACCTTCGGGAAACACTCCGCAGAACATTACCGTTCAAGTGGCCCCCAGCGGGCTCGGGCCCGGAGTCTATGAAGCGAACATCGCCGTCACCGTCCCCTCCATCTCGGCAACGCCCCAGAACGTGCGGGTGCGCCTCATCATCCAACCTTCCAACGTCATCGCCGCCGCGCCCACATCGCTCGCCTTCACGCAAACCAGCGGCGGCGCCGCCCCGGCGCCGAAAACCATCGCCCTCACCAGCACTGCCGCTGCCGGTTATCAGGTGACCACCTCCACCGCCGGCGGCGGGTCGTGGCTCAACGTCTCCCCCACCGGCGGCTCCAGCCCGGGCGCCCTCACCGTATCGGTCAATGCCGCGAATCTCGCCGCCGGGACATACACCGGCTCCATCGGCGTCGCCTCACCTGACATCAACAACAGCCCGTTGAACATTCCGGTGACTCTCACCGTCACGGCGCCTGCGTTGGTTGTTACTCCGGGAACCGTCAACCTCCTCGCCGCGCCCGGCTCCACGCAGGCACAGACCGCGCAACTGAACATCTCCGCCGGCGGCTCTCAGTTCAGCACCAGCGTGACCACCGAAAACAACATCCCCTGGCTGAGCGTCGAACCTGTCTCCGGAACGTCGCCCGCCACCGTCACCGTCAGGGCCAACCCTTCCGGACTCGCCGCGGGCACGTACAGAGGCGCCATCACCTTCAGCGCCTCGGGAGTATCCAACAGCCCTCAAATCGTCAACGTCACCTTCAACATCGCTACCGCGCCCCCGCCCGGCCGGCAGTTAATTTCGCAAATTGCCGATGGCTCGGCTTGGAAAACCACCATCACCCTGGTGAACCTCGACACCGACCCCGCGCCCTACACCCTGCGCTTCTACGCCGATGACGGCTCTCCGCTGCGCCTCCCCTTCGACGGCACACCCGGCCGTGTGGAAACCCTCTCCGGCGCCATCCCCGTAGGCGGCAGCCGCACCATCAGCACGCTCGGCACGGACACGCTCCTTTCGCAAGGTTGGGCCGAACTCACCAGCACCAGGCTCGTCAGCGGCCTCGGCGTCTTCCGCCAGCGCGTCGAAGGACGCCCCGATCAGGAAGCCGCCGTCAGCGCCACCATCCCCTCGAACCACTTCGTGCTGCCGTTCGATAACACCCAGAGCTTCGTCTCCTCCATGGCGCTCGTCAACACGAACGGCGCGCAATCCCGCGCCATTGCCGCATCCCCGCGCGCCGAGGACGGCTCGCCGCTGCTCGGCGACAGCGTGAACCTCCCGCCGCTGGGACACAATGCTTTCGTCATGGCGGAACGCTTCCCCTCCATGGCCGGGCTCCGCGGCTCGGTCGACTTCACTTCCCCCGCGGCGGATTTCTCCGCCCTCGGCCTGCGCTTCAATCCCGGCGGCGCCTTCACTTCGCTGCCCACTCTCAACGTGCCTCTCAACTCGAGCGGCCAGTCCACCACGCAGATCATCTCGCAAATTGCCGACGGCTCGGCCTGGAAGACCACCATCACGCTCGTGAACCTCGACACCGTGCCGGCCCCGTTCACCCTCCGCTTCTGGCGCCAGAACGGCTCGAACCTGCCCATCCCGCTTGCCGGAGGCGGTTCCGCCGACTCTGTCGACGGCACGATCCCCGCCGGCGGCGTCCGCGTCATCGAAACGCTGGGGGGATCCACGGATCTGGTCCAGGGCTGGGCCGAACTCACCACCACCCGCAACATCGGCGGACTCGCCGTCTTCCGCCAGCGCGTCACCGGACGCCCCGATCAGGAGGCCGCCGTCACTCTCACCACCACCAGCAACAAGTTCGTCCTGCCCTTCGACAACACGGACAACTTCGTCACCTCGATGGCGCTGGTGAACGTGAGCGCCACTCTCGGCGCCACCATCAACGTGGTGATCCGCGATGAATCCGGCCAGCAGATCGGCACGGACACCATCTCGCTTTCCGGCCGCGGGCACACAGCATTCACGCTGCCAGGCCGCTTCGCCTCCTCGGTGAACCGCCGCGGCACAACCGAGTTCACTTCCACCGGAACCCAGATCACGGGCCTCGGCCTGCGCTTCAACCCGGGCGGCGCCTTCACGTCGTTCCCGGTCTCCCCGAAGTAGACCGGGAGCGGGTCAGGGAAGCGGCGGAAATTTCAGCCGATGCCGCCGCATACAACCTCTTCCATCGACAACTGGCGTGACAGAGGAAGCCGGGCAGTTGGATAATCCCTGCTCAGGCCACCTACCACCGAGCGGTACACCGTGTCGGGAAGTGTGTCCGTGATCCTTGATTTGAGCCCCGGATTCTCCTCTATGTGGTCGCTCAACTCGATCTGCTGATCCCGAACAGACTTCTTCCACCCCCGGTTGTTGTTCTCTCAGAGGCGGCTTTCCAGTTCTCGCGGTTCGGACTTGCTCATTTCGCTGATCAGTTGGGGATACGTCTTCATGCCAGTTTGCCTTCGGCCACCAGCCTGTCGAACGGATCTTCCACGATCCGCTCGAGCGGAAACGGACACGACTCCGGGAGCCGCAAACCGTAATCCTCGGTTACGTTGTCCTTTGCGCGCCGGTATTCCTTTTCCAGGATTTCCTGAATCACTTCTCGAAGCGTTGGGGCGGAATACAGCAGGAGTTGGAGTTGTCCCTGAGCATGCACTAACTGGCGCTCCGCATCCGCTTGATCGGAGCCCGCATAAGATAAGTCAGGATCAACAGTGCTTCGAGGATGTTCTTCAATATCGCCGCCAATTCCCGCCGTAGTCCGCCCGCAATCGAACCGGCTTCGTTAATGAGTCTCTTCCATGTCGATTCGGGAAAAATCTCCGGCGCGCAAAGCAGCAACCGTTTCCAGAGACCACTTGTAAGCGTCATCCATGTGCTTCAGCGGTTTCTCCATGGCCATCCTCCCGCCTACCGCGGCGAGATCTGCGTCACGAACGCGTCCCCGGCTCCCGCGGCGGCCGTTTGTTTGGCGCCACCGCTCACCGGGTAGTCGGTCGAGTCCGTGATGCCTGACACGTACGCCACGCCCTTCGCGTTCACCGCCAATCCGTAAGGGATATCCTGCCCCGAGCCGCCCAGATACGTCGAATACACGATAGTCGACTCGACGGCTCCCGTCAGGTCGAACTCCGTGACGAATCCGTCCACCTGCCCGCCGAACACGTTCTGCAGGGCGCTCCGCACGGGAAAGTCGCTCGAGAACGTATATCCGGAAAGAAACACATGTCCCGCGCCGTCCATCGCCATCCCTTGCAGGATGTCGGTCTGCGAGCCGCCCAGATAACTGGAAAACGTCAATTGCTCCACCGGGGGCAGCGTCAGGTCCAGACGCGAAAGAAAAACGTCCGACATTCCCGCGGACTGCGCCTGAAACGCCTGCTGGGTCACCGGGAAGTCCGTCGATAGCGTGTAGCCCGCCAGCACCACGCCGCCCTTGGCATCAAGCGCCATCACCTGCGGCACATCGAGGCCGCTGCCGCCGAAGTATGACACGTATACCAGGGCGTCCAGCCCGCTCCTGGTGAGATCGACCTTCGCCACGAAGCCGTCGGCGCCCTTCAACGTATTCTGAAGCGCCGGCCCCGAAATCGGGAAATCGCCGGAATACGTGTACCCCGCGAAATAGATCGCGTTGCCATCCGGAGCCGGCGCCACCGCTGTCCCGAAATCCGAACTGCTCCCGCCGAGATACGTCGAGTACACCAGGCTCTTATCGAGGAACGGAGAAATCTTCGTGACCCAGGCGTCATATCCGCCGCGCCGGTTGGGCTGCGTCGCCGGACTGGTCAGCGGCAGGTCATCCGAATTCGTGGTCCCCGACATGTAGATGCTCCCGAACCGGTCGAGCGCCAAGCCCTGCACCCAGTCATCGTTCGCACCCCCAAAGTAGGTGGAAAACTCGAGCGCTGCCCCCCCGCTCGCCGCCGGGTTCAGCCGGATCACGAAACTGTCGTAGCTTCCTCCGAAACCCGTCCGCGCGCTGGGGCCGGCCAGCGGGAAATCTGCCGAATTCGTAATCCCCGCGACATACACCTGCCCGAGGTTGTCAATCGCCAGCGCCCGCGCTTCCTCATCGCCCGTTCCCCCGAGATAGGTGGAATACACCAGCGAATCGTCCCCGCTCTTCGAAGGGTCAAAACAGGCGATGAACACATCCTTCTTGCCCTGGTTCGCGCTCCGCACCGGATTGCCCACGATGGGGAGCGTGTTGCTCGCCGCGGTAATCGCCACCCAGATCCGCCCCGAAGGATCCACGCCTACCGCGCGCGCCACTTCGGGAGTCCCCACGCCCAGATACGTCGAATATCCAAGCACCGGATCAATCACCAGCGTCCGCCCCGCGTCATACTGCCCCAGCACGAACCCCGCCTCGTTGCGGCCCAACAGGCTGTAACGCCCCTCCACCTTCGACCGCTCTCCGTCCGCGGACTCCTGATACACCACCGGCACATGCAACTTCAACCCGGCATCCGTCCGCGGAACGAGGTCGCCGCCGTCCTCCCGCACCCCGTCCGTGCCGTCGAAGGCCAACCGGATGCGGTTCGGGTCCGCACCGGGCCGCACCACGAAGTCGAACTCCAGGTGCTTGCCCGCGCCGTAGAAAACCACGTCAATTCCTGGCCACACCTCGTGGTAGCGCACTTTGCGGTACTGCGCGATTCCCGTCTTCCAGGCGCTCTTGCGGTTACCCAGGAAATAGCTGCCCCTGGCGCTCAGCGCCTCGGCGCCTTCCACGCGCGCTTCGGTTCGCGCGCCCTTCAGCCTGATGCGCACCGGCGCCTCCGCGGAGTCGGTTCGCAGGACGATCTGATCACGCAGCAACTCCACCGAGTAATCCGCCCATAACGAGCGGAACAGCACCCCGGGTTCGAGGTGGCCGCCATTGGCCTCGAACCGCAAGGGCTGCGTCTCGAGGAAACGCTTTGCGTCCGGCGTCAATGCAAACAGGGAAGGCCCGAGCAGCGCTCCGGCCAGAAGGGAAACAATACGACTCTTGCACATGCGGATACGGTTGGAAAATCCTTCATCCAGTGTAAACCCCCGAGCGCCTCGAAAGGTTTTCCTGTTGCTTGCTCTTTCTCCGCTCCCCTACGACAGGTGGAACTCGTCCCCGATCCCGCGCAGCGCCACCCGCTCCGGACGGCTCCCCGCCGCGCTCAACAGCCGCTCCAGCGGCTCTCCCACAGGTTCCCGGCTCAGGTGAAACGTCCGGTGATGCACCGGCAGGATATACTCCGCGCCCGCGTCATTGCCCATGCGCCAGGCCTGCTCCGGCGAGCAGTGCGCCCGGATCCAGGGGTTATACGCCCCGATCGGCATGATCGCCAGATCGATCGCGCCCCGCGCCCTCACCTCGCGAAACGTGTCCGTCAGCGCCGTATCGCCCGCGAACACGATCCGCCGCCTGTTCACCTCCACCACATACCCGTTGTAGCCGCGGTAGGTGTCCGTCCGCATTCGCGCGCCCCAGTGCCGCACCTCGAATGCCGTCACCTTCGCCGGACCCGCCTGCACCCACTGGCCCCAGCCGAGTTCGGTAACCTTTGCGTACCGGTCCGCACGGATCAGGTCGCTCGTCTGCGACGCCATCACTACTTGTACCGCCTTACTCTCCAGTTTGCGCAGCGACGGCGTGTCCAGGTGGTCCATGTGCGCGTGCGATACCAGGATCAGATCCACGCGCGGCAGTTGCCTGATGCCCAGCGCCGGAGCCACCATCCTCTTCACACCCAAAGTGAACAGCATCAGGTCAATCCCGGCGCGGTCGCTGAACACCGGGTCCGTGAGAATGGTATAGCCATCCACCTTCAACAGCACCGTGCTGTGTCCCAGCCAGGCCGAATGGACGCCCTTATCCGGCCACTTCTTCGGATCCGGCACGCGCGGAGCCGGCAGGATCGGCAACTTCATTTCCGATACATATTGCTCAAAAAACAGGGGAAACCTCCGGTATGCCGCATAGCCCAGCGCGCCGGCGGAAGCGAACGCCGCCCCCCCTCCCAAAATGGCGCGCCGCGCCAGTTTGCTTGTAACTACAGTGCCCATCAGTATCCGAACCGCTCTTCCTTCCAGGGATCGCCGTGCATGTGGTACCCGTTCCGCTCCCAGAACCCGGCCCGGTCCTTTTCGAGAAATTCGATTCCCGCCAGCCACTTGGCGCTCTTCCACGCATAGAGCCGCGGCACAATCAGCCGCGCCGGTCCGCCGTGCTCATCTTCAAGGGGAACCCTGTCGTGCGTCATCGCCACCAGCGAGTCTTCGGCGAGAAAATCCTCCACCGGCAGGTTCGCGGTCCAGCCGTGGTCATAGCCGTACGCCAGCGCGTAGCGGCACTCCTTCTTCACTCCTCCGGCCAGTTCCACCAGTTTGCGCGTCGAGACGCCCTCCCACACGTTGCCAAGCCGCGACCACCGCGTCACGCAATGAAAGTCGGCAAACACCTTTACCCTCGGCAGCGCCAGGAACTCTTCCCAGGTAAAACTCACCTCTCCGCCAACCAGTCCCGCCAGTTGCAGCCGCCACTTCCCCAGATCCACTCGTGGTGTGCCGCTGGCGTCCAGCACCGGCCATTTCCGCGTCCGTGATTGCCCCGGCGGAATCCTGTTCCCCCGCCGCGTGTCGGGACTGATGATCACGCCTTCTTCCTGCCCTTCGGGTATCCGCGGGTCCTCTTCCCGCAGCTTGCTGTCAAGATCAAACATCTCCTGCCCTCCGCTTCTCCTATTCTAGGATGCTGCGTGAATTGGCAGGGTTGCAGATGAGATTTTCCCCCCGCCCACGCGACTACCACTATATGCCCGGGAGGAGGACTTTCATTCCGTGACCCGCAGGCCGGTTCTGCTGTTTCTGGCCATCGCGGCGGCGCTTCCCTCCGCCGTTACGGGCAACCGCGGCCGAGTCGAGTACGTGGGCGGCACCGTCGAAGGCATTCCCGCCGGCATCAACGGCCTGCTAAAGACCACGGACCGCGATTACCTCATTTTGGTCACCAAAACCGCCACCCTCAAAGTGCTTTATACGCATGTCAACCTGCTCGAATACGGACAGACCGTCAGCCGCCGCTATGCCCTCGCCATCCTCATCTCGCCCGTTCTCATTCTCAGCAAGAAGCGCAAGCATTTTCTCACTGTTGGCTATGCCGACGACGATGGACGCCAGCAGGCCATGGTCTTCACGGTGGATAAGAACGACATCCGCACCGCGCTCGCCAGCCTCGAGGCGCGCACCGGCCGCAAGGTCGAATTCCAGGACAACGAGGCTCGCAAGGCGGGCAGGGGCTAACTCGATGCGCGCCTTCGTCCTCATCATGTGGCTGGCCGTCGCGTCCGCGCAGGAGCCCCTGCCCGCTTCCCCTACCCCTGGGCGCCGGTTCGAGGAAGAACGCCTCCAGCAATTGCTCCAGGTGCGCCGCGTTTACATCGACAGGCTCATCGGCTCCAGCGCGGACCAGATCCGCGACATGCTGATGACCAGCTTTCAGGCATCGAAGCTCTTCATCGTCACCGAAAATGCCGACCGTGCCGATGCCTTCCTCCGCGGCTCCGCCGACGAGGAGATTTTTCAGGACACGTTCCAGTCCTCCGAAGGCATCAACGCCCGCACCAATGCCGGCTCGGGCAGCGGTTCCGGCCAGTCCCGCAAAAGCGCCTACGGCGGCATTTCCATCGGGGATCGGGAGTCCATCCGCGTCAGCGAACGGAAACACGAGGCCCGCGCCTCGCTCCGGCTGGTGAACAAAGACGGCGACCTGATCTGGTCCGTCACGAAGGAAAGCAACGGCGCCAAGTTCCGCGGCGCGGCCGCCGACGTCGCCGACAAGGTTACCAAACAACTCCTGCTCGACTTCGAGCGAGCGCGCAAATCCACCACCAGGTCAGCCTCGCCCGTGCCGAATTAACGCCGCCTATTCCGCCAGGAAATAGCCCGTCGCCAGTTCCGGCTTCACGCGGATCGCCTCCAGCCACGATTCGCGAGCCTCGGCATCCCTTCCGAGCGCCGCCAGCGTATGGCCCAGGTTCAACAGCGCTTCGGCGAACCCCGCCCGCTGGGCCAGGCTCTCCCGGTACAGACGTTCGGCTTCCTCCAGCCGGCCGGATTTTTGCAACAGCAGAGCCGAGTTGTAGAGCACGTCGGAAGTCCGCTCGCCGGCATCCATCAATTGTTGATGGAGCCGCAATGCCTCTTCGTCGTTGCCCTCATCGAGAGCAATCGCGGCCAGTCCGCGCAAAGCGTCCGCGCACCCGGGCTCAGCCGCCAGGAGTTGCCCGAGCGTGCTCTTCGCCGAATCGCGGTCCCCCGCCTTGTGATAGGACAGCCCCAGATTGATCCGCGCCTCACGCCAATCCGGGCTCAGTTGCAGGCAAGAGACGAAGGCTTCCGCCGCCGCCCCATAGTTGTTCCGCTGCAGGCACGCATAGCCCAGCCGGAACCACCCTTCCGCATTCCCCGCGTGAGCCGCCGTCAGCTTCCGGTAGGCTGCCTCCGCATCTTCCCACCGCTGTTGCTGCTCATGAACATAGCCCAGGTTCAGCAGCAGTTCCGCCGCATCCGGAGTCAGCGTGAGCGCCTGTTCGAGATTGTGTTGTGCTTCCTCGAGACGGCCGAGTTGCTGATGCACCAGGCCCAGACTCGAGTGCGATTCCGCCGCGTCCGGGCGCAATGCCGCCGCCCGCTCATAAGCTTCCGCCGACTTATCGAGTTCCCCTGCCTTCTGCCAGGCCAGCCCCAGGTTGGACCAACGCTCGAAACTCTCGGCGTGCGTCTCGAGCAGCCGCGCGCAGTGCCCGGCGCATTCCCTGTAGTCCCCTTCCCAAAACGCCGCCGCCGCCAGCCCCTCACGCGCGGCTTCGGAGTCTTGATCCAGGGCCAACAGACGCTCGCAACACTCCTTCAGCCCGCCTGGATTCTTGCACTGCCGGTGCAGGGTGATCAGATTGATCAGCGCCTCCCGCGCCGCCGGATTCACTTCGAGGACCCTCTGGTAGGCCTGCATCGCCGCGTCCATCTCCGATAGCAACTGCAACGAGACCGCCCGGCCGAACAACGAGGATTCGTCAGCCTGATCGAGGCACAGTTGCTCGAACACTTCGAGCGCGGCATGGAACTTCTGCTGATGCAACAAGGAGATCCCCAAACCCTGCCGCGCCGCGCGGCGCCCTTCGTCCGCGGCCAGCACCGCCCGGAACTGCGCCTCCGCTTCTTCCCATCTCGACAGGTACTGGAAACACAGCGCCAGGTTGAAGCGCGCCGGCTGGTGGTTCGGATAGATAGCCAGGAACCTTTCAAATCCCGTAACGGCCTCTTCATAGC
>JAIXKK010000140.1:13622-46091 GCA_026954325.1 Bryobacterales bacterium | reverse complement strand
ATATAGGACCGCTCCACAAGATACTCGGGCGTTCCCTCCCCCGGGTCGATTCCCAACGGAAAGGGAATGGAATACTCGCGCAGAATGTCCGCCAGCCGCTCTACTTCTCCTGTCGAGGACGAGAAGAACACCACCCGGTTGCCTCGTTCCACCAACGTGCGGCTTTCTGCGGCCGCCACCTTCCAGTTGCCGTGAAACGTGAGCGGCGGGCGCGACGAAATGTGCCACGATGGCGCATCCGGGGCAATCGACGCCAGTTCCAGTTCTCTCACCATCAGCCGCGTCGAAGAGGCAAGCTTCTCTTGCAACTCCTCGAACTTGAAATAGTTCGTCTCCGGCGGCAGCGTCCCCGCGCTCTGCTCCAGTCGCTTCCAAAGCCGCTCCGCGCCGGCAGCCAGTTGCTCCGGCTCATCCCACACCACAATCGGATCCTCGAGCAAACTCGCCGGCGTTCCCTCCCGCGGGCGTATCCTGGACACCGCGAATTCCCACCCCGGTTCGAGCGCTGCGTCTCCTAACTCCCTCACCAGTTCCCGCGTCCGCGGCATCTCCGTCAACGGCAGGATATGGCAGTCGGGAATCTTCAGCACGCTGCGCTGGGATTCCACCTCGAACCTCCGCAGGCTTTCCACCGTGTCGCCGAAAAACTCGATGCGCACCGGCTTGGACGCTTCCGGAGGGAAAACATCCAGGATTCCGCCGCGCTGCGAAAAGTCGCCTACCATTTCCACGGGTTCCCGCGGCTCATACGCCACGGATTGCAGGTACTCGTTCAGATCGCCCATGTCCATCTCGTCGTTGACTTTCAGCGTCAGCGCCAACTGCCGGTAAAAATCCGCCGGCTCGGTCTTCCACAAAGCCGCGGCGATGGGCGCCACCGTAATCGAGGCCTTTCCTGTCGCCATCCGCCACAAACTGACTGCCCGTTGTTCCTTGATTTCGTTATGCGGCGACAGCTTTTGCCCGGGAAACACGTCAAAGGCCGGCAGTAACTGGGTGCGCCCCCCCGCCCGGTGCGGAACCAGCAACCGGAAGAATGTCTCGATCGTTTCCGCCAGTGCTTCCGCCGTCTTGCTGGAATCGGCCAGCACCAGTACCGGCCGCTCCGTGGCCTGCCAGAGCAGGACCAGATAAAGCGCCTTTGCCGAGCGTGTCAGCCCATGCAAGCCGAGCAACGGCGCGCCGGCGCGCAAGGCCTGCAACAACTCCCGGAAAGCGGGAGCACGGCCAAGTTCCAGAAACAGGTCGCGGATGACGGGATTGTTCAAGGTCTTCGGCCGGCAATGACGTCCGCGATGTTCGTGGTGGAGTAACCTGGCTCGAGCGGCAGAGCCATCACGGCTCCGCCCGCTGCCTCCACTTCCTCCCGCCCGGCAATGAAGTGAGCCCAGTCCGCGCCTTTTACCAGCACGTCCGGCAACAGCAACGCGATCAGTTCCCGGGGCGTGTCCTCATCAAACAGCGTAACGGCGTCTACGGCCTCCAGACAGGACGCTATCTGCGCGCGCTCCTGCTCGCCTAAGAACGGACGCGCCGGACCCTTCAACCGCTGCACGCTCGAATCCGTGTTCAGCGCCAGGATCAGAACGTCGCCGAGCGACCGGGCTCGCTCGAGCAGGCGAATGTGACCCGGATGCAGGATGTCATAACAGCCATTGGTGAACACTACCTTCCTGCCTTCAACCCTCCAGACGGCGCGCGCGGCGGCCAGCGCCTCGCGAGTATAGAACTGACCCATGCCCTTCATTGTCTTGCCTGCGCCGTCCGCGGCGCAAATCCGCAAGCGCAATCATTTTGCGTTCCGGAAGTCAATCATGCCTGTACTGGATTTCCCGCCAGGTGAACGGGTGAATCCGAATCACGGTCTTTCCGCGCGTAACAAATCCTGATCTTACACGTCCTCTCGATTTGACACGGTAGCACCCGGTCTTTAAGATAAATATGCAACGCCATCCTCAGCCGGTCCGCGTACTCTTGGGGCGGATAACCTGGGCGAGGTGAAGTTCGTTCATTCCTTTACACCTATGATCAAAGTAGATGGCCTTACGAAACGGTACGCACGCAACATCGCCGTGGATAACATATCGTTCGAGGTTGAGAAGGGCCAAATCGTGGGGTTTCTAGGCCCCAATGGCGCCGGAAAAACCACAACGATGCGCGTGCTCACCTGCTTCCTGCCCCCCACTTCGGGCAGGGCGTCCGTTGCCGGCTTCGATGTCTTCGATCAACCGATCGAAGTGAAGCGCCGCATCGGCTACCTGCCGGAAACGCCACCCCTCTATCCGGAGATGGAGGTGAAAGAATACGTCCGCTACGTCGGCCAATTGAAGGGCGTCCCCAATTCCGAACTCGACGCCAAGGTGAATGAAGCTTGCGAACGATGCAATGTCGCCGACGTGAAGGACAAACTCATCGCCAAACTGTCCAAAGGCTACCGCCAGCGTGTGGGCCTTGCCTCCTCTATCATCCACAACCCGGATGTCCTCATCCTCGACGAACCCACCGCCGGGCTCGATCCCGAGCAGCGCAAGGAAACCCTTAGCCTCATCCGCGGACTTGCCGGTTCTCACACCATCATCCTGAGCACCCACATCCTCCCCGAAGTGGAGCAGACCTGCCAGCGCGTCATTATTATTTCCAAGGGCAAACTCGTCGCCACCGACACCATGGAAAATCTCAACAGCAGGCTGCGCGGGGCGGAAATGGTCGCCGTCGAGTTGGAACCCCGCGGCGGAGATCTTGCCAAAGAAACCGTGCAGCAGCGTCTCGAGCAGGTCAGCGGCGTCAGCCGCGTACTGTTCAAGGAAGCGCGCGGGCCGCGGCTTTTCTTTGAAGTCGAGAGTCTGCAGGGCCGCTCCATCCGCGCCGATCTGGCCCGCTCCATCGTCTCCGCCGATTGGAATCTCCTCGAACTTCACGCAGCCGGCCTCAGCCTGGAGGAGATCTTCCTGCAACTCACAGGCGCTGAAAAGGCCGCCCCCGGAGGATCGAAATGAATCTCGTCTGGATCATTTGCAAGAAGGAACTGAAAAGCTACTTCGCCTCGCCGATAGCCTACGGCCTGATGGCGTTCTTCGCGCTCATCTTCGGATACTTTTTCTATGCCGCGGTGGCCATCTTCGTAGTCCGCGGAACGGAGATGCAGATGATGGGACGCAGCATGCCCATGGATCTTAACGAGTGGGTGGTGCGCCCCGTGATGATGAACGTCAGCGTCATCGGACTCTTCATCATCCCGATGATCACCATGCGGCTATTCGCCGAAGAGAAAAAGACCGGCACCATCGAACTGCTGGCCACTTGCCCGGTCACGGACTTGCAAATCATTCTCGGCAAATGGCTCGCCGCGGTCCTCTTGTACGCCGCCATACTCGGCATCTCGGCTTTCGATCTGGCGATCCTCTTTCTTTACGGGAAACCCGACGGAATGCCGATTCTTATCAGCTACTTCGGATTGTTGTTGCAAGGCAGTTGCCTTCTGGCGGTCGGAGCGTTCATCTCCAACTGCACCCGCAATCAGATCATCGCTGGGGCCGGGACCTTTGTCGTATGCCTGCTGCTGTGGGTCCTCGATTGGGTGGCGGCTTATGACACTTCCACCACCGGCAAGATCATTTCCTATCTCTCCGTCACCGGACATTTTGAGAATTTCGCCAAGGGCGTATTGGATAGTAAGGACGTCGTGTACTACCTGTCGTTGATCTTTCTCGGGCTCTTCCTGACCACGCGGTCGATGGAATCCCTGCGGTGGAGGGCGTAAATGGATTCGAACTGGATGAAGACCCGTCAGACTAAGTACTCCCTTTACGTCACCGTCTACATTCTGGTGATTCTTGCCGTCCTCGGCGCCGCGAACTGGCTCGCCTCGCAGAACGTCAAGACCCATGACTTCACCTCCAACAAGCGCTTCAGCCTCGCCGAGCAGACCGTGAAGATCGTTAAGGGGCTCAAGAACAACGTCAAGATCGTCTATTTCGACCGCACCTCCGGCTTCCCAGCCGCCAAGGACCTGCTCGATCGCTACGCCGATCTGTCGAATAAACTGTCCGTCGAATATGTCGACCCCGACAAGAAGCCTCAGATCGCCAAGCAATATGGCGTCCGCACCACCGGAACAATCTACGTGGAAGCCGGGGGCAAGCGGGAAGAGGCGCGCAGCCTGACCGAAGAAGAAATTACCAGTGCTCTCATTCGCGTCCTCAAGTCCGGCGACCGGACCGTCTGCTCCGTGCTCGGCAGCGGCGAGCACAGCTTCGACGATTCCGACCGCACCGGCTACAGCCGCCTCAAGGAACTCATCGAGAAGAACAACTACAAGACCCGAACCATCAAACTTGTCGAAAAGCCGGAAGTGCCAAAGGATTGCACGGTGCTGATAGTGGCCGGTCCGCGTTTCGATTACACCGAACCCGCCGCGGACGCCATTCGCAAGTACTTCATCGCCGGCGGCCGAGTGCTCATCGCCCTCGATCCCCCAATGCAGGTCGGCAAGGAAACGATTTCAGACAACCCGCCGCTGATCAAACTGGCCGGCGAATGGGGTGTGACGCCCGTCAAGGATCTGGTTCTCGACACGAGCGGCGTCGGTCAACTGTTCGGACTCAGTGAGGTGGTGCCCCTCGTGACCACGTACGAATCGCATATTATCGTACGCGACCTCAAGGAAGTGGCCACCGCGTTCCCGCTGGCGCGCTCCATCGATACCCAGTCGGTCACCAACTTCACCGTGGACAAACTGCTGTCTACCAGCCCGAACAGCTACGCCACCACCAACCTCTCTTCGCCGGAAATCAAACTGAATCCGGCGAAAGATAAAAAAGGTCCGTTCACTCTTGCCGTTGCCGGCTCCTACGGCGGTAACCCGCAAGCCTCGAACAACAATACCAAGCCGCGCTTTGTTGTCGTCGGCTCTTCGGGCTTCATGGCGAACAACATTCTCGGCTTCAATGGCAACCGCGACCTGGCGATGAATATGCTCAACTGGCTCTCCGCCGACGAAGACCTCATCTCCATTCGCCCCAAGGAACCGCAGGACCGCCGGCTTAACCTCACGCGGCGCCAGATGTCGCTGGTGTTCTATTCGAGCGTGCTGCTGCTGCCCCTCCTCGTCATTGCAGTCGGGCTCAGCGTCTGGTGGAAGCGCCGCTGAAGCGGCGCGCAGGCCGTTCAACAGGAGGAAAATATCGATGCAGTTTCGTGGAATGCTGCTGGCGCTTGTCGTGTTGGTTCTGCTTGGCGGCGGTATCTACCTCTCCAACAAGCACAAACAGAACGAGGAGAAAAAGGGTAGCAGCGAATCTCCCAAGATCGTTTCCATCCCCGAGGATCAGATCCAGCAGATTGAAATTCATCACCGGGACGGTAAGGACGTCGTCCTGAAGAAGGGTGAGAAGTGGCAGATTACCGCGCCGGAAATCCTGCCCGCCGATCAGGAGGCGGCAGGCGCCGTGGCGTCGGCGCTGGCCGCGGTGAACTCCGATCGCCTTGTGGAAGAGAACGCCACCGACCTTTCCGCGTTTGGCCTCAAAGATCCTCAGTTGCAGGTGACCGTCACCAGGAAGGACGGCAAGAAGGTCACGTTGGATATCGGCGATGAAACCGCAACCGGCAGCGGCTTCTTCGTGCGTCTCGGCGGAGAAAGCAAAGTCTATACCGCCGGCAGTTTTCTCAAAACCTCGCTCGACAAATCGGCGCGGGATCTTCGCGACCGCCGCCTGGTGGTTTTCGATTCCGAAAAGCTCTCTCGCGTGGAACTCTCGGCCAAGGGGCAGACGCTCGAGTTCGGAAAGAACAACCAGAACGAATGGCAACTGGTGAAGCCCAAGCCGCTGCGCGCCGACAACTGGGCCGTCGAAGAACTCGTGCGCAAAGTGAAGGATGCGAAGATGGAGACCGGCATCTCCGAGGAGGACGCGAAGAAAGCCGCGGCCGGCTACGCTTCCGGAACAAGAGTGGCTGTCGTGAAACTCACCGACGCCTCCGGCACGCATGATCTCGAAATCCACAAGAAGGACAAAGACTACTACGTCAAAGGTTCGGCGGTTGCCGGATTTTACAAGGCTCCGAATGACCTCGGAGAAGGCCTCGATAAAAGTCTGGACGATTTCCGCAACAAGAAACTGTTTGATTTCGGATTCAACGATCCCACGAAGCTCGAAGTCAGGAACGCCGCCGGCGAGTTGAAGGTCTACCAGAAGTCCGGAGAGAAATGGACTTTCGGAAACCAGCAGATGGATTCGGTCAGCATCCAGTCCTTCATCGATAAGCTGCGCGATCTTTCCGCCACGAAGTTCGTTGACTCGGGCTACACGAAACCGGAATTCGACGTCCGCGTCACGGCAAAGGACGGCAAGATTGCCGATCACGTGCTCATTTCGAAGAACGGCAACAATTACTTCGCTATCCGCGAAAACGAACCCTCGGTCTACGAACTCGATCCCAAGGCGGTGGACGATCTTGAAAAGGCCGCCGCCGATATCAAAGCCCCGGCTCCCGCGAAGAAAGACGATAAGAAGAAGTAGCTGGTGAACGCGCTACTCACCGACCTCTATCAGTTCACGATGGCCGCGGGCTATTTCGCGGCCGGGAAAACCGGTGAGACCGCAACCTTCGAACTCTTTGTCCGCCGCCTGCCGCATAACCGCAACTTCCTCATCGCCGCCGGACTCCAACAGGCGGTGGATTATCTTCTCGACTTCCGTTTCACCCGCGAGGAAATCGAGTATCTGCGAGGCCTGCCGCAATTCGCCAAGGCTGAGTCTGATTTCTTCGATTACCTTGCCGGGCTTCGCTTCACCGGAGACGTCTTCGCCATGCCCGAGGGGACTCCGGTCTTCGCCGGAGAGCCCATCCTCACGGTCCGGGCGCCCATTGTGGCCGCGCAGATTGTCGAGACCTACCTCACCTCCACCATCGCCTTTCAAACGCTGATCGCCACCAAGGCCGCGCGCATCGTCGAAATCGCCGGCGGCCGCGGAGTGGTCGAATTCGGCACCCGCCGCGCCCACACTCCGGAGGCCGGCGTGCTTGCCGGCCGCGCCGCTTATATCGGCGGTTGCATCGGCAGCAGCAATGCCCTTGCGGGCCTCAAGTTCGGGATACCTGTTTTCGGCACCGCCGCCCATAGTTGGGTGCAGGCCTTTTCCACGGAACGGGAAGCCTACCGCCGCTTGCAGGAACTGCTCGGCGAGCATACTGTTTACCTCATCGACACCTACGACACCCTCGAGGGGGCGCGCATTGCCGCCTCTCTGGGACGGCCCATGTGGGGAGTACGCATCGACAGCGGGAATCTCGTGGAGGTTTCCCGCGCCGTGCGGCAGATCCTCGACGCGCAAGGTTTCGAGGATGCCAGGATCATGGGCACCAGTGACCTCAACGAGTACAAGATCTCCGAACTGATGGCGGCCAAGGCTCCCATCGATGCGTTCGGCGTGGGCACCGACCTCGCCACCTCGCGCGACGTTCCCAACCTCGGCGCGGTTTATAAACTTGTGGAACTCAGTTCCTCCACGGAAAGACGCTACACGGCGAAATACAGCGAGGGAAAGCATACCCTCCCCGGAGCGAAACAGGTTTTCCGCTACGCCGGTCACGACGTGGTGGGATGCTCGTGGGAATGCCCCACCTGTACGCCCGGGACGCCCGCCGTGGAGGCTCTCCTGCGTCCCGTTCTCCTGGGCGGCCATCCCGTGGCGCCGTTGCCCGACGCGCACGCGGCCCGCTCGCGAACTCTCGAAAGCGTCTCCAAACTGCCCGGGGCGCTGCGCAGCCTGTTTGACGCCAAGGACCCCTGGAGTGTGCAATATAGTGAGGAGCTAGTCTCGTTGTCGGAACGGGTGCGGAAGGGTCAAACGGGTGTATCGTCATGAGAACCGTGTTCTTTGACGTGGACACGCAGATTGATTTTCTCTTTCCCGCCGGGGCGCTTTATGTGCCAGGCGCGGAGAAGATCGTCAATCTCGTAGGGGAATTGAATCATTGGGCGGGGTCAGAGTTCTTCACCGTGGTTTCCACAATGGATGCGCACGCTGAAGACGACCCGGAGTTTCAGAACTGGCCTCCCCACTGTGTCGCCGGGACAGTGGGACAGGCAAAGCCGCGGGTTACGCTGCTCGAAAAGCGCATTGTGATCCCGAGTTCGCTCATGCAAGTGAAGCTCTGCGGGGCTCGTCAGGTGCTGCTCGAAAAGCAGACCACCGACTGCTTTGCGAATGCGAACGTCCACCGTCTGCTCGACATCCTCGCCGCGGATCGTTTTGTCGTGTATGGCGTTGCCACCGAGATCTGCGTCAAGAACGCGGCATTCGGCCTTCTGCGAACGGGCAAGCCCGTAGATCTCGTGACGGATGCCGTAGAGTGCCTCAATCGCGACAAGGCAGCAAGGATGATGGCGGAGTTCCAATCGCGCGGCGGCAAGCTGACCACGGCATCGGAAGTGATGCAAGCGGCGTAGGATTCAGTCCTGCCTGCTCTTGTGGGAGAACCTCCGCTTCACGTCGGGCCAGAACTCGCGTATGACATTGCCGCCGGTTTTGGTGAGCATCCCGACGGTGCCGTAGAGCAGGAACTGGCCAACGGTCTGCTGTGCCGGAGGGTTCCAGCGGGTCGCCACGCCCCATGCGCCGTAGACTCCGAGAATCCTGCCGGCGGCGAGAGTCATACCGGGCGACCCGTCAGCGTGGTGGGCGAAGAATGTATTTTTGAATACATGCCGGGTCCGCCGCCAGGCAGTGCCGTCGCCGAGGCGGAAGTAGCGCGGGTCTTCGTTATGGAGGGACGAGACACCGAACTCGATGAACTCGCCGATGACGAACTGGCCGTATTGATTGCCGAAGCGTTTCGCCACCCCTGTTGGGCCGCGCCCCCAGGGCGAGGGGAAGTTGCGGGATTCATCGAACGCCAGGCCGGGAAGCACTTCGAGTACCGCCTGCGGTCCAAGTATCTGTTTCAGAAGGACTTGCCGGCGAACTCGCCAATCGGGCAATGCCGGCGTCCCGCCGCTGCTGAGTTCCACGACGGAGTCGCTCTTGGCTACGATCGCGGCGTCATCGCCCGGTTGAGCAAAGGCGGTGTGGAGGCACAAATACCCCAGCAACAAGAGGACGCGAGACATGTAGAACAAGAGACGCCTTCGCCGCAGCGAAGTTACCGAGGCTGGCGTCACCTGAACAGGCTATTTTGCCTCAGCGTCGTAGGCTAGGATGGTCAGCAGGACCATCTGAGGGCCTTTCCATGCCTCGCGCGGCTCAAACCACTCGTTGAGGGAATGAGCATTCTCTCCCACCCCTCCACCGCCGAGTGTAATAGCGGGGATCCCGAGGCTGATGGGCAGGTTTGAATCCGTGCTGCCGAAGGAGAGCGATGGTGTGTGCCCGCTCATACGGGATGCCCACTCCGCGGACTTGACGAGGGCGCTCGAGGCCGGCGTCTGCCCGCCGGGGCGATGACTGACGAGTTCGGTTTCAAACGTGAGATGTTTGCCGGAAACTTCGCGGAGTTTGTTTTCCTGTTCGACACCCGTCCGCACGGCTTCGAGAAACCGCAGTTCGAGTTTGTCCAACTCGCCGGGATCTTCCGATCGAAGGTCCACCTCCATGACGCACTCCTCGGCGATGGCGTTGACCGTGGTTCCGCCCTGAATTTTGCCGACGCTGTAAGTGGTCTTGGGGCGCTGGGGCACATCCATGGCGGCGAGACTCGCGACGATGCGGCCCGCGGCGTGAATGGCATTGGGCCGGCCGAAGTTGCCGTAACTGTGGCCGCCGGGGCCGCGGATGACTATGCGATAGCGCTTGACTGAGGTTCCCCCGTTCACGATGCGGGCGGGCGAGGTTCCGTCGATGGAGAGGAAGGCGATGAGCCGGGACTTATGCGGGCTTTGGCCGAAGAGATACCGGATGCCATTGAGGTCTCCGAGTCCTTCTTCACCCACATTCGCCACGAACAGGAGGGTGTGGGCGGTGGCGACGCCGGCATGGTTCAAGGCTTCCGCAATGGCGAGCAGCGCGGCGAGGCCGCGGCTGTCATCGGCGATGCCGGGCGCGAACCACCGGCCAGCCTCTTTGCGCACTTTGGTGTTTACACCGGGGGAGAAGGAGATGTCGAGATGCGCCGCCACCACCATCGCCTTCGGAGACTTACCGGGCCGCCACCCCAGCACGTTTCCTTGCTTGTCGATCTCGATGTTTTGGAGGCCAACGCGCCGGAACTCCGCTTCGAGGAAGCGGGCGCGCTCGGCCTCGTGAAAAGTGGGAGCGGGAATTTCGGCGATGCGGATCTGTTTTTCGAGATGTTCGGCATCGTGGGCGTGGAGATAGTCGAGCGCCTTCCTTACTTCGGGCCGCTGCATGAGGGCATCCTGCGCGAGAGCACAGGAAAGGAAGGCAAACAGGTACAGGGGAAGCCCGGTCATACATTCGATGATAATCTCGAAGTATCACTATCTATCCACATGCCTGTGATTGGTGTTCTCACTCTGGAATTGCACATCGAAGATTCTCATTCCTTGAAAGACAAACGTCATGTCGTGAAAGGTCTGAAAGACCGGTTGCGCCACCGCTTTAATGTTTCGGTGGCGGAGATCGGCGGCCAGGATACATGGCAGCGTTCCGTGGTGGCGGCAGTTACCGTGTCGGGTGACCGCGGTTATGCCGAACAGGTGCTGCAAGCGGTGGAGATCGACGCCGCGAACTTCCTGGGCGGGACGCTGGTGGATTCGGGCGTGGAGTGGATTGATTAGTTACCGTCGAAGTGAACGGGCTGGGTGAAGGCCCCGTTGCCGGCGGAGTCCCATGCGGCGAACCGCACCCATTTTTTCCCGTTCGTGTCGAAGGGAATGCGGAACGTTTGCGAGCCGAAGGCGGTGGAATCCTTGGCGGGGATCACCTGACGGCTGGTGGTCTTACCGTCCCCCCAAACGAGTTCCAGAAATTCAAGCGGGAAGGTCCACTCGACCGAGGCGGCCATAATGCGCTTTGCGCCAGATCCCTCGATGGCCACGCTGGGGATGAGGACTTCGCCCGTGGAGACAAAGTAGTCGCCGCGGCGCATAGCTTTGAGGATGGGGCTCCAGTCTTCGTCAAAGCGAGGGACGCGGGCGAGTTTCACGTAGTTGACAATGAGGTGGCTGAAGGTTTCGTCCTCGGGGAATTTCTGGTAGGTGTCGCCTTCGGCGATCATGTATTTCGCCCTGCCCCAGTTGTTCATGTCGTCAAGGACGCCGAAGCAGCGCTCCTCGCAGATGCGCTGCTCGGAGAGGTCCACGGGGAGGGATTGATACGAGGCGCCGAGGAAGTTGGCGCTGTTGTAATGGGCGCTGGTTTTGACCGCTTCGGGATAGCCGCTGGAGCCTTTGGCGCGCGGGTGCGTCTGCCACATGAGGCCGCCCTCGCGCTGGAGCATGTCGAGTTCATCCTTGGCGCTCTCGATGTGGTAGACCCGGCCGTATTTGGGGTCTCGCTCGATGAAGAGCTTGCCGTCCTTGCGGACCTTGGTCCAGTAGACGGGGTGAGGGAAGACAACGGTGTAGTGGCCGCCGAAATAGGCATCGGGCTCTTCGCCGGGCATAATGAGGAAATCATTATCCGAGAAGCGGCGGCAGCCTTCGAAGTAGACGTTCTGGTCCTTGAGGCGTAGCGGGCCCGCGTCGCCGGCGTGTCCGTCGCCATGGAAATCGGACATCATGGCGATGTTCACGCCGAGCCCGCGGAACACCGGAATCCAATTCGGCATGAGATCGATGGTTCCGGCATCGGTAAGCAATTCATTGAAGTGCGTGTGGAAATGGCTGATGGCCACTTTGTATCCGGGCAGCGGCTTGAACGTGTCGTCGTGAGTGTAGGCGAGCACCTGCTTTTGGGCGGCTTCGCTGTTTTCCGGACTGAGGTAATAATAGACGGCCATGCGCTGCCATGTTCCCGGAGGCGCATTGAGGGCGAAATTCCCTTCGGCAAAGCTACGGGACTGCGCGGCGCGGCGTTTGTAGACTTCATCGGAGACGCCATAGGGGCGGTACATCTCTTCGCGCTCGGCCTGGCGGACGCCGACGGAGAAGGAATCGGCGCTGTCCTTGCGATACCACACGTAGCCGAGATTCAGTTCGATCTCGCGCGCGAAGAAGAATTTGTGGGGGGGCGGGAACACCGCCAGCGAGCCCTTATCGAACTCGACCAGCGCCAGCCGGTTTCGCGCCCGCAGGGCTACGGGGTCCTGATTGACCGCACCGCCGAATTCGAACTTCTGCCAGGCGCGGGCGACATCGCGCCATACGACGCGCCGCGCCGCGCCGGTTTGAAAGCCCTTCAGGCCGGCATTGTACTTGTAGGCTACGGACGGCTCTTCGGTCTTGGCAATCGCCTCCTGGCGCAGGAGGTT
The DNA here is from genome assembly GCA_026954325.1 of Bryobacterales bacterium. Taxonomy (GTDB): domain Bacteria; phylum Acidobacteriota; class Terriglobia; order Bryobacterales; family Bryobacteraceae; genus CADEFT01. The sequence continues at coordinate 33,716 of JAIXKK010000140.1, read as the reverse complement.
CGCGCCCTTGTAGACGGTGAACACAAGGCGGCCGGAGAAGACACCCAGAGACAGTCCGGGGTAGATGATTTCGAGCCGCGCGCCATCGGTGCGCGCCTCGCAGCCATGGGAAGCGTAGGTGGCTGTTGCGCGATGGATCTCCGAGGGGGTGCGCGGCAGCCCCACGTTGGTGCGGGCGGCTCCGGGAACCACGAGCGGCGCGTCCCAGAAGGCGCGCCATTTTTCCTTTTCAAGAATCTCGGGCTTGTCGAGGCCGAGTTCCCTGAGCGGAGTGAGTTGTTGATTGGAGATGCGGCGCACGCCGCTGACGACGTCGAATTCCGGCTTTAGATTCGTGCCGGCGATTATCCAGGCTCCGCCTTTGCGCACGGCGAGATCGCGGATGACGGGTTGATCCCCATCGAGGCCGAAGGTGGCGCGAAGGGAGGCTCCGCGTTCGCCCCGCCAATCCACGCGCAGATCCTGGCCGGCGGCTTCGGCGGTGAGTCCGCTTTGCGCTATGTAGCCTGTCAGGGAACATGGCGCGGCCCAGATTGAAGCCGCCGTGAAAAATATCGCAACCAGCTTCATGGCCGGACCGTTCATAACATTCCTGCCTCGCCGAGCATCTTCTTCAGCACGCCAACGTCGCGGCGGTACATCATGAACAGCTTGTCCTTGGGGATGGTGAACGTCTTCTTCCCCGCGTCGGCTCCGCCGAGGTCGTGGTACTCCATGTGAAGTTGCAGCGGTCCGCGGAAGCCGGCGGATTTGAGCATCGGCAGGAATTTATCGAAGTGCGCCATGCCCTGTCCGAGCGCGCACCATCGGACGTCCCACTGGCCCTTGGCGTTCTTCTCCCAATAGAAGTCCTTGACGGCCACGCCGCGGGTGTAGGGAAGCAGCAGGCGGCTCGAGTGGACCCATCCGCCGAGGCCGCCTTCGACCGTGGCATGCCCGATGTCGAAGTTGACGGACACGGCATTGGTGTCGAAGTCTTTGAGAAGGATGTAGAGATCCCAGAACGAGGCTCCCACGAGGCCCGCGCCGGAGTGGGTGTGATACATGGCGGTCATGCCGTAATGTTTGTTGAGCGCGGCGAGATCGCGCACGCGCTTCTTCAATTCGGCAAGCTGATCGGGGATGGAGACTCTCTCCGTGTAGCGGAATCCGCCCCAACGATAGTTGTGGATACCGAGCCGGGAGAGTGTTTTGAGGACCGTTTCGGCGTGCGGGGTATTGACATCGACGATATCGCTGGTGACCATGGGCACGGCAAGCCCGGCGCGTTTGACAGCCTCGACGGCCTTGGGCAGGTCGTCTTCGACGCGCGCCGGTTCGACATGGCCTCCGGGGCGCAGCGTGATGTCCACGCCCTCGTATCCGAAATCGGCGCAGAGCTTCGCGGCTTCGTCGATGGTTGTCCACTGGAAGTGCTTCGAGAAGGCGCAAATGGTGAACCTTCCGCCGGGTGCAGTGGGCGCGGGAGCGCTCACTGCAGCGGCAGCCGTGGCGAACAGGGAAAGGCAATCGCGTCGGGTATTCATGGCCACTCTGCATGTTATCCCAAACGCCCACGGTGAGGAGGATTGGGCGGCATTGGGCTCAGTTCCAGCGGGCCGGCCGGCTTCGGTTCTTCCTTTGTACCGTCGTCCCGTCCGCGGTTAGGAAACCGGACTCAGGGCGGGCCGTCCTTCCGCGCCCGCGGGCCCCAGATAGCGGGCAGGGCCGAACCCGAGAATGGGGAAGAAGACAAAGCCGAGAAAGACGAGGCCGAGGGCGAAGCCAGTGCTCTTCCCGAAGCTCTTGGCGAGGTCAATGGCGACAATGATCCAGATGACAAAGTTGACCACGGGAAAAAAGAATAGGAAGACCCACCACAGGGGTCTTCCGGCGATGTCGAGCAGGACGATGGCGCTGTAGACGGGGACGATGGCCGCCCAACCGGGTTTCCCTGCCTTGGTGAATACTTTCCACATCGACGCGATCATCACAACGATCGTGGCAAGGAGGAAGAGGAAGAAAAATCCGCTGAAGAGGACGAGAACGCCCTTCAGCAAGCCAGCCGCGGCATCATCGTTCATGTTTGAGCTCTCCTTAATGGAACGGGGAGAAGTATATCCCAATTCGCGGCCGGGAGTAGGAAGAGCCACCAAACGTGATCAAACGCGCCGGCGTCGTCCGCACCCGCCGCGCCCCGGTCTTACAACGGAGCCGCCTCCCCTCCGCAGGGGCACGCTCAGCCCTTGAAGTGCTTTCCGCAACGTCCGGGCTTGCAAACCGCTCTTCGCTCCGCCTCGGCGCCTGGTCCGGGACATAAGATGAATTAAGAGTGGATGCCCTGACGGGAATAACGCGATTTTCGCATTCCGCGCCCCGTCTTCCGCCCATCCACGGCCAATGGAAACGGATTAATAAGGCATCCAGCGGCCGGAGCCGGCCCATGGAACGAATTGGCCATCCAATCGCCGGATACTACGCTAGAGCATCAAGGTGCGGATACCGTGAACGAGGCTGGCCACAAGCGCAAGCAGCAAGGCAATTAACAATGTGATGCCGACACGGTTGGCGGCTCTGCTGCGACGCAAGCCCCTCTGGAGCAAAAAATTTGCCATAGCCATAGCCTCTTGCTGTAGTATACGGCAAAAGTCTGGAAATGGTTACAGCCTTGTTACAAGGCGGGACTTTTGGTGGAGTCGCGGTATGCTAGGGAATACTTATGTCGAGCAAGGTACTCATCCTGGGGAGCGGGGGGCAGTTGGGGGTGGAACTGTTCCGGGAGTTCAGCAACCGGGGCTATCCGGTGACGGGGTTCCAGCGGAATGAACTGGACATCACGGACGCGGCCGCGGTGGAGCGCACGGTAGCGATGCTCGATCCAGGGATAGTGGTCAACGCGGCTGCGTACAATCAGGTGGATGTAGCCGAGAAGGAACCGGCGGCGGCCTATCAGGTGAATGCCCTGGCCGTCAGAAACCTGGCTGTGTCATGCCGGCAGGTCGACGCGTTGCTGGTTCATTTCTCGACAGATTATGTGTTTGACGGAACGAAGGGCTCCCCTTATGTGGAGACCGACGCCACGCACCCTCTGGGAGCCTACGCGGTTTCGAAGTTGGGCGGGGAGTTGTACGCGCAGGCGTACCTCGATAATCCGTTGATCGTGCGGACATCGGGCGTGTTCGGACCGGGGGGGTTAACCACGGCGCGGGGGAATTTCATCGAATTAATGCTGCGGCTGGCGAAATCAGGGCAGACGATTCGGGTAGTGGAGGATCACGTAGCTTCACCGGCGTACGCTCCCGTGCTCGCGGCGCGGACAGCGGACCTGGTGGAGAAGAAAGCGCGGGGGGTATTTCATGCCGGAGGCGGCACACCTGTGTCGTGGTTCGAGTACGCGCGGACGATCTTCCGTCTTGCGGGGATGGAGCCGGAATTGAGACCCACGAACGAGCGGGAATACCGGACGGCGGCGCGGCGGCCGAAGTATTCGGCGTTGAGCAACGCGAAGATGGAGAGACTGGGGATTGAGCCGTTTCCGCCGTTGGAAACCGCGATCAGGAGCTATCTGCAGTTGCGGGAACGGTACGCCCTAAAATGAGGGTATGCGCAATTCCCTTCTTGGCGCTTCGATTTTAGGGATGGCATTGACGGCGCTCGCCGCCGACGCACCCTCGACATCCGGTATCGATCTGAAGGCGATGGATACGAGCTTTGCCCCGTGCGAGAACTTCTACATGTATGCCTGTGGAGGGTGGAAGAAGGCCAATCCGATCCCGGCGGATCAATCGCGCTGGGGGCGTTTCCAGGAGTTGAAGGAACGGAACCTGGAGATGGAGCGGGCAATCCTCGAAAAGGCGTCGCGCCCCTCGAACCGCGGGGCGGTGGAGCAAAAGATCGGAGATTACTACGCTTCATGCATGGATGAAAAGGGGATCGAGGCAGCGGGTTTGCGGCCAATCCGGCAGACCTTGGATGCAATTGCCGGCCTGCGGTCGAAACAGGATCTGACGGCGGAGATCGCGCGGTTGCATGAGGAGGGCGTGGGCGCCTTCTTCACATTTTCCGCGCGCCCTGACCAAAAGGACTCAGCCATCCAGATCGCCAACGTGGGCCAGGGCGGATTAGGGTTGCCGGACCGCGACTATTACTTGAAGGGGGAACCGCGTTTTGCGGAGTTGCGGAAGCAGTATGAAGAGACGGTGGGGAAGATGCTGGGGATGCTCGGCGGGGCACGCTATGATCCAGCGGCGGTGATGCGAATTGAGACGGCGCTGGCGAAGGCGTCGCTTGACCGCGTGGCGAGGCGGAATCCTGATAGTACGTACCACAAGATGACGGTGGCGCAACTGGAGGCGCTGAGCCCGGAGTTCGATTTCGGCCAATATTTCGCTCGGGCGCCGAAATTCACGTCGTTGAATGTGAGCGAGCCCGATTTCGTAAGAGCGATGAACGCGGTGATCGCCGCGAGCAGCCTCGATGATTTGAAAACCTACGTGGTGTGGCATATGCTGGCAAGCTATGCGGAATTGTTGCCCAAGGCGTACCGGGATGCGGCGTTCGAGTTTTACGGCAAGACGCTGCGCGGACAGAAAGAGCAACCGGCGCGCTGGAAGCAGTGCGTGAATGCCACCGACGATGCGTTGGGAGACGCACTGGGGCGGAAGTTCGTCGAGGCCGCCTTCAGCGGGGCGAGCAAGCAGCGGGCGCTCGCGCTGGTTGGGGAGATCGAAAACTCCATGGCGAAGGACATCGAAGAGGCTAACTGGATGACTCCGGCGACGAAGGACCAGGCGCTGACGAAACTGCACCAGGTAACGAACAAGATCGGGTATCCGGACAAGTGGAAGAACTACACGAGCGTGAAGATCGAGCGGGGTGACTACTTCGGGAATTCGGTAAGGGCGGCTGAATTCGAGATCCGCCGGAATCTCGCGAAGATCGGAAAGCCGACGGACAAATCCGAGTGGAGCATGACGCCGCCGACGGTGAACGCATACTATTCGCCGCCGATGAACAACATCAACTTTCCGGCGGGGATCCTGCAACCACCGTTCTACAACCCGAAAGCGGACGATGCGGTGAATCTCGGGGCGATCGGAGTGGTGATCGGACATGAACTGACGCATGGGTTCGACGACCAGGGGCGGCGGTTTGACGGGAAGGGGAATCTGCGGAACTGGTGGACCGCGGCTGATGCCAAGGCCTTCGATGAGCGGGCGGAATGTTTCGTAAAGGAGTATGAGGGGTTCAGCCCCGTGCCCGGCGTGCATCTGAACGGCAAACTGACGCTCGGCGAAAACGCGGCGGACAATGGCGGAATCCACCTTGCGTATATGGCCTTGCTCCGGGCGCTCGAGAAGCAGATGCTCTCCAAGGCGGATGGGTTCACTCCACAACAGCGGTTTTTTCTGGGATTTGCGCAGATCTGGTGCGAGAATTCGACCGAGGAGTCCTCGCGTCTGAGAGCGATGACGGATCCACATTCGCCGGGAGAGTTTCGCGTCAACGGGGTAGTGCGCAACATGCCTGCTTTCCAGGAGGCATTCTCCTGCAAGGTGGGCGCGCCGATGGCTCCGGCGGATTCTTGCCGGATCTGGTGACGATAGGGGCCGCTCACGAGTATTGATATGCAAAGACTGATTTCTATCTTTTTGTTCTTGGGATTGTTGAGTATTTCATTCTCCTGCCGCCGCAAGAGCGCGGAGGATGAGTTCGGAAAATTCGCTTCGCAGTTCGTCTATTCCACCCTGGCGACGTCTCCGATCATGGCGACATCGGTGGGATATCACGAGCACCAGGGGGTTCACTTGGACGAGCAGTTGGACGACATGAGCGCCGCGGGACTACAGAAGCAGCGGCAATATTTCGCTTCCATGCGCGATGAGCTGGCCGGGTGGGAGAAGAAACCGTTAACCGCGGAGGAGCGCGCGGATTTCGACATCATGCAGGACCTGGTGTCCCTGAATCTGCTCGATCTGGACACCATTCAGAGTTACAAGCACAATCCGGCGATTTACGTGGAGATGGTGGGTAACGCGTTGTTCAGCCCCTACGTGCTGGACTATGCGCTCAAAGCACAGCGGATGAGGCAGATTATCGCGCGGCTTGAGAAGGTTCCACGGTTCATGGAGCAGGCGAAGTCACAATTGACGGATGCGCCGGAGATATGGAACCGGGTGGCGCGCGAGGAAAACGAAGGCAATATCGAATTGATCGACAAGACGCTGCGGGGAGAAGCTGTAGGCGAATTGAAGGAACCGTATGAGAAAGCCGCCGGGCCGGCGCTGGGGGCATTGAAGGGGTTCAACGAGTGGTTGGAGACCGGCCTGTCCAAGCATACAAGCGATTGGAGGCTGGGTAAGGGTGTATACGCTTCGAAGTTCCGCTATGCGCTGGGAACCAATGCGACCCCGGAGGAACTGTTGCATGACGCCGAAAGCTTCCTCGAGACAACGCGAAGCCAAATGCTGGAGCTGTCCAAACCGCTGTACGCCAGGTATTACCCGGGAGCGGCGGAAGGCGGCCTGAACCAGGTGGTAGGCAAAACGCTCGAAAAGATTGCGGAGAATCATGCCACGGCGGCCACCTACATCGGTGACGCGCGGCGTGACCTTGACGAGACGCGACGGTTCGTGCGCGAGAAGAATCTGCTCGCGCTGCCGGTGAAGGATAACCTGCGATTGATCGAGACTCCGGCATTCATGAGAGGCATCTACGCGGTGGGAGGCTTCAACGCGGCGCCGGCATTGCAGCCGGAGTTGGGGGCATTCTACTGGCTGACTCCGATTCCGGAGAATTGGCCCAAGGAACGCATCGAATCGAAACTCCGGGAGTACAACACCTATGGACTGAAACTGCTGACCATTCACGAGGCGATGCCGGGGCATTATGTTCAACTGGAGTATGCCAACGGAGTGCAACCGCTCGCGCGCCGCGTGTTACGAAGCGTGTTCGGGAACGGGCCGTATGTGGAAGGCTGGGCGGTTTATGCGACGGAGATGATGCTGGATGAAGGGTATCTCAATAACAGCCCCGAACTCCGGCTCACATTTCTGAAACAACAACTGCGCGTGGCGGCGAACGCGATTCTGGACGTGCGGATGCAGACGATGAACATGTCCGGCGAAGAGGCGATGAAGTTGATGACGGAGGACACGTTTCAGGAAAAAGAAGAGGCGGCGGCAAAACTGCGGCGCGCGAAGCTCTCCTCGGCGCAATTGCCGACATACTATCTCGGCTACAGGGAGTGGGTGAAGCTCCGCAACGCATGGCGCCAACGGAAAGGCGCCGGCTTCGGGCTATATGAGTTCCACGACCTGGCGCTGAGGGAAGGCGCGGCGCCGATGCGGGTGCTGGGAAAACTGATGGATGGCAAGTAAGAGACCGGCGCTATAACAACTGCTCGAGTGTGCCGGCGATGAAATCCTCGTCAACAGCGGCGGTCTTACGCGTGCGAAGATCATAATAACGCCAGGAGCCTCCGTACGCATCGATGCAATAGAAGATCTGATTCTCTTGAATTTCCTGCCGCTCGAGGAATTCCTGATTGAACCAGCGGATGGCCCCCCGGAGAATGTATGGCGTGCGGAAGTGCTCGGAGGAGACTTCGGGCTCGCGGGCATGGATGGCGAGTTGGACGATACGGCCGCTGGCGTTGATCTGAATGAGGAGACCAGCGGGCGAGTCGAGCATCCCGGCGTTGTAGGAGACAGGCGTGATTTCGATTTTGAGATTATCGAGGATAGAGTTGAGGGCATCGACAAGGCAGCGGCATAACTGGTGGAGTTCGGCTCCGGCGGAGCGTTGTTTCTCCTCGAGTTCACGAGCCTGGCGCATGCGCAGTTCATCCTTGGCCGGCAATTCGTCGAGTTTGCGTGCGAGCCGGTTCAGCCGCTGATGTATCGCGGACGGGAGAGCCTTTTTGGGTTTGGTCTCTTCTCTGTCAGTCGCCTGCGACTTCCGCAGTTTCGGCCACGCCATACCTGCGCTCCACGTAATTGTCGAGAATCTGTTGGAACTCGGCGACGATGTGATCCCCGCGGAGCGTCCGGAAGAGGCGGCCGTCGACATAAACAGGGGCAACCGGCTCTTCAAAAGTCCCTGGCAAAGAGATGCCGATATCGGAATGCTTGGACTCGCCCGGGCCGTTGACAACGCAACCCATGACAGCGACTCTCATCTCCTCGACGCCCGGGTAGCGGCTTTGCCAGACGGGCATCCGTTCGCGGAGGTACGTTTGGATGCGGGCGGCGAGTTCCTGGAAGAAGGTGCTGGTGGTACGCCCGCAGCCGGGGCAGGCGGTGACCTGCGGGGTGAAGCTGCGAAGGCCGAGTGACTGGAGAACCTGCTGGCTGACGAGGACTTCTTCGGTGCGGTCGCCGTTGGGGGCTGGGGTGAGGGAGGCGCGGATGGTATCGCCTATGCCCTCCTGGAGGAGGATGGAGAGGGCGGCGGTGGTGGCGACAATGCCTTTGGCTCCCATTCCGGCTTCCGTAAGACCGAGATGGAGAGCGTAGGAGCAGGAGCCGGCAAGCTTGCGATAGACGTCAATGAGATCCTGAACGCCGCTGACTTTGGCGCTGAGGATGATTTTGTCAGCGGGGAGGCCGTAGCTTTCGGCGGCACGGGCTGAAAGGAGGGCGCTCGAGACGATGGCGTCGTGCATGACGTCACGAGCATCGCGGGGTTGGGGGAGCGCGGCATTCTCGTCCATCATGCGGGTGAGGAGCGCCTGGTCCAGAGAACCCCAGTTTACGCCGATGCGAACCGGACGGCCGTATTCCATGGCCACTTCAATCATGGTGCGAAAGTTGTCGTCGTGCTTCTTACCGATGTTCACGTTGCCGGGATTGATGCGGTATTTGGAGAGGGCTCGCGCGCAATCGGGGTATTTCTTGAGCAGGATATGCCCGTTGTAGTGGAAGTCGCCGACGATGGGGACGCGGACCCCGAACTTGTCGAGGGTATCGGCGATCCTGGGCACGGCCATGGCGGCATCCTCGGTATTAACAGTGACACGGACGAGTTCGGAGCCCGCCCGGGCGAGCGCCATGACCTGGTTGACGGTGGACGGGACGTCCGCCGTGTCGGTATTCGTCATGGATTGCACAACGATCGGGTGGACGCCTCCGACGAGGACACCACCCACGTTGACGGCGACCGCACGCCGCCGTTGAATCACTGCCATCTTGCCTCCCCCGAAAAATCCCATTTTACCAGTTGCATCCGTTCCGTCCTTCCATGTAATATTCGTTTGCGAAACGAGGCAAAGAAATGACTCAACGGGGAGTGTGGGCGAGCGTGTTTGCCGGGCTGATGGCGCTGGGCCTGGCGGTGACTCGGACCGACGCCAAGCCGGACACGATGGAACAGGTGGCTCCCGGCGTCTGGTTCCGTGAAGGCGATTTGCAGGGCAAGGGCCACTGCAACAATGTAGTGATCGAGATGAAGGATTACCTCATTGTAGTGGATGCCAATTTCCCGAGCGGGGCGGAGTTGCTGCTGCGGGATATCAAGAGGGTCTCCAGGAAGCCGGTGAAATACGTCTTCGATTCCCATCATCACGGAGACCACGCCTACGGGAACCCCGTATGGACGAAACTGGGGGCGACGACGCTGGCGTACGCGGGTGTGGCGGAAGAGATGAAGCGCTATGAGCCGAAGCGGTGGCAGGAGGCGTCGAAGGAACGGGAGGACGTGCGCAAGTTGAAACTGGCGACGGCGGAACCGCCGCGGCAGACGTTCGACAAGCCGCTGTTCGTGTTGGAGGACGGCAACAGGCGGGTAGAGTTCCACCACTTCGGATGGGCGCATACCCGTGGGGACGGATTTGTGTACGTGCCTAAGGAGAAGATCATCTGCACCGGAGACGCGGTGACGAACGGACCGTACAACTACACGGCGGACGGCAACATCGGAAACTGGCCGTCGGTTGTGGCGAAGGCTGCCGCATTGGAGGTGGCGCAGGTGTTGCCGGGGCATGGCCCCAAAGGCGGGAAAGAAGTGCTGAGCGGGGAAGCGGAGTTCATGCGGCAGTTGCGGAGCAGCGTGAGCCAGGCGGTGAAGTCTGGAAAGAAACTGAACGACCTGGTGGCGATGAAGGGTGACACGCCGGCCTCGACGAGTTTGAAACTCCCTGATAGCGTGAAAAACTGGGTGGGGCCGTCCCTGCCTTTGCAGGTGAAGGATACGTTCGAGGAGATCTCGCAGGGGAAGCCGCACGGAGATATTCCTCACTAGCGCCGGAAGCCGGGAGTGGAGGAAGCCCGGATGCCGGCTCCGTTATCCGCGCTTCACCTGAGCGAACTGCTACAGGAAGCCGGCGTGTCCGATGGCGCCGTCAACATCGTCACGGGTTTTGGCGAACCCCCCGGAGCGCCGCTTGCCGAACATCCTGGTGTAGAAATCTTCGGTCCGGTCGTGTGCGTGCAGTCATTCGACGATGACGATCCCGATGCAGCGGCGCGATTTGCATACGACACTGAAATAAAGGAGAAAGAAAAATGAAATTCGCAAAGGCGACGCTGCTTCTCAGCTTGGCGGCGACGGCTTGGGCCGCCCAGGTTAATGTGGGCGAGCAGAAGCCGGAAGCCACCGTGCCTTTCAAGATGACCACGACAGCCACCTTTGAACTGCCTTGGAGAATAGCCTTCCTGCCGGATGGCCGCATGTTGGTGACCGAAAAGATCGGACCCATTTGGCTGGTATCTCCGAAGGGCGAAAAGATCGCACCCCTGGCCAACACGCCCGCTGTTTATTGGCAGGGCCAGAACGGCATGCTGGGTGTTTTCCTCTCACCCCGCTACGCGGCCGACGGGAGAATCTACATCACGTACATCGAGCCGGGGGATTACGGCGGCGGTCAAGCTCTGGCACGCGCGAAGTTGAACCTCGGACGTAACCCAAGACTCGAAAATTTCGAAGTGATATGGCGCCAAATGCCCAGAGGCAAAGGCGGGCAGGCAGGCGCTCAGGTAGTTTTTGCCCCCGATGGGCAATCGCTGTACATGACGGTTGGCGACCGCCAGCGCATGACGCCCGCTCAGGACCCCGACCAGCCCGTGGGCAAGATTCTGCGGCTGACACTGGATGGCAAGCCCTTCCCCGGCAACCCTCACTACGGCAAGACCGGGGCTTCAACCATCCCCCTCATAGATCCGCCACGCGACACCGAAGCCGCGAAGAACGCACCGGCGGTAAGCACCTACACCTTTCCTGGCCCCAACCTCACTCCAGCGGAGACTTGGGCTAGCGGCTTTCGAGCCCCTTATGGCCTGGCGATGTCTCCCACCGGCGAATTGTGGGAGGTCGAACACGGCCCGCGCGGGGGCGATGAACTGAATCTCATCGAGAAGGGCAAGAATTACGGGTGGCCGGTCGTATCCTACGGCATGAACTATAACGAAGTGCCGATACCCAGTCATGATTCGCGGACAGAGTTCGTAAAGCCGGTGCTCTACTGGGTTCCGGTGATCGCGCCGGGCAACCTGATGTTCTACCGGGGCAAGAAGACCTTCCCCGAGTGGGACGGCAGCGGCTTCATTAGCGGCCTTGGCAGCAAGTCGCTCAATCGCATCATCTTTGACGGTAAAGGCGGGGCGAAGACCGGTGAGCGATGGGATATCGGCAAGCGTATTCGCGATGTGGAACAAGCCCCTGACGGCTCACTCTGGATGGTGGAAGACGCCAATCCCGGCGCCCTGATACACGTGACTCCTCAGTAACACGCCAGTGCCGAGATCCTAGGCGATCACTTTATCCATGACGGCGAAGAGTTCATCGGGATCGATGGGCTTGCTGACGTAGCCGTCCATGCCGGCGGCGAGGCAATGAGCCTCATCGTCTTTCATTGCGTGCGCGGTGAGGGCGATGACGGGCACGTGGGCGCCGGAAGACCGCTCGAGTTCGCGGATGCGGGTCACGGTCTCGACGCCGTCCATGACCGGCATTTGGATGTCCATCAGCACGAGGTCAAACCGGTCAAGACGAAGCGCTTCGAGGGCTTCGGCTCCGTTGGCGGCAACGCTGACCTGATGGCCCCGTTTTTCCAGCAACCGGACGGCTACCCTTTGATTGACGGCGTTATCTTCAGCGAGCAGGATGCGGAGCCGGTGAAGGGACTCGGCCGAGCCGGCGGGCGTGGAGCGGAAGGAAGGCGCCTGAGGAGAATCGGGAGTAACGGAAAGAAGTTGGGACAGGTGAAAGGGGAAGACGGGCTTCGTCAGGAAACCCCTCAGCCCCAGTAGTTGCGCCTGCTGGCGTTGCGCGCCGGTTCCGAAGGTACGGAACATGAGAACAACTTGTTTCGCGAAACCCTGACCGGTCAATGCCCGGGCCATTTCGACAGTGTTCTCTCCGGGGATATGAGCATCGAGCAGGACCACGTCGTAGAGGGGAACCTCCGAGGAAATCTGTTTGATTTCGGCCGCGGCCAAGCCGGATCGAACTGACGCCCCCCAATGGGTCAAGGTGTCGTGGAGCGCGCGGCGGGAGAATTCGTGAGTTTCAATCAGGAAGATCTTCTTGCCCGCCGCGGGGTTCGGATTGATGGGGGCGGTTTTGTCAAGAGTAAGGCGGAAGAGGGCGGTAAAACTGAAGTGGCTTCCCCCGCCAACCTGGCTCTCGACAGTCATTTCCCCGCCCATGAGGCGCACCAGGCGGAGGGTGATCGCTAAGCCGAGCCCGGTGCCGCCGAAGCGGCGCGTAATGGAACCGTCGGCCTGGGTAAAGGAATCGAAAATAGCGCCGCGGCGCTCTTCGGGGATGCCGATCCCCGTGTCGGTGATATCAAAGCGGAGCATCACACCGGATGCCCCCGCGTGGTCGAGGCTGATCTTCAAGAGCACCTCGCCTTGCTCAGTGAACTTTACCGCGTTTCCGAGGAGATTGAGAAGAATCTGGCGCAAACGGGCGGCATCACCGATTAGCCAGGCTGGAACGTTGGTTTCCAAGCGCACGCCCAAGTCAAGGCCACGCTCATGAGCGCGCAAGGCGAGAATCTTAACGGCTTCCATCACTGCGTCGCCGAGGTTGAAGGGCGATTCCTCGAGCAGGATCTTTCCCGCCTCGACTTTCGAAAAATCGAGGATATCGTTGATGACCGTGAGGAGGGATTCGGCGGAGTTCCTGACAAGCGTGAGATTTTCCCGCTGCTCGCGGTTCAGATCGGTGGATAACGTGAGTTGGGTGAGGCCGATGATCCCGTTCATTGGAGTGCGGATTTCATGGCTCATATTGGCGAGGAAGTCACCCTTCAGGCGAGTGGCGGCCTCGGCTTTTTCCTTGGCCTGGCGCAGTTCCCGATTCATGTTCATGAGGTCGGCGGTGCGCGAAGCCACCTGTATCTCGAGGCGTTCGCGCTGCCGCGCGAGAGCGGAGTCGCGGGACTCGATGACGGCGAGCATGTCATTAAAAGCGTCGATGAGTTCACCCACCTCATCGCCGGATTGTTTTTCGGCGCGCAGGTGGTAGCAACGTTCGGTCGTAATCCGGCGCGCGAGATGGGCAAGGGCGAGAATAGGACGGCTAATGATGTGCCGCAGATGAAACGATAGGAGCAGAATGAGGAGCATGCCGGAAATGGCAACGCCTCCCGAAATCCAGAAGAAACGGCGGATGTCGGCTCCAAGCAGGCGGCAATCGGCCTGGAGGTAGACGGCGCCGATCCGCTCGCCCTGATGGACGATGGGCTCGAACATTTCTACATATTCCCCGTTACGGTAGTATCCTCGGGTACGAGGTAGTTTGGGAATGGGTAAGGCGGAGAGCCCATCGCCCTGGTAGGAGGCGAAGAGATCACCCTGCTGGTCGTAGATGGCGGCGGCGGCAAGGCGGGAATCCCGCTGGGCGACGTGGAGATTGGCGAGAGCGGCCTGGCGGTCATGAAAGATAAGGACGGCGGAGGAGCCGGCGGCCAGGACAGAAGCAACGGCGGACATATCCTGGCGCAGATTCTCCTGCATCTGAATGGATTGGTAGCTGAAGAAGACGAGGCAGGTGAGCAACTGGGCGACACAGCCGGCGGCGCCGATCACGGCGATCAGCTTGCGCTGGAGGGAGAGGCGTCGAAGGGAACGGAACACGGGACTAATGGGAGGCGATCCCGGAGCGCGCGAGGCGGGCCACGCCGAGCAGGCTCACGTGAAAATGGAAACCGCCGCGGCGGGCGGCATCGGCATTGAGAATCAATGGCCGGGCCTCGGGCTGGCTTAACTCGACCATCCCTCCCATCTCACCGAACCCCGGCAGAGGGGACACGGTGAGGACGCCGGAGCCCTCGAGGCCGTGAAGGACTGTCTTCATGTTGGAGCCGAGGGAGCGTCCAAGGAACACGATGCGAGAGCGGCGCATCTCGGAAAGAGAGGAGACATGACGGATTTCGATGGGAACAGTGGGAGCGTCTTCGGGGCTGAGGAACAGGCGGAGCCCAGGCTCATCGGGATCGGAGCCGGCGATAGAGATGACGAAAGCCGGCTGGGGGGGCGAATTGGGCCACTCGACCAAGCGTGCGATGCGGAGGAGGAGGTTGGCCATGCGATCCTGACGTGGCGGTTGGGAGGCATCGCCCGCCCGGAGAATTACCGCGGCGCAGAGAACAAAGCCGCAACATAGCGTACTTCTGCCCACTCTAGTCTTATCGCGGGCAGGTAAGAAAATTTGAGAGATTTTCGCCGGTACTTGAACCCTGGGGGTAATGGTAAGGCGGCTGACAGCCGATAGATCCCGAGCAGAGGGAGACCACCATGGAAATGTTGACGCAAATCCCTTTCGACCTGGCCGCGATCCGTCAGAAAAGGGGACTCTCGCTGAGCCAGATTGCGGAATTCACCAAGATCCGGGCCTCGTGGCTCGCCGCGATCGAGGATGGCCGGTGGGGGGAACTCCCGGGAGGAATCTACCGGCGCAGCTACATCAGGCAATACGCCCGGGCAACCGGGGTCAACGAAGGGGATCTACTGGCGTGCTGTCCGCCGCATCTATTAGCGGAGGCCTGAGGCGGGGCTATTCATAACGCAACGCTTCAGCGGGAAGGATGTGTGTGGCGCTTCGGGCGGGATAGAGCGTGGCGAGCAGGCTGACGAGGATAGCGCCCCCGGCGACCCAGACGCCATCCCACCAGCGAGGGTCGAAGGGGACATAACTGAGAGCGTAGACAGACTCGTCAAGTTTGATCCAGCGGCCGTGCTCGGCAAAGTAGCTGATGCCGTAGCCGAGGATCAAGCCTAGTATGGCGCCGGTGACGCCGATGAGGACCCCTTGGCAGAGGAAGATGCGGCGGATCTGATCGCGGCGCGCGCCCATGGAGACCAGCAGGGCGATGTCGCGGTGCTTTTCCATTACCATCATGACGAGGGATATCAGGATGTTGAGGGCGGCCACAAGCTGAATGAGACCGATGGTGATGACGGTGACGGCGCGCTCCATCCGGAGGGCATTCAGAATCTGGCGGTTTTGCTCCATCCAACTGGTGGCGGAGAGTTTCGGGCCGACGATGGATTCGGCCGCCTTCGCCACCACTCCTGCTTTATCGATCGGAGAAACCTTCAATTCGATGGAATTGGCGACATCGTCAACGGAGAGCACGGTCTGGACGTTCTTCATGGTGGTAAAGGCCCAGAGGCGGTCGATCTCATAGAATCCGGTCTCGAAGATTCCCACGACCCGGAAAGGGTAATACGCGGGACGAGGTCCGAAAGGAGTGAGTTGTCCTTGGGGACTGATCACCGTGACGCGGCTGTTGAGCGTCATCCCCGTTGATTCGGCGAGGCGTGAGCCGAGGATGATCCCCGGCAAGCCGTTTGTCCGCTCCAGAGCGCTGAGGGAGCCTTGTTTCATATTGCGCTTCAGATCGGCCCAATGAACGGGGGAGTCCGGCTGGATTCCCTTGAGGACGGCTTCGTGGGACTGCATGGGCCCGAGAAGGAAAACGCCCCCGTAGAGGGTGGGAGCGGCGGCCTGGACGTAGCGGAGGCGTTCGAGTTTGGGAATGAGTTCGCGCCAGTTTTCGATGCCCGGGCCGGGCTCCTTTTCGAGGATGCTGACATGGGCCGTGGCTCCCAGCAACGTGCGCTGGAGCGTCGCGCGAAACCCGTTGTTGATGGCGAGCGCAATGATGAGGGCCATGACGCCCGCGGCCACTCCGAGAACCGAAATGAGGGTGACGACGGAGATGACGGCCTGCTTGCGCCTGGCCCGCAGGTAGCGCATGGCGACGAAGAGTTCGAAGCGCGAAAACCCGAACGGCAACTGGCGCATCCGGACTTTCACAGAACGTTCCTACTTCCCGCCATTTTCGAGGGCCCGCAATTCGCCGGCGATGCCGATGGGGCCTTCGGGGCGCAGAAGGGGGAAGAGAATCACGTCGCGGATGGACTGGCGATTGGTGAGGAGCATGGCGAGGCGATCGATGCCGATGCCTTCTCCGCCGGTGGGCGGCATGCCGTAGCAGAGCGCGCGGACGTAATCTTCGTCCATCTGATGGGCTTCGTCGTCGCCGCGCTCGCGCATGCCGAGTTGCATTTCAAAGCGCCGCCGCTGTTCCTGAGGATCGTTCAACTCGGTGTAGGCGTTGCCGATTTCCATGCCGGCGGCGTAGATTTCGAAGCGGTCAACGAAGGCGGGGTCGGCGGGATTATTCTTGGAGAGCGGAGAGGTTTCGACGGGGTATTCGTGGATGATGGTGGGTTCGATGAGATGGGATTCCGCGACACGCTCGAAGATCTCGACAAGCTGCTCACCGGGGGTGTGGCGGTGAGAATAGCGCGCGAGCCATTCGGGATCGCGGACATTGTCCGTGGAGGGGCGGGTGAGGTCCTCCTTCCAGAACTCGATGACGGCCTCGCGAATGGTGAAGCGGCGGATGCGGGAAAAATCGAGCGTTACTTCGCCGTACTTAACGGCGGGAGCGCCGGTGGCGTCGATGGCGGTTTCGCGCAACAATTCGACGGAGAGATCCATCAGGCCGAGGTAATCGGTGTATGCCTGGTAGAACTCGAGCATGGTGAACTCGGGGTTGTGCTGGGTGGAGATGCCCTCGTTGCGAAAGTTGCGATTGATTTCGTAGACTCGCTCCAAACCTCCCACGATGAGCCGCTTCAAATACAATTCCGGGGCGATGCGGAGGTAGAGATCGATGTCGAGCGTGTTGTGATGAGTGACGAAGGGACGGGCGGCGGCTCCTCCGTAGAGGGGCTGCATCATCGGCGTCTCGACTTCGACGAAGCCGCGCGATTCGAGCTGCCGGCGGAGGGAGGAGATGATGCGGGCGCGGACACGGAAAACGTTCATCACATCGGGATTCGCGATGAGGTCGAGATAACGCTGGCGGTAGCGGAGTTCGACGTCCTCGAGGCCGTGAAACTTCTCCGGCATGGAAAGGAGGGTTTTCGAAAGGAAGGTGAGCCCTTCGACGTGAACACTCAACTCGCCGGTGCGGGTACGGAAGAGGTAGCCCCAGACGCCGATGATGTCGCCGAGATCGAGAAGCTGATAGAGAGCGAACTCACGTTCGGTGACGGCATCCTTCTTGATATAGATCTGAAGCTTTTCGCCAAGCTGCATGAGGTGGGCGAAGCCGGCCTTGCCCATCCTGCGGATAGTGAAGATGCGGCCCGTGATTTTTACTTCGACGCGGGTCCCGGCCAGTTCCTCAGCGGTTCTGGGGCTGAAATCCTTCAGAATCTGAGGGATGGTATGGGTAAAGTCAAAGCGCTGTCCGTACGATCGATATCCCAGCTTCTCAACTTCCGCGATGCGTGCATAACGTTGGGCCAGCAACTCATTTTCGATTGACAATGAAATCTCCCGTAAACTCAATATTATAATTGACCTTGCGCTCCCTCTCGATCATTATCCCCGCCTACAACGAAGAGACCCGCCTTCCGGCGACGCTGGACCGGATTCTCGAGTATTTGCGGGAGCGGGAATGGGCGTTCATCGAGGTGCTGGTGGTGGACGACGGATCGAAGGACAGGACGGCGGAAATCGTACGGCAGTACAGTTCACGGGCAGCGGCGGTGCAACTGATTTCGAATCCCGGCAATCGCGGCAAGGGTTATGCGGTACGGAACGGGATGCTGCAAGCCAAGGGGGTCTGGCGGCTGATTACGGACTCGGACCTGTCGGCTCCCATCGAGGAACTGGACAAACTGTGGGCGGCAGCGGAGAAGGAGAAGGCGCTGGTGAGTTTCGGGTCGCGGGCATTGGACCGGTCGCTGGTTTCGGTGCATCAACCCCTGGCGCGCGAGCTTTCGGGGCGTATCTTTAATCTGGTGATGAGGCTCGTGATGCGGCTTCCGTTCCGGGATACGCAATGCGGATTCAAACTGTATCATGCCGAAGCGGCCGCGAAGATCTTTCCGCGGCAGGGGTTGGACGGGTTCGGCTTCGACGTGGAGGACCTGTTCCTGGCGCGGAAACTGGGGTTGAAGGCAGTGGAAGTGCCGGTGAGGTGGGCGAACGTGGAGGGAACGCGGGTGAGCTTGACAAGCGGGGTCAAGGCGTTCTGGGACCTGGTGGCGATCCGGTGGCGCCAGTTGGTGGGCAGATACCGGTAATAGCTCCCGCCGGGGCGCTGTAGAATTGCATATAGACAGGAATGACAGCGGGATTCATTGAGCGGCCCTCACGCCGGGCGTTACTGCCGCTGGCGCTCAGTCCACTGGTCTTCCCCTCGCCGGCTGCCACGAAACGGCGGCCGAACCTGTTGTTCGTGCTTTCGAGCCAGCACCGGCACGATTGGGTGGGCGCAAGCAGGGCGCTGACTCTGCAAACGCCGAATCTCGATCAGATCGCGAAGACAGGGATGCGTTTCACGAAGGTAGTAGCGGCATCGCCGATGGCTGGTCCTTCGCGGGCGTGTCTGGCCTCGGGGAGAGAATACGGGCGATGCGGGGTACGCACTAATGCGCAGGATTATCCGCTCGATCAACCGACGTTTTATCAGTCGCTCCGGGAAGCGGGATATCGCGTAGCGTCCTGCGGGACTTTGGAACTGCACAAAGCGACGATGGACTGGGGAATCGACGGCCGGCGCTTTCTTCCGGAATGGGGATTCACCGATGGATTTGACAGCGCGGGGAAGATGGAGGCGGTGCTGAGCGGCGCCGTGGAAGCGCGCGACCCCTACATGGCCTATCTGCATAGCAGAGGATTGGCGGTGATTCACGTGGAAGACTACCGCCGCCGGATGGGCCAGAACAGATATCTGAACACGGATGCGTGCCCGCTGCCGGCGGAGGCCTACTACGATAATTGGGTGGCGGCCGAGGGGCTGGATCTGATGAGGAACCTCCCGCGCGACCGTCCGTGGTTTCTGCAACTGGGATTTCCTGGGGCGCGAAACCCGATCGACATCACTCACCGGATGCAGCGCCTTTGCCGCAAGCGAGTATTTCCCCAACCGGTCGATTCGGAGCAATATACCCCGGAACGGCATCTCGCGATCCGGCAGAATTATTCTGCGATTGTGGAGAACATCGACCGGCTGTTGGGAATGTTCCTTGAAGAGATTCGGCGGCGCGGCGAGACGGAAAACACCTATGTCATTTATTCGAGCGATCACGGAGAGATGCTGGGCGACCATGAACGATGGGCCGCGGGAATTCCGTACCGGCCGTCGGTTTCGGCGCCATTGTACGTCCGCGGACCGGGGGTAAGGAGTGGGGTGGTCTGCGAAGAACTGGTAAGCCATCACGATCTGGCGGCGACGATTCTTGAACTGGCATCCGCGCCGCGTCTGCATGAGCCGGACAGCCGCAGTCTACGGGCGCTGTTGGAAGGAAGGGTGAAGACTCATCGCGAGTTTGTGCGGTCGGCTTTCGACCGGTGGCGGATGATTTTCGATGGACGGTACAAACTGATTCGCGGCTTTGACCCGGAAGAGACGGGAAGACGAGCGAGAAATGGCCCCGAGCCTAAGCCTATCCTGTTTGATCTGAAACTGGATCCTGAAGAAACCTCGAACTCGGCGAAGGAATATCCGGATCAGGTGCAGCGGTTGGCGTTGCTGTTGTGATGAAAAAGCCCGGCCTTTCCGGCCGGGCTTTTTCGCTCTTGGGTTCGTTTCGTGGTTTACGGGAAGAACGCACGCACCAGGAACGTCATCAGTTCCTGCCG
>JAIXKK010000140.1:11018-13612 GCA_026954325.1 Bryobacterales bacterium | reverse complement strand
GTTTCGTGGTTTACGGGAAGAACGCACGCACCAGGAACGTCATCAGTTCCTGCCGCGTCAGCGTCCCGTCCGGTGAGAACGTCCCCAGCGCCGCCGGCGTCGAGTACGTCGTCCCGTTCGAGATCCGCAGTTCCCGCATCTTCTGGATGAACGAGTAGAAGATGTGCGTGTTCGGCACGTCCGAGAAGTACGGCGAGCAGCCCGCGAACAACCCATACTGGTCGCCCACGTTCGTCACCTGCGTCCCCGCCGGCTGGCACGAAGTCGTCGTGAACGCTCCGCTCGTCACCGTCGGAAACACCGCGTTCATCTTCGCACGGATGATGAATACCGCCATCTCTCCGCGCGTCAATGTCCGCGTCGGGCAGAACCGCCGCTGGCCATCGTTCGTCGCTTCGCAGCCCTTCGTGTAGCCACGGCGATACATCGTTTCGATATACCGCCAGTCTCCCGAAATGCCCGTCGAGTTCGTCGCCGCCCCGCTCACGCCCGGGCACGCCACATCCGCAAAGCTGCAGAAGATGCCGCCCGTCGAGTTCAGGTACGCCGTCACGCCGTTCTCGTCCATCTGCGCACGAATCGTCCACCGCGCCATTTCCGCCCGGCTCACCGTACCCGTCGGATTGAACGTCGCATCCGTCCGGCTGCCCGGCTGGATCTCCGTCTGCTTCGCAATCTGGATGTAGGTGAAGAACGGATTGCCCGGTTGCACGTCCGTGTAGGAGGCAATCGAGTTGTTGTAGGGATCACGCAGCGGGAACGTCAGCGGATAGTGCGCCACGTAGGTCCCCCACTGCCCGTAGCCCGGAATCGAGGCCAGCCGGCCCTTGGCATACGAGCCGTACAGCCACAGTCCCATGTTGTTGGGATCCGTCGCCGCGCCGCCGCGAATGCCCATCGGCACGATCTGGTTCGGGAAGCCCGAGGGTTGCGCATCCACCTGGAAGTCGGTGGGCGTGAACGCCCCCGTCACCGGGTGACGATAGGCCTGCGCCGTATCATACGCATCCTCGCCGCAGCGGATGTCGAACAGTCCCGGATAGGCGCTGACCGACGTGCTCACGCTCGGCTCCTGACCCTTGCAGGCCAGCAACGCCTGCCCCGCGATGCCGCCGTAGTTGAACGTACGCGGATCACTCGGCGCCAGCGGCGGGAAGGTGGTCCCGACGAACAACTTCTCGAGGAACGGCTGCACATTGATCGGGGAAACCGATCCGTACTGCACCACGTTCGCCGGGGTGTCGAACATCGGAGCGTAGTAGCGGCCATTGCCCCACGTCGTGTTGTACACTTCCGTCGCCGTCGCCGTCGAGGAAAGCTTCTGCACGATGTCGTAGATGACCGTCGAGTAGTTGTTAGTGCTGTCGAAGCGGAAACCCTGCACGCTGCCCACGCGGGCAATGTAGCGCTCGCCTTCGCGCGCGATCACGCGATGCGGGCGGTCATCTCCCACGTACAGGTACGGCGTCGGCAACTGGTTGTTCGGGGACGGCTGCACCAGCTTGTCCCTCTGCGTCACATCGTCCGGGTTGGTGAACTGCGGCACGGTGTGCGATTGCAGCGTGCCGAGGCGCGGAATGCCGCCCACGATGGCCGGCGTGTTGACAGTCGCCGGCACCGAGCCCACATTGGCTCCGATGGTTCCCGCCACCGTCCGCGTGTAGATGATGGAGCGGTGATAGAGCAGCGTCTGCGGCGGGTTGGCCGCGTTTGTCGCCGTATACCCCTGATCCACCGCGCCCCACAGCGCCGAGTACCCGCCATCGAGGTTCCCGTTGCCGCTGTAGCTTGCCAGCGAACGTCCGCGCACATGCTCCGGCTCGTAGTTCAAGCCCAGCATGCTCTGCGTCACGCCGCCCACATCGCGCGTCACCACCCTGTCAAACGTGTACGGAGAACCCGTGTCGAACAGGTCATAGAAATCGCCCTGGATCTGCGGATTCAACTGCGACGCTCCCGGGCACAGCGGAGCGGCGCAACCCGGCGTGCTGGTCGTGCCGGTGTAGATCGCCGCCTTCTTGTACACACGGGTCCGGGTCCCTTCCCATGCCGGCAGCAGCCCGTTCTGTCCAGACGTGTAGCCACGATTGGCCAGCGGAATGTTGTCGTTGTACACGCTCGAGCTGACGACAATGTTGTCATTGTCCAAGCCCAGGCGGGCGCTCGAGGGGAAGTAGCACACGCGCGTGGTGTCGCCCACGGCGGTGTTGTTGCAATCGATTACCCGCGCGCCCTGGAACGATCCGCCATTGCGCACATCGGAAATCGAGTTGATGTTGCCATACGGGCAGCCCGGTTCGCAGCTGTTGTCCGGGATTCCGTAGTAAGATACCCAGTTCCCGTTGATGCCGCCGCTGTTCGGGTTCGCCTGGCTCGCGCCGGGAGGCTGCGGCGTCGTGAAGAACGTCGTGTTCCCGATCAACCCGTTCACCGCGGGCGTCGTGTTCGGCGTGCAACCCGTGCCGATAAAGCCGCCCGTCGAGGTTACCGCGCCCTGGCAACCGGTCGCCCACTTCGAGGCGATCAGCACCCAACTCGCCTTGCGGCGCAGGGGCGAGGTCGTCTGCGTCGGGACGCCCGAGCATCCGCTGCAG
>JAIXKK010000140.1:0-10877 GCA_026954325.1 Bryobacterales bacterium | reverse complement strand
CCCAGCCACACATCCAAAAACTGCCGCGACGAGGGTGAGAACAGATACGCGCCCGCTACGTCATAGTTCACCGAAGCCGTTCCGCCGCCGTTGTTGTAAGCCGGGGCGTTCGGATTCGGGTAGCGCGCGATGGTACGGTTCACCACCGTCAAAATGTCATCAGGTCCCACCGCGACATCGGGGTTCGGGGGCGAATACACAGTCGGCTCGACGGTGAAGTAATCGGTTGAAGCGATTCCTTCCCATTCACGGCCCGACTGCGAATCGCAATCCGAACTGGCAACCGCCGGCCCACCCACTGTTCCGCACAGCGGATTGATGAGGCCAGGACGGCGCGCAGCCGATCGCGGCGAATATTCAAACGGCCCTTCCGGTCCCGTTCCCACTAACCGGGGTCCGGACTGTGCCATCACTACCGTTGGGGTAGCGAACGTCAGGCACAGCGTGGCCGCTAGGGGCAACACACTTGACCACCAAAGACGTCCTTTCATTCCGTTCCTCCAGATTTCGCCGGTCCATCACAGACCGAGAATCATTCAAATTAGCCTTAGGCCGTCCGCCGCTTCCAGTGGCGCCGAGGCTTTGGAGGACTTCCTCGATGAGAGGGTACTGCGTCCGATTCACCCGACGGCATCCGTGGGAAGAAGCGAAACTCCTAACTTCCTTAAAAGTATACACAATTTAGCCCGATTGGCTCCCACGAAATTTGGGACTTTGCGTCATTGTTTGGGGTACGAAGGGGAAGGGGGAAAGGGAGGCCGAAGGAAGAGAAGGCTAAGCAACGCCCAAGCTGTAAGGAAAAATACTTGTTTTCAACAAGTTGAAAGACGGCAGGGAGTGGAGTAGCAAAAAAGAGCCTGCCGGCACTCAACGACCTTACCGGACAGGCTCGAGGGAAGAAGACGAAAAATTGGGATTCTAGCGGCCGCGTCCACCACGGCCGCCACCGCCGGCGGGTCCTCCACCACGGGAGACGCCTTCACCGCCGCTGCGGCTCGGGGGTGCATTCTGGATGTGCCCTCCACCCTGGAAGCCGCCCCGTGGAGCGCTGGGGGGGCTCTCAAATCGCTGGGGGCGGCTCGGAGCGGAGTAATTGCTGTCGCCTCGCGGCCGCTCCCGGACGATTGGAGGGCTCAACCTCAGAGGCTGTCCGGCTCCGGATTCCGCCCCCCGCCGAGACATGGGTTGCCATTGCGAGGGAGAACTTTGCCGCGGGTTTTCCGAAGAAGGAGAAGCGAACGATTCGTGAGTCTGCGTGACCGGAGCAGAGGCTCCAGGGGCGCCGAACGACCGCCATCCGCTACGATCCGGCGCGGTGTCTTGGCCTGAATTCCGGTCCCGGCCCGGTTGGCGCGCGGCAGATCCTCGCGTGGCATCGGCACGCCGCCCGGTGGAAGGATCTCCGAACGCGCGCCAACCGTTTTCGCGAGTGGTGGAGCGTCCGGCGCCAGCGGAAGGATTCGACGTGGCGGGAGAGGTCGCGCTCCCCGGATCGCCGAATCGCCGCCAGCCTCGCCCGGCATCGGAATTGACGGGGCCCGCCGAAGAACCGTGAGTCTGGATTCCCGAACCTGAACCGGGCTGGGCGGACTGGCGCCAGCCACTGCCGACGGCCTCAGCGGTTCCGGGGAGAGTTCCCATACCCGGGGCGTTTTGGCCTCCGCCTCCAAATGTTCTCCGTGAGAGGTCTTGAATTCCACGCCGCTGGTCTTCGAAGGACACATGCTGCACAGCGGAAGGAGTTTGGCGGCTGTAGAAGCGTTCGTTATCGCGGGAATGGGGGGTGAAGCCGAGCGACCTGCCGGAAACCTGCTGCGAGTTACGATCGGGCGCCAGCGGAAGTTGGCCGCGGACGAGATTGGCGCGTTGAAGATCCCCTTGATTCAGCCGGACGAAATTGTTGTGGCCGCTGCCAAAATCTCCGGTGTTTACGGCGGTAATTCCATTATGGACGCGCGCATTCCGGTAGACATTCGTGATGTTGATGTTATTGACGATGTTGACGTTGTTGACGTTGTTGCGGCCGCCGTAGTAGCCACGTCCATACCAGGGGTGGTAGGGTTCAAACGGCGCCAGCGGCACCCAGCCGACATTTCCAAAGCCGAAGCCGGCATTTACTCCTACCCCGCCGCCGAAGCCGACAAAGGCGACCAGTCCGGGGCTCCAGTAGTGACGGGTTTGCATTGCGCCAGGCCACCAGCACCACCCGCGCGGCCCCTGATACCACCGGCCGTAGTGATAAGGCGCCCAGCCCCAGGGATCGTTACTCACCCAAGTCCAACCGAAATAATCAATCCAGGACCAGCGGCCGTAGCGATAGGGCGCCCAATCCACGGCGACCCTGGGCGCCCACACATATCCATAAGGAGCATCGTATACCCAATTCCCGTAATTATCGAGGTCTTCGGCGCCCGCGATGGAGGGGTTGACGTAGCGATAGGAAGCGGAACGTTCGAGATCCTGGTCGCGTCTTTCGTTCCACTGGTCCCAATCATCGCGGGGAATGGCGGCAGTGACCTGGAATTCCGGGGCGTCCGGCGTGCCGCGCACAAGCATTGTCCGGCCGGCGCGAAGCCTCTCGGAACCACGGGGCGTATAGATGTCCACTTCTCCGGACCGCACAGTAATTTCCGTAGTGTCATCTGGGAGGATGGTCACGCGATACAGACCGCGACGAAGAGGATGCACGGCGGCATTCGGCGTGCTGAGTTCCACCTCGGCGTTGGAGTCGCGCAACATGCGGTAGGTCGCAGTGCCGGCGGCCAGTTGAAGAATGAAACGGCCATACTCGAGTTCCGCAAACCGGACTTCAGCGTTGGAGGCGACGCGGACCAGATTACTGTAATCCAATTGGACTTCGGCGAGGGAGGCGCCGCCACCGGTGATCAGACGATCCTGAACCACCAGAGGAGCGTTCGGGGCCGCCGCCACCCACTCTCCCGAGTCACCGCGCCGCACCGAGACATCGCCTTGGAGGAGACTGATCCGAGCCACGCCGCGTTCGGTACTGGTATCATCTTGAGCATTAAGCCCCAGCACCACAAATCCGGCCAACCAGAGTGGCCTCATAAGCTGGGAATTCAGGATTTGCCGCAACATGACTGCCTCCGTTCCGTACCGCGGATGAAGGAGCAACTCAGCAGCCAAACGGAATCCCTTTTTCTTTCAGCAAGATACGTTATGATGCGGGGTTTCCGAGATGGCTGAAAACCACCACACTGATTCGAAACCACCATATTCCTGGACGTACCGGTTGACGGCGCCGGCGCTTCTGCTGCTGGTGACAATCGGATTCTACTGGAAACTGACCCTGACGGCGCAATACACCTGGTTCGACCATCCGGATATGGCGTACCTCGAGATTCCGCGATTGGAATTCCAGGCACGGGAGATTCACCAACACCGGTTCCCGCTGTGGGATCCGCACCTATGGGGGGGCCAGCCGCTGATAGGACAGACGCAACCGGGGCCCCTCTATCCATTGAACCTGCTCCTCTATCAATTGCCGCTTCGGGGCGGGTACCTCAAGTTCGGGTATTTGAACTGGTACTGGGCGCTGATCCATTTTCTGGCGGCGCTTTTCGCCTATTTGCTGGCGCGGGATCTTGGATTGGGGAAAGAGGCAGCGTGGATGAGCGCGTTCGCGTTTGGATATGGGGGTTTCGTGGGGACGGTGGCGTGGCTCGACGTGGTAAATGGAGCGATCTGGACGCCTCTAATCATCTTATTTGTGCTGCGCGCGGAGCGGGGATGGAGCAGGATGCCATCGGCGGCGCTCGGAGGCCTATTCCTGGGTGTGGCGTGGCTCAGCGGCCACCACGAAGCGCCGATCCTGGTCTCGCTATTGTGCGCGGTTACGTGGCTGTACTTCTGCCGGCGAAAGCGGGAACTGCTACCGGCCGCGGGATTATTCTTTCTGGTTTGCGGCCTGATAGCCGCGGTGCAGGTGATTCCCACTTACGAATTTGCACGCCACTCGGTGCGCTGGGTGGGCCTGGACCACAGTATTTCATGGAAAGAGCGAATCCCGTACACCGTCATGACGATCTATTCACTTCCGGCCGCTGCGATCCTCGGGCTGGCGCTGCCCGTGCCGGGACGGATTGCGGATTCGAGTCCGTTTCTCGGTGTAGTCGCCGTGGGCCTGGGATTCCTGGGGATGGCCGCCAGGTGGAAGCACAAGGTAGTCAAACTGGCGACGGTGATGGCATGCGGGGGGATGATCTACTCGCTCGGCGCGCTGACTCCGGTGCAAGGCATCCTTTATTCGATACTGCCGGTGGTGGACAAGGCGCGAATCCCCGCGCGGGGAATCCTGATCGTGAACTTCGCCCTTGCGCTGCTTGCGGCGTTCGGGATGGATGCACTGGTGGAAGAGAACAGGTCGCGGGCAGTACGCTATTTCCGCAACGCACTTCTGGCGGTGGGCAGCCTTCTGTTGGCCGTTACG
This sequence comes from Bryobacterales bacterium, assembly GCA_026954325.1. Taxonomy (GTDB): domain Bacteria; phylum Acidobacteriota; class Terriglobia; order Bryobacterales; family Bryobacteraceae; genus CADEFT01. Next base: position 6,427 of record JAIXKK010000140.1, on the reverse strand, counting down.
GTTTCCCTGGTTCTGGGGGAGAAAGAAGTGAATGACCGGATTTACCTGGCAATGGCCGCCTGCCTGTGCGGCGGGGCTCTGGTGACGGCATGGCGGAACTCGACCGTCTCCCGCCACGCGCTATTTGCGGGTCTTGCCGTCCTTTGCCTGGTGGAACTGACCAATGCGGGGCCGGCGGTGTACAGCAATAAGTTCAGCAAGAATGCCAACAAGTTCCTCAACGGGCTCACTCAATACGATGATGTGGCGGCGTATCTGCGGTCCGTAAAGGAAGGACCAATTCGAGTGATGGTGGACGATCAGGTGATCGGGTCGAATTTTGGGGACTGGCACGGAATTGACATGATGTACGGTTACGTGGCGGGCGTAAGCACCAACATCCAGCTTCAGGAACTCAACACACAGCGGGCACAGGACCTGTTTGCGGTGACGCATTTCATCGGCGCGCAAGCGGACCGGCCGAATCAGGAGGAAGTTTTCAAAGGGGAGGCGGGGGCGAAAGTGTTCCGCAGGCCGCGTGCTCTGCCGCGGGCGCGAGCCGTTCACGATGCGCGTTTGGCGCGGGACGTAGTCTGGTTGAGAGCGTTGATCCAGGACGAAGCAGTAGATTTGCGGAAGACCGCGCTGTTTTTGAGCGAGGCGCCGAAACTGGAAGCGTGCGAAGGCGAGGATGAGGTGAGGCTGGTGCGGCATACCAGTGATCGGATTGACATGGAGGTTAGATTGCCGTGCCGGGGCCTGGTGGTGCTGGCGGAGACCATGTTTCCGGGATGGGAGGCTTGGGTGGATGGCAAACCGGCCCGGATCTGGGAGGCCTACGGAACGATGCGGAGCGTGGTGGTGGAGGGGGGAAGTCACCGGGTCTCGATGCGCTACCGGCCGCGATCGGTCTATGCCGGCGCCGGACTGTCGTTTCTGGGGGTACTGGTGACGATGGGGGTATGCGTGGCTGGATGGCGCAGGAGACCGTTCAAAGCGGAAGAGTGACGGTTCGCTGCAAAGGCGACTGAAACGGTCGCTGTGTATGCGACAATTCTGGTCTGGTAGCTTGACCGGGAGCCACCTGTGGCGTATAAAGAATATAGGACCAGTCAGGTCGGGTATTCTTAGATGCTCAAATTGACCAAAAAAGCAGACTACGGGTTGATCGCTCTGAAGCACCTGGCGTCGCTGGAAGCTCCGGAAAGCGCCAGCGCCAAGGAGATTGCGGAGCTGTATCAGGTACCGTTGCCGCTACTGGCGAAGGTGCTGCAGAAGCTGGCGAAGCAGGGGTTTCTACGCTCGGAGCATGGAACGAATGGAGGCTACCGGCTGGCGCGCGAAGCAGGAAAGATCAGCGCGCTCGAGGTGATCCGCGCCATTGATGGGCCGATCATTCTGACGTCGTGCTTCACGGATCACGGCGCCTGCGATCAATCGACATGCTGCAACGTGCGGGAGCCGTTGCGAAAGATACATGAAGGAATCCAGGGACTGCTGGCGAACATCACAATTGCAGATATGTCAGACGACGAGACAGACAACCCGGACGGGCGTCTGTATTCGCTGCCTGGACTGACGGCACAGCCCGCTTCCACCGTATAGGAGTTATTGCCTTGGCTATCAAACTGCCGATTTACATGGACTATCACGCGACGACGCCGCTGGACCCAAGGGTGCTTGATGCGATGATGCCGTACCTGACCACGAAGTTCGGCAATGCGGCAAGCCGGAACCACAGCTTCGGATGGGAGGCCGAAGAAGCCGTGGAGACGGCGCGCAAGCAGATTGCGGACCTGATTGGAGCCAACGCAAAAGAGATCATTTTCACGAGCGGGGCGACGGAATCAAACAACCTGGCGCTGAAAGGCGTGGCGGAGATGTATGCCGAGCGCGGCAATCACATCATCACGGCGGCCACGGAGCACAAGGCGATCCTCGACACCTGCAAGCGCCTGGAGAAGCACGGCTGCCGGGTAACGTATCTGCCGGTGACGGCGAGCGGGCTGATCGACCTGGACATGCTGCGCGAGTCGATCACGGACAAGACGATTCTGGTTTCCATCATGTACGCCAACAACGAAATCGGCGTGATACAGCCGGTGGCGGAGATCGGGAAAATCTGTAAGCAGAAAGGTGTCCTGTTCCATTGTGACGGCGTGCAGGCGGTGGGGAAGGTTCCGGTGAACGTGATTCAGGACAACATTGATCTGTTGTCGTTGAGCGGGCACAAGATCTATGGACCGAAGGGCGTGGGCGCGCTTTATGTACGGCGCCGCAATCCGCGCGTGCAGGTGACGGCGCTGATGGACGGGGGCGGGCATGAACGCGGGATGCGTTCGGGCACGCTGAACGTTCCCGGGATTGCCGGGCTTGGCGAGGCGTGCGCGCTCTGCCGCAAAGAGATGGCGGAGGAGTCGGCGCGGTTGGGAGCCTTGCGCGACAAACTGAAGGACCGGCTGGCGGCATCGCTCGACGAGGTGTACATCAACGGCACGATGGAGAGCCGGCTGCCGAACAATCTGAACATCAGCTTCGCCTTCGTCGAAGGCGAATCGCTGCTGATGGGGATTAATGACATTGCGGTATCGAGCGGATCAGCCTGCACGTCGGCAACGCTCGAGCCGAGCTACGTACTGAAGGCGCTCGGCGCGGGCGATGACATTGCCCACTCCTCGATCCGGTTCGGGTTGGGGCGGTTCACCACGGAAGAAGAGGTGGACTACGTGGCGGATAAGGTAATTGATGTGGTCCGGAAGCTGCGTGAGCTTTCACCGTTATATGAAATGTTCAAGGAGGGCGTGGATCTTTCGAAAGTGCAATGGGCCGCGCACTGAGATGAAGGACTCGAGGAAAGGTAGCAACGATGGCATATTCGAACAAAGTTCTGGATCATTACAATAACCCGCGGAACGTGGGGGCACTCGACAAACACGACCCTCAGGTGGGCACGGGCATGGTAGGCGCTCCCGAATGCGGGGACGTCATGAAACTACAGGTCAAGGTGAACCCGGCGACTGGGATCATTGAGGACGCCAAGTTCAAGACGTTCGGCTGCGGGAGCGCGATTGCCTCGTCCTCCCTCGCCACCGAGATGCTGAAGGGCAAGACGGTGGACGAAGCGCTCGAGATCAAGAACACGGTAATTGTGAGCGAACTCGCTCTGCCGCCGGTAAAGATTCACTGTTCCGTACTGGCGGAGGACGCGATCAAAGCGGCTATCGCCGATTACAAGAAGAAGAACAGCGTGGGGAACCACGCGGCAGCGCAGGTGGCGCAATAGACATGGTTGCAACCGAGACAGGGATCCAAGTAACCCCCAAAGCGGTGGAGAAAATCCGCCAGGCGTTCGCGCGCGAGGGTGTGCAAGGGGGGTTGCGTCTCGGAGTTCTCGGCGGCGGCTGCTCGGGCTTAAGCTATCAGTTCAAGTACGAGCCCAAGCCGCGACCGGCGGACAACGTTCTCGATTTTGACGGCGTGACGATCTACATTGATCCGAAGAGCATGTTGTTTCTCGATGGCATGACGCTCGACTGGAAGGACTCGCTGGTTCACTCCGGTTTCGTCTTCGAGAATCCGCAGGCCAAGAAGAGCTGCGGCTGTGGAACATCCTTCGCAGCCTGACGGCGGCGGAGTGCAATCCGCGCGCTGCCGGCAGTGCGGCGAGTCCTCCGGCGGCGAGTTGTTTTGCGCGCATTGCGGCAGTCTCCAACGCCCGGCTACGGATTACTATGTGTTCTTTGGACTGAAGCGGGTTCTTGTTCTGGATACGGAGGATTTGCAAAGAAAGTTTTACGAATTGAGCCGGAGGCTGCACCCTGACCGGTTTACCTGGAAATCCGCGATCGAGCGGCAATATTCCTTGGAAGCCACGGCGATCCTGAACGATGGATATCGCGTACTGCGCGATCCGCTGATGCGGGCGGAATACGTACTGAAGCAGGAAGGCTTCGACATCGGTGAGCAGCGGAGTAAAGATGTGCCTCCGGAACTGCTGGAGGAGGTCTTCGATCTGAATATGGCGCTCGAGGAACTGCGACTGGGCGACGAGGAGGCCCACGGGCAGATCGAAGAGGCGCGAAACAGGTTTCTCGCAATGCGCGAATCCATCGACAAGGAACTGGAGACGCTATACCGGCGGTTTGATGACACGCAGGACCGTGGAGTGCTGCAACAGGTGCGGACTGTATTGAACCGGCGCCGCTATGTACGCAACCTGGTGAACGAAGTAGAGAAAGAATTGGCCAGGGAAGGCCAGCCAGCGCAATGAGCCAAGTGTTTGACATTGATTTTGGAAGCCATCGCAAGCCGCGGATCGTGGGCATTGATCTGGGGACCACCAATAGTCTGGTGGCGTTTCTTGACCTGACTGGTCCGAAGATCATCCCTGGGGCGGACGGAGATCTGCTGACGCCGAGCATTGTTTCGTATGCCGAAGACGGCAGCGTGATTGCCGGCAATGCGGCGCGGCGCCTGCTCATCGATCAATCGGAGCGCACCGTGTATTCCGTGAAGCGGCTGATGGGAAAAGGAATCAGCGACGTAAAGGACGAGGTGAAGTTCTTCCCGTTCCGGATCGCGGATGGAAGCGAATCGGTAATCCGGCTGCAACTGGGCGGCAGAGCAGTGACGCCGCCCGAGGTTTCCGCGCAGGTGCTGGCGGAACTGAAGCGCAATGCCGAGGCCTACCTGGGTGAGCCCGTGACGCAGGCGGTGATCACGGTGCCGGCGTATTTCAATGACGCGCAGAGACAGGCGACGAAGGACGCGGGGCGCATCGCGGGACTCGATGTGCTGCGCCTGGTCAATGAGCCGACCGCCGCATCGCTGGCGTATGGCCTGGACAAACGGCGGAACGGGGTTGTGGCGGTGTATGACCTGGGCGGCGGCACGTTCGATATTTCGATCCTGCGGCTGCATGACGGGATCTTCGAGGTGCTGGCGACCAATGGCGACACACACCTTGGAGGAGACGACATCGACAACCGTCTGATGCACATTGCGTTCGAGGATATCGCCGCGGAGTGGGGAGAGGATATTTCGCACAACGGCGAAGCCGTGCAGACGCTGCGCCAGGCGGTGATTGCGGCCAAGGAGCGGCTTTCCTACGTTCCGGTGACTCGCATTGAATTCGCGTTTCGTGGAAAGACGTACCAGCGCGAAATCACGCAGGAATTGTTCGAAGGGCTGATTAAGGATATCGTCGACCGGACATTGAGTCCCTGCCGGCAATGCATCGCGGATTCGCGCGTGAGCGTGGAGGAGATCGACGAGGTGGTGATGGTGGGCGGCTCGACGCGAATTCCCATGGTGCGCAGAGCCGTGGCGGCGCTGTTCAAGACCAAGCCGCACACGGAACTGAATCCGGATGAAGTGGTGGCGCTGGGAGCGGCGGTGCAGGCGGGGATCCTGTCGGGCGAGGTGCAGGATACGCTGTTGCTCGATGTGACGCCGCTGTCGTTGGGGATCGAAACGATGGGCGGCGTGGTTTCGAAGCTCATCCACCGCAACTCGACCATCCCGGCAAGCGCCACCGAGGCGTTCACGACGGCCGTGGACGGACAGCGCAACGTGCTGATACACGTGGTGCAGGGGGAGCGGGAGTTGGTGAAGGATTGCCGCAGCCTGGCGCGGTTTGAACTGAACGACATCGCGCCGCTGCCCGCGGGCGCCGCGCGGATTGAAGTGCGGTTTCTCATCGACGCGAACGGGATCCTGAACGTGTCGGCTCGGGACGTACGCACCGGCAAGGAGCAGAGCATCGAGGTTAAGCCTTCCTACGGTCTTTCGGAGGAGCAGGTGGAGGCGATGATCCTCGAATCGGTAGAGAACGCGGAGGACGATTTCCGGGAGCGGCAGGTGCGCGAGGCACGGGTGGAGGCGGACGCGATCCTCGGCGCCACGGAGAAGGCACGGGCGAACGATGCCTGGGTGGAACTCTCCGATGAGCAACGGGCAAAGGTCACGGCGGCGGTGAACCGGTTGCTGATGGTGTACCACTCGGAAGATCACCTGCTGATTCGGGCCAAGATCGAGGAATTGAACGAAGCCACCATCGCCCTGGCGGAAACGATGATGAACACGGCTGTGCGCGGGGCTCTGAAAGGAACGAAGGTCTGATGGGCAAACTGAAGTGGACGGACTCGGAAGAGATCGGCATTGCTCTGGCCGAAGAGCATCCGGAGCAGGATCCACTGAAAGTGCGGTTCACGGACCTGCACAGGATGGTGATGGAGTTGGTGGATTTCGAGGACCCGGCGCCGTCGAACGAGGCCAAACTGGAGGCGATCCAGATGGCGTGGTACGAGGAGTGGAAAGAGAACCAGGGATAGCTGGGGTGAGATGATAGTCTAGTAGGCGAGCGGAATGGCGGAACCTCGTATTATCTCAGATCCGGCGGTACTGGGCGGCAAACCCTGTGTTCGTGGAACACGTATCAGCGTAGAGT
>JAIXKK010000087.1 GCA_026954325.1 Bryobacterales bacterium | reverse complement strand
CCATCCGGCCTTGCGCTTGAAGAATGTCCTGGGCTTGCCGCAGCCACAAGAGAGCCGTGTCCATTGGAATGATTCCCGCGCAAACCGGATGGCGGCAATTTTGGCCGAACGAACGGATCATCTGGGGCATGTACATTAACGATCGGTCTGCCCATACCAAACTTTAACTACTAGCTACCTTCGAGGCGCGCTCGCGCCGCGCAACAGGCCTGCGATACCGAGGTCTTCATCGATCTCCGGCCAATGAATTCCTTCCCCTTCTCCGAGAATTTCGAAATTCCGCCCCTGCCCGGGACTTGCCGCCAACAAGCGTGGAAACCAGGCGAGCGGTACGGAAAGCTTTCGCCCGTCCGCCAGCGCTACGATCAACCCGTCTTCGGTGATACGGATCTCACGGGCTCGGGGTTGAGCCTCAACGCCCAAAATGCTCATGCTCGTCCACCATTGGGCGTCCGCCGCACCTTTCAAGGCGCGCGGGATGTCCGGTTCCATGATCCGGTAGAATTAATCCCTAGTGGTTAAGGGAAGTGAACCTCAGAGGTCTTTGGGTTCTATCGATGATGATTCCGCTTCCGGCGGTCATGGCGGAAGTGCGCCTGAATGGGCGAATCCTGAGCGAAACGAATAGCCCCGTGGGTGGGGCGAGGATTACGTTCACCCAGCCGGCGTCCGGCATTTCCGTGAACGCCATCTCCGATCCCACGGGCAACTTCAGCGCGGCGGCTCCCGCTCCCGGTTCGTATCAGGTGGATGTGGACCGCGAGGGGTTTTTCCGGCTGAGTAAAATCGTCGAGTTGAAGGATGGGGCGAACGAGTTTCAGTTTGTACTGAACCGCGTGAGGGAAGAGGTACAGTCGGTGGACGTGACCGCGAATCCCGGGGCGGTGGACATGGACCGGACCACTCCTCAACTGAGGCTGAGTGGAAATGACTTGATCAACGTTCCTTATCCGTCCACGAACACGCTGCGGAATGCGCTGCGGATTATGCCGGGGGTGGTGCAGGACGGACGGGGCGGAGTCCACTTGTATGGCGGGGCGGAGGAGCAGACGCTTTACACGCTCGAGGGATTTCAGATCAACGATCCGCTTACCGGACGTTTTGAATCGCGCATCGGCGTGGAATCGGTGAGTTCGCTTGAAACCACGGGGGGACGGCCCACGGCGGAGTACGGCAAAGGTTCTTCGGGAGTTCTTGCGGTGCGGGCGCGGACGGGGGATGACAAGATCCGCTATTCGGCCACCAATTTCATCCCCGGCATCGACCACCAGAAGGGGTGGATGATCGGCGGGTGGACGCCGCGGTTAAATTTTTCAGGTCCGTGGAAGACAGGCCGGGCCTGGTTTTCCGACAGCGTGGACCTGCAGTACAACAACACGGTGATTCCGGAACTGCCAAGGGGACAGGACAGCACGGCAAGCTGGCGGGTGGGGAACCTGTTCCACAACCAGATCAACCTGAATCCATCGAACATTCTCCACATGGGAAGCCTGTTGAATTTCTGGTACGCGCCGCGTTCCGGGCTCGGCGCGTTGGACCCCAGGGAGACGACGCTGGACCACCGGTCGAGACAATACTTCACCTACATCAAGGACCAGCAGTACTTCTCGCGCGGCGCGGTGCTCGAGGTGGGGTATGCGAACAACCGCACGTTCGGCCGCGATATACCGCAGGGGCATGACATTTACGTGGTCACGCCGTTCGGCAAGCTGGGCAACAATTTCATCGACGCCAACCGCAAGGCGGGGCGGGATCAATGGCTGGCCAACATGTTTCTGCCGGTGTTCTCTTTCCTGGGAGAACACCAGTTCAAGACGGGCCTCGATCTGGACCGCGTCAGCTACTGGCAGAACGTGCGCCGCAGCGGAGTGGAATACACAAGCGTCACCCTGGCTCCGGTCCGGCGGACGCTGTATAGGGGCAATGGAGAGTTCCGGCGGACGAATTTCGAAGCGGCGGCGTATTTGCAGGATAGCTGGCGCGTGCGCAGGCGGCTGCTGCTCGAGGTGGGCATCCGCACGGACCGCGATCAGATCCTGCGAAATTGGAATTTCTCGCCGCGGATGGGCTTTGCCTGGTCGCCGTTCGCGAACAGCCATACGAAGATCTCGGGCGGTTTCGCGCGCATCTTCGATTCGACCAGCCTGCGGATCTTCACACGCCCCGAGGATCAATTCGCCATCTCGACGTACTTCGAACCGGATGGAGCGGTGGCGCGGGGACCGGCGTTCTCGATTTACCGCATCGAGAATCCGAAGCTCGCCAGCCCGCGGTATCACAACTGGAATCTGGGGATAGAACACGAGTTTCCGCTGCTTCTTCAAGGGCGGGTTAATTTCGTCAGCCGCCGGGGAAGCCGGGGATTCACGTACATCAACGGATTGCAGTGTGATTGCGTGAACGTGCCGGCCTACTTCGACGGCATCCACAATCCCGTCTTTGACGCGATCTACAATCTGAGCACGCAGCGGAGGGACCGCTACACGGCGGTGGAGTTCACGCTGCGGCAGCCTATCAGGCGGCAATACGAATGGCTGTTCAGCTATACACGGAGCAGAGCGCGGTCGAATGCCGTGGTGGACCAGAGCATCGATGAACCGTTGCTCATCGAAGACAACGCGGGGGCGCTGCCGTGGGATACGCCGAACCGCTGGATGAGTTGGGGCTATCTGCCGGCGCCCTTCAGGAACTGGGCGGTTGCCTATCTGGCGGAGTGGCGCACGGGGTTTCCTTACAGCGTCCAGGACGGCTACGGGCAGATCATCGGGCAGGTGAACGCCTACCGCTACAACGCATTCTTCGAACTGAACCTGTTCCTGGAGAGGCGCATCGCGTTTCGCGATCAATGGTGGGGCGTGCGCTTCGGATTCAACAACATTACGAATCACAAGAATCCGAACGTGGTGAACAATGTGATAGGATCGCCGCAGTTTCTGCAAACGTTCGGGGGGCAAACCCGGGCGTTCAATGTGAGAATTCGCTGGTTGGGAAAAAAGTGATCATCCTTCCTCTGCTTCTGCTCGCGCTGCCTGGAGCGGCGCAAATTCGCTTTGAAGAACACACGCTCGCCACGGATCTGAATGGCGGGTATCAGTTGCTGGCCGTCGATTTGAACCACGACGGAAAGCCCGACCTGCTGGCGGTGGCCAGCGGGATGAAGGAACTGGTATGGTTCGAGAACCCGGGATGGGAGCGCCACGTGATTGTGGACGGCATGAACCGCATGATCAACGTCGCGCCGATCGATGCCAACGCGGACGGAATTCCGGAACTGGTGCTGGCCACGGAGTTCGCCAACGTGGCCCGGAACAGCATCGGGATCGTGTGGCTGCTGGAAAACGGCGGCGACCCGCGCAAGCCGTGGAAGGCGCGGGAAATCGACCGGCTCAAGACCTCTCACCGGCTGCGGCCGATTCATTTGCCGCGGGGTAACGCGGTGGTGAACGCGCCGCTCACGGGCCCCACGGCCGAACCGCCGGATTATCACGGCCACATCCCCATCGTGATGTACCGCCCGCCGGAATGGAAGCGCGAGATGATCAATGATTCGCTCGACGGCGTGCTGCACGGCATATTCGTGTTCGACTGGGACGGGGACGGAGTGGATGAACTGCTTGCGGCGAATTTCGAGGGGCTCCACCTGCTGCGGCCGGCGAAGCCGGGAACGCCGCCGCGGCTATTGAATCCGGGGGATACGGCTCCCTGGCCGAAGAGCGGGTCGAGCGAAGTGCTGGCGGCGAAACTGGGGGAAATGCGCTTTCTGGCGAGCATCGATCCTTGGCACGGCAACCAGGTTTGTGTGTATTTCCGCCAGGGTTCCCGGTGGGTGCGCACGGTGATCAGCAGTGAAGATCCCGACGGGCACACGCTGCACGCGGCTGATCTCGACGGTGACGGGCGCGATGAATTGATTGCGGGATTCCGCGGGCCGACGCGCAGCGTCTACTACTACAAGGCGGACAGCAAGGGGACAACGTGGGAGCGGCACGCCATCGACAAGGGCGGCATCGCGGCGGCCGGATGCGCCATTGCCGATTTCGATGGCGACAAGCGCCTGGATGTAGCCTGTATCGGATCGGCGACCAAGAACCTGAAGCTGTACCGCAATCTGGGCTCCGGGAAGTAGGAGAATTGTCATTCCGGACCCGGCGGATTCAGGCCTGTGCTTCGATGACAGCCGGGCCGGCGGCCGGCGGCACGTTCTCGAGGCCGGACTTGACCTCGGGGATGATCCAGCGCGCTTCTTCAAAGCCGATGTACTTGAGAACGCGCAGTTCGTCGCCGGGGCCGCAGAGAATGTCGCCGACGGTGATCGGATCTTCCGTGTCCTTGAGCAGCGCCCAGGCGCCGTAAAGCGTGGGGGCGTCCACGGCTCCTTCTTCCAGGTAGTCCTTCGGTTTCACCATCATTGTGCCGGAGGTATGCGGCGCGTTGCGGAAACGCTGCCTTTCGGTTTCCTTCATCCGGAAGATGCGATACATGGGCATGTCGGCTCCTTGCAGACGCTATTATGCCTTAAAACATTCGAGGAAGGAAATGTTCCCCTGGCGGAGAGCGGCGGAGGCGTCTTCCCTACCCTGCGCGATCCATTCCGCGATCCGCGCCCGGTCGAATGAGCATGCCTCGCGCCACCCCCCGAGCGGACTGGAGGGAGACAGCACAAAGGTATTCTCGCGCGGGGTCCCGCGAGGTCTGTGGCGGAAGACGCGGGCGGACTTGAGGAAAACCCGCACGGGCCAGGGCATCCGCGGGGCGGCATTCAATCCGATGACATGGGTGGCGCGGCACTGGGAGGCGGCCCACAGCGGGAGGGCGGAGATGATGCCTCCATCGGAATAGAGGACCTGGCCGATGCGCTGTTGCGGCAACACGCCCAGCAAGGCGCAGGATGCGGCCAGATGACGCCAATGCACGTGGCTGCCTTCCACCATCCGCCCCTGCCAGCGCAACAGGTCCGTGAGGACGGCGTGATACTCCATTCGCGGCTGGTAGGAACCGTGGATATCGCGGATGAATCCTTCGATCTGGGTGAACTCGACGACGCCATCGAAAGGGTGGCGGGGAAAGCGGAACCGCAAGTGGCCGAGTTCAGCCGCGCGGAGCCATTTGGCGGTGAGTTCCTCGGAGGTGGCTCCCCCGGCGATGGCCCAGCCGTTGAGCGAGCCGATGGAGACGCCGATGATCACGTCGAAATCCACATGCCGGCGCAGAACATCCCACGCTCCCACCTGCCAGGCGCCGAACAGACCGCCTCCCGATAGCACCAATGCGCGCTTCATGCCGATTTATTATTGTACCCGCCGGTCTTTCCGGTTCGGTGAGCAGGGGCAGTTCCCGCCATGAAGTGTAGCCCCTGGTTGTCGCGCTGTCAGCGCAGTTCGTAGCCGCGGAAGAAGTAGCCGAGTTCGAAGGCGGCGGTTTCGGGCGCATCGGAGCCGTGGGTGGCGTTGCGCTCGATGTTGCTGCCGAACAGTTTACGGATGGAGCCGTCAGCCGCTTTCTCGGGGTTGGTGGCCCCCATGACTTCGCGCCACTTGAGGATGGCTCCTTCGGCTTCGAGCGCCAACAGGACCACCGGTCCTTCGGTCATGAACTGGATGAGCTCGGCAAAGAAAGGGCGCTCCTTGTGGACGGCGTAGAAGCCTTCGGCCTGGGCTTTGCCGAGGGTTTCCATGCGCATGGCGCGAATGGTGAAGCCGGCCTTTTCGATGTGGGCGAGAATCGCGCCCGCCTTGCCGGCAGCGACGGCGTCCGGCTTGATGATGGCAAATGTACGTTCCAATTGACTCATAAAAAAACTCAGCGGCCGAGGCGCTGCATCACCTTTTCGCCGATTTCGGCGGGCGACTGGCAGACGGTGATGCCGGCGGCCTCCATGGCCTTCATCTTGTCGGAAGCCTTTCCGGAACCGCCGGAGATGATGGCTCCGGCGTGGCCCATGCGGCGTCCGGGGGGCGCGGTCTGTCCGGCGATGAAGCCGACGACGGGCTTTTTGACGTGGTCCTTGATGTAGGCGGCGGCCTTTTCCTCGGCGTCGCCGCCGATTTCGCCGATCATGACGATGGCCTCGGTTTCGGGGTCTGCATTGAAGAGGCGGACGGCATCGGTGTGGGTGGTGCCGATGATGGGGTCGCCGCCGATGCCGATGCAGGTGGACTGGCCCAGGCCGAGTCTGGTCAACTGCCCCACCGCTTCATAGGTGAGGGTGCCGGAGCGCGAAACCACGCCCACTTTGCCGGGCAGATGAATGTGTCCCGGCATGATGCCGATCTTGCAGGCTCCGGGTGTGATGATGCCGGGGCAGTTCGGGCCGATGAGGCGGGTGTCGCGGCCCGCGAGGAAACGCCAGGCGCGCACCATGTCGAGGGTGGGAATGCCCTCGGTGATGCAGACGACGAGGGGCAATCCGGCGTCGGCGGCTTCCATGATAGCCTCGGCGGCAAATGGCGGAGGAACAAAGATGACGCTCGCGTTGGCTCCGGTTTCCTTTACGGCCTGAGCGACGGTGTTGAAGACCGGGCGATCGAGGTGAGTGGCGCCGCCCTTGCCGGGCGTAACTCCTCCGACAACGTTCGTACCGTAGGCAATGCACTGGGAGGCGTGAAAAGTGCCTTCCTTGCCGGTAAAGCCCTGCACCAGCAGACGCGTGCCGTCATTGACGAGAACACTCATTGAACCAACCTCACCACTTTCTCCGCCGCGTCTTTCATGCCGTCGGCGACCGTGAAATTGAATCCGGAATCGGCGAGAATCCGGCGGCCCTCCTCGACGTTGGTTCCCTCCATGCGGATGACGATGGGGGCGGTGATGCGCAGGTCGCGGGCGGCGGCCACAACGCCGGTGGCCAGCGTGTCGCAGCGCAGGATGCCGCCGAAGATGTTGATGAGCACGGCCTTCACGGAAGAATCGGCAAGGAGGATGCGGAAGGCGTTCTTGATCTGTTCGGCGCTGGCGCCGCCGCCGACATCGAGGAAATTGGCGGGGTTTCCGCCGGCGTACTTGATGATGTCCATGGTGCCCATGGCGAGTCCGGCGCCGTTCACCATGCAGGCGATGTTGCCATCGAGCTTGATGTAGTTCAAGCTGTATTTAGAGGCTTCCACTTCGAGAGGATCCTCCTCGTTGAGGTCGCGCAACTCCATCAGGTTCTTGTGACGGTAGAGGGCATTGTCATCGAGGTTGAATTTGGCGTCGAGCGCGACCGCGCGGCCGTCTTTCGCGAGAATGAAGGGATTGATCTCGGCAAGCGAGGCGTCGAGACCTTCGTAAGCGCGAACGAGAGCCTGCATGGCGGCCGCGGCGGCGTTGACGGCGGGTCCCGCGAGTCCCATGCCAAAAGCCAGTTTGCGGGCCTGGAAGCCCATCAGGCCGGCGCCGGGCTCGATCCATTCCTTGAGGATCAGTTCGGGCGTTTTGGCGGCCACTTCCTCTATTTCCATGCCGCCGGCGGCGGAAGCCATGAACACGTTGCGCCCCACGGCGCGGTCGAGCAGCATGCCAAGGTACAACTCGCGCTCGATGGGAAGGGTCTCCTCGATGAGGAGGCGTTTCACGAGACGGCCTTCAGGCCCGGTCTGGTGGGTCACCAGGGTCATCCCGAGGATCTTGCCGGCGATCTCCCTCGCCTCGGCGGCGTCTTTGGCGATCTTCACGCCGCCGCCTTTTCCGCGGCCGCCGGCGTGGATCTGGGCTTTCACCACCACGCTGCCGCCCAGTTCCTTCGCGGCGGCTTCGGCTTCCTCGACCGAGAAGACGGCCTTGCCTTTCGGCACAGGGACTCCGTACTGCGCCAAGAGCGCCTTGGCCTGGTATTCATGAATTTTCATCGGGTTGAGCCTGTGTTAGTATTTCGAAGGTCGAACTCACCACTATAACATGTCGATTGTTCCCTTCCTTCATCGAGTTGTCGCGCGCGAGGACCTTACCGTGGAAGAGGCCCGCGAGGCGATGTTGTCCATTCTTTCGGGCGAAAGTACGAATGCGCAGATTGCCGCTTTCGTTACGGCCTTGCGGATGAAGGGAGAAACGGGAGCGGAGATTCTGGGATTTGCGCGCGCGATGGGGGAAAAAGGCAGGAAAGTGGAGGTGGGGCTTGGAGCGGAGCCTTTGATCGACACTTGCGGCACGGGAGGGGATGGCGGAGGGACGTTCAACATCTCCACGATTGCGGCCTTCGTGGTCGCGGGAGCGGGGGCGCGGGTGGCCAAGCACGGAAACCGCTCGCTGTCGAGCCAGTGCGGGAGCGCGGACCTGCTGGAGGAACTTGGCTTGCCGGTCGAGGTTCCGCTCGAGGTGACGGCACGGGCGATCCGCGAGGTGGGGATCGGATTCCTGTTTGCCCCGGCGCTTCATCCGGCGATGCGGTACGCGCAGCCGGTGCGAGGGGAGTTGAAGATGCGCACGGCGTTCAACCTGCTAGGGCCGCTATGCAACCCGGCGGGGGCGACGGCGCAGTTGATCGGCGCCCCGTCGATGCGGTCCGCGGAGTTAATGGCCGAGGCGTTGTCGGGGTTGGGGATCGGACGCGCGTGGGTGGTGCATGGGGCGGACGGTCTCGATGAGATCACGACGACAACCGGGACGCATGTGTTCGAGGTGCGCGAGTCGCGCATCCGGCGGATGACGGTCACTCCCGAGGATTTCGGCGTTCGCCGTGTGCGGGCGGACGAGATCAGGGGAGGGGACCGGGCGGCAAATGCGGCGATTGCGCGCAGCGTGTTGCGCGGCGACCGGGGTCCGCAACGGGACATTGTGGTGGTGAATGCGGCGGCGGCTTTGCTGGTGGCGGGCGCGGCTTCGAGTCTTGAGGAGGCGGTGGCACAGGCGGAGAAATCCATTGACGAGCGGGCGGCGTTTGCGTCGTTGTCGCGGCTGTGTTTGCTGCTTTCCTGGGCCGCCGGCCTAAAATCTTCCTAAACTTCTCATTCTCCACAGCCGATGAAGAAAGAGGCAGATGAGTTATTGGCCCGATGCACTTTCGATGGGGTTCCGAACGGATCCAGCCACCAACCCGGAGGTGGTGTCCACCCGGAGCGCGAACGGCGCATCCGCGAAGAGCGGCGAGTCGAAGCAGCATTCCGGACAAGTTGGGGATATTGCCAACCCGATGGAAGATCTGACCAACCTCAAGGTTCGGTTCCTGGCTGTTCTCAATCACGAGATACGCACTCCTCTAAGCGGAATCATGGGCATGACGGATCTTCTGCTGGAAACAAGGCTGGATGATGAACAGCGGGAATATGTTTCGGCCGCAAGATCGTGCGCCGAAACACTGTTCGAGGTGCTCAATGCGACTCTGGAGTATTCCGCGCTCAGTTCCGGACGCGTCCGGTTGGAAGACGCGGAATTCCACGTTGCCGAAATGATTGGGGCCGCTTTGGCCGAGCACCAGTTCAAGGCCGATGCCAAAGGAATCCGCCTGATTTCAGTGATCGAGGCGGGAGTGCCGGAAATCGTAGTGGGAGATGCGCTGCGGGTTCGGCAAATCCTTTCTCATCTGATCTCGAACGGCATCAAATTCACCCCCCAGGGCGAGGTTGAGGTGAAGGTGAGCCCAGGCCCACTGGTGGAGAGGAAAATGACGCTACAGTTCCGCGTGCGGGATACGGGCATCGGAATCGCGGCGGATCAACTGGCCCACATCTTCGATTCGTTCCGTCAACTGGACAGTGGTCTTTCGCGCAGCTATGCCGGGCTTGGGCTGGGGCTGGCACTGGTGGAGAAGCTGACCACGCTGATGCATGGGTCCATTCGCGCGGAGAGCACGGTGGGGCAGGGGTCGTCATTTTTCGTCGAATTGCCGTTCCAACTCTCGGACCTCCACATGCCGGGCGAGCATCCGGCGGAGACCGTGGATAGCGTGGCCACCGCGCGCATCCTTCTGGTGGAAGACAACGAGGTGGCGCAGCGCATCTTCAGCCATGTGCTGCGGAGAGGAAAGTATCTGGTGGAATGCACCAATTCGGGAACGGATGCGATTCGCGCCGCGAACCGGCGCACGTATGACCTCATCCTGATGGACCTGCAAATGCCCGGTATGAACGGAATCGACACCACGCTCAAGCTGCGAACCATACCCGGGTATGAAAGCGTGCCCATCATCGCGCTCACGGCCAATTCGGCCGAGGAGCACCGTGTTCTGGCGCAGGAGGCAGGAATGCAAGGGTACCTGGTGAAACCCATCCCATCGGATGAACTTCTCTCCTCCATCGCACATTTCCTTCGTAAAGGCCGGGAGTAGAATTTTGGCCGTTGTACAGTGAAATGTGGATTGCCGCCCGAACTGCGGGGCCTGTTGTACGGTTCCCTCCATCTCTTCCCCGATTCCTGGAATGCCCCGCGGTAAGCCCGCCAACACGCGCTGCGTGCAACTCGCGGCGGACTTTCGCTGTCAGCTTTTCGGAAGACCGGAGCGTCCTGCCGTGTGCCAGACGCTCCAACCCTCGCTCGAGATGTGCGGGCGAACGGCCGAGGAGGCCCATTTGTATCTCCTGCGGTTGGACTTGCTGACCAGACCCTAGGCTTCATGGCTGCGAGCGGGGAAGGATGCGTGGTTACTTCCCGTAGTCAACCCAAATCGGGCTCGACCAGGCCAACTGTCCGGCGGTCTGCTCGACACGGACGTAGTAGTAGTTCTCACCGGCTTTCACGTCCGCGTCCCGGTACTCGAACGCGGCCGAAGAGCCGGGCGGGCGCTCCGTGTGGGCGAAGGTATTGTTCTTGATCACCTCGATGCGGCTGATCGGTCCGGTGCCTTCCACGCGCACCTTGAGCACCGGAATCTCCCGGGTGGAGAAGACGTCGCCCATCAGGTGGCCGCCCACGCGCACGTCGACGATGATGTTGTCCGTCGCCGCATAGGAATGCCGCGCGCGCATGGCGTTCAACAGGTCCTCGCGGCTGTGCGGGCCGTCCCCTTCCACCAGCAGACAGGCGTAGGAATCGTGTGTCGCAATGTGGTCCGAACTTGCCTGCACCCCCAGTTTCAGTCCTTTCGCCCATGCGTTCCACACAAAGCCCAAAGGGCGCCAGCCATCGCCGTGATGATAATAGCGCCGCTCCGGCGTATCGGCCCGCGGAGCGTTCTCGTATTCGTAGGACGAATTCAGGCCCTGATAGATCTCCACCAGCGGCTCGAGTTGCGGGTCGTTATCCCGCCAGTCCGTCCCCTGATCCGAGGCCGTGCTGTGCGAGGAAGTCACTCCGCCGCGCTCGCGCAGGTAGGGATACAGAATCGGACCGGTATTCAATTTTCCCGCCATCTCGTCCCTGGAGGCCGGCAGTTCGCGATTTCCGCGCTGCGCGAAGAACGTGTTGCGGTGCCCGTTCGGATAGGGCAGGCTGCGCTCGGTGCCGAACAGCGGCCAGAACCGCCCCTGCACCAGGAAGATGTCCTCGGATTTCTCTGTCCTCCACCAGTTGTATTCGGTCCCGCCATATTGGTGATCGGTGACCACCATGTAGTCGTATTGCCCGGCTGTGAACGCATAGCGATAGAAATCGAGGAGAGAGCCGTCTCCGATGCCATCGGGGGAAATGTCCGTGTGCCGGTGCAGGTCTCCGCGAAGGATGCGGTAGGATTTTCCGCCGGTGTGGTAACGGTATTGACGGATTGCCGCCACGTTCGCCGGTTCGTTCGGATGCACCGGTTCGGCGGTCAGCACGGGCTCGCGAAACTCCGCCAGTTGCAGCTCCGGCGAGCTCGATGGCGGCTCGATTTTCGTGTAGGCCACCTCCGTGGCCGCCGGCGCGTTCCGGCTGAACGTCCGGCCGTCGCCGGCCCAGGCAAACCACAGCCGCCCCGCCGCGTCCATCGCACCGGCGATGCGCACGTCGTTGCGCCCTTCCGTCCCATCCAGTTTCACCGCGGGAGCCCAATGGTCCCCCTCGAGGGAGGTGACCAACACTTCCCATGCGCCGCCCGCGCCCCAGTTGTTCTGCACCCGTGTCCGTGAGCGAACGGCCCACGGCCCAGACTCGCCCGGCGGCGTCCACCTGCACGCGAGCCATTTGAAAGTAATCGTGATACTCCGGCCGGACGGCGTTCATGATGTCCGGCGGCTGCATGAGCCGGTCCCCTTCGAGCACGGCCATGCGCACCGCGCGCGTGCGGTACAATCCATTCCCGCCGCGCGGCCGGAAGTGCTGGCTGTTCCAATCCTTGCCCCAGTTCACCTCGGCTGTATCCCAGGAGATCCACAGGCGGTTGGCCTTGTCGCAGGCGAGAGACATATTCGCGTCATAGCCGGCGGAATGGGTCACGCGGCGCACCTCGCCCAAACGGCCGTCCGCGCCGAGGCGCCGCACATAGACGTCGAAGTTCCCGCTCTCGTAGCCGTCCCAGCCGATCCACACGTTTCCGGCGGAATCCGCAGCCGCGGCCGGCGCCCAATGATCGCTCGCGCCCGTGCTCACGCGGACCTCGCCGGACCATGCCTGCCCGTCCCACGTCTTCATCAGGATGTGCGGCTGGCGGCCGCGGAATCCCTGCCACACCACATGCAATTTCCCGCTCGCATCCCGCGCCGCCGCGTGATAGAGGTTCGGACCTTCCTCTCCCGTAATGCGCTCCGCCGCGGACCATTTCCCGTTGGAAAAGTAGCGGCCGTACAACCCCCACACCCCGCCTCCCTTGGCTGACCAGATGAGCCACATCCGCTTCCGGCCGTCCTCCACCAGCGCGGTACGGAAGTTGTCGGTCATTTCGCCGCTCAGCATCACCGGAGGTTCCCATGCGGACGCCCCGCGATGCGCCACCCAGACGGCGTCCTTGCGATCGGCGTAGGAGATCCAGCTTGCCCACAAATCGCCGCGCGAATCCGCCGCAAGGGCGGGATAGTCGTTCTCGCCAGGCTGCCGGGTCAGCGTCACCGTGGGCGGAAGCCGCTCCACCGTCGCGTCGCCGTCGAGGAATTCCGCCGGCTTACCGGCGGCTATGCGGTCGAGCGAAAAGGCGAAGCTCCCCGATGCCGTCTTCACGCTCACGCGCGCATTTGCCGGCGCGTTCATCACCGCCACAATGCCGTTCGGAATCAACTCCCACGGCTTGGTGTGCACGGGATCATACCCGCGGGGCGAAGTGGAATCCATGTAGTTCGTGGCGCGGCTGGTCAGCTTCCATTTGCTGCCAAGAATGGCGTCCTGATGCTCGAAGAAGACCCCCCGCAGCCGCTGCACCGTTCCGCGGTCCAGAGTGATCTCTCCGTCCCATGTTTTCGGATGATGCCGCTCGACGCCAAACATGATCCGCAGCGTCACCTCCGCTTCCTCTTTCGCATCCCCGATTGCCACCGGGGTTGTCTGCGCCGTCTTCAGATAGGCGGGAATCAGCAGCAGCGCCGCCGCGCCCGTCCACATCCAGGTTTTCTTCCAGGTTTTCGCAGCCACGATTTTCCCCCCAGCTATTATTCCCCATCGGCGGAGTTGGCGTGACATGTTTTTCCGCGGAAGACTCTTGCGATAATCGCGATTAGCCGGTATGGGCCGGCTGCCGTCTTCCTGCTGAACCACCTTGCTCTGAGCGTTTTTCATATGGTTCGCGTGTACGAGAACGGCTTCGAAATGGACCTTCCGCGTCAGTTGGAGCAACACATTCTTCCTGCCGTTCCGACGCATCCGCCGCTGCTGCTGGGATGGCGGCATGCTGCGTTATGAATGGGGAGAAGGCGGCCCGATAGTGCTCCGCAAGGATCTCCGCCCCGGTTCCATGCCGGTTGCGTTCCTTTTCTTTCCCCGGGCGCTCCGCGTCCCGGCGGATGAGATCACTCGTCTTAGCGCTCTGCTGGAGCGCGCTACTGCCCCGCATCCAGGCCATTGAGTCCACGCTTGTAATTCGGATCAATGGCGGCAATGCCGGTCCGGTAGGTTACGGAATTCGCCGTTGGAAAGTTCGCGGGAACCTTTTGGGTCACCTTCCCCGTCGCCGCCCACTCGGTCCCCCGCTGAAAGGTGGCGAGGAAACCCACGCAGCTCAGCGCGTTGATGTCGTGGCCGAGCGTGGTGTGGAAGATCCGCCCCCTGCCGTAGGTGAGTACGATCAGCACGGGCTCGTCTTTTCCGGTTCCCTTGTTCGCGGGATCGGAGAATGCCGTGGCCAGGACGGTCATGTGCTCTCCCGGCCCTCGCAGTGAGTTGTACAGTTCATCTCCCTGGTGCATCCACACGTTGGGCAGGCCGCGGAGGATGGGATGCTCGCCGTCGCGCGCCATGACTGCGAAGGGGACGCGGGCGCCGTGCCCGCCGGCGTTGCCCGGGGACGCATCCGAGGCGAGCCTTCCGCCTTGAAAGAACCAGTGCGGCCCGGCGGCCTGGTTCCGGCCCCGCCAGCCTCCGACGCCGATCATCCGGTTATACTCTTTCCAGTCCGGGAATGCGTTGTCGGCGGCATGCACCACCACCAGTCCGCCGCCGTCTTTCACAAAGCGCTCGAAACCCGCCTTCAACTCCGCCGGCCAATCGAGAGCGTCATAATTCGAAACGATCACCTGATATTTTTCGAATTGCGGATGAAAATTTCCGAATCCCCGCGCGGAGGGCGGGGCGGTTACGACGTCCACCTGAAATAGTCCGGTTTCCTCGAGTTCTTTCCGCAGGGCGATGGTGGTCAGTTGCCATTTATGATAAGCGCCGCCGCTCTCGCCGTCCAACAGCATCACTTTGATGGGGCCGGCCGCGTGGGCAGGCAGGCCCGACACCGCCATCATGAAGCCGGCCGCCAGCGGAAGAATGATCTTCGCCATGGCTGAAGAATAACAGAAACCGCCGCCGCCACCCCTACTGTTCCTTCAACCCGTACCACTTGCCGATGGCTTCGATCTTGTCGCGAATCAGGCTTTGGAACTCCGAACGCATCGACGTGGATGCCATCGACCCGCTCGAGGAGAAGCCGCCCAGGCTGAATACATAATCCTTGAAGTTCACGGCGTCAGAGACAAACAACTGCGTGCCTTCGCCGTTCAACACCCCGTACACGGCGGCATAACTCGATGCGATGAGATAGTTGTCGCCGCGATAGGCGCCCTGCTCTTCGGGCCGTTCGGTGAACAACGGCCTTCCCTGAAACTCGTGCTTCACCACGGGCCGGTGTCCCAGGAGGTAGTAGAGCGTAGGCGTGATGTCGGTGGAAAACGCCACCACCTTCGGCACGGATGACAGTCCGCGCAGCGACACGGGCAGGTGGATCAACAAGGGGATACGGACGATTTCCGGATAGATGGTATAGGCGTGTCCCCACCGCCCTTCCTCTCCGAGCGAATCGCCGTGGTCGGCGGTGAAGATCACGATGCTGTCGTCGTAGATTCCCTTGTCTTTCAGATATTGGATGAACTTCCCGAAGCAGCCGTCAATCCTGCGCAGCCGGGACGCATACGGCGGATAGAAACCCTTATAGTCTCTGTCATCAATCGCCTTGCCGCCTTCGCGGTTGATGCGCGAGATGTGAATGTTCTGCGGCTGGGTGTAGGAAAACAACCCGCCGCGCGGGGCGCCTTCGGCCGTAATTCTGCTCTCCAACTCCTCGAGCGAGGAACACAGGTCGTAGTCCATTGTCGCTTTGTTGTCGTCGAGCGGCTGGAGTTTTGGCCACGGCGTGAGGACTGTTTCGAGGATGGTGTCCCGGCTCACGAACGCCTTGTACTGGTCGGCCTCGAGCAACTTCTGGAGCGTGTTCATCGGCCGGAACGGGGTGACGTACTGCTTGTGCAGCAGCATCCCTCCGGCCCAGATGGAGGGCTCGGAAAGCCCCGTGCCGCCGTAATGGGTGAAGGCGTTACGAAAGACCGCGCTCTCCTTGCCGAACTGCCCCAACGACGGGGTGAAGTCGACATTACTGTTATAGGCGGAGACGTAATCCTGACGCAGGCTGTCCACCACCACCATGAAGATGTTCGGCCGGTTGGCGGCCGTCTCCAGTTTCTCGACAATCTTCATCTCGACCGGTTTGGTGTCCACCGACCGCGGGATGTTCGTGTGCTTCGAGAGGTAGCGGTAGAACTCGGGGTCCACCGACTGCGCCGGGGAGACGGCATCCCGGATCAACTTGAACGAAACATCATATCCGGTGTACTTCTCGAGAAACGCGGCGCTCATGAGCGGGCTGCGGGTCTGTTTCCAGAACACGCGCTGGGTAGCCTGAAGGGTCCGGTATCCGGCGAGGACGCCGAGAGCCGCGATCAACAGCACAATCGAGCGTTTCCGCATGGACGGCAGCAGGAAGGCGGTCTTGTAGCAGACGCGGAAGACGGCGATCCAGATAATGAGGATGGTCAGCTTCTGCATCAGGTAGTTCCAATCCATCTTCGAGGTCTGAAACAGCAGCACCGCGGCGGTGATCGTGATGGCCGCCAACATCAACGCCAGCCGGCGCCGGCTCACCGGAGTTTTCTCTCCACTGATCCAGAACGAGAGCGCAAGCCCGCTCTCCACCACGCCGCGGGTGCGCAGGTAGAGACGCAGACAGATTCCTGAAAGAAAACAGGTGGCCACGAAGGCGAACACCGCCGCGTACAGATCGGCCTTCCAGTCACTGAAGGAGATGGCGGGAAAGATGATCATATGGAAGACCACCCAGAGCAGAGCCGCGCCCAGCACGTGGTAGAGCGCGAATTCGATGCGCGCCGGGCGGCGGAACCAGCTTGCCAGCACGGCGAGCAGGTTCAGAACCACGAAGAACAGCATCAACACGAGGAGGTGGGACATGAGGTCCCACCCGGCGGCAAACACGCCCGCGCCGATGTTCCAGTCGATGGGGCGGGCGCGCAGGTAGACCCATGCGCTGGAAAACCCGGCCAGGAACAACGAACTTTGCCAGGCCGCGCGAAACACCGCCGCGTCCTCGGGGCGGGCTTCGCGGGCCCAGTCCACCACCGGGATGAGTTCGCACCAGTCGATCAGGGCCAGCAGCAACACCGGGACCAGCGCGGCCATCCCAAGCAAATAGCTGCGGATATCATTTTCAAGATGCGCCATCACCGGCACGAGCAGCAGTACGATGCTTTGCAACGCCAGCAGCAGCACCCAGATCCGCCGCAGCCTGCGCCCCAGGGGGCTGATGGAGAAGCCCCGCGGACGGTCGAAGCCGAGCGCGGCGATCCCCACCAGGACGGCTGCCAGATGAAGCCACGAATAGACGCGGGAAAACTGGTTCAATGCGGGAATCAGCCCGCCCTTGTGTACCTGCTGGTAAGTGAACGGCACATAGGCGAGCAGCGCCCATAGCGACGAGAAAAGGAAGAATCCCGTAAAGACCGTCCGCCCCGCGAGAAAAGCCAACCAGCGTTTCATCCCGTTTATCGCTCCAATACAGACTGCCGGGCCGCCCGCGCGAGCATCACGCGGAAATCCTTGTCCCGCGGGCGCACCCGCTTGCCCCGCAGCAGATACTCCCGCGCTGCTTTATAATCACCCGTCCGGATGCACGCCATCCCAGCCGCGAGGAGGGCGTCGGCGTTGTCCGCCCGTGTCTCGAGCAATTTCAGAACGCGCTCCTTCGCCACCGCCGCTTTCCCCAGGCGGATCTCGCAGCGGGCCTTCCCGATAATCACGTCCGGATATCCCGGGGAACGCTTCAACGCTTTTCCGTACAACTCGTCCGCCTCCTTGTACTTCCCCTTACGTTCCAAGGCGTGCCCCATGAACATCAGATTGTCGCTGTTCTCCTCGAGGGCGAGACAACGCTCGAAGGCCTTGTAGGCCAGATCCTCCCGTTCCAGGCGGCGGTAGGCGAGCCCGATCTGCGGGCAGCCGTCCGATGGGATCGGAGCGTAGACCAGATATTGCTCCCACATCGCGGCTTCGTCGCTCCAGCGCTCCAGCTTGTTGTAAATGCGCGCCAGTTGATCGATATAGCTGCTGTTTTCGGGATAGGCTTTGTACAATTCGAGGGTCGGCCTGAGAGCGTCCTCGAAGCGCTGCGCCCGCATCAATTCCTGCCCCCTGGCCAGCAGACGTTGCGCCTTGGCGACGCTAAGGTGATTCTCCGCATCCTTATCCGCGCTCTCATCCACAAAAGGGTTCAGCCACAAGGACCAATAGAACGCGTAGAGAATCAAACAGGGGAGCAGGAAGCGTACGGAGGGGATATCCATGGGCGCCTTCAAAACCGGTAGTCCAGTGATCCATCCAGAATGTACTGCCGTACCCCTTTCCTCCCGTAGCGGTCCTGGAAACTTATCCCGCACGTGAGGTTATATACCCAGCGCGCATTGAGCTTGCCGTTGAACTCCGCCACGAATGTGTTCGACCGAAGCACGCCGACCTCGTTCGCCCTCCGCACCTCAAACGGCGACGCTCCTCTGCCGTAACGCAATCCAATGAATTTTTCGTGATCGTCGAAATACCGCCGGACCGAATACTGCAGGGAAGGACTCCAGCCGAGTTCGTCATGGCTCAGGAACGTGCGGGTGGAAATCAGATAGTTTCCGAAATATCTTCCCAATGACCCTGTGTAGAGTGTGAATGGGGCGTTGAAGCGAAACCTCCGGAACCCGAAAGAGCCCTCCATCGACAACGGGAGATTCTGGAACACCTCGCCGGCAAACCGGTAAGCGGGAAACAATTGGCGGTCAGGCGAAAAGCCGCCATTCAGGAACAGGTACGTCCCTGGCCGAAGCCTTGGATAGCCCTCCACTTCCACCATCCGGCTGTTGAAGCCGAAACGGCTTGCCTGCGTGAACCGCACCCCTACCCTGCCGATGGAGAACATCCGCTTGAAGGTGACGCTACTCTCCCTCCACCCGGAACCGTTGTCGCTAAACCAGGAGTAAAAGTGGTCGACGCCGGCGTCCCACTTGCGCCCGCGTTCCGTCAGTTGTTCCCGCAAATGCAGTGCTTCCTTGTTTGCGGGTTCCAACTCCAACAGGTTGTTGGCCAATTCCAGCGCGTCTTTGTCCCGCTTCAAATCGCGCAGGGCTTTGACGCGGGCCAGGAGATAATTTGCATTTCCAGGGTCCCGGCTTTGCCCTTCGCGCGCCAGCCTCTCGGCCCGGCCCGGATGATCGTCCCACATCTCGACTCGAATCAGGGCCTCGCGGGCATCCGTATAATCGGGGCTGGTTTCGAGGACGGCGTCGAGAGCGCGGCGGGACTCCTCATAACGGCCGTCCCAGGAGAGGATGATGCCGTACATAAGGCGCGAATCGATATCGCGGGGATGTTCGCGGAGGTGTTGTTCGAGCAGCGCAATCGCCTGCGGCCGCTTGCCGCTGGTGGCCAGGTTTCGAGCCTGGATCATGATGTTGTCCGGCTCGGCCGAACAGGCAGCGGCGCATGCTCCCAGCAGAAGGAACACCCGCCACAGCCGGTCAAGGGTTCGCCTTAGCTTCATGATCGGTATCCCCCTTGCTATCGGAGGAATTCAGCGTTCTCTTTACAACCCCTCCCCTTACTCGTTCCGCTCCCCCTCCTTCTTACCTGCGGACTAAAGTGGGGGCCTGAGAATGTCGAAGGAGTGGGAGAAGCAAGTTTTCTATCGCAATAGCCCCGGATGTGTCACCGCCGGGCAGCACACAACCGAACATGCGCATCGTCATGAATGGCTCTGGGTTGAAATTCCTGCGAACGCTGGGGTTTCAACTCGGCCTTGCCGAGGCGCCGCATTCCATGCCGTCACTCCCGCCAGCCCTCAAACCGAAGACCATGGCCGCGGCCGCTCCCCAGAACAATGGGTTCGCTTTCCACGAGTTGCAGGCATCCCTCTCGGTCTCCGAGGCAAGACGCGCAATGCAGGACGACATGGGGTTGCCCGGCGCCGGCTTATTGACGGCGCCTCCTCCCGAAGATCCGGCCCCTCGGGAGCCGGACCCCACCGACGAAGCTTTGGCGAACCTGCTCCGCATGATGGAGAAGCCCACTCCCGAGCCCCGGCTGGTGCATGAGATCCGCCTCGACTTACAGGGCCTGCTCGACGCCTTGAGTTCCCAGGAGTCTTCGCACCCGGATTCCATCACCTTCCCCCGGAATCACCCTTCCACTCAATACGCCGCCCTCCACGGCAGAAAGATCTCTCTCGCGCTATCAGGGACCGAACTACGTTCGGCCCAGCAAGTACTGGAACGCCAGAACTGCAATGTGAAACTGCTGGAGGGCGAGATCACTTCCACATTGTCGCTGGAATCGCTCGATACCGAGATCCTCGTCGTTGCCGCGCCCCCGGAATGGGAACTCACCGAACCCATCGACCCGGGCTTCCTATCTCACACTCCGGCCAGCATCCTCGTCACCGGATCGCGCCGTCTGCTTACCAGGCTTGCCCAGATTCCCCAACCCGGGCTGCGCGACTACCTCGCGGCGCCGTGGCAGGAGGAGGAATTCGCCTGGCGGGCGGCCATGCTTGCGTCCCGGCCAACGCTTCCGAAGCGGTTGGCGGAGTCCGTCCCGAAGAGAGAGAAGCCCGAGATTCTCATCGCCGACGACGACGTCACCACGCGCACCCTGCTCGGATCGCTGCTCTCGAAACACGGCATGACCTGCCACATCGCCGAAAACGGCAGCGAGGCGCTCGATATTTTCAAGGCCAGGCGTCCTTGCGCGGCGATTCTGGACATCATCATGCCGTCGATGGACGGATTCCAGGTGCTCGCGGCGGTCAAACAGGACCCCGCGCTGCAGCGGATTCCCGTGATCCTGCTCACTTCGCGCAACTCGGAAGTGGACAAGCTTCAGGCCTTCGCCCTTGGAGCCGACGATTACCTCACCAAGCCGTTCAGCCCCATGGAACTCGCCGTGCGCCTCAAACGGCTTCTAAAACGGGCGTCATGAGGCGGCTCAAGCACACGCTGCGCCGTCTGCGGGAGTCCTTCCGTTCGCCGGCGGCGGATCGCGCTTTCGTGCTGCTCAAAGTCTGCTTCGTCCTCTCGCTGTTCGTGTACATGGCATGGCAGGTGCATCACCAGGTATTTTCCCGCCGGGTCCGCGAAGTGCCCCTATCGCTGGCGCTTTCCTTCCTCTCGGTGCAAGTCATGCTCATGACGTCGGAGTTGTTGCTCTCCTGCCTCATCAAGCAAAAGGACGCCACGCGCCGCGGTTTCTCCTCCCGCGCCCTGCCGTTCATTCGCAAGAATCTCGCTGAACACATTGCCGGGGAAGATCGCCACCGCCCTTTGCTCGCCATGTGCCTCGTGCACGGCTCCGATGTGCAACGGTCCCTCGCCGATTTTCTCGGATCGGTGGAAGGCGCCGCCCGCGCGCGTCTTACGGCGCTCGCCTCGTCTTTGGGAGTGGACTGGGTGTGGGAAAAGGTGGCCTTGTATGGCACGGCCGAACAGCGCAAGGACGCGGCGTTTCACCTCGGCCTGCTTGCCACATCCTCTTCCCGTGACGTGCTCCGCCGGATGCTCGCCGACGCTTCCCCGCACGTCCGGACCGCCGCTTGCCGTTCGCTTCTGCGAATGGGAGACCTCGCGGACGTGGACCAGGTTTTCCACTCCTGCCTCCAATCCCCGCTGCTCGTCCGGGCACTGCTCATGACGGACCTCCAACCACATGCCCCTCGCCTGCTCGACGAGATTTTCCCTCTACTGCTTGCCGCCGGGGAAGCATCTCAAGTGGCGGCCGCTCTTGAACTCGCCGCGGGCTGGATGTCCCGTCTCCCGTACGGCATGCTGGCTTCCCTGCTTGTCCATCCCCGCGCGTCCGTCCGGGCGGCGGCGGTTCCCTTGTTGCAATTCGAAGGCTCCCCGGCGCGGGTGGAGGCCTGGATCTTCGCCGGGCTCGCCGACCCGGAAGCGCCGGTTCGCCTCGCCGCCGCCCGGCTCTCCGGAAAACTTCGTATCCGCTCCGCCATTCCCGCTCTCGAATCGTCCCTTGGGGATCCGCGCGGGGAGGTGACGCGCGAGTCGCTCCGCGCTCTCGCCGCCATGGGGCCGGAAGGCTGGCAGATCCTCGAACGCTCCGTTCTCTCGCCGGATCCGAAACTTGCCGCCCGCGCCGCCGAGGCTCTGAGCGCCGCGCACCTTTCCCCATTCGAGGCCGCATGATTGACTACGACACGATAGATATCCTCGTCCACCGCGTCTACTTCTTCTTCGAGAGCGGCATCATCCTGTACGTTTTCACTATCAACGCAATCTACTTCTTCCTCACCGTGGCCGGATTCTTCTGCCTGCGCCGCTACCACTCCACCTTTTCGCGGGAGGAAAAGGACCTGCTCATGAAGTCGCCCCTCATGCCCGCCATCTCGCTGATTGTGCCCTCCTACAATGAGGCGATGACGATACGCGAAAGCGTAGGCGGCATGCTGCGGCTCGATTATCCGAACTACGAAGTGGTGGTCGTCAATGACGGCAGCAAGGACGATACTCTGAAGATCCTCATCGAGGAGTTCAAACTCTATTTCTCCGCGCGGGATGTCGAAGGAAGTCTCTTTACCAAACCCGTGCGCGGCGTCTATGAGTCCCGCGAGCCGGTCCGCCTGCTGGTGATCGACAAGTTCAACGGCGGAAAGGCGGACTCCATCAATGCGGGCATTAATGCCGCCTCTTCCCCCTACGTGATGGTGGTGGATTCGGATTCCCTCATCGAAAAAGACGCGCTCTTCCAGATGATCAAGCCCTGCCTCGAGGATCCGGAGCGGGTCATTGCCGTGGGCGGCACCGTGCGCGCCGTCAATGACTGCGATGTCCTTCACGGCCGCGTGCGCCGCATCCGCTCGGCCGGTTCGTGGCTTGCGAACTTCCAGGCCGTGGAATACCTGCGCGCCTTCTTCGGTGGCCGCGTCGGATTCAGTCTCCTCAACTCTCTTCTCATCATCTCGGGCGCATTTGGCCTCTTCCGCCGCGATGCGGTTCTCGAAATCGGCGGCTTCGAGGAGTCCACCATCGGAGAGGACATGGAACTGGTCGTGCGGATGCACCACCATTACATCAAGAACAAGAAGCCGTACCGCATCGTTTATGTCGCCCAGCCGGTCTGCTGGACCGAGGTTCCTGACTCGCTGAAGATCCTCAAACGGCAGCGCAAACGCTGGCAGCGCGGAACTGTTGAAAGCCTCTGGCGCCACCGCGAGATGCTCCTCAACCCCAAATACGGCACGGTGGGGCTTTTCGCTTTCTCCTACTTTTTCCTGTTCGAAATGCTCGGACCCGCTGTCGAATTTCTGGGCTACTTTCTCACCATCCTGGGTCTGGTTTTCCGCATCATCGCCCCCTCGGTGGCCATCCTTTTCTTTTCCGTGTCCATCATGTCCGGCATGCTCCTATCCACCAGCGCCGTCCTGCTCGAGGAGTTCACGGTCTGCCGCTACCCAAGCTGGCGCGATAGCTGGAGACTGTTTGCCGCGGCCATCGCCGAAAACTTCGGCTTCCGGCAGATGCTCACCCTGTGGCGCGTTCAGGGACTGATCGACGGCATCAAGGGGAAACGGGGAGGCTGGGGGGCGATGGAGCGGAAAGGGTTCAAGGTGGTGGGCAAGTCCTGATTAGTTTACGAGTTTTACCGGACCGGTTCCGCAGGCGGCGGAACGAAGGCGGCATCCCCCGGGCGTGTTCCGCCGATCCAATTCAGGCCGCGGCGGAACTCACCAGGATCCTTCCCGCTGCCCGCCCCTTGGAGAGCAATACGCCATGGCTTTCCCGCATCAATCAGCCGCGAAGCCGCTCCAGGCCATTTGTGAACTCCGCGACGTAATTCGACACCCCTCCTTGCGAACATGCCCATGGAGGAACGACGGAAGATCCGGCAACAGGGAAGCTAGGGAACTCCCGAGCGGAGGCCTTGAGAAATCAAACGAACATCGCCCGCGGGACGCTCCTTATTCGGAATCGATGTCCGCCCCACTCGACGGCTCAGAGCATGACGAACAAGCCGGAAGCCAATTCGAGAGAGTCCGGTGGAAAGATCGTGACCCGTTACAGTCAGGCCTTGTCCTGAAGGAGGGCACGGCTCATGTTGTGGAGGGAGATCTGCATGGGGGAGGCGTCAGGCCACTCGGGAGGTGGAGACAAGCTTGGCTTGGCTACGCTGGCACGGGTGCAGAGTTCCTCGAAGAGGGCAACGAGGGCGGGATCGCGCCATCCGCGGGCAGATTCCTCCTGGATCATCTGCATTGCCTCGGCATGGGGGAACGCGCGCTTATAGGAACGTTCGCTGGTGAGAGCGTCGTAGACATCGGCGATCTGGAGGATGCGGGCGAGAAGAGGGATCTGCTCGCCGCACAGGCAATCGGGGTATCCGGTGCCGTCCCAACGTTCGTGGTGGTTGCGGATGATGGGCAGCACGGTACCAAGGCTCTTCATGGGGCGGCAGATTTCTTCCCCTTTCGTGGTATGGGAGCGCATGATGACCCACTCCTCTTCGGAGAGTTGGCCGCGTTTGAACAGGATATGGTCCGGAACCGCGATCTTGCCGATGTCGTGAAGGTAACCGCCGCGATAGAGGGCGACAAGTTCGGGTTTGGAGAGCCCAAGCGCCATGCCGAGGGCGACGCTGTAAGTTGCTATGCGCTGGCAATGGTCTCCGGTGTTCTTGTCGCGTTGTTCGATAGCCTGGGCGAGGGCAAAGAGGATGGTTTCGGCCTCCTCGAGGGAATCAACGGCGGCCTTGTGGCGTAACAGGGACTGGATGCGTGTCCGCACCAACGCGGGGGAGAGTGGCTTGAGAAGAAATTCATCGGCTCCGGCGGACAGGCCCATGATTTCGTTCTCGACGCCCTGGACGCTGGTGATGATAAGGACGGGAACGAATTGTGTCTTGCGATTCGACTTGAGCCAGCGGCAGAAGTCGACGCCGTTGGTTTCGGGAAGCATGAGATCGAGGATGATGAGGTCAATGGGCTGACTCTCGATCTCGATGACGGCTTCCGAGGCGCGGCCGGCTTCGACAATGCGGTAAGGCTCGGTGCGGAGCATGGCTTTGAGGAGCCTTCGGGAGACGTCGGAATTGTCGACGACGAGGATGGTGGGCGAGCGCCCGGATTCCCACAGCGTGCGGTCGATGGTGAAGGCCGCGGGATTGAGACCGGCAGGGTTGCCCGCCGGAGATGCGATGGCATCGAGGCCTAGGATTCGATAGTCCTGATTAGCTGCCGGGCTGATGAACTTCATAGGGGAGGCGGCTCCGGTCACAATACCCTATCGGAGGAAAGGGGAGGAAGGTTTAGCGAAGTAGTGAAGTACGGGAGTGAAGGGAGTTGAGGCTATGCAAAGCGGAAGATGTAAACTTCGGCGGCGGATATCACGAACTTTACTTTCGTTACAGTTACAAGATTTTTTGTTTCGGAACCCGGCGTGCTAAGCATTTTTGCCGAGCAATTGTATAGATTGAGGTTGATTATGTCTCGTGTGTCTCATTTCGCCCTTGTTTTTCTAGGGCTTGTTTTTTCGGCAGTGGCCTACGGACAGTCGAGCCGCGGCACGGTGACCGGGCTGTTGTCTGATCCATCCGCGGCGGTGATCAGCGGCGCCAAAGTGGAGTTGCTTTCGCTTACGACAGGCGTCAGACGGGAAACCATCTCCAACGAATCCGGTTATTACCGCTTCGATGCGGTGGACCTGGGGAGCTATGAAGTGTTTGTCACGGCGAGCGGATTCCGGCAACTGAAGACGGATCCATTCCAGGTTGTGGCAAGCCAGGTGCGCACGGTGGATGCGCGGTTGGAAGTAGGCGAGCAGAAGAACGTGATTCAGGTGGTGGCGGAGTCGGTTCAACTGCAGGTGGAAGCGCCGGTGCGGGGAGCCAATGTGGGATCGGCACAGATTACGCAATTGCCGGTATCGGTGCGGAACCCGGTGGCATTGGCGCTGACGGCGCCTGGGGTGAGCAGTAACCGGTCCGCGCCCGGAGTGGGGACGTTTTCGGTGAATGGAGCGCGCGGGCGGTCGAATAACTTTCTCATCGATGGCACGGAGAACAACGACATTTCGGTGGCCGGGCAAGGGTTCCAGATCACAAATCCCGACGCGGTGCAGGAAGTGTCGGTGCAAACGTCGAATTTCGACTCGGAATATGGGCGCGCCGGGGGCGCCGTGGTGAACGTGATTACCAAGAGCGGGACGAATGACTTTCACGGGTCGGCATCGTTCCTGCTGGATGTGACTAACGACGATGCCACCACTCTGCTGCAATCGCTTGACGCGGCGGTGCAGGAGAGAGGGAAGCCGCTTCCGGGCACAGAGCAGTGGTGGGGCGGAACACTCGGCGGACCGGTGGTGAAGAACAAGCTGTTCTTCTTCCAGAGTTTTCAGGAGCAGCGGCAGCGCTCGAGCGGATCGAGCGACGTAGTGGCTCCGAGCGCGGCGGGGAGGGCTACTTTGAACGCGGTGTTTCCCAAGGGGACTAATCCGCGGGTGGATCTGCTCAACGCGGTGACGGCGGGGTTGAGCGGGGAGGCGAACAAGTTTCCGGTGGCGCTGGGGAACGGCAGGCCGGACGTCGAGTTCGGATTGGCGATTACGAGCTATCCGCAGACGCTTCGGGACCGGCAGACCACTACGCGTATCGACTACGCGCTGTCAGAGAAGAGCCAGATCAGCGGCCGGTATCTATACGATGACACCGTAAACCCGGTGGCCGGGCTCAACTTTCCAAGTTTCATCACCTCGCAACAGAACCGGTATCAGAACGCGCTCGCCTCCTGGACGCGTGTGATTTCGCCGGCGATGACAAACGAACTGCGGCTTCCGTATAACCGTATCGGATTGGCCTTTCCCAACGACGCTCCGGACCCGCTGGCGCGGACGCTGCCTCTGTACTCGATTGCGGGATTGACGGCATCCACCGTGGGCCGGTCGATTGGCGGATACATGGGCGTACAGACGAATCTTCCGCAAGGGAGGATTGCCAATAACTACGGGCTGCAGGACACTCTGTCGTGGATCAAGGGAAGCCATTCCTTCCGCACGGGGGCGGAACTATTGTTACAGCGCTCGCGGCAGTACGCGCCGATCGTGGAGCGCGGGAGGCTCGCGTATGCCGCAAGCGCGGGGTACACGGGACTCGCGAATTTCGTGGACGATTTCGGAGGTTCGAGCGGGTCCGTGCAGCGGGATTTCGGCAATCCGGCCTACTACCCGAACCTGTTCCGGCAAGCTTACTTCGCGCAGGACCGGTGGCGCGTCCGGCCGTCGCTGACGCTGACGCTGGGGATCCGGTACGAGTACTTCGGGCTACCGATGAATTCGCTGCGGACACCGGGATACGAGGGTATTTTCAACATCGACCCGGTAACATTCACCGGGCCGTTCTCACTGCCGAACAAGGTGCAGGGGGACAAGAATAACTTCTCCCCCGCCTTCGGACTGGCATGGAGCCCCACTTCGGAAAAGAGCCTTTGGGGGAGATTGCTGGGGAACCGGAAAACGGTGATCCGGACGGGCTTCCAGATGGGGTATGACTCGTTCTTCAACAACATTGCCTCAAACGCGGCGACTTCTACTCCGAACGTGGTGGTGACGCAAGTGGTTTCGACAGTGAGCGCGGCGGATCCGCGGGGGACGGCGAACCTCTCGGGAACGCTGCCGGTGACGCCGCGGCCGTTCAGCGCGCTCGACGGCCAGAATACGATTCTGAAGACGCTGGTGAACCCTTACTATGAACGCTGGTCTTTCGGTATCCAGAGGGAGTTCACTCCGACCACGGTGCTGGATGTCTCCTATGTCGGTTCGAAGGGTACGAAACTGTTCGCAACTGAGCAATTCAACCCAGTTGTACCCGCTTCGATGAGGATTTTGCCCCCAACGCCGATTCCGATCCCGCCGGGCCGGCTAGGGACGCGCTATGATCCGCTCTCGGGATCGCGGGCGATCCGGACCAACAACGGCTCATCCATTTACAACTCCTTGCAAGTAAACCTAAGCAAGCGGACAGCGCATGGATTTTTCGGGAACTTCGGGTACACGTGGTCGAAACTGATCGACTACGGGAGCGAGATCTTTTCCTACAGCAACGCGGCGGCGACTTCGGCGGCGCCTACAATTTTCGGAGGGCTCCCGGCGGAACGTGGGATCTCGTTGTTCGACCGCACGCACCGCGCGGTGATCGTGTATGGCTACGATCTGCCGTGGATGAGGGCGCGGAAGGGAATACTTGGCCGGTTGGCGGGCGGGTGGAGCGTTTCGGGCGTCACTACGTTTGAGACCGGCGTGCCGGTGAATGTCAATAACGGCGTGGACGCTGACGGCATCGATGGCGCGAGCGACCGGCCGAACTTCAATCCGAACGGCCAGCCGGGAGTACGCGCCGTACCGTCATCGAGGAGTTCGACGGGCTACGTGAATCCGGACCTTCCGGGGCAACCGGCGATTGATCCGGCGACAGCGCAATATATCGCTCTGCCGCCAAACGCATCGTCCACACCGGCGCCGACGGGGAACCTGGCGCGGAACACGTTCCGGTCGGCTCCGGCGAGCAACTGGGACGTGAACCTGTTCAAGAAGGTGAACATCACGGAACGACTCCACGCGGAATTCCGGACCGAGCTTTACAACATCTGGAACCATCCGCAGCGCGGACTGGGGAGTGTCAGTCCCTTCTCGCCGGCAAGCAGCACGCCCTCGAGCAACGTAACCAGTTCCGCCGCCGGGCAGTTCCTAAACTTGGGGATACTGGACGGCGGCGGACGGGTGATTCGCTATCAGTTGAAGGTCATCTTCTGAGCATTGACCGGCATCGCGCAAGAAGCTAGGCGAGAGCGGCCTTGAGGATTTCTCGCAGCCGCCTGGCGACGATTTCGGCTTCACCGGGCTGGGTCATCCAGGGATTGATGATGAGTTCCACGCGGGAGCCGGGGACAACCTCGATGGAGGGCTCGCCTTCGCGGAGTTTTTTCACCACGTCAAGGACGGTGATTTTGCTTTGGTCCCAATTGACGTGAAGATGGGGAACGTGGTTGGCGATGGGGGGCACTTGAACATCGGAGCGGACAGTGGGGATGGCGCGGAGGGTATCGGCGATGTATTTCACCCTGCGGTCGCCTTCCTTGCGGTCGGCCTCGTGGTCGCGCTTGAGGTAGAGTTCGAGAGCCACCAGCATTCCGAGGATCTCTTCCTTGTTGACCTTGCAGCCGCGGCCGATGGAATCGCTGTAGGGTGAGGTGTTGAGGCGCGCGGCTTCGATGAGATCCTTGCGGCCGAACAGCAGGCCGGCGCTCTGGGGACCGCAGATATTCTTGCCGCCCGAGAAGGTCACGAGATCGAAGCCCATCTTGATGTACCTGGAGAGATTCTCGACGGGAGGGACGTCGGCGGCGGCGTCATTGAAGGTGGGGACATTGTGCTTCTTGCCGAGGCCGATAAATTCCTGAATCTTGATCCGGCCGCGCGGATCGGCGTCGTTGAAGAAGAGCATCATGGCGGTTCGCTCGTTGACGGCGCGCTCGAAATCTTCGCGGGTCTCCACCTCCACCATCTTGATGCCATTGGAGCGGACGGCGTGATCGTAGCCGTAGCGGTGGCTCTTCTGGATGATGACCTCGTTTTTCATACCGGTGGTATCGGGAAGCCGGCTGATCTTTTCCTGATCCTTGCCGGCGACACAGGCGGATGTGCCGCACATGAGGGCTCCGGCCGCGCCGGAAGTGACCATGGCGGCTTCGGCTCCGAGAAGTTCGGCGATGCGTTTTCCGACGGCGTCCTGGAGTTCAATGAGAGGGACGAACTGCTTGGAGGCGTATTGCATGGCCGCCATCACTTCCGGCGGCATGAGGGAGGCGGTGAGGGTGGTGTAGCTGCCGGCGGCGTTGATGAACGGGCGGATCCCCAGTTCCTTGAAATAGTCGCGCCTGGCGATGGTTTTTGCGCTTGCCCCGGTTAGCCCTCCCAGGGCAGGGATGACGGGGATAGTTTTGAGAAAGCGGCGTCGGTTGGGCATGGTGTTGATCCTTCGGCCTCAGTCTATCAGATTGGACAGAAGGCATTTTTCGAGGACTAAACCTGGGCGGTAGTTTTCGCACCGGAGGAAATGGGCGGCGGCCCGGGCCAAGGCTTCGGCGGGCATGAGGCCGATGATTTCACTGCCGGCAATCGGGACACCGGCGGCCTCGGCTTCGCGGCGGACGGCTTCGAAGACAGCGTGGAGCGGAGTTATTTCGAAATCGGTGAGGTTCATGGACACCTGGGCCTGGCGCCGCGACTGGAGAAACACGCCCATGGCCTTGACGTGAGGCAACCCTCCGGAGGAGGCGCGAACCTTGCGGGCGATTTTGCGGGCTATTTCGACATCCTCCGTGGCGAGATTCACATTGAAGGCAAGGAGAAACTTGCGGGCTCCGACGGCGGTGGCACCGGCGGTGGGGTGCAGTTCGGGTCCTCCGGTGTCGGGCATGCGGGACTCTTCGCGCGCGGCGGCGTGGCGCAGGGTTTCCCATCCGCCGCGGCGGATGTTTTCGAGATGGCGGCGTTCGGGACGGAGGGCGGCGGCTTCGTAGAAGTAGACGGGAACGCCCAATTCCGCCGCGATTCTCGATCCGAGGGAGTGGGCGAGCGCCGCGCACTCGGCGAGGGTGATGCCTTCGAGCGGGATGAGGGGGACGACGTCGGCGGAACCGATGCGCGGGTGGACGCCGTGGTGAGACCGGATGTCGATCAGTTCCACGGCTTTGCGTACACCGCGGAGCGCGCCTTCGAGCACGGCGGACGGAGCGCCGGCGAAGGTGACGACGCTGCGGTTATGGTCGGCATCGCACTCCCAGGCGAGCAGATGCACGCCCGGGGCGGAGGCGATGGCGTGGGCAATCGCCTCGACTTTGGTACGGTCCCGGCCCTCGGAAAAATTCGGAACACACTCGATCAGTTTCCCGTCCATCCCCGGTCTCCTCGCTGGTAGACCACCTTGCCGCGTTTGATGACGGTCCGAACCAGGTTCACTCCGAAATGATACGGGATTTGACGGTAGTCCGGCACCTGGAGGAGGACGACGTCGGCCTGACGGTCCGGTTCGAGGGCGCCGGCTCTTTTCCCGATGCCGAGCGAATGGGCCGCGTTGGTGGTGGCGGCGGAGATGGCTTCCTCGACGGTCAGGTTCAACTGAAGACAAGCGAGCGCGATGACGGCCTGCATACTGCAGCTTCGGATGGATGCCGCGTCGAAGCCGGTGGCGAGCGCGAGGGGATGGCCGCCGTCGATGTGTTCGCGGGGGTGGGTAGAGGTTGCTCCGGCGAGGAGGTTGGCAAAAGGCTTGACGAGGGCGATGGATTGGGGTTCTTCGGAAGGTTCGATTCTTACGATATCGATGGAGGCGGCGCGTGCTTTTTCCACAAAATGGCGGTATTTTCGTACGGCGGTGAGGCAGCCGATGGAAGTGGTTCCATGCTCGAGCAGGAGAGCCGTTCTGCGTTCGATGCCGAGGAGCGTGGGCGTGTGGCCGAGCAAGTCCATGCGCGGATCATTGAACCCGGGAAGCATAACGCAACCCGAGGCGTCGATGACACTGGCGTCGCGCGCCCTGGCGAGATTGACTACGCGCCGCGTGGGGCCGGCTTCGGCGATGGTCTCGCCGATGATGAGCAGGCTGCCTTCGTCAATGACGCCAAGTTCCCGCATACGGAAACCGCGGCGGGGTTCCGCGGAGCCGCGCAGAGTGAGCAACTGGCGCGCTCCCCTCACCAGAAGGGGCGCCGTCATGGCCTTACTCTACCCTGGAGGACGCGCGCGGTTCAAGGGAATGGAATTCAATTCAATCGCTCCGTCCAGCGGCGGAGGGATTTGAGGCGCCTTGCAACGTCCTCTTTGTCGCGGGCGTCCGGGGCGAGGGTCAGGTATTTCCCGAGATCGCGGGCGGCGTCGTGGAAGTTGCGCATCTGGAGGTGGAGATAGCCGCGCTGGCGGTATTCGGTGGGTTCGCCGGGAGCGGCGTCGACGAGCAAATCCTGAACCTCGAGAGCCTTTGCCCACGCGCCGCGGCGCAAGTAGGCGGCGCGAAGGTTGTTCAACATGCGGAGGGCCATTTGACGCTTGCTCACCGGGGCGAGCGCGTTCCAGTTATCCGAAAGATTCATCCCGGTGACTTTGCTGGCGAGGGCAAGGCATTCCTCTCCGCCGAGGACTCTGCCGGCGTGGAAGGGATCGATATAGCGCCGCGTCTCGCCGTCGTTGTATTCCACGAGAAAGTGCCCGGGCATCCCGATTCCGGCAATGGGCCTGCCGAGGCGACGGCTGATTTCGATGTAGACGAGGGAGAGAGTGATGGGGAGACCGGTGCGCTCCACCAGCACCTGGTTCAGGCAACTGTTGAGGGGGCTGTAATAATCGCCCTCGTTGCCGCGAAAACCCAGCTCTTCGAACAGGAAGTGATTGGCTTTTCCGATGAATTCGAGACCGGTGATTTCCCGGGGGACGCGCTCGGAGAGTTCATTGGCATAGGAATCGAGGAGTTCGAGCCAGGGATCGGCTTCGAGATCAGGGAACTCGATGCGGGCAATGTCGAGAGCGGCGATATCGAGGGAGATATCTTCGTCGTGACGCACGAGCAACCGCAGCAGGTCCTTCACTCGCTGGCTAGAATAGCATAACAGCCGGGACGAGCCTTATGAAAACAGGATGAGCGGCGCGGTGATCGGGGTTGGAATCGCGCGAGGGAATGACTTGCGGAAACGAGCCGATACAATAGAGCCATGCCTACGTGGCTTCGATCTCCGGTTGCGCTGCCGGCAACACCGGTTTGCCGCGGCTGCCCAGCCGGATAACCCTGCCGCCGTGGGCGCCTCACCCGCGCCGGTGGTGAGCGGCATTCCCGCGGTGTGGGCGAGTTTCCGGGGTCCGGACCTGGACGGCGTCTACCGGCAAGGCGAAATCCTCACAAAATGGCCGGAAAAGGGGCTGCCGTTGGTGTGGAAACAGCCCATCGGGCTCGGTTATTCGTTGAACCAGGCGAGCAACCTGCCCTGGGGGATGTCCGCTTCTCCGCTGATTGTGGATGATAAGGTGGTGGTGCAGCACGGTGGGAATCACGGAAATTCCGTGGTGGCGTACAACAAACACACGGGGGAAGCGATCTGGAAGTCACTCGATGACACGCAGGCGTACACTTCGCCGATGCTGGTGACATTAGCCGGAAGGCGGCAAATTCTCACGGTTACCAAGACGCGGGCAGTGGGTCTCGACCCGGAATCGGGGCGACTGCCGTGAGACTTTCCATGGGAAACAGATTACGGGCTAAACAGCGCCCAGCCGATTGTGGTGGACCCGCGCCGTTTCCTGATTTCGGCGGGTTACGGGCACGGGACAGCACGACGTGGAATGTGCCTGCGATCGAGAACGGGCTGTTGCTGGTGAGGAACGGCAACCAGATGGCATGTTTTCGCATTGGGGCGTGAGACAGGAAGCGGGGTGCTAGGCGCGGAGTTGGGGAGCGGGAAGATGTTCGGAATCCTCATCGGGATGACCCGCCTCTGCGCGCTGTAACTGTTCGCCGCCGGCGCCGGGAGCGGTGTCTTTCTCGAAGTGGGGGGAGTTCGCCGCTGGTACCGTACTGGGGCTTAATGCCCGCCAAATGATGTAGAGCCGGAGCAGGTAAGTGAGTACCAGGATTATGTTACCGCCCGTGACGAGACTACGCGACATCTGCCGCAAGGAGTGGCCGATCGCATCTCCGGCGAGCTGGATACCGAGGCCGGCGGTGACCAATAGCCGCTGCCGCTCGATGCGCCGGATGAGCAAGGTCCATAGGGTGAGGTTAACGAACATGGAACCGAAGCTGAAGTTGCGGGCCATTTGAGTCATCCATCGGTTGAACGCCGGATCGTAGGCTTGCCAGGTGGCCAATCCCATGAAGAGGCTGGCGCCGAAGATGAGATAGGAGAGACGCCCAGCGCGCTTTTCTTCGCCGATGGACTGGTAAAGCATGTGGACCTGGGAAAGGAACAAGGCCGAAAAGGTGATGCCTTCGCCGATCCAATAGAACATCATGGTGTCCCGCGTGTAGTGATGGAAGTCCATGATGGCGGCGAGATTGACGATGGTGCTGAGGAATTCGGAAACCAGCAGGAGGAGAAGGAAGGGATACCGCCTATAGGCTCCGCGGACCAAGGCGGTAATAATCAAAACCTGGAACAGCAAGCTGACCGGTACGGAAATCCAATAGATTTTCTCCATGTATCCACGGGGCGCCTTGCATCACCCAATTTTATTATCGGTACGGCAAGCGGGGATTACGATGAGGGAAATTGATTAGTTCTTGGACGAATCTAGTACTGCACGCACGGTCGAGGTCAAGGAGTTGAGGGTAAAGGGCTTTTGGAGAAAACCCGCATCGGGGGGTAGCAGACCGGATGCGAGTGAGGGGTCATCCGTGAACCCCGACATATAGAGGACTTTCATCTCAGGATGTATCTCGCGGAGGCGGGCGGCCAATTGCGGCCCGCGCAACTGCGGGAGTGCAACCTCGACAACGGTGAGGTGGATTTGCCGGGCGGGTTCGGCGGCAACGCGCAGAGCCTCCTCGGGGGTTGCGGTGGTAATCACCTCGTAGCCTTGACGGCTGAGAACCCGCGAGATGAGGGAGAGGATACTCTCTTCACTGTCGACGACGAGAACGGTTTCCAACTTCTCGGGCGGGGGCGGTTCTTCCCCGCGGCGGAACGCGGGTTCGGGCTTCGGTTCGACAGGGGATTCGGGAACGGGAGCAAGGGGAAACCGCAGGACAAAATCGGCCGTCCGCGCGGCACGGGAGGGGGAACGCTCGAGGTGAACATGGATGCCCATGGCTCGCAGTTGGGAGGCCGCCGGAGCGAGTCCGATTCCGGCAGCTTTCTCGACATCGCTGAAGTAGGGCTCACGCCAGTGTTCGATCCTCTTGCCGGAGACGCCCTGTAACGGCCCGATGCGCAGGGTAACGAACTGCCCCTTCCAATCGTCGAAGCCAAAATCCGAGATGCGGGTTTCCCGGCCTGTCTCGACTTCCAGTCGCCAACCCTCGGGCTGGCCATCAGCCGCGCTCGCGATCAAGTCGCGCAGGGCGCGCTCGAGTTTGACCGGATCGGCGGAAACGGGAACGGGCTGAGAGGTCAGTTGGAGGGCGGCGCCGGGGGCAATGCGGCGCATCAGTTGATTGAGGTCCACAACCGTCATTGTGCCGGGGGAGGGGCGGCCGAACTGGAGAAGTTGCTGGGTGGCCCCTACGCCCCGGTCGACGGCCTTGCGAATTTCATCCATGGCGGAGAGGGCTTCGGAGTCCGACTGGGAAATATGGTCCGCCAGCATCTCGGCGTAGCCGGTGAGGATCATCCAGAGGTTGTTGAATTCGTGGGCGACATGGCGGGAGAGGCGCATGGCGGCGTCCGCCTCACGGTCCTGGACATGCTGGAGATGCTGGACGCGGCGGTCTGTTTCCCCGGTGGTTACGACGCGCAGGGAGCGGACGCGCCCGCCCGAACTTTGCGGCTGGATACGATCGGCGAGCCAGATGATGGCTCCGCCGGGGCGGGCCGCGCGGTACTCGACAGCGGCTTCCGCTCCCGATTCGAGGGCGGCCTCATAGACCCAGGCCACTCGCGCATGATCATCCGGATGCACGCGGTTGATCCAGGCGGCAACACCTTCCCGGCCAAGCAGGCGCTCCGCGCCGCGATTGGCGAACTGGAGGTCCCCGGACTCGACATCGATCAGCCAGACGGCGATCCGCAATTCCTCGAGCAGGCGCGCGGCGGGAGAAGCGGCATGGGTGGGCTCTTCGACGACAACCAGGACTTCTCCCTCGAGACCGGCCTGGAGGCCGGGCAGAGGGATCACGGACAGGCGGCAAGGACGCCCCACGCCGGCTGGATCGAGCGCGGTGAACTCGATTCCGGATTCTGGAAGGTTTGTCTCGAACGCATGCTCGACATGGGACTTCACTACCGCGGCTGGAATGAATTCGTCGAGGCGGCGCCGGCCGGCGTCCTCGTGCGACAGTTGAAAACGGCGGCGGAAGGCGGGATTGACCGAGGTGAGAAGAAGTTGCCGGGACACGACGGCCAGAGGAACGGGCACGAGGGCAAGGATCTCCTGGTAGTAGCGGGTTTCGTTCTCGACGAGGGTGAGAATCCTGGCGACTTCCCTGGCGGTCCAGATGTCGAACTCGGCGCGATCCAAACAGTGCTCCAATCAATGGAAGGGGAGAATCCCATCCAAGTGGCCAGTTTGGAGGCGCAACCAGGAGCGAACAAGAGAACAGAGTCCTGGAACGTTGTAGTACCCCGACAGGAGGCAGGAGCGGGATCGGCGGCGGAGGGAGAGGTGATTAGGAATCCTGCCGGTGAAGCGCGCTAGCCGGGTACTGCTTTTGAAACAGCAGGCAGGTTGTCGATCAGGCGGCGCAATTCGGTTTCTTCCCGGGGACCGAATCCGCCGTCTTTGAGGTAGGCCGCGACGAGACGGCCGCTCTCGGGGATCAACTCGAGGGCCAGGGTTCCAGCGGCGCTCCTGATGAGCACGGAGGAAGGGGCGCCGATGCGGTGAAGGGAAGCGCATTGGCGGGCCTGGTCAAAGAGGCCGCGCAGAAGAGCGGCGTCGAAATAAGGACGCTCGCTTTCCGGCAGGCAAACCTCGATTTCCGGATGCCGGGCGGCAATCACGGCAACAGCGGCGAAAACAGAGTTGGTAACGAGGATGAAGCCGGTTCCCTCTTTCTGAGGGGTTTCGGGGGCGGACTCGAGTTGGGACTCGCCAAATTCGAACGTCATCTCCACGGGTTCTTCGAAGAAATCTCCGGC
The DNA here is from genome assembly GCA_026954325.1 of Bryobacterales bacterium. Taxonomy (GTDB): domain Bacteria; phylum Acidobacteriota; class Terriglobia; order Bryobacterales; family Bryobacteraceae; genus CADEFT01. Next base: position 10,206 of record JAIXKK010000087.1, on the reverse strand, counting down.
CGCCGGGGGCGAAGTGTCCTTCCCGGACTGGGCGTCCGGGAAGCCGCCCATGAATTCCGGCATCATGAGGGGCTCTTCGATATCACCCGCGCGGCCGGGCTCAGCCGCGAGGGAAAGTCCGTCCAAATAGGAAGCGAGGCTGGGGAAATCGAGCGGTTCTTCGACGGCGGCTTCCGGCAGGGGGGATGGCGCGGCCGGGGGCGGGGCCTGATACTGAGCTGAATTTCCGTCCGCAAGCGCGCTCAAGCCGTCGAGGGGGTGATCCATGTTCCTGCTGAGGAAAGCCGGCAGTTCCCGGCATTCGAAGCGGCAATCGCTCCAGGACAGGATTCTGGCGGCCGCCTTCGAGCCGGAGAGGCGCTCGACTTCGCAGTAGACGATGCGGCCCGCGCGGATGCAGAGGTCGCCGGATTCTTCCCGGTGGTTGGTGACGCGTAGCCAGACTTCGTCGGGAAATCCAGCGGCTGATTCGAGCAGTTCGACGGCGCTGACGGCCCTGGGAACAGAGTCATCCTCGAACTCGCCGGCGGCGGAGAGGACGAGATTCTTGAGCGAAGCACGATCCATGCGCGCGCCGGCGGTGCGGATGCGGCGGTGGGGAGAAGGGGTTGGGCCGGGTTTCCGGGTGAGGATGAGGAAAAGGGGCGGTTTCTGCTTGGCGAGAGCTTCAATAATGAATTCGAGGCTGCCGGTTTCGCTCGGATGGCCGTCGAGGACGACAACCGCAATGCTGCCGCGGCGCACCAGGCGGAGACTGTCTTGGATGGAATCTATCGAGACAACTTCGCAAGGTGCGCTGCCCTGGCGGAGAGAGGAGAGCGGTTCGAGATAGTCCGCGGAAGAGGGGGCGACGATGAGGATATTAGAGCGGTCATTGGCGGGACGCCAGGTGTGAAGGGGATCGGACGGTGCGCCGGGGGAGAGCATGGTTCGTGCGCGGAACGAGCCGCACTCTAATAAACGGATTATTGGAGGAGGTTCGTTATACCTGATGTGACCTTAGAAGAATCGCCTGAGGAGGGGGTCCCCCGTAGGAGGGAGAGCGGCGTTAAGGTATTTAACCTATACAAGCAGGCGGTGGATACGCCGTTATTAGGGATGTAAGCGATCAGACCGCGAATCTGCTCGTTGCGGATTCTCATTAAGGGAAGTTATGCCCCAAACCCAGGATGCTCTACTGTTGCGCGAAGCAGTAACAGCCGCAAAAGTTGGCAACAAAGCAGCCGCCCGGCAATTGCTTCGTCAAGCCAGCGTACACAATCCCAACAATGAATTGGTGTGGCTGTGGCGCGCCTCCCTTTCCGAGTCGCCGAAAGAGGCTATTTTTTATCTCGGGGAAGTGTTACGAATCAATCCACAAAATCAGAAGGCGGCGGCATGGCTGGAGAAATGTAAAGGGGTGACGGGAGGGGGCGCCCAGGCTCCCGAAGGCCCCAAGCCCGTGGGACAGAACCTATCCCAGCCTCCGGCGCCGGGAACCAACAATACGGCAGGGGCGCCACCGGCCGCCGCGCGCCAGGCCGTTCCCGCCGCGAACACGTTTGGGGCGGCGCAAACGCATACAAATGAAGTGTTGAAGACCGTGGAGGGCGTGGGTACTACGACCATCCGGCCAACAGAACAAGGGCCTGGGAGCATGGCCACGGGGCGCGCGGCGGATCCCATGGTAATTCCAAGACCGGCGGATACGGCGACGCGGGCGCGGCCGACAGTGATCCCCTTCGCCCCGGCAAGCAAGGGCTCCCCGGCACTGGCGCTGGAACCGGAACCCCAGCCGCGCTGGCGCTGTCCATTCTGCCAGGCTCCTTCGGAATCCGCCTTGCGGCGCTGTCCCAACTGCCGCGCGGTGACGGTACTGGAAGACCTCAAAGAGATCGAAAAGAACGAGGGCGTACAGGAGAAACTGGTACGGGATTCACTGGCGCGGTATGAAGCCACGCCGGCGGATAAACGCGGCTTCGACCAGAATGTAAGTCTGGCGCTGGGGCATCTGAACCTGCGGGAGGCGACGGCCGCCCTGCCCCATCTGAAGGCCGCCTCCGCGCAAAAGCGCAATGATTGGGCGCTGAACGGAGTGCTCGATCAGATCCAGTGGCGGAAGGTGATCCTGGTGGTGGACGACAGTCTGACGATCCGCAAGGCGCTGTCCAGCATTCTCGAGAAGAACGACTATCGCGTGGTGACTGCCGAGGACGGCTCGCACGCGCTGGCGAAGTTGAATGAAGCGGTTCCGGATCTTGTTCTGCTCGACATCACGATGCCGTGGATGGACGGCTACGAGGTGTGTAAGGCGATCAAGCAGAAGGCGCTGACGAGAAAAGTCCCCGTGATCATGCTCTCGGGCAAGGACGGGCTTTTCGACAAGGTACGGGGGAAACTGGCGGGTTGCAATGACTACGTGACCAAGCCGTTTGATCCGGATGCCCTTCTGAAGACCATTAAGAAGTATCTTTCTGGAGGCGCGTAGGAAGCGAGGAGAAAGAAACCGATGAATGGGAAGTCCATCCTGGTCGTGGAAGACAGCCCGACCGAATTACATGTCGTGACCACGGTCCTGCAAAACAACGGCTACCGCTTCATCGTCGCCACGGACGGCGAGGAGGCGCTGACGAAGGCGGTATCGCAGAAGCCGGACTTGATGCTGTTGGACGTGGTCTTGCCGAAGAAGAGCGGATTTCAGGTGTGCCGGCAATTGAAGAGCGCCCCGGAAACCAGCGGGATTAAGATCATTGTGCTGAGCAGCAAGAACCAGGAATCCGACAGATATTGGGGACTCAAACAGGGCGCGGACCTGTACCTGACCAAGCCGTTCAAGACGGACGAATTGCTGGCGGCAATCTCCAGATTCATTTGAGCCGCCACCTATGGACGCCGAAGCCGCACGGAGGAGGGAACAAGGAATGGACGACCTCAACAAGCCGGAAGAGATTGAAGAGATGACCCTGGAAGAGGATACGGGTCACGAGCCGGCCGTCCGGCGCGAATCCGTTTCTCCGCCGGCGCCGGCTGGTTGCGAAGTAGCGGGAGAGGTTTCGCCGAAGCAGGGGGCGTCCGTCGAGGAGACAGTAGAAATGGCGGCTAGCCGGCCGGCGGGTGAGGATGCGGCCCTACGGGAGGCGTCCCTGGACTTCGAAGAACCGGCAGAGGAGAAGGCAGATGACGGACCGATGATGGAGGCTTCGGCGGAAGAGGAGCATGCGGAGGGCTTCGAGCCGGCGCCGGGATTGTGGCGGAAGCCGGTAGTGAAGTCGCTGAACGAACTGCGCGCGGAGGCAGCGGAGGAAGCGCGTACAGCAAAGTTTGAGCCGACGCCGGGATTGTGGCGGGAGCCGGTGCTCGAATCCCTGCAAGAACAGACCGCCGCGCCCGAGGAAGCGAAGTTCGAGCCGACGCCGGGGTTGTGGCGGGAGCCGGTGCTCGAATCCCTGCATGAACAGACCGCCGCGCCCGAGGAAGCGAAGTTCGAGCCGACGCCGGGGTTGTGGCGGGAGCCGGTGCTCGAATCCCTGCATGAACAGACCGCCGCGCCCGAGGAAGCGAAGTTCGAGCCGACGCCGGGGTTGTGGCGGGAGCCGGTGCTCGAATCCCTGCATGAACAGACCGCCGCGCCCGAGGAAGCGAAGTTCGAGCCGACGCCGGGGTTGTGGCGGGAGCCGGTGCTCGAATCCCTGCAAGAACAGACCGCCGCGCCCGAGGAAGCGAAGTTCGAGCCGACGCCGGGGTTGTGGCGGGAGCCGGTGCTCGAATCCCTGCATGAACAGACCGCCGCGCCCGAGGAAGCGAAGTTCGAGCCGACGCCGGGGTTGTGGCGGGAGCCGGTGCTCGAATCCCTGCATGAACAGACCGCCGCGCCCGAGGAAGCGAAGTTCGAGCCGACGCCGGGGTTGTGGCGGGAGCCGGTGCTCGAATCCCTGCATGAACAGACCGCCGCGCCCGAGGAAGCGAAGTTCGAGCTGACGCCGGGGTTGTGGCGGGAGCCGGTGCTTGAATCGATGGGGGAAGAGACAGTTCCGGAATGGCAGACGGCCGGGTGGGAACCGCCCAGCGAACCATCCTTGGAAGTACTTTCGGAGTTCAGCCGGGAATCGCAGACAAGGCATGGAGGAGAAGCGGTGGAACCGCGTCCTGAACCAGTGCTCGAGCCCGAACTGTTGGGAGCACTTGAGGGGACGAGCGGCGTGGAGCCCATGCACGAGTTACTCGAGGAGTTGCTGGCGCTCGACAGCGGGGCGGAAGGGGAGGAATCCGCCTTGAGCACCGATCCGGCAATCGGGGAAGAACCCGTTGGAGAAGCGCCGCTGGTGGAACTTGCGCCAGAACCGCTGCCGGAGTTCGCGGCGGATGATTTTCCGGATAGTCTGCCGGAAGAGCCCGAGACGATCGAGGCGCTGGCGGCGCAATTCCTGGAACAGGAAGTGTCCGCGCCACCGCCACCGCCGCTGGCATTCGAGCCGTCGGCACAGGCGGGGAACGATCCGTTTTTCCTGGCTCCTCTCGAGGCGGAAGAGCCTGCGGAGGAACCGGTTTCCGAGCCGGTGGATGAGCCGGCGGCGATGTTCACGGCCGAGGAACCGGCGGCAGAGGCAGCCGCGGTTCTCGAACCGGAGATGCCGGCTCCACCGCAGCCGGCTCTCGAGGAACTGGTGGCGGGCATTGATCACGCTCTGGAATCGGCACCGGCTATTGCGGCGGCCGAGCCGGCGGCCCCCACGGTTCACAAACAGTACAGCCAGCTCGACGACTACGTGGTATTCAGCCTCGCGGGGTCGGACTATGCGGTGCCGGTGCGGGATGTAGCGGAAATCGGACGGGTGCCCGGCATCACGCGCGTACCGAACGTGCCGGATTTCATGCGCGGAATCACCAATCTACGCGGCGAAGTGGTTCCGGTAATCAACCTGCCTGGGTTGCTCGGGTTGCAGGACAGCGCGCCGTCGGCGAGGGGGCGCGTGCTTTTCCTTCAGGCGCGGGAGCGGGTGTCACCCACCGGCCTGATGGTGGACGAAGTGAAAGGAATTCAGCGGATCCAATCGCAGCAATTGGAGCAAGTGACGGGTCTGGTGGACGACAAAGTCACCTCGGTGCTGCGTGGAGTGCATGGACGCGGAGACCGGTTGTTGAATGTGCTGGATCTGGAGCAGCTCTTCGGACTACAGGAATTCGAGCAGCTCGCCAGCAGGTAAGGGAATAATTTTGAGGCGCGCGGCGAATTGCGGCGCGGCCCAGGAGACACGGACAGAAACGCGCGGGAATCGCGAAAAAACATTCGAGGGAGAGTCAAATGCCAAATTCGGGCGCCGCGGGCGCATTAGCCAATCTGCCAATTTCACGCAAGCTGGGACTAGTGCTCGGTTTGATGGCCTTGCCGGTCGTCATTCTGGCCATGCTTCTGGTCCAGGCCAGGAACGAGAGAATCGACCTGGCTGTCAATGAAAGTAACGGCGTCGAATACATCGGCGCATTGCGCGGCGTGCTCGAGGCCATTCCGCAGCATCGCAACATGGTGAACTCCATGCTCAACGGGGACCTGTCGGAACGGAGCCGCGCCGAGCAGGCGGAGGGCGCGATCGACCGGTCGATGTCCACGCTCGAGTCGGTGAACGCGAAGTATCCGCAGTTCGGCGTGGGCGACCGCGTGGCGCAGCTTAAGCGCAACTGGCAGGATGTCAAGCTGGGGGCGATGAAGATGCCGGTGCGGGAGAGCCTGGACGCGCACAACCGGCTGATGGCCGACCTGACGGAACTAGTGCGGCAACTCGGCGAGAAGTCAGGGCTGATCAACGACACGGACATGGACACCTACTACCTGATGGATGCGATGGTGAACCAGTTGCCGGTGATCACGGACCGCATGAGCCGGCTGGCATACCTGACGGGGAACGCGATCGTACGCAAGAGCCCGGAAGACCGGCTGCAGGCGCAGGTGCTGGCCGACAACGTGGACTCGATGATTCAGAACATGCAGCGCAACTTCGGGGTGGCGTTCGGCTACAATCCGTCGATCGAACCGCGTGTGAACCCGGCGGTGGTGAGCGCCGTGCGCGGGGCGGATTCGTGGCTGCGGCCGTTACATGAAGGGAACGTGGAGCGGTTTGGGACGCTCTCGGGCGCCAACCAGGCGGCGACGGCGGCGGTGAGTCCGTTCTTCGCCCTCTACGACGCGTCGCTCCCGGCGATGAAGTCGTTGCTGGAGGCGCGCATCGGCGATCTCGAGCGGAAGAAGAATACACAGTTGGGCATCGCCATTGCGGTGCTGCTGCTGGCGGCGGCGCTGGTAATTACGATCAACCGCTCCATCACGGGCCAGATCAAGCAGATCAGCGATTCGTTCGCGCTCATCGGGGCTGGGAATTTCGACGTTCGGGTTCCGGTGCACAGCAAGGACGAACTGGGCGTAATGGCGGAATCGATGAACACGGTGCTGGATAACACGCTGAGCCTGATCCAGTCGCGTGATGAACGCAACCGGATCCAGTCGAGCATCCAGAAGCTGCTGGATGACATCAGCGGCGTGGCGAGCGGGGACCTGACGCAGGAAGCGGAGGTGAACGCGGAGGTAACGGGCGCGATCGCGGATTCGTTCAACTATATGATCAGCGAACTGAGACAGATCGTGCGCAGTGTCAACACGACGACATCGAACGTCGGAGCTTCGGCGAAGGACGTGTTGAAGACGGCGGAAACACTGGCCGAAGGCAGCGTGGGGCAGGCGCGGCAGATCTCGGAGGCATCCTCGTCGATCGAGCAGATGGTGAAGTCGATTCGCGAGGTTTCCTCGACGGCCGGGCAGGCGGCTTCGGTGGCCGACCAGACGTTCCAGAGAGCGAAGCAGGGGTCGGAGGCCGTGCAGAAGACCATTCAGGGCATGGGCGGCATCCGGAACCAGGTGCAGGAGACGTCGAAGCGGCTGAAAGGCCTTGGAGAGCGGTCGCAGGAAATCGGATCGATCGTGCAGCTCATCGGCGACATCGCGGACCGGACGTCGATTCTCGCGTTGAACGCTTCGATTCAGGCCGCGATGGCGGGCGAAGCTGGGCGCGGATTCGCGGTGGTGGCGGAAGAAGTGGAACGGCTGGCGGAACGCGCGGCGGAAGCAACGAAGAAGGTGAGCACGCTGATCAAGTCGATTCAGGCGGACACGACCGAGGCTATTACGGCGATGGAGGAAACGACGCGCGAAGTGGTGGACGGCAGCAATTTGGCGAACGCCGCCGGGCGCACGCTGAGCGAGATCGAATCGGTCACCGCGCAACTGACGAATCTGATTCAGAGCATTTCCTCGGCCTCCGAAGAGCAGGCGCTGGGGTCGGAATACATTTCGAAGTCGATGCACGACATCTCACAACACACGCAAGAAACGGCGGAAGGGGCAAAGATGGCGGCCCACTCGGTGCAGCAACTCGCGGGACTGACCGAGGAACTGCGGCGCTCGATGCAACGCTTCCGTCTTCCGGCCGACGAGATGCACTACTCCATGCGGTAGCTGTTTCCTCTGACCTCAACAGGCGGTTTCCCGGCGATGGCCTCCGGGGGGCCCCCGGTAAAAGCGGCAGCATCCCGTAGGGAGGAGAGCAATGAATTTCAAAGTGGATCCCGAGATCATCAGCGGATTCGTGAAGGAAGTGGAGAGCTACCTTCCCAAACTGGCGCAGAGCCTCGAGGAATTCCGCGCCAACCCGGAGAGTCCGGACAGCCTCGAAGAGGCTTACCGCATGGTCCACTGCATTCGCGGCGCGGGTTCGACGATCGGCCTGATGGCGCTGAGCCAGATGGCGCAGTACCAGGAAGACATGCTGGAGCAGATTCTTTCGGGCCAACTGCGGTGGAGCGATGAAGTGGCCGGGGTGCTGGCATCGGCGACCGCGCGCATCGGCGAATACCTGCATGGCATCACCTCGGGCGACCTGCATGAGCACGCTATTGTCACCGAACTGGTGAAGGCATTCCGCAGAATGCGGGATCTTCCGGAGAGCGGAGACGCGGAGGAGATCCGCAATCTCCTCGGTGCAAGCACGTCGCAGGAACAGGTTGCGGAGGAGTCTGCCCGGGATTTCGCGGAGATGGAGCCGGAGATCCTCAGCTTCGAGACGATCGAGGACCAGATGCCCGCGGACGAACCGGCGAGGATGGAATCGCCGGCAGCGGCGCCGGAGATGGTAATCCAGACGCTGGATGAATTCCAGGTGGACGATGACCTGTGGAGCGCTTTTCAGGAAGAGGCGGCGGAACATTTCGAGAAGCTGGCCTCGGGACTGGCGGCGCTCGAGGCAAGCGACGACGTGGAGACGCTGAAGACCATCCGCCGTCCGGTCCATCAACTGAAGGGGGCCTCGGGCGTGGTGGGGATGCGGGCCACCAGCAAGATCAACGCTTCGATGCAGAAGGTGCTGGACCGGATCTTCGAGGGAGAAGCGAAATACACGCGGGACCTGCTTCCATTGTTTCAACGGGCGTTTGAAGTGGTGCTCGAGTCGATCGGCGGCAAAGGGACAGGCGCGAATCTGGCGGACAGGGCAAAAGAAATCCAGGCGAATTTCGACGAAATTCTCTCCTTGCCCGCCTCGCCTCCGGCCGCGCCGGCGGTTCCGCCGGCTTCCTCGGCGGCGGCAAACGGACCGAGGGACCAGATGGACGTCGGCGACGACCTGCTCGAGGCGTTCCACCAGGAAGCGGAAGAACACCTGCACGTCATTGGGGAGTTGTTCCGCAACATGGAGCGGGAGTCTCCGAATGCGGAGCAGATTCAGGCGATGCGGCGCGCGGTGCACACGTTCAAGGGGGCTTGCGGGGTGGTGGGATTGCGGCTCACCAGCAGCGTGGCGCACCGCATGGAAGACCTGCTGGACGCGATGTACGAGGGGCGGACGGCATACCGGGCAGATCTGGCTCCGCTGCTGTTTTCGACCTACGACATCCTGACCGACGCGGTGGCCAACCGCGGAATATCCTCCGCGCAACGGGATAAGGTGGACGCGCTGTTTGCGGGCTACGAAGCGGCACTGGCGGAAGCGGAGCCGCAGGCTTCCGCGGAGGAACCGGGCGCGGCGGAAGCGGCCGAACTCGCGCTGGTTCCGGCGCCCCAGGAGGCGCGAAAGCCTGCCATGCCCGCGGCCGGGGCGGAACCGCCACAGCGCAAGAGCGCGCAATTTGTCCGCGCTCCGTTGGAACGGCTGGATGAACTGGTGCGCCTGGTTTCGGAACTGGTGATTCACCGTTCGCGCTTCGAGCAGCACCTGTCGGGATACGTGCACGAAGTGAACGAACTCCAGCTCAGCATCGAGCGGCTGTCCCGCATCTCGCGCAAATTTCAGAGCGACTATGAGGCGACGGCTTTGCAGGAGGCCAACCGGCGCGCGTTCACGGCGATAGGCCGGGGGTTCTCACCGGCCGGATCGGCGGCGGCGGACGATTTTGACGCGCTCGAGTTCGACCGTTACACGGAATTTCACCTGCTTTCACGCGACTTGGCGGAGACGACGGGCGACGTTTCGAACGCCGGCTCGCGGCTCAATGACCTCATCGCCGATTTCGACAGCTATCTCAACCGGCTGAGCACGCTGACCGGAGAGGTGGAAGACCGGCTGATGCGGCTGCGCATGTTGCCGCTGCGCCACCTCTCGTCGCGGCTCCACCGCACGGTGCGCGTGACCGCCGAGCGGCGCAACAAACTGGTGAACCTGGTGGTGGATGGCGAGGCGGTGGAACTGGACAAGACCGTACTCGAGGAGATGGCGGGACCGCTCGATCACATTTTGCGGAATGCCGTGGATCACGGCATTGAACCGGCCGCGTTACGCCGCGCCGCGGGCAAGCCCGAACGCGGGACCATCTACCTGCGCGCCTATCACGAAGGGACCCAGGTGGTGCTTCAGATTCGTGATGACGGCGGCGGGCTGGACGTCCGGCGGCTCCGCGAGGCGGCGGTGGCGATGGGCTACATCTCGCCGGAAGACGCCCCGAATCTTTCCGATCAGGAACTGTACGGCATCATCTTCCTGCCGGGGTTCTCGACGGCCAGCGAAGTGAGCGAGGTATCGGGCCGCGGCGTCGGCCTGGACGTGGTGAAGGCCACGGTGAACAAGATGAAGGGTACGCTCTCGATCCAATCGGAGCGGGGCAAGGGAACCTCGTTCACCATCCGGCTGCCGATGACGCTCGCCCTCACGCGCGTGGTTCTTGTTCGCTCGGGGCTGGAGACCTACGCGG
>JAIXKK010000208.1 GCA_026954325.1 Bryobacterales bacterium | reverse complement strand
GGCTTTACCATCGAGTTCGGACGCCCCGGCGTGGGCGTGCGCTTCCACGAGATTGAAAAGATGTCGATGACGTTGGCCAAGCGCGGCGTCAGCTTCGAGAAGAAGAATCCCGTCACCTCGCTGATGACGGACACCGCCACCGGCAAGATCCGCGAAGATATCCTCAACGAGAAGGTGCTTTCGGCCATCCTCGAGATCAAGACCACGGTGGACCGCACGGAGGAGATCATCCGCGCCGTTTGGGAAGTGGAAAAGCAGATCGATACGGTGGTGTCGATCGGCGTGGGCACGCGCTGCGATGAGAACGGCGAGGAGCACGTGGTGGCGCCGGTATTGGAGAAGCTCGGCTACTCGCTTCAGCGCGCCAAGACGAATATCGGGCTTGGCAAGATCTCGAACGAACCCGCGCCGGCGGACCAGAAACAGGAACCGGCAGGAGCAGCACGATGACAAACACTCTCCATCGATTTGGCGATAGCGCCAGTTTTTACGACGATTACGTGGTCTTTGCCATCCCAAGCCGCGGCAAGAACGACAAAGGCTGCCTTCCCAAGCTGAAGGAATTCCTGCGCATGGCGCTGCCGTTCCAACCCGTGAATCTGGGAGACGCTTCGCACGGCGGCGCCCTGCGTCCCAGCCGCGACATGCACCCCATGTCGCACTGGAACCGGGACATGACGCCCGATTTCGAGGCGGTGATCAACGGTGTGGATACGCCGACGACAGTGGCGGCGGTGTTCGACAAGCGGGTCAACGCCGAGGATTTCGTGAAGGCGGTGAAGCAGGCGGATCTCGGCCTGTGCATCAATGTGTCCACTTCGATCGACGGCGCCGAGCAGTGCTGTCACGCGGCGGGTATCCCGCGGCACAGCGTCGGTTATTCGCTGGGGTTCGAAGGGAAGACGGAGAAGCTGCCGAACACGCAGGTGCTTTGCCTCAGCACCATGTGCGGGCACGGCATGATCAGCCATTCGCTGGCGAAGAAGATGATTGACTGGGTGAAAGAGGGCAGACGGACGCCGGATGAGGCGGTGACGTACATGGCGCGGTTCTGCTCCTGCGGCGTTTATAATCCGGCGCGCGCGAAACGCATTCTCGAAGACGCCCGCGGCTCCATGAAATAGACCCGAGCCCCCTTTAAAGCGCGGTGAAATTACCGCGCGGCCGGAAGGTACACTGGGGCAATGAAACTCCTACTGTGGTTCGTGATTCCCGCCGCGGTTTGGGCGCAAGCCACCTGGGAACGCCGCGCGCCGTATCCGGCGCAGGTGACGGAGGTCTCCTCCGCGGCGCTGAACGGCAAAGTATATTCCGTGTGCGGCGTGTTGGCCGATGGGGTGACACGCGGCACGAAGCTGTATATCTACGATCCCTACATCGATGACTGGAGCGAAGGCCCTCCCGTGCCGATTCCCGGCGGCGGCGATAGCTGCAATGTGGCCGCGGCGAATGGGAAGCTGTATGTTCTGGGCGCGATGCGAGTGGGCACGCCGTTTGTGGACGGCAATACCTACCAGTACGACCCGGGAACAGGGCAATGGTCCACCGTGGCGCGGATGGGAGAGCCGCGCGCGGCAAGCGGCGTAGCCGTCATCGGCAACCGCATCTACGTCGCCGGCGGCTACGCGATTACGCAAAGCACCGCCGCGTTCGAGGTGTTCGACACGGACACGCGGCAATGGAGCCGCCTGCCGGACCTGCCCACCGCGCGCGATCATCTTACGGCGCAGGCGGTGAACGGCAGGATCTATGCCATTTCCGGGCGGTCGGGCATCACCTACTTCCGGGCCAACGAGGAATTTGACCCCGCCGCGAACACGTGGAATATTCGCGCCGCGGCTCTGACGGCGCGAGCCGGGATGGGCAGCGGGGCGCTGCGGAACCGCATCCAGGTGTTCGGCGGCGAAGGAAACACGACGCGTCCTGACGGCATATTCGAGCAAAACGAGGAGTATGACCCGGCCAGTGACACCTGGGGCATCCTTCCGCCGATGAGCTCTCCGCGGCACGGATTGTATGGGGCCACGCTCGCCGGGCGCATCTTCGCTCCCGGCGGCGGACCGGCGCAGGGACTCTCCTATTCGAATACCAACGATGCGTTCTTTCTCGCTCTTCCCGGCGATCCCACGGTGGACGATAACGGGGTGAAGAATTCCGCCAGCTTCCGCCCGGAGTTGTCGCCGGGAACCATTGTGATGTTGCAAGGGAAGAATCTCTCCCAGGGCGAACAGATGGCGACGAGGCTGCCGCTGCCGGTGCAATTGAACGGCACCAGCGTGCGGGTGAACAATGCGCTGGTCCCTTTGCTGTATGTGGGGCCGAACCAGATCAACTTCCAACTGCCCTACACTTTGGTGCCGGGTCCCTCGGACATCACGGTGACACACGTGGGCCGCACCGGCAATGCCGTCGCGGGGCCTTCTTCGGCGGCGGTGGCGCCGGGCGTCTTTGCGATGTCGGGAAACGGCGTGGGGCAAGGCGCGGTGCGGGTGGCGGGAACCATCTACATCGCGCGCGCCGCCGATGACGGCATCTCGCGTCCCGCCAGGCGGGGTGAGTATGTCTCCATCTACTGCACGGGTCTCGGAAGGGTAGAGTTCCCTCCGCGGCCGGGCGAGCCTCCGCCGCCCGATCCGCCCATCCGCACCGTGGACACGCCCGAGGTGAGCATCGGCGGGGCTCCGGCGGAGGTGTCATTTTCCGGCCTGGCGCCGGGTTCCGTGGGGCTGTATCAGATCAATGCGAAGATCGCGGCCGCGGCCCAAACGGGGAACGCCGTTCCGCTGACAGTGAGCATTGGCGGAAAGACGAGCAATACGGTCGCCATCGCGGTCGCCGAGTAGGAGCGTCCGGCGCGGAGTGAAAATGATTCCCGCTAGACTGGAGTCGTGCGGGCATTCGTTTTAGCAGTACTTGCGCCGGCGGCGTTGTGGGCCTCCGGCGTGGCGGGAGATGTGGCCGGAGAACTGAGAAGGGCGGCGCTCGATCCAGAGGAATGCTACCGCGTCCGCGATCTCCGCTTCGCGCGCGATGAACTCAAAATCTATCTCAACGACGGCTTTCTCATTTTCTCGAAGCCCATCCACGGGCAGCGGGTTTCGGCCGTTTTTTCGGATGAGGTGGAAGGCGGCGGCGCGGAACTGCTCGTGATGCCGCCGTCCGTGAGGGAGCGCAAGTCACTGGCCGGCTTCACCCATTCGCCGAACCTTGATGCCCGCTTCCAGAGCACCGTGATGGTGTTTACCGACGACAGCGCGGCCGAGTTGCCGGCAATCGTGCGCGCCGCCGGATCGAAGAAGAACCCCGAGATGGGAAATCTGCTGGCGGAAAAGTGGAACTCCGTGATGGCCAGCTTCGTGGCCAGTTTCGAGGTGCGGTTGGTGGAGGACCTGCTCTCGCCGCGCCGGAAGGAGGCAGGCTTCTTCTACATGGCGGTGGGAGGCAGCGCGCTCGGAAACTTCGATGTCATCTGGGATCCTCGCGCGAGCCGGCAGATCAGCATCGGCCAGGTGGCGTTCCGCAATGAGCGGCGCTATTTTGACGTGTGGACGAACTTCGAGGCGAACTCCTTTCGCATGGGACGCAGGAAGACGCCGGAGGTGGATTTCAAGCCGGAGCAATACTCCATCGACGCGACCATTGATCCGGACCTGCTGCTGAAAGCGGTGACCCGGCTGCGCCTGACGCCGCTGGTGACGGAGCGCACCATTGCCCTCGAACTGTCGCAGCAGGTCCGCGTGACCTCCGCGAAGGTGGACGGCTCACCCGCCGAAGCCTACTCGCCCGAGTCTCTTCGGGCGAACCTGATGCGGGGCAACGAGAACCAGATCCTGCTGATTACGGCGGACCATGAGTTTGTTTCCGGTAAACCGGTGGATCTCGAAATAGCCCATGAAGGGAAGGTGATCTCGCCCGCGGGTGACGGGGTATACTACGTCGGCGCGCGGGGCATCTGGTACCCGAACCGGAGCCTGCGTTTCGCGCCCTATGAGGTGACCTTCCGCTATCCGAAAGAACTCGATCTGGTGGCCACCGGCGATCTCCTATCCGAGGATACCGAAGGGGATTGGAAGATCAGCAGGAGGAAGACTTCCGCCCCGGTGCGTTTCTTCGGCTTCAATCTCGGCAATTACCAGCGTGCGCGGATTCAGAAGGGCGGCCTGACAGTGGAAGTCTGCGCCAACAGGAAACTGGAGGCGGCGCTGCAGCCGGGTCCGAAATTGATGGAAATGCCGCCCCTCTCCACCACGCCCTGGGGGCGCGGGCGGCAGCAGCGGGCGCCGGGGATCGTGATGATGCCGCCGCCGGCGCCCGACCCCACGGCGCGGCTGAAGCAACTGGCGGTGGAGATCGCCGGAACGTTCGATGAGATGGCGGCGCGCTTCGGCAAACCGCCCGTGCGAACGCTCACCATCTCGCCCATCCCCGGCCGCTTCGGGCAGGGGTTTCCCGGCCTGGTGTACCTTTCCACGCTGGCCTACCTTGATCCCGGGCAGCGCCCCATCGCCAGGACGAATAGTTCACAGCAGATGTTTTTCTCCGAAATTCTGCATGCGCATGAAGTGGCGCATCAGTGGTGGGGCAACGGCGTCATGCCCGCCGATTACCAGGACGACTGGCTGATGGAGGCGCTGGCCAACTACTCCGCGCTGTGGATGCTCGAGCGCAGGAAAGGCGCGCGAACACTCGATAGCATCCTCGACGAGTACCGCAGCGATCTGCTCCGAAAAGAGACGGACGGGCGCACCATCGAATCCGCCGGCCCGGTGACAATGGGGCGCCGCCTGACTTCTTCTCAGTCCCCTAACGCGTGGGCGGCGATCGTCTACGAAAAAGGATCGTGGATCCTTCACATGCTGCGGCGCAGGATGGGCGATGAGGGGTTCCAGAAGATGCTGGCGGAATTTTATCAAAGCAACCTCTTTCACTCCGTCTCCACGGAACAGTTCCGTCAACTGGCGCAGAAGTATCTCCCCGCCGGGTCTCCGGATCCGAAGCTCGAAAATTTCTTCGAGCAATGGGTGTACGGCGCCGGGATTCCCTCTCTGAAACTCACCTGGAGCGTGAAGGGCAAAGCGCCGAAACTGCGTCTCACCGGAACCATTACGCAGACCGGCGTGGACGAGGAATTCAGCGTCTATGTTCCGGTGGAGATTCAGACAGGGAAGACCCGGCCCGTGGTCAAATGGGTAGCCACCAGCAATGAACCCGCGCAATTCGAGGTGAGCCTCGGCGCCATGCCTGCGCGGGTGGTGCTGGACCCGGGGAATGCGACGCTCGCGCGCAAGTAGTATGCTTGCCGGATGCGAGAGCGCGGCCTGAACCTCGCCTATCTGTACTTGTTGCGCGTACCTTTGCTGGGCGCCGCGTTTCTGGCGCTGTTTCCGCTTCTTAGCCTCCATCGGGGCGGCCCGGCCTATTCCCTGCTGCACGGAATTTTCGATATTACCGCGCGGGACCTGTTCTTCGTCTCCGGACAGGTGGCGCTGCTGGTGACCACGCTGGCGGTGGTGACTTTCCTGGTGTTCCGCAACGGTCCGGCGCGGTTCCGCTTGCCGTATGTGGACGCCATGGGCGCGGCGCGATGGTTCGCTTTACTATACGCGGCGGCCGGCGTGTTTTTCCTGGCGCGCGCAACGGGCGTGGCGCAGGGCGCGGCGGCGCAAAAGGCCGCGGCGCTGGCCGCGGGGTGCGCGGTGGCGGCGGGATTGGTGGCGTTGGGGCGGGTGCTGTGGCCGAAGCCCTCGGCCTGGCTCTCTCTGCTGATGAAGTTCCTCACGGGCCGGCTGGGGCCGGGCTATGTCGACGAGAAGGGAGTTCTGCTTCCGGGCCATGGATTCGCCACTCTGTGTCTGGCTATCTTTTCCGTGTTGTACCTGCTGATTGCCTTGCGGGCCATACCGCGCACGGCCACTCTCTGTTCCGTACTGAACCTGGTGTTCGTCGGGGTCTATCTGATTTCCGGGCTCGCGTTTCTGTGCGACCGGTTTCGTGTTCCCGTCCTGCTCGCGCTCGCCATCCCGCTTCTGGTGACCGCGCGCTGGTTCGACACGGATTTTTACTTCGCCGCGGCCAGGACGAGCCGCGTGGAACCATTGACGCCGCCGCAATTGATGGCCGCTTCGCCCTACGAAACCGCGGTGATTGTCAGCGCGCAGGGCGGTGGGATTCAGGCGGCGGCCTGGACGGCGGAAGTGCTCGCCAAACTCGATGAAGCGCTGGGCGGCGAATTCGCCCCGCGGGTGCGTCTCATCAGTTCCGTCTCCGGCGGGAGCCTGGGCGCAATGTACTTCAGCGCGGGGTATCACGGCGGGAAGGTGTCCGGGCACGAAGCCATCATCCGGGCAGCCAGGGCATCGAGCCTCGAGGAAATTGCGTTCGGTTTGGTGTATCGCGACCTGCCGCGTATGTTTCTGCCGTTCGCCTCCGCGAGGCTGGTGGACCGCGGAACCGCGGCCGAGAGGGCGTGGTCGGCACGGCAGGCAGCGCCGGCGGACAGCGTCATGCTCGCCCAGTGGCGCGAGGAAACCAGGCGCGGACAGCGGCCCGCCAATATCTTCAACGCCATGGCCGCGGAGACGGGACAGCGCTGCCTCATCTCCACCGTTGACCTGGGCCGCTCGAGCGGACGGCGCGAATTTGCGGAGATGTATCCCGAACTCGACCTGAAACCCGTGACGGCGGTGCGGCTGTCGGCGTCGTTTCCCTATGTGGCGCCCGCCGCGCGGGTGGCCGCCGAAGTGCATGAGCCTTACCATTTTGTCGACGGCGGATATTTCGACAACTACGGCGTTCTGTCGGCCGTGGATGCCGTGCTCGCCGGAACGGCGGAGGCAGGGCCGGTGAAGAAAATTTTGCTGATCGACATCGTGGCGGCGCGGGAGCCATCGGCGGCGTTGAAAACTCGGGGCTGGTTCTACCAGGCGCTGGCGCCGCCGGAGGCGCTGCTGGCCATGCGCAACACCGCTCAGGTTTCCCGCAACTACGACGATGTGCGGATGGCGCGTATCATTCTCGAAAACCGCGGACTCGAGTTTCAGCAGGTAAGTTTCCGGTTTCCCTCGGAAGAAGCGCCGCTTTCCTGGCATCTGACACAGGCCGAGAAGGCAGCCATCGACGAAGCCTGGACGCATCAGAAGCAGGAGGTTCAGGACGTGAAGGAGTTCCTGAAGCTGCCCTGACACCCCCAGCCGCGCCTTTGTTCCCTACTCCACCCACTCGCTCTCTCTCGCCATCCTGATCTCGAGACACCCTTCCTGAGGAAGCGAATCCATGGGCAGGCCGCCTTGCCACACGGAAATCTCCAGGCAGGCGGTTTCACGGCCATCGAGATTCAACTTCGCAAACGGCACGGAGAACTCCAGCGCGCGCCGGTAGGCTGCCTGCACGCCCAAGGCGGAGCCTTCCAACACTTCCGCCCGCGCCTCCGACAGCGCCAGCCTCATGTGGTGCGAATTGATGCGTACCTGCACCTCCATGCCGGTGAGATCTTCATTGTCCAGAAAATCGATGCGAACGAACAGACAGCCGGCATCCGCTCCATAATAGAGTTCTTTTACCAGGAAGCGATGGCCATGCATGGCGCTGCCGCGGCGGTCGACACGGTAGTTCCCGGCGCCCATCCATTCGAAGTAGCTGCTTACCTCGCCGTCGATGACAGGGTGGATGGGACACACGGGAGCCTGATGCAACGCCTTGGCGCGGGCGCGCAGGATGGGGCGGCTGAGGTCCGAGGGCGGAGTGAGGCGCAGCGCCCGGTACATGTTGGCGAGGTGGTCGCGATAGAGTTGGTCAAACTCCTGCCGGTTGTCGCTGTCGTGATGCGGGCCATACCACCAACACCAATCGCTTCCCTCCGCAATCAGCAGTTCCTCGAGAGCGAGTTTGTAGTCGCTCTCGGGGACCGATCCCGGCGCGACCTGCTCAAACGCTTCCCGCGCCTGGAGCAACAGTTCCCAGGCTTTGTTGTCTTCCTCAAAGCCGATCCAGACATCGAAGTTGGCGCTGATCCAGGAACCGGCGGCGATGTGATCCAGCGGATCGTCTTCCACCTTCTCGAGGGCTTCCGATACGGTCACCGCCTCCATGTCGGACGCCTCGCTGATGCGCTGGTACAGGTCCCGGAGGAACGGACGTCCGTTGAGGTAGTAGTGCTCCCAGGCGTTTTCTCCGTCGAGGATGACCGGAACCAGGGCGTCACGCCCCGAGGAGAGGATGGGCGCGCAGTTCTCGCGGATGCGGTGAATGAAATCAGCCGCGGCGTCGCCGGCGTGCATCTTCGAATAGACGAAACCGACAAGGTCGCTGAGATAATGATCGCGAAAGATCATGGCTACTTCCTTACCGTTCTTGCGCCAGCGGTAGGGACGGTAGGTGGTGGTGGGGTCGGCGCCGCGTCCCAGCGTGCGGGCGAGCACTCCGTTATCGGTGGCGGCCCACTGATAGCCGCACTCGGCGGCGATGGTGAGCGCTTCATCGGAGACGGCCCCCTCCGATGGCCAGAGCCCCACCGGGCGTATGCCCACCTTCGCCTCCACGTACTCCATCGCCCGCTCGAGTTGAAGCCGGGCATCCCGCGGATAGCGAAAGCGGGAGGGCAGCGGGACAAAAGGATTGGCCTCGTGCGCTACATTCGAATCGCAGATGAGGGGCAGGATGGGGTGGTAAAAGGGCGTGGCGGAGATTTCGATCTGCCCGGTGGCCGCGAAGTCGTGGTAGACCGGAAGGACACGTCCCAGAATCTGAAGCTGCTTGCGCCCGATCAGTTCCTGGTCCTCTTTGGAATACTCTCTGCTCTTTTCAACGAGGGAGCGAACCTCGGAGTCGCCGGCTAAAAATTCTTCCTCGAACCACGCCAACTGCGAGAGCACCTGGAGATCGCGCAGCGCCTGTGCGTTGAACACGTGCATCGCCCGGCGGAAATTGCGGTCCGCCGCCCGCCAGGCGTCGAACAACTCCGCGTAGCGCGGATAGCGGCCGATGAGATGGGTTGGATTGGCCTGAAAGAAGTATTGGAGAATGAACCGGATTTCCTGCTCGGAGAGTTCTTCCGCGGGTTTGAGCGCCACGCGCAGAAACGGGTCCACGGCCCGGCCGGACGCATACTCTTCGATTTGCATCAGCAGGGAAGGAACAAGATTGAAAGTCTGGTGAATATACGGGAATTCCTCGAGAATCTTCACCATGCCGTAGTAGTCCTTGAGGGCGTGCATCCGCGTCCACGGGAGGCGATACTCTCCCGAGACCAGATCCTTGTAGCACGGTTGGTGCATGTGCCAGACAAAGCAAAGGTAGATACGGGGCATGGTTAACGTGGTTCGGGCATGAGGATCATCTCGAGAAATAGCTCCGCACGGGCGGCGGCGGATCCGTGCCGCGGACGGCGCGCCAGAGGATGTCGTTCAACTCATCATCGTCGATCAGGTCGGCATCGGAGAAATCGAGTTTGGCGGAGCGCGCGGCTGTCGCGTTACCGGAGCCGTTGCGAGTGGTGAGCGGGATGCGCGGCTTCTCGGCTTCGTACGGGCGCGGGTCCGGCTCTTTGGAAAAGGCGGAGAACATCGGCTTCGAAGCCGCGTCGAACTGAGTCATGGGACGCAGGCCCAGGATCAACTCAATGGTGCGCAGCATCGAAGTAGTGTTGTACATCGTGCTGTCGACCGCGCCGCGCCTGGTGTAGGGCGAGAGAATAAACGCCGGCGAGCGGTGCGAATCGACGTGATCCGCGCCGTTCTGCGCATCATCTTCCAGAACGAAGATAGCCGTCTTCGGCCAGAACCGGCTCTTCGAGACTCCTTCGACAACCATGCCGAGGGCGGCGTCGTTGTCAGCCATGGCGGAGAGCGGCGCAATCTTTCCGGCAGCCGTGCCCGAGGTGTGATCATTGCCGAGGCGCACCAGCAGGAACCGCGGCATGGTTCCCTGTTTCTCGAATTCCGCCAGATCCTCCAGGAATACCTTGGCGCGGTCGATGTCCGGATAGTCGAGGTCGAATCCGCGGTACTTGCGGTTGGTGAACGGAACCAACTGGCGGTCGCGAATCGTCTCCACCTGATCACCCGGGGGCGCCGCCTGCTTCGCATTCGTGACGAAGTAGCCGTAGTTGCGCATGGAAATTCCGGCGGAAAGCACATTCGTCCAGATGTAGCCCGCGGGCGGAATCGCCGCGGGCTCGCCGCCTTCATAATCGTAGTGCTTGCGGCGTCCGCCGTAACTGTTCGGCCACATCCGCTGCACGTAGTCCGGAGCTATCGCGGCCATCGTCCAGTTATGCCCGTCGGCGCTCACGTCGGCGTTGACATAGAAATTGTCGAAGAGCACGAATTCCCTCGCCAGCTTGTAGTGGTTGGGCGCGGAGTTTTCATGGAACAGCGCCAGGGACGCGTCTCCGTTGCCCTTCCCGAGCGCGCCAAGCACCTGGTCATAGGTGCGGTTTTCTTTAATGATGTAGATGACGTGCTCGATGGGTGATTTTCCTCCGGGAAGGGAGGGAACGGGATTGCCCTGAGGAACGCGCGCGTCGTCGAGCAACGCGTCACGGTATGGAGAGTTGTCGAACACGGTTTTTGTGTATTCCGCCAACTGTTCTTCCGAAAAGGGCGGAATCCAGGAAACGGCGCCGCGCTGAATGGCCGCGACATACTCGTCGGAACGGATCCCTTCGTGCGATTTCGCGGTCTGCGTATCGGGACGCGGCCCCTTGGGGTTGGCGAAGCTCCCCCCGCCGCGGCCGTCGAGAACCACCAGGCGGCCATCGGGCAACACGCGCGCGGCGGTCGGGTACCATCCCACCGGAATGAACCCAAGCACGCGGCTGCGCGCCGCGGAGATATCCACCACGGCCACCGCATTAGCATCCGAGCAGACCACGTGCAGCCGCTTCTGATCCGGGCTGAGCGCGAGCCCGCTCGGAGTCATTCCCGCGGGCTGCCGGGGCGTCATGGCGACGTTAATGGATTCGATCATGCGCAGATCTTTCCCTTCGGTGACGCCCACCACATACGTGCGGTTCGTATTCCCCGCGGTGACGAAGATCCGGTATACGTATGGCGCCTCGGCCGGGTCTTTCTTCTCCTCGGCCTCCTCGCCGGCTTGCGGCTTGCGGCTGCTCAGCACCATATCCGTGGTGTGCGACCCCAATCTCACCTTTCCGAGTTCCTCGCCGGTGTCCGCATTGTAATGGTAGAGCGTGCCGTCAGCCCAACTGGTGACGAAAAAGGACTTCCCATCGGGGTGAAACAGGATGCGGTAAGGACGCCGCCCGGTCTTGAATCTCTCGATGACACGCCCGGATTGCGGATTGATGACAACCACCGTATCGCGATAGAGCAGCGAAGCGAACAGCAGGCGGCCGCCGGGCGTGGTCTGCACGTCTCCGATGAAATCCTGGTGCTGGCGGGTGGCTTCCGGAACCACGGTGAACGTGCGCGACGGTGTCAGTCCGGCGTCCGGGAAGTCGAATTCGAAGACGCTCGCCTTCGATCCACCTCCCACGTACACCTTCTTCCCGTCCGGAGACATGGCGAGCCCCAGCCAGCCGTCGGGAACGCGCGTACGGCTCAGTTCGGAGCCGCTGTCCGTGTCGATGACGCTGATCGAGGGCGGATTGTAGCCCCCGTTGAGCACCAGCAGGTGCTTCCTGTCCCTCGAGAGCGCCGTGGACATAGGGAAGGTGTCGACCTGAGTCTGCTTTCCGGCGGGCTTGATGCGCCAGCCGTTAACGAGCAAAAAGGCGCCGCCGGGTTGTTTGCCGGGTCTGGTGAGGGAAGCGGGCTGCGACACAAGCATCACAACCAGCGCGGCGGAGAGAAGTACGAGTACGCCTGCGAGTTTCATTCGTAAAACTTTTGTGCGATGGGGAAGCGGCGTCCCATTCCGAACGCCTTGGTGGTTACTTTGAGTCCGGGAGCGGCTTGCTGCCGCTTGTACTCGTTGCGGTCGACCTTGTTCACGATGTCGCGCACCAGGTCGAGCGGGAGTTGATATTTCTCCGCGATGCAGCTCGGAGAAAGGAAGTCCTCTACATATCCCTTGAGAATCTTGTCGAGCACGTCATATTCCGGAAGCGAATCGGTATCCTTTTGGTCCGGCCGCAGTTCCGCCGATGGGGGCTTGAGGAATACGTCCTCGGGGATGGCGTTGTTGTGACGTTCGTTGCCCAAGAGGTGGTAAACCAGGGTCTTCGGCACGTCGCTGATCACCGCCAGGCCGCCGCACATATCCCCATACAAAGTGCAGTAGCCGACGGCGAGTTCGCTCTTGTTTCCCGTGGTCAGCACCAGCGAACCGAATTTGTTTGAAAGCGCCATGAGGGTGAGCCCGCGCAGCCGTGATTGGAGATTTTCCTCGGCTACACCGGACCCGGTTCCGGCAAACAGCGGGGCCAGTTCGGCGAGCATCGTCTCATAGGCCGCCGTGATGCTCGATACCTCGAAGCGGATGCCGAGATTTTCGGCCAGAATACGGGCGTCCGTCAGGCTGTGCCCGGTGGAGTACGGGCCCGGCATTCCGACGCCCATCACGTTCTCCCTGCCCACCGCATCCACGGCAATCGCCGCGGTGAGGGAAGAGTCGATACCGCCGGACAACCCGATGGTCACGCTGCGAAAGCCGCACTTGCGGATGTAGTCCCGCGTGCCCAGCACCAGCGCTTCGTAAACCGCCTCGCATTCATCGTCAAGCGTGGGCCGGATGGCGGCGGGCGCGGGCGGCGCGTCGATGTCGAAGATCACCAGATCCTCGGCCAGCGACGCGGCCAAGGCAAGCGGCTCACCGTTGGCGTCGAGCGCAAAGCTGGATCCGTCGAACACGAGTTGGTCATTCCCGCCCACCTGGTTCACGTAGACGACGGGAATCCGGTGGCGGCGCGCGGTGTTCGCGAAGATTTCGCGCCGTTGCGCCCGCTTTCCCATGTGGTAGGGAGACGCGTTGATGCTGATGAGCATCCGGGCGCCGTCGTGCGCCAGTTCATCCACGGGATCGCGCTTGTACAGCCGCCTTTCCCAGAACATCCGGTCGTTCCAGGCATCCTCGCAGATGGTGAGGGCGATTTTCCGCCCGCGCCACGCCCACAATTCCTGATGATCGGCCGATTGGAAATAGCGCGCTTCATCAAACACGTCGTAGGTGGGCAGCAGCATCTTCACCTGGCGGAAAATGACCTGCCCGCCCTCGAGGACGGCAGCGGCATTGATGGAACTCTTTCCCGCCTTCTCCCCGGACTGCCCGGCGTACCCACTGATTATCGCCAGCGGCAGACCGGCGGTTTCGCCGGCAAGCCGTTCGAGGGCCTCCTCGGTGCGGGCAAGGAAGCTCGGTTTTTCCACCAGGTCGCGCGGCGGATACCCGTTGAGGGAAAGCTCGGGGAAAACCACCAGATCGGCTCCCGCGCGCGCGGCATCCTGGCTGGCATGCGCCATTAGGGTGGCGTTGCCTTCGAGATCGCCGACAGTGGGATTGATCTGGCCGAGCGCGATACGCATGAAGTTACATTGTAGCGATGGCGGGCAAGCGTTCGCCTCTGAGCTATACTCTACATCTTGCCCTCGCAAAGGCCGCCAAACATGCGGATTCCGTTGGGATACGCCCTTCTGTTCGTCCTCTATCAAATGCCGCAAAGGCTGTACGATTACGTTATCGCTGACCGCCGTGTCTGGCTGGCGGCAACCCTGCTGTTCTTTGCGGGCGCATGGCTGGTGGGCGGACGGTCGTTTGCGGGCTATGCGCTCCCGCCCGGCGGGTGGGCGCGGAAATTGGCGTCAGGAGCCGCCATCGGGTTCGTTCTCTGCGCCGGAGTCTCGTGGCTCGGCTGGGCCGCGGGGTCCTTTAGCGTCGAGCGGGTGAATCCGTTGCCGCCGCTGGCCCCCGCGTTTTTCCTCACTGGCCTGGGGTCCTTTCTTGCATCGGCGTCGGAAGATATTCTCACTCGTGGCGATGTGTGGCGGCATTGGCCGCGGCCGCGCGGCGCCGCGTTCGTCGCCGCATCGGCGGCGCTCTACGTGCTAAACCATATTTACGTGCTCAGCCGTGGACCGGCGCTGTGGATTTTTCTGTGCCTGCTGGGCGCGAGCCTCGCCTGGCCGCTTTGGAAGACCGAATCGATGTGGCTGGCCATCGGCCTGCACTGGGGATGGAACCTCGTGTTCCACTGGTCAGGATTGCTCCTCGAGACGCGCGGCCGCGAGGGCGGGATGTCCTCCACCTGGTTTTCGGCGGCGGGAGCGGCGGTGATGCTGGGTACGGTGGTCTGGCTATGCCGGGATCGCCGGCGCGCCAATTGACACGTGCTTATTGCTTTAGGATGAAATTATGGCAGAGAAGCCTTTTCATGAGCCGAGGATTGCCCTCAACCGCATCTACACGCGCCGCGGCGACGCCGGCGAAACCAGTCTGGCGGGTGGACAGCGGGTGTCCAAGGATTCCATCCGTTTGGAGTGCTATGGCACTGTCGACGAGTTGAACTCACAGGTCGGTCTGGCCTGCGTGTCTATCGAAGAGCTTGCCACCGCCGCCCCCGACCTGTTGCCGCTCTTCAGCATTCTGCGCCGTGTACAACACGAACTGTTCAATCTGGGCAGCACACTGGCGACACTGCCTAAGGATGTCCACCCGAAGCAGCCGCGGATCACCCCCGCGGACATCGAGCAATTGGAGCGCGACATCGACGCAATGAACACTCCGCTGACTACCCTGCGGTCCTTCGTCCTCCCGGGCGGCAGCCGCCTCAATGCCGAGTTGCACCTCTGCCGTACCGTCTGCCGCCGCGCTGAACGGATTGCCGTGGCGCTCTCCAGGCAGGAAGAGATTCCCCCCGCGGCCCTCGGCTATCTGAACCGGCTTAGTGACGGGTTTTTCGTCTGGAGCCGCTGGGCGAATCACAAACTCGGGGCGCCGGAAGTGTTGTGGGAGCCTAATCAAGCCGCCTCCGCAAGCCGATCTTAGATAGTGTGGACCGAGGGGACGTAAACGCTGGGATGGGTGCGCCCCCCAGATCCGGCCCGATGCTGGGCCCCTATCGCATCATCTCGAAGATCGGGGAAGGCGGCATGGGGTCGGTGTGGCTGGGCGTGCGCGCCGATGAACAATTCGACAAGAAGGTGGCGATTAAGGTCGCCCCAAGCGCGCTCGAAAACGAGGAGGTGCGGATCCGGTTCCGCCTCGAGCGGCAGACGCTCGCCAGATTGGACCACCCAAACATTGTGAAGCTCCTCGACGGAGGCGCCTCCGAAAGTGGTATCCCGTACCTCGTGATGGATCATGTTGAAGGCGCCCCGCTCGACCGCTTCGCCGATGAGCAAAAGCTCTCCATCGAACAGAGACTGGCGCTGTTCCGGAAAATCTGCGCGGCGGTGCATTACGCGCACCAGCACCTTGTAGTGCACCGCGATCTGAAACCTGGGAACATCCTCGTCACCCTGAATGGCGAACCGAAGCTGCTGGACTTCGGCATCGCCAAGATGCTGGATACCGATTCCGCCCGGTTCCAGGTCACCAGTGAAGGCGTCGTTCCCATGACCCTGCGCTATGGCAGTCCGGAACAGATTCGCGGAAAAGCCGTCTCCGCCGGTAGCGATATCTACGCGCTCGGCGTGCTGCTGTATGAGTTGCTCACCGGGCACACGCCGCACTACAAGCCCGGCGTACCCGCGGAAACATTGATGTACATGATCCTCAACGATGATCCGCCGCCGCCCGGCGCCGCCGCCCGGCGGGCTTTGGATTGGCCAACGGGGCGCATCGAGGCGGCGGCTCTGGCCGAGGCTCGCTCGAGCACGCCGGAGCGGCTTTCGAACCAGCTCGCCGGCGATATCGACGCCATCGTGCTCAAGGCCCTGCGCAAAGAGCCCGCCGACCGTTACCTCTCGGTCGAACATTTCTCGGAGGACATCCGCGTCATCTCGAAAGCCTGCCGGTGCTTGCCTTGCAAGGCACCTGGAAATACCGGGCCCGGAAGTTCGTCAACCGGCACAAGATGTCCGTGGCCACGGCCACTGTCTTCAGTCCGGCTTTGCTCGGAGCGATGGGTGGGATGGTTTTTCAGTGGAACGTTGCGCGTCTGGAGCGGGCCCGCGCCGGGGTTCTTTTCCGGGATGTCCATGAACTGGCCCGCACGTTCCTGTTCGACTTCGAGGCGTCGCTGGAGAAGATTCCCGGATCAACGGAAGCCCGGCTGATGCTGGTGAAACGGACTTCAGATTACCTGGAGCGGCTGACGCGTGATGCCCTCGATGATGAAGGTGTATTGCTCGATGTGGGGGAGGCGTACATCAAGCTCGGATCCATCCAGGCGAGCCCCTTCACTTCGAGCATCGGCGACGTGAAGGCGGCGGAAAAATCCTACCGCAGGGCGGTGGAAATTCAGGAGCGGCTGCTGCGGATGAAGCCGGGCCATCGCCAGGGGCTCGATGTGATGGCGCGCGCGAAGCTCGAATTGAGCGAGATCCTGGGCGCGATGGGGCGCATCCACGAGGCGGTGGCCGAAGCGAAAGCGGCCGCGGAAATATTTGCCTCCATCACCTCGCGCGACCCCCGCGATATGCGCGCGATGCGCGACGCCGGCGTCGCCTACCTCTACCTTGCCGGTGTCCAAGGCGCTCC
This sequence comes from Bryobacterales bacterium, assembly GCA_026954325.1. Taxonomy (GTDB): domain Bacteria; phylum Acidobacteriota; class Terriglobia; order Bryobacterales; family Bryobacteraceae; genus CADEFT01. The sequence goes on along the minus strand of JAIXKK010000208.1, from coordinate 31,873 downwards.
CAATCGCTTGAACCTGGGCGATCGTAAGGGGGCCATCCGCTATGCAAAAGAGTCCATCGCCGACAACGAAAAGATCGGACGAATGGCTCCGAACGACAAGGCGGGACGGGCAAACCTGCCGCTGGCGCGCCTCATGCTGGCGTACATGCTGTCGGTGGATGGAGCTTCCGAACAGGCGCGGGAGATAGTGCGCGATCTGGACAGGTTCGCCGCCGGATTGCGAAAGCAGCCCGCCGGCCGCATCAGGGGCTTGCTGGCTGATATTGACGACGGCGTCGGCTGGGTGTGGCAGAGGCTGGACGATCATCGGAAAGCGCTCGGGTATTTCCAGGAATCCGAGGACTTTCGTGACGTCATGGCGCGGCGGGATCCCAATGACACCAACGCGCAATCGGCCCTGGCGGCGGCGATGTATAACCGCGGGGTGTCCTATGCCGCCCTGGGAGACATGGCGCATGGCCGCGAGCACATCGGACATTCCATCGAAATCTGGCGCAGGCTGGTCAAGCAGGACCCGAACAATCTGCTATGGCAAGGCGGCCTCGCGGACTCGCTCATCGCCGCCGGGCGCGCCGCCGAGGCGATGGAGATTTCCGGCCGGCTGGCGACTCGCGCCGAAGCGACCCCGGACGAGATTGTTCGTTACGTCAAACTGCTTCGCGAAAAAGACCCTCAACGCGCCTATGCGCTCGCCCGGCGAGCCGTCGAGTTAAGCAATCAGGCCACCTGGGATATTGAAGACGAATATGCACAAACCGCCGCGGCGGCAGGCGACTGGCAGCGTGCCATCGAGGCGGAAGGGCGGTCCATCCAACTCCTGGAGTCCTACGGCGCGGAAGCCGGTTTCCCGGGCTATCGTGATGTGCGCGAACGCCTGAACCGCTACCGTCAGGAAGTAGTCAAAGCATCACTGTCCAGGTCAAGATAGGCGGCTACCCCATCTCGCTGAACTTTACCTTACGCCCTTTGAGCAGCGCCTGATTGGCCAGATGCGGACCGGCCACCGCCTGGGCGGCGGCCTCCACCGGGCAGTTTGTCTCCTTGCGTGACTTGACGCAATCGAGGAAATTTTGCACGTGCGATTCCACGGGCACCGGCGCATTCTCCTGGTACACCGGCGCGTTGGTCTTCTTCCACGGCTCGGCGTACACCTCGAATCCGGCTTCATCGAGGATCATGGTTCCCTTGTCGCCCATGAATGTGATGGACCATCCGTTCTGGTAGGAATTGTCGTAATCGAGCGTCCACGTGACAATGTGCCGGGGGTACTCGAACACCGCCGAAAAGACATCCGGGTGCTCGGCTCCGGTCATCTTGGCGACAAAGCCGGAACAGATGGCCGAAACAGGCGGACCGGATTCGGTGAACCATTGCACCACGTCCATGAGATGAGTGCCCTGATCCGTCATGTTCCCGCCGGCGTAATCCCAGAAATAGCGCCACCGCCGGAAGCGCATGGGTTCCAACTCCCGCTGCCGGGCGCTGCCGAGGAATCGTTTCCAATCGAGCTTTCCCGGCAGGGGCGAGTTGTCCAGCGGCGCGGCAATGTTCCAGTGCCACTGGGGCTTCACTAATGTAATCCGGCCGAGAACCCCGTCATCCACAAGTTTCTTTGCCTTGTGGATGGATTCCGCGCTGCGGCGCTGCATGCCGGTCTGGACCACCTGCTTCGATTGGCGCACGGCGTGGATCATGCGCCCGCTTTCCTCGATGGACTTCGATAGCGGCTTTTCCAGATAGACATCCTTGCCCGCCGAAAGAGCCGCCATCAACATGGGCGCGTGATGATGATCGGGCGAGGCGATCACCACCGCATCGATATCCCTTAACTCGAGCAATTCCCGGTATTCGACAAAGGTGCGGGCATCCGGCGAATCCTTTTTCGCCATTTCGAGATGCGGCTCATACACATCGCAAAGCGCCGCGCATTCGGCGCCCTGCTTGGCAAATATGCGGTTGAGATAGCGCCCGCGCCCGCCGGTGGCGATGAGTCCGTAGCGGATGCGGTCATTGGCTCCAAAGCTGCGTTGAGGAACGAATAACGGCGCGGCGGTCAGGGAATGAAGAAAATGACGGCGATGGGAATCCATTTGACAGATCTCCTGGCCGCAATCGTACCATTTGCGGATGCGCGTTTCACTCGACGGCGGTCTGGCGTGGCCGCCGTTTCTCTACGCCCGCTCGGCGTTGGGCGGCGGACCCGCATTCAGTTCTTCCGGAAACACAGCGTACCCCTGCGGTGGAGAAAATACCGTCTCGAGCCACATCAGCCGCTTGCGGAGAATACGGCTCGGCAACTGCCGCGGCCCGGTTTCCACATCGATGTCGCAGCAGATTCCGTGAATGTAGAGCGTCAACGTGTCGATGAAGCTTAGCCGCGCATATTCGTGGAACGCCTTCGTTTCGCGCCGCACCTTGGCGCTCCGGCGGCGCAGACCCTGTTTGAGATGCCAGCTCTGCTCGTCCACTTCGCCATGGACATGCGCTCCCAACTCATCCCCCAACATGGCGTGATATTCCACCCGCACGTCTTCATTCAGCGAAGTTTCCGCCAGCGCGGCGATTTCATGAAACAGGTAGTAGTGGTAGTCGGCCAGGTCCATACCCTTGACCGCGAAGACCAAGTCGGCGCCGGTGGAGCCGCGGTAGTGGGCGTGGGTACAGGTCTTGTTCTCGGCCGGCTTGTCGAGAAGGATATATTCCCGGCTGCCGGGAAGGATCTGCCCATGGCGCTTCCCCCCTTTTCCGTTGGCCCGCTCGAGAAACGGCACCAGCACCACCCGCGCCTTCGGCAGAGACTTGACAATCGCCGGCGGCAGCGCCGCGATGGGCTCCTCCAGATATTCCTTTACGTCTTCTTCGGTCAACGGCAGCCCGGCGAAAAAGTAAGAGAAGGTGTCCGAGAGAGGCACCATCTCGGGCCGGAACCGCTCCAGGAATTCGGCCACGCTCATCCGGGCCAAGTCGAGTTGGGACATCGAGTTGCTACCATGGTAGCAAGCGAGCAGTGAAGTCCGCCAAAACTCATCCTTCCAAGGTCTTCGTCTCGGCCGGCGAGTCCTCCGGTGATTTGTACGCCTCGGCTTTGATTGAGGCCCTCGGGAAGGACTGGCCCGCCACGCGCTGGTTCGGGTGCGCCGGCCCGCGAATGCGCCAGGCCGGCGTCGATTGCCTCGTCGATGCCCACAGTCTGAGCGTGGTCGGCCTTGTGGAGGTGCTGCACCACCTGCCGCGCATCTACGGCAAGTTCCGCGCGTTGCTAAACGCCATCGAACGGGAGAAACCCGACCTGGTGATTCTCACCGACAGCCCGGATTTTCATCTGCGGCTGGCCGCAAAGGTACGGAAGATGGGAATCCCCGTAATCTACCTGGTGGCGCCCCAGGCCTGGGCATGGCGGCGGGGGAGAGTGAAGCAGATGCGGCGGGACATCAGCCGCCTCCTCTGTCTGTTCCCCTTCGAGGAGCCCTTTTTCCGCACCCGGGGCGTCCCCGCCTCTTACATCGGCCACCCCCTGGCCCGTATGATTCGTCCACGGAAGAGCAAGGAAGAGTTTTTCGCCGCCCATGCGCTCTCCACCGGCCGCCCGATGGTGGCCCTGTGCCCTGGTAGCCGGAAAGGCGAGATCGCCCGCCACCTTCCGCCCGTTCTGGACGCCGTTACCCGTCTGCGGCGCGAGATGGATGCCTCTTTTGTGCTGGCCGCGCCCCTCGGATTCGGCGCCCGGGATTTTTTTCGGGAACGGATTTCCGCCTCGTCCATCCAAATCATTGAGGGTGAAACGTGGGACGTTTTGTCGCACGCCGATCTCGCTCTGGCCGCCAGCGGTACGGTTACCATGGAAGCAGCGTTACTGGGAATTCCGATGGTTACCTACTACAAGGTCACGGGGTTGAGTTGGTTATTGGGCCGGCTTCTCGTTCGCGTGCCCCACTATTCGATGGTGAACCTGATCGCCGGACGGGGGCTGGCGCCGGAACTGATGCAGAATGAAATGACAGGCGAGAGATTGGCCCGGGAAGCGAAAATCCTCCTAAACGGAGGAAAAGAACGCGAAGCCATGCGCCAGGGTCTGGCCCAGGTGTCGGCAATGCTGTCAAGCGATGTGGACCCCATCGAGCGCGCGGCCGGAATAGTGAGAGAGTTCTTCCATGAGCACATCAGGCAGGGTTAGGAAACTGTGGCATCGAAGGCGGGCGTACCCCATCCTTCCAACGGCAATCGCCGGCATTCTCATGCTGGCCGGACCGCCCTTCGCGCCCGCGCAGGAGCGGGACCGGCGCGCCAAGGTGGACGTCGAAAAGTACGTCATCGACGCCGAAATCAACCCAGCCACGCAAACGCTGTTCGCCAAAGTCAAGATGCGGTTCACCCCGCTCGACGACCGCATTTCGGGGCTCGTATTCGAGCTGAACAATGCCCTGAATGTTTCTCAGGTAACCGACGAAAGCGGCCACCAGGTGCCCACCTCGCGCTCCCAGCAGGATTACACGCTTCACCTCAGCTTCAACGATCCCCTTCCCAAGGGAAAACCGGCCGTGCTCAATTTCCAATACGACGGCCGCCTCTCGGGAACCGAGGAAAGCCCCGTCTACGGAATCAAGTTCGCTTCCATCCAGAACGACTATGCCTATCTCCTCTATCCCGCCCGCTGGTTCCCCGTAAACGACTTCCAGGCGGACCGGTTCACCGCCGAGTATCACATCACGGTTCCGGACGGATACCGCGTGCTCGGCAGCGGCCTCGACAGGAAGGAACCCGGCGGCGCCAAAACCCTCTACTCGTACACCTTCAACCAAGCCTCTTTTCCAGGCTCCATCGGCGTTGTGAAAAGTGATCCGGTTCGAGTCGTGAGCCAGGGTGTGACCAGCGACCTGTTCTTCCGTTCCGGAGCCCCGATGGCGAGGGAGTACGGCGAGGAGATCGGCAAGATCCTCACCTACGAAACAACCCTCTTCGGACTGGCGCCATCCGCAAACCTGGTGGTGATGGAAACCGAGGATGGCGCGGCTAATGGATACGCGGCGCCCGGACTCATCTTCCTTTCCCCGAAAGCCATCAGCAAACAAGTAAATATCCGCCTCCTGGCGAACCAACTGTCCAGGCAGTGGTGGGGGAACTTCGTCGGAGCCGCCACGCGAAACCATATCTGGATTGTGAACGGCATGGCCCGCTACACGGAGATGCTGTATCTCGAGAACACCGGCGGCCCATCAGCCATGGAAAACGAAACCCGCGATGTCTATATCGAGGCGCTTACCGTGGACAATCCCCCGCTTATTCAGGCTTCCCGCCTCGAGGACTATTCACCCGAGTACTGGGCGGCGACCGCGGCCAAAGGCGCTGCTGTCTTCAACATGCTGCGCAACGTGATCGGCAATGACAACTTCGTGAAGATGTTGAAAATCGTCACCGATCAATATGCCTGGAAGGGCATCTCCACCGATCAGTTGCACAAGGTGGCCGAGCAGGTTTCCGGCCAGAATCTGCAAGCCTTCTTCATCCAATGGATCGAATCCACCGGCGCCCCCGAATTCAAGCTGGAATACACCGTGTTCCGTACCCAAAAGGGATTCCGCGTGATGGGCAAAATCGCTCAGGACCTCGATACCTTCCGCATGCCTGTCGACGTGAAGATTGAAACCGAAGGCAATCCCGAACAGAAGCGCGTCGATGTCGTGGGTACGGCTTCCGAGTTCGTGATTGAAACGTTCGGAAAGCCGAAGCGCCTGGTGATTGACCCCGAAAACAAAGTACTGCGCTACAACGATCAGATGCGCGTGCTGGTGGCCATCCGCAAGGGAGAGCAGTTCGCCGAGGTGGGAGAGTTCGGCGAGGCGTTGAAGGAGTACCAGAAGGCGCTCGACGTGAGCCGGAACAGTTCTCTGGCGCACTACCGCGTCGCGGAAATCTTCTTCCTGCAAAACAACTACCAGTCAGCGGCCAATGAATTCCGCGAGGCCCTCAACGGAGACCTCGAACCGAAATGGACGGAAGTCTGGGCGCACATCAATCTCGGCAAGATCTTCGACATCACGTCCCAGCGGGAGCGCGCGGTGAATGAGTACAACCTCGCGCTGCGCACGAAAGACAACACGCAAGGCGCCCTCGAAGAGGCCGCCAAGTACGCCAAGGAGCCCTATCAGCGGCAGCGCGCCAGCAATTGAGCCCCTTCAATAACCGTGGTGCTCGAGGAAGCGCTCCACCTCGATGGCGGCCATGCACCCGGCGCCGGCGGCGGTGATTGCCTGGCGGTACGTGCGATCCTGGACATCCCCCGCGTGAAACACGCCTTCGGCGCTCGTACGCGCTCCACCCTTCGAGAGAATGTAGCCGTCCCCATCGAGGTCGAGTTGACCGGCGAATGGCTTCGTATTGGGAATGTGGCCGATGGCGATGAAAAGACCGTCCACATCGCGGTCCGTCACCTCGCCGGTCGCCACGTTTCGCAATCGAACACCGGATACAAACCCCTTATCCGCGTCGAAGACTTTGTCTACCACCGTGTTGGTGATCACCTCGATCTTCGGATGCTCCAGCACGCGGTCCAGCATGATGCGGGAGGCGCGGAATTGATCGCGGCGATGCACCAGCGCCACATCGCGGCCGAAGCGGGTGAGGAACAGCGCTTCTTCCATGGCCGTGTCGCCGCCGCCCACCACCATGATCCGCTTGTCGCGGAAGAAGAACCCGTCGCAGGTGGCGCACGAACTGACGCCTTTCCCAATCAGCTTTTGCTCGCTTTCGATACCCAGCCAGCGGGCGGATGCTCCGGTGGCGATAATCAAGGTCCGCGTCTCCATCCACTCGCCTTCCACGTGCAGCCGGAAGGGGCGGCGCGAAAGGTCCGCTTCCGTCACGGACCCGGCAATGTATTCCGCTCCGAAATGCTCGGCCTGCTGCTTCATGCGCTCCACGAGCACGGGACCGTCGATGCCTTCGGGAAATCCCGGAAAATTCTCCACCAGGGAAGTGATGGAAAGCTGCCCCCCGGGCTCGTGTCCCGAAATGACGAGCGGCTTCAAGTTGGCGCGCGCGGCGTAAATGGCAGCCGTGTTTCCGGCGCAGCCGGATCCTAATATGATGACATTTCGCATGTTGAGGGTTGAGCCGGATGTGGCTCAACCCTCAATGCTAGCACGCCGCGGCGGGAGAGGAACCGGACAGGCGAATCAACCGTTTTTCGCTCTCTTGCGTTTGAGCAGGCCGAGCCCGACAAGCCCGGCCCCGATCAGCGACAGGCTCATGGGTTCGGGTACCGGGTTGCCCGCCACCACATCGTTGGCGCACGTGGCGGCCGCGAATTGGACATAGGATCCAGGGCCGGAAAATGCATCGAGGAAGTTCGTATCCGCGGTGGTGAAATTGATCGCCACATTGATTTCGGAGCCTCCGAGAAGCGTTGCCGCAACGCTTCCGGCCCCAGTGTTCTTCTTCACGGCGCCGGCGGATTCCCCCCAGACGAATTCCGCCGGGCGGTAGGTTCCCGCGTTGGTGTTGTGCAACACGGTCCCCGACGTGAGAAATCCGCTGACGGAATAGAGATTCCCGGCGGCCAGGCCGGCCACCCCGACAGTGGAATCATTATGAGTCACCAGCGGGATCGCCCACCGGCTGCCTCCGCTGGTAACCAGAATGTCGCCCGGATAGACTGTCGGGAAGCTACCCACACTGATGCCGGATAGCGTGGTGTCCCCGCCGTTCTGGCCGTAGTTCATCCGCACATTGATCCGCACCGCCCCGGAGAGCATGCTGAAGGAAATATTGTCAATGTCGAACTGCTTGAGCAGGCCGATCACGTCTCCATTGTTTTTGGCGGAACCCGGGTTCTGCCCTCCGTAGACATCAGAGAGAGTCAGCACCCCGGCCTGAACCGGCCCGGTTGATATTGTGAGCAGCGCGGCAGCAAGAAAGGCCGCGGCGGAAGTCATTCGCATCGTTGTCACCTGACTCAGGGTGACAGCGCGTCACGAGGGCTCAAATGGAACCGTAGTCACTTTGGGAAGCGGAAAAGTAACGGTTGAAAGGTTCCCGCTGGATCTAGTACGCCGCGCGGCTTGTCTTCGTATCAGAACAGGTGAAACGCGGCAAACGCGCTCACATAGGCCATCACGGTCATGTAAGTGAACTGGACCGCGGGCCACTTCCATCCGCCGGTTTCCCGCCTCACCACCGCGATGGTCGACATACATTGCATCGCAAAAGCGAAGAAGACGAGCAGGGCCAAACCTCCCGCGGGGGTAAGATCGTGCTGCAAGGCCCTTTGGAGCCCTTTCGAAGCCTCGCCGTTCCCCGCATCGCCTTCGATGCCGTAGATGGTGCCCAGTGTCCCGACAATCACCTCGCGGGCGGCGAGCGACGTCAGCAGGCCAATGCCGATCTTCCAGTTGAAACCGAGCGGCCGGATAGCAGGCTCCACGACACGCCCAAGCGTTCCGGCTACACTCTCCTCGATCGGAGGCGCCTTCCCTTCCTTCAGCGGAAGATGGGCCATGATCCACAGCGCGATCGCCACGCCAAGAATGACGGTCCCCGCGCGCCGAAGAAATACGTAGGCCCTGTCGAGTAGCCGGAGACCGAGAAAGCGCCACGTGGGCCAGCGATAGGGTGGCATCTCCAGTACGAACGGCGTCCGGTCGCTCTTTAATATGGAGGACTTGAGCAGCCGCGCGGTGAGGACCGCGGCCGCGAAGCCGAGTACGTAAAGACCCAGCATCGCCGCTGCCTGCGTTCCCAGGAAACGCCCGAGAATTGGATGATCCGGAAGAAACGCGGCGATGATGAGCGTGTAAACCGGCAGTCTTGCCGAGCACGTCATGAACGGCGCAATAAGAATGGTTGCAATGCGATCCCGCTTGTTCTCGATGGTCCGCGTGGCCATGATCGCCGGCACCGCGCATGCGTAGGCCGACAGCAGCGGAATGAACGATTTTCCCTGTAATCCCACCCTCGCCATCGTTCGATCGGCAATCAGCGCCGCGCGAGCCAGATAGCCGGAATCCTCGAGTAAGCCGATGAAGAGAAACAGCAGCAGAATCTGCGGCAGGAACACGAGCACCGAGCCGACGCCGCCCCACACGCCTTCGGTCAGCAGATCGCGCCACCAGACGTCCGGCAATTGATTCGCGACCCAGGCGCCGGAATGGGAAACCAGGCTCTCGACACCGTCCATCAGCGGGCGGGCGCCCGAAAATATGGTCTGAAACACCAGGATCACCACGGCCAGGAACACAAACGGTCCCGCCACGGGATGCAGAAAAACGCGGTCCAGGCGCCTCGTCCAGACGGGAGGCGCCGGAGCCCGGTACTTTGCCCGCAGACCAAGCTTCGCCGACCACTGCCGGCAACGGGGAACGTCCTGAAAAATAGGAAGCTCCACGGGCCTCGGCACGGCGAACTGCCCCTCCAGATAGTTGCGGATGGTCTCTATGCCCTGGCGCTTGGCCGCGCTGATCAGCACCACCGGAGCGTCGAGTTGCGAGGCGAGTTGCTGGGTATCGACGGACCCGCCCCGCTTGTGCAGGTCATCGGCCATGTTCAGAATCACCATGGTGGGAATCCCTAATCCCAGCACCGGGGCCGCAAGCATAAGGTGCCGCCCCAGGTTCGTCGAATCGAGAATCAACAGGATCGCATCCGGCTTGCGGATCCCCTCAATTCCCCCGGATAGCGCATCGCGTGTAATCCGTTCGTCCTCGGACCGCGGGTCGAGGCTGTACACCCCCGGCAGGTCCACCAGATCGACTTCTCTTCCGTTCTCCAGCCGGAGAAACCCCGTCCGGTGCTCGACGGTGACACCGGGAAAATTGGCCACTTTTTGCCGCAAGCCTGTCAGTACATTGAAAAGTGTGGACTTCCCCGAGTTGGGAGGACCCACAAGGGCTACCGTCTTGCGCGCCAGAGACCGAACGGGCGGAGGAGGCGCTATGGCGCTATTCACATGGCAATCGTGGCAGTCGCTCATGATGGGTATTACCTGCTTCCCAGAGAGACTTCTCCCGCGAGCGGCCTAGTCCGCGACGCGTATCTTCAGGTGGCGCGCCGTCTCACGGCGCAGTGCGACTTCCGAGCCATCCACGCGGAATACACGAGGATCGCCACTTGGCGCGCTGTGCGCGGCCGAGACGACATGCCCTGGCAGAAAGCCAAGCTCCATGAGACGCCTGGCGTTGTCCTCGGGGAGATCCAATGTCTCCAGCACGGCCTGCTCGCCGTTTCGAAGCTCGGCAAGCGTCGCGTGCTTTCTGTCGGGCGGACAATGCTTCCTGCTGAAACTCAGTTGCAACACGCTTTCAGTATGACGGTGAAAATCACCGCCTGTCAAGTCCCGCGAAGCCATGGGAGCTGCAAATGGATTTCAAGGCGCGAAAGCAGGAGGGAGCCGCCTCGGAAAAGTCCGGATGGTACAAGTTGACCACAACCAATAGTACCGAAGTCACCGACTGATCTATCACTATGGTTATAGTACGTTTATGGCAGACGGCACAAGATTTCGCTTGAAATGGTACTTTCGTTACGATATGCTTGCAATGGCCCCTCGGGTTGCTTAAGTAGAACCCCGTCACGCCCGTAGGGTGAACCATTATACGTTCATCGGTGGAGTCACCTATGTCAAGGTTCACTATCCTCTGCACCCTGTGCCTCGTTCTTCTCCTCGGGGCGGCCGTTGCCTCTGCTTCCACAAGCAGTGTCAATACCCCCTCGATCCCGGTCCGGGCACTCAGCAGCACCATCCACACCTCTTTAGGCAGCCCGTTCTTTCCTCCTGATCCGTGGAGGACGGGTTCCCTGGCCACGGGCGCCGTTCGCCCCTCCCTCGGTTCTCCGTTCTTTCCTCCCGATCCGTGGAGGACGGGTTCCCTGGCCGCGGGCGCCGTTCGCCCCTCCCTTGGTTCTCCGTTCTTTCCTCCCGATCCGTGGAGGACGGGTTCCTAGGGCGCGGACCCTGTTCGTCCCTCCCGTGGCTCTCCGTGCCCGGTTCGAATGCGTGATTCGATCGGGCAACCCGCAACGTTGCTTTGCGGTTATGTAACCTGGTTTTCCTGTAGTACTGAAGAGGAACAGCCCGTTCTGAGTGACGGGCTGTTCCTCTTTTGGATGGCGCTTCCTCCCTTTTCCCCTCCCTGCCGGCTTTTTCCGGAGTGATCCGGTTTCCAGGAAATTCCACCTTCCATCCCCCTCCTCCCGGCGTTACACTGGAGAAGAAAATTCTTGCAGCTACTGTCAGAAAGGTAACTCCATGCCAGAAGGCGACTTCAATCGCAGAGACTTTATCCGGCAGGCCGGCGGCGCCGGGGCGTCCATGGGCCTTGCCTCCTCCGCTCTCGCCGCCCGTCCGGCCGCCAAAATGTCAAGCCGTATCATCGGCGCCAACGACCGCATCCAGGTGGCCGCCATCGGCGCCGGGGGCCGTGGCTACTACGTCTCCGGCGTCTTCCACAAGATCGGCGCGGAAACAAACACGTGTGCGATTGTCGGCGTATGCGATACCTACCAGAAGCGTGTCACCAAGGCCAAGGAAACGTACAAAGCCGAAGTGGGAACCCTGGATTACCGCGAGATCCTCAGCCGCAAGGATGTCGATGCGGTGATTGTCGCCACCCCCGACCACTGGCATGCTCCCATCGCCCTCGAGGCAATGGACTCCGGCAAGGACGTCTATCTCGAAAAGCCGATGTGCCACACCATCGAAGAAGCTCGCCAGTTGGTCCAAACCGTCAAGGAAACCCAGCGTGTGCTGCAAGTAGGCTCCCAAACCACTTCCGGCGACCAGTGGCATAAAGCCAGGAAGGCGATGACCGACGGCATGATCGGCAAGCAGATCATGAGCCAGGGCTCCTATCACCGCAACTCCATCGAGGGAGAGTGGAACTGGAAGATCGACGCCGAAGCCGGTCCCGGAGCCAAGGGTGAAGATTACATCGATTGGAAGATGTGGCTCGGCAAGGCGCCAAAGCGTCCCTACGATGCCGACCGCTTCTTCCGCTTCCGCAAGTACTGGGACTATTCCGGCGGTATCGCCACGGACCTCTTCTTCCACGTCGCCGCCCCCATGAACATCTGCTGGGGCAAGCCGCAGTTCCCCTCGCGCGTGGTTTCGAGCGGCGGCATCTACGCCTTCCACGACCGCGAAGTGCCGGACACCTTCCACCTCCTGGCCGAATACCCGGAAGGCTTCTCCGTGGTGCTCAGTTCATCCATGGCGAACTCCCAGCACATTCCCGGCCTTATCCGCGGAAAGGACGCCACCCTGATCATGGTGGAGCACGGCAGGTTCGAGGGCCTCACCGACCACATCACCGTCCGCCCTGAGCGCGCGGCCAGTCCGGAATACCTGGCGAAGTTCGGCAAAGAAGAGATTCGGATCCCCGTCGACCCCACGGACCCGATGCGGAAACACGTGACGAACTTCCTCGATTGCATGCGCACACGCCAGAAACCGACACTCGACGTGGAGACCGCCGCCCACGCGCAGGTGCTCATTTCCATGTCCGTCATGAGCTACCGGCAGGGCAAAGTTCTCTACTTCGACGAAGCGAAATGGAAGGTCACGGACAAGCCCGTAAAGGCTTGACCTTCACAAAGACGAACGGCTTGACCGCCTGTTCCGGGGGCAGGCGCAATTCCGGCGCCCGCCCTTTCATTCCGCCGAAAATTGGCGCCCGCGGGCCAAATCCTCACTGCATCATGCCAGAGCCCCGGGAGCCTTCTATTCGCGCGGCCGTTGTTCGGCAACGGCGCCAAAGCCGGATGGACCGGCGCCCCACCGCCGCGCCGCCGAACTAGCTTCCCGGTCCCCCGATGGTATCCGACAGCGAGAAGATCGGCAGGTAGAGCGCAATCAGCACGAACGCCACGAAGCCGCCCATGAAGATCATGATGGCGGGCTCGATCAGCGAGAGCGTGGCCGTCATTTGCGTGGTGACATCCTCTTCGTAAAACTCCGCCACCGAGTTCAGCATCGCGGGCAGCGCGCCCGTCGATTCACCCACCTCGATCATGTCGATCGCCAGCGGCGGAAAAATCTTACTCGAATCGAGCGAGCGCGAGAGCGGCTGCCCTTCCTTCACCAACTGCCTTGCCTGCTCGAGCGTGCGCCGTAACAGCCGCGATTCGAGTGATGTGAATGCCGTCTCGAGCGCTTGCATTAAGGGAATGCCCCCGAGCAGGAGCGTCGAGAGCACCCTCCCCAACTGCGCCGCCTGGTACTTGATCCAGATCGAGCCGAGAACCGGCGTGCGCAGCTTCCACTGATCCAGCTTCTCTTTTCCGGTTTCGGTCTGCGCCCACAACCGCGCGCCGGCAACCGACCCCACCAGCGCCACCACGATCATCAGGATGTACTGCCTTGCGAAGGCGCCCACGCTGATCAGCATCAGCGTAATCCCCGGCAGGTTCGCATTTAAACCGGCATACAGAGTAGCGAACTGGGGAACGACGTACGTCACCATGAACACGATCAGCGCCGTCACCAGCACAATCAAAACCGCCGGATAGATAAGCGCCAGCATCAATTTCTTCTTCACCGACATCGACATCCGCTGATGGGCCAGAAACCGCTCCAACACCTCAACCAGCGCGCCCGATTTTTCTCCCGCCATGATGGAGGTCACATAAATAGGAGGGAACACGCCAGCGGCGGCAAAGGCGTCCGAAAGCAGCGCCCCGTTGCGCACCTCCTCCCGCACCACCTGGATGTGCTTGCCCAACTTCGGATCCGTCAAACGATCCGCCAGTAGGTCCAGGCACTTGAGGATCGGCAACCCCGCGCGCACCAGCGTCAGAAACTGCTGGTTGAAGATGAGGAACTTCTCGATGTTGATCTTCTTGCGCCCGGTCCCCACCCCGAGCGAAGCCGCCAGCGACTTGCCGCTTGGTTTGATCGAGTAGATGAGGAAGCCCTGCTGCGCAAACCGGTCCCGAAGCTCCACCTCGTTGTCGGCTTCGGCCACCTGCTCTTTGATCTGGCCCCTCGAATCGGCGTATTTGAGAAAAAACTCGGCCATCTGTCGTCAAGTATAAGACGAGCACGCGGGGTTGGGCGTGCAATCAGCCTTTCAGATTCATCCGCGCCACTACGGTGGTGTCCTCGAAGTCGCGTTGAATCTGGAAGCCCATGCCGCGGCAAATGGCCTGCATCGGCGCGTTCTCGGCGGAAATTTCCCCGAACACCGTCTCTACGCCTTCATCCCTGGCGACGCGGATGAGACGCCGCAGCAACTCCTTGCCAAGTCCCTGGCCCTGGAAGCTGTCGCTCACCACAAGCGCGAATTCGGCTTCCCGCCGGCCGCGCGCGAAGGCCTGCATATCCTTCGCCAGCCTGCCCACGGCGATGATCTCCGGCGCCTCTGTTTGCGGATTCTCGCGCTCCACCACCAATGCCATCTGGCGCGTGTAGTCAATAAAGCAGATGCGGATGAGGCGTTCATGAGCAATACGCGTGCTCAACTTGAGAGCCGAGAGATAGCGGAAATACACCGTGCGGTCGCCCAGCGTCTGGTGGAACTGCACGATAAGCGGCTCGTCTTCCGGGCGGATGGGCCGGATCGACACCCGCTCTCCGTTCTTCATTTGCCAGTCGCTTGCATATTCCACGGGGTATGGCCGTATCGCCGGCTTGGGCAACCTGGCGGCGGGAGTCTCCGGGGGATACAACTCCAATTCGACTTTCCCCGCCGCGATCCGCAGGTTCCGGATGCGCGGGTGTTCCACGATGAGACGGCCGAGGCGCACCAGCAGCCTCAGGTACGTCTCGCGCTGCTCGCTGATTTGCGCGTGCGTTTGCAGCCGCTCGAGCACTACCGCCGCCAGCGATGTCGTCAACGGCGGCAGCCCGTAGACCCGCTCGCCCCATTCGCCTTCCATGAACACGACAGGCCCAAAGCGCTCATCCACAAAACTGCCCACGGCGAGAGGCGAATCCTCGGGTAGCGAGATGCCGTAGGCGGCAAGCAGTTCGCGCGCCTCTCCGCCGCTGAGACTCGCGCGCGCATCGAGGATGGCTCGCGCTTCCGCCATGCCTTCGTCCGCCGCCTCCATCAGGGGCGTTTCGTAAATGCCCTGCAGGTTCTCGGTGTACGCGCCCATGTAGAGGAACATGCGCACGGCGGTATCGGGATAGGCAAACGTAGGAATCTCCGCGGAGCGAAGCAGCGCCACTCCCCCCGCCACGTCCACGCCTCCCATCCAGCTTGCCAGAATCGGCTTCTTGCCCAACTTCGCGAACGGCTTCATCTGTTCGGCCGTCTCGGTGGGGTCCGTATTCGCCTGCGGCGCCAGAACCACGAGGATGCCGTCGCTGTTGGGGTCCTTGGCCACAATCTCCACCACCTTGGCGAAGCGCTCCGGCTTGGCGTCGCCGAGAATATCAATCGGATTGGCGTGGCTCCATTCCGAAGGAAGCGCCTGGTTCAGCGCCGCCATGGTGTCTTCCGAAAGCGGCGCCGGATCCCCGCCGCCGGTGATCAGCATATCGGTGGCTAACACAGCCGGACCGCCGGCGTTGGTGACAATCGCCAGCCGCTTTCCCTGCGGCCTCGGCTGCTTGCTTAACACTTCCGCCATGTAAAAGAGGTCTGAGATGTGGCTGACGCGCAGTACTCCGCAGCGCCGCAGCGCGGCGTCCAGAACGTCGTCCCGTCCGGGCACGGCGCCCGTGTGGGCCGCCGCGGCGCGGGCGCCTTCCGCCGTGCGCCCGGCTTTGATCACAATCACCGGCTTGGTGAGCGCCACTTCGCGCGCCGCGGAAAGAAACGATCGCGCATCGCCCACGGATTCCATGTAAATGAGAATGCTTCGGGTCCGGGCATCGTTGCCCAGGTAATCGATCAGATCGCCCCACCCCACATCGGCCATCGACCCAATGGAAACGAATGCGCTGAAACCCACCAGTTCCCGGTGGCTCCAATCCAGGACAGCCGTACACAATGCTCCGCTCTGGCTGAGAAACGCCACGGTCCCCTGCCGCGCCATGCCATTAGCAAAGGTGGCGTTCAAACCGCTCGTGGGGCACATCACGCCCAGACAGTTCGGTCCGATGATGCGCAGCGCCCCTTTACGCGCTTCTTCGAGCACCTGCTGCTCGAGCGCTTCTCCCCGCGGGCCAAGTTCGCGAAATCCGGCGGCGAGGACGATGGCCCCTTTGACTCCGGCGTCGACACATTCGCGGATGATGCCCGGTACGGTCTGAGCCGGGGTGACGACCACCGCAAGATCGACGGCCTCGGGCACTTCTCGAACGGATGGGTAGGCCCTCACTCCCAGCACGCTCGAACGCTTCGGATTCACGGGGTACACCGTGCCCCCAAACGGAGAGCTGATCAGGTTCCAGAGCGCGGTCCGCCCTACGCTGCCTGGCGATTCCGTGGCGCCGATCACCGCCACGGAATCCGGCTTGAAGAAGACGTCCAGCGGATAGCGCTCCCGCCCGAACAGCGAGTGAGCCGGTTCTACCGGAGATTTGACGTGAGGTTTGCTCATTGCTCGCCGGTGATGCGAACGTTCCGGAACATGCCCATGTCGAAAAAGCTGCCGATGCCCACTCTGCCCGCGCCCAGGCTCATATCGACGGCGCGCATGGAAGGCGAAGTTTCGCCGTTCACCCAAACGTCCACGCGCCCGCTCGACCCGTCATAGACAAGTTTCACCTTATGCCACCGGCCGTCATGAAGAGTCGCCGGGCCTTCCAGAGAACTGATGCGTACACGGTCGCCGCCGAAGACATGGAAGATCCCGTTGTGCACCGCGGTATGCGCCGCCGAATCGACCGAGAGATGGGCGTAGTTGAAATGATCCTTGTCCTTCCAGGCGTAAACAAGTATGAGGGAGTTATGCCGGTTGCGGATGGCTGCCGGCTCAGGCTGCACTTCCGCATCGATGGTCACCTTGCGATAATCAGGAGTCTCCGCAAGCGCATATTGCGAGGGGCGGCGCGGCTGGGTGGAAGGTCTCGGCGTGAGCAGATGGAGCACGCCATCCTCCATCTTCCAATCCGAGGCGATGGGAACATCCCATTTCAGGCCGAAAGCCTCAATCGTATTTTCCGCGGGAATTAAAGGGCAGGCAAGAAGGACGAGCGCAGTGAGCCGCACCATACAACGAGTATAGACACACGAAAGGGGCGGATCGCCCCTATCCCTTCATCCGTTACCGGGTTGACGCCATCATGGAGGCATTAGATGCCTTTGCGCGTCTACTGCGCTTTCCGGCCGTGCGCGATAACGGTTTCACATGAAGAGATGAGTGCTACCGCCCCCTCTCTTGTCCGGTTCTATACGAACACCTCCTGATGAGATTCTGGGCATTGCTGCCCACCTTCTACATCAGCACCTCCTTTCGGAGATTTGAAGGCTTCTTACTGCTACCTTCTAACACAATTCTCAGCCTGAATTCCGGATCTGTCAATGGGTATTCGAGGCCTAATTCGTGCCGGGGTTTCCGCCCACAACCGGCACGTGGATCACCGTAACCCCGCCCGATCCAAGAGCACTATGCAGCGCCCCCGCAATCTCCTCTCTCTTGTTGACCCGCATTCCGTTCGCACCCAATGACCGCGCCAATTGATCAAATGGAATTGCCCCCAATTGAGTCGCCATTCCCTGGCCATATTGCCGCAAATGTCCGCTGTGCGTAATCCCCCAGCACTGATCATCCGCCACCACCGCGACGAACGAAAGTCCCTGTCTCGCGGCGCACTCGAGATCCGCGACATTGAACGTGAACGCCCCATCTCCGGAAAGCAGCAGCACCGGACGGCGCGGGTCCGCCAGCCGCGCGGCCATCGCCCCTCCGATTCCAAACCCCACTACGCCGCTCCGGCCGCAAGGCAGCCAGTAGCCCGGGTAGCGCCGCTGGCAGAGAAGTTGGTGCGCCCACTGGCCGATGCTCCCGCCGTCAATCAGCAGCGTCCCCTCGTCAGGCAGCGCCTTCTCAATGGCGTCGATCACGTCAATGGCGTGCGTATGCCCCTCCATCCGTTGAGCCTCCGCACCCGTCCGGATGCGCGCCGCAAACTCCGTCCGTCTCCGCCGCGCCTCCGCGAGCCATTCCGAAGCGCGGGGCCAATCCTGCTTCTCGCGCAACTGCTTCCAGCCGCGGTCCAGCCGGATCACTTTCACTCCGGTTTGAAGATACCCCACACGGTAATCCGCTGCCGCGCCCGCCAGCACGATGCAATCGGAATCCGCCGGCAGGCCGGGATCTCCGCTGGCCGCGCCAATCACGCCCACAAACGCCTCACTCTCCCGCGGACAGATGCCGCGGTCCCAAATGGGAGTCTGAACGGGAATGCCGGCGGATTCCGCAAACGCCAGGAGATCCCCGCCCTCGCCGCTGTAATGCAATTCGCTGCCCGCGATGATCAGAGGCCGGCTGGCCGCGCGCAACTCACGCACGGCCGCATCCACCGCCTCCACGCTGACACCCGGCGCGGCTGGGACGGTGTTCCCCCGAACCAATGCCTCGCCATCCACTTCGGCGCGCTGCACATCCATGGGAATCATGAGGTGCACGGGGCCGCGCGGGGGCGCGCAGGCGGTCTGCCATGCCTCGTCGAACATCTGCACGATGCGCTCCGGCGTGTCCACCAGATGAGAGTATTTCGATACCGGCTTCACCACGCTCGCCTGATCCAGATCCTGGAAGCATCCCAATCCGAGCGTCGGCAGGTCCGCCGATCCGCTGATGTAGAGCATGGGAGCCTGGTCGAACCACGCGTTCATCACCCCCGTCAGGGCGTTCGCCACGGCGACCCCGCTGGAGGTGGCGCAGACGCCCGGCCTGCCCGTCAGGCGGCCGTATCCTTCGGCGATATAGGCCGCCGTCTGCTCATTGCGCGTATCGATCAGGCGCATTCCCGCCCGCGTCGCCGCGTCAAACAGCGGGTCGAGTCCGTAGCCACAAAGGGCCGCCATCCATTCGACGCCGCGCTCCCGCAGCGCCTCCACCAGCCATTCCACAGCCGTTCGTTTCATCACGAGCCATTGTACAGGTCTGCTACCATCAAAGGTATGACGTTGGACGAACTCCAGAGGGAGTATTTACCGCTCCGCCAGCAGGCTGACGCTGTGCGGAGCTATCTTTGACGCCGCTTCCAAAAGAAAACAATTTGAAGCCTTAGACCATCAGATTTCGTCGCCCGATTTCTGGAACTCGCCCGAGTTGAGCCAGAAGGTGATGCAGGACCGCAAGAAGCTCGAGCAGGCTCTGCAAAATGACGCGCGGATCGCGGCCATGACCAGCGACGTCGAGACGCTCTTCGAACTCGGCTCCGAGGGCGAAGATGTAACCCGCGACATCGAGCGCGAACTGAAGAGCCTCTCCGAACGTCTGAGCACGATGGAAACCACCATGCTCCTCAGCGGAGAGCATGACGCCCGCAGCGCCATCATGACCATCCATCCGGGGGCCGGCGGCACCGAAAGCCAGGATTGGGCCGAAATGCTGCTGCGCATGTACCTGCGCTGGGCGGAACGCATGGGCTTTGAATCGGTCATCACGGACCGGCTCGAGGGCGAGGGCGCGGGTATCAAGTCCGCCACCCTTGAAATCAACGGCGACAATGTCTTCGGCCTGCTGCAATCCGAGGTGGGCGTGCACCGCCTCGTGCGCATCTCACCGTTCGACGCCAACGCCCGGCGGCATACTTCGTTCGCCTCGGTTTTCGTGATTCCCCAGGTGGATGATGAGATCAAGATCGAAATCAAGCCCGAGGACCTGCGCGTGGATACCTTCCGCGCCAGCGGCGCCGGCGGGCAGCACGTCAACCGCACGGACTCCGCCATCCGCATGACGCACCTCCCCACCGGAATCGTGGTCCAGTGCCAGAACGAGCGTTCGCAGCACAAGAACCGCGCCAGCGCGCTGAAACAACTTCGCGCCCGCCTGTTCGAGCACGAGATGCGTAAGCGGCGCGAGGAAGAGAAGAAGCTCGAGGATTCCAAGCTCGAGATCAACTTCGGCAGCCAGATCCGCAGCTATGTACTCGCGCCTTATCGCATGATCAAGGATCACCGCACCAAGCTTGCCGTGGGCGACGTCGATCGCGTTCTCGATGGCGACATCGAGGAGTTCATGCACGCCTACCTCGTGTGGCGCAAAACGGGCAAGATCGCCGGCGACGCCAAGGACGATCTGCCGGAGTAACTGGTGAGGGAAACAGACCTGGAGCAAGCCGCCGCCATCCTGCGCAACGGCGGACTCGTCGCTCTGCCCACGGAGACAGTGTACGGCCTTGGCGCCAGCGCGCTCGATGCGCGCGCCGTGGCGCGCATTTACGAAGTGAAGGGCCGGCCGGCCACCAGTCCGCTCATCGTGCACGTATGCTCGGTCGAAATGGCGCGCGGCCTGGCTCGTGCCTGGTCCGCCGAAGCCGATACGCTCGCCGCACGCTTCTGGCCGGGCCCGCTCACCATGGTCGTCCCCAAGCGCGAAATGATTCCGGACATCGTGACCGCCGGACTCGACACGGTGGGGCTCCGTCTGCCGGCGCATGAAGTGATGCGCGAGGTGATCCGCCGCGCCGGCGTGCCCGTGGCCGCCCCCAGCGCCAATCGCTTCACCGAGCTTTCCCCCACCACCGCGGACCACGTGCGCGCGGCGTTCGGAAACACGCTGGATATGATCCTCGATGGGGGCCCGTGCGAGGTGGGCATCGAATCGACAGTGCTTTCCCTCGCCGGACCGGATCCCGTGCTGCTGCGGCCCGGCATGGTGTCCCTCGAGGATCTCGAAGCCGCGCTCGGCCGGCAGGTGCACATGGCGGGCAAAGTGGAAGGCGCTCATCCTTCGCCCGGGATGCACCATCGCCACTACAGCCCGCGAACGCCGGTAATTCTCGTCCGGGGCGGGAAATTGCCCGCCGGGCGCGGAGCATACCTGTGGACGCGCACTCCCGCGCATGCGGAGTATGAGCAACGGATGCCGGCGAACGCCACCGCCTATGCCCGGCAACTGTACGAGGCGCTCCATGCGGCTGACGGCCTTGGGTTGGAATGGATAGCCGTGGAGATGCCTCCGGAGACTGAGGAGTGGGCCGGCGTGTTGGACCGCCTGCGGCGGGCTAGCTCACCCGCCTGAGCCGCTTGTGCAGCCAGCAGACAACCACTTGGCAGAATGGCCGCAAATCATCACTGCTGGATTCACCATTCCACTCCCGAAGCCACCTCTCGAGCTTTTGCCGAGGCGGCTTTCCACGCTTACGTAGAGTCTCTTGGAATGCTGTCAACACTGCTCTCCGGTTGTTGACCAGAAACGCAAAGTTGAGATTCAGGACCTCGTTCAATTCCTTGTCGAAGGCGGCATCCTCAGACTCGACCCGGCCGTCGCCCCTGTAACGGATCACTTGCTCAACACGATGCCGCGGGTTAGCCGGATTCCGTGAAATGTCGCGGTCCGCCTGGCGGGTGTCGCAATGCTGTTCTCCCCGGCGTTTGCGCTCATTCCCTTTACATGCGCCTAGAAGATTCCAATACTCCAGTTGCTCGTCCGGGTGTCTGCTCTGGGAGTGCCAGTGGGCAATCTTCATCTCCTCCCTACTACCTCGAATCCGGCTCATGCAATAACAGCAAAGACCGCGCTGTTCAGCAACGAGGAAAGCACGCAAGGTGTCCTTATCTGGATAGCCATCATAGGTCGCATGAACGCCTTTTCGGTACTCCGTGAGGCTGGCGGGCTCCTTCCCCTTGTGGATGGTTCTCATTCCCCACTCTCGAGAAAGTGCATCAATGTATTTGCTCGCGTCACCTCAGGGTCATCCGCGCCAAGCCTAGCCTCAACTTCCGGCAAGACACTTCTCGCGCCGGCGAAATCCTCCTTGTCGATCAAGGAGAACAAGCGGGCCAGCAGGACTCCGACATCGGGATCGCGCACGTCAGCATTCATCACCTCGGCTAACACCTGGCTCGAATCCATGCCAAACGAACGCGATGGAATGGTGACTTCACCTCCCTCCAGGACACGGATCTCCTCGGGTGGTACTTCGCCAATGACCTGCGGCGAGTGCGTGGTGCCTACAAATTGAATTGCGGGGAATGTCCGCTTCAAGTCGGTAGCAATCCGTCTCTGCCACTTTGGATGTAAGTGCACGTCCAATTCATCAATCAAGACCAGACCTGGAGTCTGCTTCAGCACCGCAGGCAATTCCTCATCCGGCGGCAACTCATCGGCCGGAACAAGAAAGGCATTCTGGGTCACCGCCTTGATGGCGAGGTCCGCCACCAGCGCCAGCATCATCCGCTGCCCTGCGCTCAAGTTCTCGAAAGGCTGTGCATTGCCCTCGATGGAAAGAACAATCTGGTCCAAATCCACATCGAACCAGACGTCGCTGGAGCCGGGTACACACTGCAGAATGGCCCGCCGCACCACCTCAAACCCGGGACGCCACCGTCCTCTCCTGTTGCCGCGCTCCGTAGTTTCCCGTTGGAACCACCTGCGCAGTTCGTCGAAGCGGATCCGCTCGTGAAAGCAGTCGTAGAACGCAGCCCATCTGCGGGCCGGCCCATCGTGTTTGAGCTTTGGGATTCTTTCGTTCGACGGTAGCCAGGCTCTGCCTGCCCCGTAATAGGCGAGCACAGGACAAAGTACATGCCGGCCAGCCTGATCCTGCCCGTAGATTTCCTTCACGTAGCCGAGAGCGCCCTTGGCATCCGCATTGGTGGTGCGTTTACCTCCTGCACGAATCTGTCGCGCCCAGATGACATTCTCATGTTCCCCAATCGCGCCCATAGCCCGGACGCTGACAGGCAATCGCTCAGAAAACTGCACTCGGTCGCCTTTTTGTTCCGCTTCGAGCCGGATCTCATTGCGCATGATATTACGGCCGCTGTTGCTGAGCAGGGAATCGGGAGGGTTCACCAGCCAGATGCCCGCGGCCACGGCCAAAGCGTCAAGGAGTGTTGTCTTGCCTGATCCGTTCTCGCCAATGAGCAGCGTGAAATGCGGATGCAGTTCCACAGCCAACTCCCGAAATCCCTTGAAGTTCGTCAGCTCCAGCCTGTCAATCCGCATGCTGGCTCCTACAATACGATCTCCCGCCGGCAACCCCGCAAATCCATCTCATACTCGATACTCTCGATCGGAGGCCGCGAATAATGCCACGTCAGCCCGTGCTGCGCGCCCTTGCCCATGCGCGCCACGATCTCCTTCTCGAGAAACGGATGCATGTCGAACACCGTGTACACCTCGGTCACGGTCACATCCGCCCAGGTCACGCCTAATTCGTGGATGCGGCCGTCCATCAGGCTCATCACAAACATCGCCTTCTCCGCCAGCGCGCTGAGCGAGGTCTCGCCGCGCCGCACCACGTCGCGCGGATCGAGCGATCCCTCGGGCAGTTCGCCCGCGCCCGCCACAATGAACGTCTTCGGCGCGTTCGGAGCCGGAATCGTGTAGCTGAATCCATAGACGGAAGGCTGCGATGGCGGATCATAGGCAGGCGCGATGTTCGTCCGCGCCACGGGGTTCAACCCGTCCCGCGGGATGTCCCACTTCTTCAAAGTCTCCACGTAGCCCGCGTTGAACTGGCCGAAGCCGGCAAATGTGAACGGCCGCGGGGAACGAAGTTCCATCCCGCACAAGGCGTGCCGCGGACGGTTCAGGCGCTTCAAATGCGCATCCACCGCCTCAAATCCGGCGGCCAGCGGCAGAGGCCGCAGAAACCGCGCGTGCTCCACCTGAAAGCCGGGCGAGGCCACCGCGCCGGCCGAGTACGGGCTGATGCCTTTGATAAAGGAGAAGTCTCCCCTGGGATTGGCGACAAGCATAGGTAGATTATGGCGCGGCCGGCGCCTCTCGCGCTGGCTCGTTTCCTTCTGATTCCGGCAACCGGACAGGTTGCTTTACTATAGACTGTACGGGGTTGACGGCAAGTGATCCGCGAACAGTATTTCGAAGATTACGAGACAGGCGCGCGCCGTGAGACCATGGGCCGCACCATCACGGAGACCGACCTCGTGCTGCACGCGGGCCAGACCGGCGATTTCTACCCGCACCATATGGATGCGGAGTGGTGCAAGACTCAGCCTTTCGGCAGGCGCATCGCGCACGGTACGCTCATCTTCAGCGTGGCGGTGGGCATGACCGCCGGCGATGTGAACCCACTGGCGTTTTCCTACGGCTACGACCGCCTGCGTTTTCTGAAGCCGGTCTTCATCGGCGATACGATCCGGGTCAGGGTGGAGATCAAGGACAAGCGGGATCATCCCCGGCGCGCCGATCACGGCATTGTTGTCGAGTTCTGCGAGGTTCTCAATCAGGCGGGAGAGTCCGTGCTGGTGTGCGAGCACCTGTTGATGGTGAGCAAGCGGGCTCCTGGCGGCGAATGAGCCCGCGCCGAACTACGCCGCCCTTCTCTGAGCCTCCGCCAGCAGATCCCGCACCGGCCGGGAGGTGTTGATGGTGTCCAGCACCAACCGGTCGATGACCGCCGCCAGTTCCGCCCACCGCTCGAGGCGCGGCAGTTCGCGCGCCCCGGCGTGGATCGATTCCAGTTCACGATAGAAGGGGATGGCGCGGTTGACGTCCGCGTCCGACCAGGTGGTCTTGCGGCAGCCGATCGCGCCCTCGAGCGTGAGCAGTTTGTCCATCTCCGCCCCGGCGCAATGGCGTAGAAAACGATAGGCCGTTTCGCGCCTCCGGCTGCCAGAGGCGATGGCGAGCAGCCAGTAAACGTTCAGCGACACGGGACGGCCACCTTCACCGCAAGGTATCGGGGCGATGCCCACCTTGCCGCGGATACGGCCGGCGCCTGCCTCGCACATGGCCGCGAAGCCGAACCAGTTCACCATCATGGCGATTTGACCGTCCGCGAAGGCCAAGCCGGATTTCACGGAATCGAACTCGCGCGAACTCGGATGAACGGCCCGTGGATCATTGAGCATCTGCCTGTAGAAGTCCAGTGCCGCCGCGGCTTCCCCGGTGTCGATCGAAACCCTGCCCGCGGAATCGAACAACTCGCCGCCCCGCGTCCACAGTTGCAGACAGAAGTCATAAACGGTGTTGTGCCCGTCGGGGAAGGCGGCGAACACAGTGCCGTAGAGGCCCTCCGCGGGCCGCGTAAAGTGGGTGGCGGCGGCGCGGAATTCATCCCAGGTGCGCGGGACGGCCAGCGGTTTGCCATACGCGCGCCGGTAGGCGTCCTGCTCGGCGTTGTCGCCGAACAGGTCCGTGCGATAGATAAGACATTCGGGGCCGTCGTGGTAAGGGAGGCCCATCACCTCGTCTCCGAACTGCTGCAGGCGCAGCAGCGATGGAGCCCAGCCATTCGGAAAATCTTCCGGGGGATCCGCGCGCAGAAACGGAGCGAGGTCGGCCAGCGCGCCCTGTTCCCGCGCGGCCGCGATCCAATCCGTGTTCAGAAACGCCGCGTCCCATTCACCGCGCCGCAATCCCTCGCGGGTGAAGAGCGCCTCATAGAGCGGGTGAACGTCGAGCGCTTCAGCCTCGAGCGCCAGGTCCGTCTCTCCGGCGCGCTGGAACGACTCCCATTGCTTCCGGATGGCGGATTCGAACGGGCCGAACTTGCGAACGGCGATGCGGAAGGCGCTTCCCCGGCTCATGTGTTCTCCGCGCGAGGTCCGAATGCCGCCGGGTCGCGATACTTCACGGTTTGCAGGTGCTCACAATAGAGCACCAACTCTCCCTCGTTCCTGAACACTTCATAGGAAACACGCACCAGGCCCATGGCGGGATACTTCGGTTGTTTCTCGAGGTTGGTCCGGATGGTGTAAATAGTGTCGCCGATGAAGACGGGCTTGATGAAACGCAGTTTGTCGTAGCCGTAGCTGAAGGTGTTCACATTGTTGTGCGCCATCAGGCCCAGCCCGAAACTGAACACCAGCGACCCCGCCACCAGACGCCTGCCGAAAATGCCCTCCTCGGCCGCGAACTTCCCGTCAGCGACGTAAGGATGCATATCCAGCACGAGAGCGTTGAAGAGCATGCTCTCGCCTTCGGAAATGGTGCGGCGGATGGAACGTGCGCGCATTCCCGGCTCGAAATCCTCGTAGAGCCAGTTTTCCGCGTTCCAGACAGGAATCTCCTGGTGTCTCGAAGCATCGGGATTGGGATTCATAGGGATGGCTCCCTCGCTTTCTCTTGATCTGGCCGTAGGGCGAACTCTTCCATAATCGGCGCCGTGTGCTCGCCCAGGCGGGGCGCGCCCAGCGGCGATTTGTAGATCTCGCCGTCAATGCGGATGGGGCAACGCGTGGTCCTGAGGCTGACGTCCTTGCCGCGCATCACCTCCTGCACCATGTCGAGCGCGCGGAAACCTTCGTGCTCGAAGAGCCGCGGCCAGGTCAGGACATCGGAGCACCACGCGCCGGCAGGCTCCAGGATGCCCAGCCAGTGGGCCGTGGCGGCCGTTTTCAAATGATTCATCAGGATGCGCTTGATTTCGTCCCGTTTCTCGAATGGGGACCGGGAATCGGAATAGGCCAGCAGGGCCGGGCAGCCGAGCAGTTCCCCAAGGCGCGTCACCGGGTTCATGGCGATGGCAATGTACCCGTCAGCGGTGGGGTAGATGCCGTACGGAGCGGCAAGGTAGGCGTGCGCGTTATTTACGGCGCTGCGAACCGGCAGTTGGCCCCCGTCGTTCAGATATGTGGTGAGCACTTCGAATTGAAAATCGAGGATTGCCTCGATCAGAGTCACTTCCACTTTGCCCCCCATTCCCGTAACACCGCGGCGCACGAGGCAGGCCAGGACGCCCTCCACCAGGCAGGCTCCGGCAAACAGGTCCACCACGGCGAGGCCGAAGGGGACGGGCGGTTGGCCGTCATTCCCGTTCAGCCACGCCAGCCCCGTGAGCGATTGCAGCAGCAGGTCCTGGCCAGGCTTGTCGCGCCAGGGGCCTTCCTTACCGTACCCGGTGATCTCACCGTAGACGATGCGCGGATTCATTCTCCGGACGGATTCGTAATCGAAACCCAGCTTGTCGATGACGCCCGGCCGGAAGTTCTGAATCAGGACGTCGGCTTTGCGCACGAGTCCGGCGACAACCTCGCGATCCGCGGAGTTCTTCAAGTCAGCGGCGAAGCTCTCCTTGTTGCGGTTGATGGAGTGAAACAGGGTGCTGTCGCCGTCCAGTTCCAGGTTGGAGATGTACAACTGGCGGCAGAGATCGCCGGTGTGCGGGCGTTCGATCTTAATGACGCGCGCGCCCAGGTCGGCCAGGCGCAGCGAAGCCGCCGGACCGGCCAGAAACTGGCTGAGGTCGAGAACGAGAAGTCCTTCAAGTGGTTTCATGCTGGTGTCGGTTTATGTGGAGAGAATCCCGGAAGAGCGCGTCCAGGCGCTCCATCACCCGGCCTACGTCGCCTCCGCTTCTGAAGTATTCGTGAACAACAGGCGCGGCGTCATCCTGAAAACGCAGATATCCGTTATAGCGAGGCCGCAGCCAGGCGCTGTCCAAGGTCTCGAGCGTGTTCAGGAAAAAACCGCCGCTGGCCCGGTTCACCTCGTGGTCGGTCCAGGCCGCGCGGTGGCCAGGCTGCCCGCCCGATTGGAAGTAGAGTGTACGCTGGCAGCCGGGAGCGGCAGTGAACCGGGCATAGGCGGCGGCCTGTTCGGGGTGGCGGCAGCGCGCGGAAATAGCCAGCCCGGCGCCGCCGAGCGTAGAGCGGCAGCGGCGCCCGCCGTCGACCTCCACCAGCCCGCCAAACTCCAGTACGAAGCCCGCATAACCGGGACGCCCGTAGTTTGAATAGCCATAGGCGAACGGGCAGTACGCCGCGGAATCGCCGGAGGCCAGCAACTCCCATGTGCCGGGGGGATTCCGCTCCAGGCAGCCCGGGTCGCAGCAGCACAACAATTCGCGCAGCATCTCGAGCGCGCCGGCGCCGGCAGCCCGGCCGCAAACGGAATCAGCGTTCCGAAAGGGTTCTTCACCTAACGCCCCGCACAGCATGTAAAAATGCATCAGGCTGTCGATAGCCAGCCCGGGAACGGCAACCAGACCGCGGCGGGCGAGCGCCAGCAGTTCGCTCCAGGTGCGGGGGATACCGGCGCCTGCGCGCTCCAGCAGGTCACTCCGCCACCCGCTGACGGGAGCCGCCGCATCGATGGCAAGCGCCCACTGGCGCTCCCCGTATGTGTAGCTTTCGAACGAGCGGCCCACGGAACCTCGCCGCTGATCGTCGAGGAACTCGCGGGGAAGCCACTCATCGAGCGGGAGCAGCACTTCATGTTCGGCGGCGTATCCCGCAAACGGGTGGTCGATCACCAGCAGATCAAAACGCTCCGCCAGTTTCTCCACGGGTTCGTCGGCGAATTGTTGTAGAGACCGCTTCTCCCACCGGATGGTGACTTCCGGATTCAGTTCGGAGAATCTCTGCGCGGCCGCCGCCACGGGCAGGTAACCGCGCGTGTGATTCCAGGTTATCCCGGTGAGCTGGATCATCAGGGCTATCTTACCCGAGTCCTCGGGCCGGACGAGGAGGGGACGGCCCGGCCGGGCTTACCGCTTGGCTCGCGCGCGCGCAATGCTGTCGGCGATGCGCTTATAATCGTCGCGCGACATGCCTCCGCCGCCAAGCAATTTGAGGTTGTACTTATCACCCGAGAAAGGCTGAATCTCGATGCGGTACGGCCCTTTATATTTAAAACTCCGGATGTCGGAGAAAAGCCATTCGCGGGATGCGGCCGGGTTGTTCGCCTCGAACGCCAAGCGGTCCGATTTCACTACAAGCCGGCCATCATCGTTGCCGATCATCTTGTTTCGTTGGGCGGAGTAGGTGGGAAATTCCTCCGAATGCGCTTGCGTGGCGCCGCCGCCCGAAGAGGGGGCCCGGCCCAACCACGCTTTGAGGGCGTCACGGTCCTCGGCGGGAACTCGAAACACCACGCGGCTGCGCTCCCCGGTGCGATCCCGGATGGCCTGTTTGAATTGAACCACGACGTTGTCGCCGTTTTCGGTGGTGATCTGGTCCACCTGGGCGCGGGTGGCGTAAAACGAAGATTGCGGCTGCGCATCATCGAGGAAGATCATCATATCGCCGGCGGTGATCAGCCTTCCGTCCACGGTGTTGAAGCCGGATGCCAGGTGCGCGCGCATCTCCCGGACGGACGATTGCCCGGATGCGGCCACGCAAACGAATAACCCGGCAAACAATGCCATACCTGTTTGCGAGCAGATGGAAAGTTGTTTCATTGGTCCCCCTTATATATGATTGAATTATCTATAATGATAACATAGCAAAGCGCTATTCGCATAGCCGCGGTAATTCCACTGCCTCTTACTCGGGGGTTAAGTGACAGTGCAGGCAGTTCCCCACCTGCGCCATCCGGTCAATCTTATGACGCCCTGCAACGAAAGGCGACATCTCCGCGTGGCACACCAGGCAATCCCACTTTCGCTCCATCACAAGCGAGTGGACCTTATCGAAATGCCAGTAGCCCTTCCGGCGCTCTTGTACGAGTTTGGCCATGGGATGGCAGGTTTCGCAGGGCAGTCTCACCGCCTTGCCTGACTCCTGCGCACCGGCCGTCGGCGCCGCCTCTGGGTTCGCTTCGTTGCGCGGGACCGCCGCCGCAATGGCCCGGGCGGCCAGGCGCCCCTGCACCAGCGATGGCCCCAGGAAAGTCCCCTCGAGCGCCGCCTTTCCATTAATGCCGCCCATCCCGGTTACTTCCCCCGCCGCATAAAGCCCCGGGATCGGTTCCCGCCTTGCATTGAGCACGCGGCATTGCAGGTCAATCAGCAACCCTCCCATGCTCTTGCGCGCCAGCGGGTACATCCGCGCCGCATAGAACGGAGGCGCGGCGATCTTCGAAAGACCGGGGAAGAGCGGCCTCCCGGACCGTCTCACCGGAAACGGCTTTAGATTGCGGTGAAAGTCCGTGTCTTCGCCCTTATCGATCATCTCGTTCCACCGCGCAACCGTGCGCTCCACGACAGAGACTGGAAGGCCGGCCACGCGGGCGAGTTCCCCGATGGTCTGCGCGGACTTCACCAGTTTGGGGTTCTCCAGCACGAGCGAGCGCTTGCGCTTCTCGTCCTGCCAGTCCGGCCCGGCGATTGAAAATCGCTTCGCGCCCTCCGCGTCGAAGATCATCCAATACGTGGGCGGCTTCTGCGCCATCAACCGGCGGATGACCGGCTTCGTCGCCCCCATTTCATCCGCGAAGCGCTCACCCTGCGCATTCACCCATATGGCCGCCGGAGCCGTGAAATACAAGCCGCGCCCTTCCTCCAGATGGCGCGGGTCGGGGATGCCGCGCGTGTAGATCCACTGATGGTCCAAGTGCCGGGTGGCCGCGCCCACGTGTTCCGCCAGGCCGAGGCCCGACCCCATCGAATGCAGCCCCGAGCCGGTCAGCACCGTTTCCGGTTGGCCAAGGTACGAAGGCCAGTTCTTGCGCACCAGTTCCAGGTTGCTCTCGTAGCCGCCCGTAGCCAGGAGGACCGCGGGCGCTTCCATCCTGATGTCTGCTCCCGTTCGGGTGTCCCTGCCGCGAATGCCCCTCACGCGCCCGTCCTCCCAGACCAGTTCCGTTACCTCGATATTCCAATGGAAGGTGACGCCGGGGCTCTTGAGGCAGGCACGGTAGATGGGGCTGATAATGCCGTAGCCCAGTTGGGGGTTCATGTGGAAGCGAGGAAACGTATTCCCGGTATCGCCCGTCCCGCCGGTGGAGACCCCGTTGAACCGCACGCCCATCGAGGTGAGCCAGTCATAGATGAGGGTCTTCGATTCGCGGGCGTACAACCGCACCCACTCCTCATTCGCGTCCTCGCCCAGTTTCAAGAAGTCGCGCTCGGCGATCTCGGGGGTGTCTTCGAAGCCCCGCTCCTTCTGGAGCGGCGTTCCGGCGATGGACAGCCCGCCGGAGGACATTACGGCGTGCCCGCCGAAGACGGAGCCCATGTCCACGACGGAGACGCGGAGACCGGCCGAGGCGCCCTCGGCGGCGGCGGAAAGACCCGCGATGCCCGCTCCCACGACAATCACATCGGCTTTTGTGGCGGGTCCGGCGGCGAGCGCGGCGGATGCGTAGGCTGCAACAAGGAGCGGTAGCATGCTTCCGTACACTGTATCGAAAATTGTCCCGGTTCGCGAAAAAGACGGACTTGCGATGGGCGAACGCGCGAATGTTGCGAACCATGAATAGTTATTTGTTATAGTGGAGAAATTGCCTTGGGGAAAGGGGCTACTCCCCTATTTTTCCAGGTGTTTGCTTAGAGTTAGAGGAGGTTAGTTTATGGACCTACGCAGGATTCCCAGCCTACCCTTGGCGAGTTTCGTCCTCGCCATTTCGGGCTTTTCACTCCATGCGCAATCGGACACCGCTTCTCTCTCCGGATTCGTTCGCGACCAATCGGCCGGCGGTATTCCCAATGCCGCCGTCGCCGTCAAGAATGAAGCCACCGGCATTGAGCGGAAAACCACGACAAACGAAACTGGGTACTACATCGTTTCCAACCTGCCCCCTGGCTACTACATGGTGAGCGTGGAAGCCTCGGGCTTCAAAAAATTCGAAAAGACCCAAAACAAGCTCGATCCGAACATTCCTGGCACGGTCGATGTGGTGATGACCATCGGCGCCACCACGGAAACCATCAACGTCGTCGCCGAAGCCCAAGGCGTTCAATCCGAATCGGCGACCCTCGGCCGTATTATTACGAATAAGGAAGTGAAGGATATGCCCCTCAACGGACGCAATCCTTTGTTCCTCGCTTTGTTGAAACCCGGCGTCTCCGCCGGCGGCGCCCTGGCCCAGTTCAGCTTTGACCTCACCACCGGCGGCCTCAACATCAACGGCGGCCGCACTCAGGACAACCTCATCACCTACGACGGCGCCGTGGGTGTGCGCACCCGCTCGAACGGCACTTCCATCGGCACCGCCGACGTCGATGCCGTACAGGAAGTGCAGGTGC
>JAIXKK010000139.1 GCA_026954325.1 Bryobacterales bacterium | reverse complement strand
GGGTCCGCCGTCAAAAACCGCCCCACCCCACTCGAATAATACCGCTGCTCCGCATAATCCAACCCCGTGTTCCCATCCCGCCGGTACGTCCCATACTTGTCCCGCTCCTCCCCCGTCACCGGCGCCTCCTCCCCGTACGGGTAATACCGCGTCGTCCCGCTCACCATCACACTCCCCAGCCGGTCCCGGTTCACCTGCAACCCCTTCGGCACCACACTCTCCAAGCCCACCAGGAAAAACCCGATGTCCCCCGTGTTGTTGTCGATCACCCCCCAACTGTACGTCCCCTGCCGTTCCCCGTTCACTCCGTAAAAGTACACCTCCGTCCCGCCGGTCGCCTTCACCCGCCACACCCGCTTGTTGTCCGGCCCGTACCCGTACTGCTCCCCGCCGCCGCTCCACAAACTCGCCGCCACCAGGCGGTTCTCCACGTCATACCCCATGCTCGTGAACGACCCCGGCATGTACGTCACATTCCCGTTCGCATCATACCCCCACCCCACCACGCGGTTCGTCGCCCCATCCACCGCAATGCTCATCACCGGCGCCGATCCCTTCACTACCGATTTCGACAGCAGGTTCCCAAACCCGTCATACCCGAAACTCTGCCCCCACTGCGGTCCCACCGCCGTCGTCGCCGCGCTCGTCAGCCGCTTCAGCGTGTCGTACTGATAGATCACTTCCTCCCCGCTGATATAGTTCTTCATCGACGTGATCTGCCCGTTGTTCGCGCTCCCCGAATACACATACTCCAGATCCATCACCCCGGCCACCGTCATCCGCGTCATCTGCAGCCGTTCATTGTACGTCCGCGTCTGCGCCTGCCCCGTCCCATAGCTCACCTGCGTGATCTGGTTCCCGCCCCCATACGTGATCCCGCTGATCACCGCCTGCGAGGACGGAGCCGTCTGCGTCAGCGTATTCAGCCGCCCCATCGTGTCATACCCCAGCGTGTACGCCGCCCCGTTGTTCCAATACTGGCCGGGCGTGTAATACCCCGGTTGCATCACCGACGTCATCCGCCCTTCATTGTTGTACCCGTACACCGCATCCAGATCGGCATTCGTCGCCGCCAGCGAATAATTCACCCGCCCCAGCCGCAGCCGCTTCTTCGTCACCAATCCCGCCGCCGTGTAACTGTACATCTCCGTAAACCGCCCCACCGCGCACGCCGTCTCATGCCCCCACTGCGCCGCCGACAGCCGCCCCAGCGAGTTCACCGTGTAACTCCCATCATACGGATTCGCGTCGTAGGCGAAGTTCACCCGCTGGCAAGTGTCCTCCGCTCCTCCGTTCACCGCATACCGCCTCACCTGCGTCACCCGCTGATACGCATCGTAGCTGTACTCCACCCGCTGGTTCTTCGCGTCCACCTTCGACGCCACCGTGTTGTCCCCGTTGTAGCCGTACGTCACCGTCCCCGTCTCCGGATTCGCCGCCGTCGCCAGCCGCTGCTGCGTGTCGTAAGTGAACGTCCGCGTCTGCGTCGCCGCCCCCCGCGTCATCGATACCTGCGTCAACTGGTTCGCCAGGTTGTACGTGTAGTTGGTCAAATAATCGCTCCCTCCACCCGGCTGCGGCTCGGCCACCTGCGTCAGGTTCCCGAACACGTCCGTCACGTACTTCTTCCACTTCCCCGCCGCGTCCGTCACCTTCACCGTATTGCCTTCATAGACGTAGCTCGTCGTCCCCGTGTTCCCCGGCAACTGCGCGCTCGTCACCCGCCCCAATCCGTCGTAGTTGTACACCGTCCAATACACCGTCCCGCCCGGCGCATACGGCTGCGACACCTTCTTCACCTTCCCCAGCGGCGAACACGCGCACGCCTCGTACTGCGTCTCCACAATCGTCTTCGTGCTCCCGCCATCCCCCGTCTCCACCTTGATCACCCGCCCCAGCCCGTCGTAGCTCGTCTTCTCCCAGTGCCCGTTCGTCGTCCCCGTCTTCGTCGCCGGGCTGTTCGTATACGTCCAATTCGTCACCGCCCCGTGCGGCGAATAAGTAGACTGCGGCCGCGCATACGCATCATAGGTCACCGCGCTCGATGCCCCGTTCGGCCCGTTCACGCTCTGCAATCCCAGAAACGCGCTGTACCCCAGACTCGTCGCCAGGCTCCCGTTCCCGTTCGGCGTGATCGTGCCCGGAGCCGCATAGTTGGTCGAGTATGCGTTCGCGTAATTGACATAGTGCCCAAAGTAGTCGCTCGTCTGGATCACCGTCCCCGTGTAGTCCCGCGAGAACCCCGTGATCCCCTGCGGGCTCGTGATCACCGACGGATTCCCCCGCACCGTGAACGCCGTCCCGTAATTCGCCGTGTCATGCTGCCGCGGCCCCGGAGACAAAATCCCGTACACCCCGTTGTCGTAGCTCACATTTGTCCACACCGTCTGCGTCCCGTTCGTCACCTGGCTCGTCTGCACCCGGTTCCGGATGTAGCGCGACGTGTACGCCGTCCCCGTCAGATACGTGTTCGTGTACGTGCGCGCCGCCGTCGCCAGGTTCCCGTAGTCGTAGATTTTCATCTGCGTCAGATTGCCATACCCATCCAGCGTCTGCTCCGTCTTCGCCTGCTTCTGATACCCCGCCCCAGGATCCAGCGTGCTCAACGCCGTCCCGATGTACGGCCGCCCCGCGCTGTCCTGCGTCCACGTGTACCCCTGCCGGCTCTTCACCTGCCCGCCAAGCTCCCGCTCCTCGTAGGTCATTGCCAGCCCCACGTACGCGCTCGCCGTGTTGGTCTCGAAAAACCACGCCCGCTCTCCCGCCACCGGATCCGCCAGCACCGCCACGCTGTGCACGCTCTTCTGCCCGTCCCCGCTTCCGTGCGTAATCGTGTACGTCGATTGCGCCGCGCCCGATTGCTTCGTCAACTGCCGCGACGCTACTTCCCGGTACGTCCGGTTCCCCTCGTAGGTGAAATCGATGTACGTCCAGCGCAGGTCTCCCTGGTAGGGGAACACCACCCGCGTCAACTCTCCGGCGCTGTTGCTCCCGTATTCGAACGAAGTCGTCAGCCCCAGCCCGCTCATCGTCACGCTTTGCAGCATCTGCGCCGTCCCGTACGTTCCCCCGCCCACGAACGGCGACCACAGCGTCTGCGGCGTCGAATACCCCAGCGCGTACCCCTCCGACGTATTGATGTAGTTCGTAATCCCCGTCAAATGCGGAATCGTGTCCGTGTTGTAGCTGAACGAATACGTCCGGTAGCGCGTCGGGCAGCACGTGCTCACCGCCCGCACATCCTCAATCTCATTCAACCGCGCGCTCGAGTTCTCCCACGTCACCCCCACTCCCGTCTGGTAGCGGATCAGAATCTGGTTCCCGTTGGAATCCTCCATCACCGTCGGATACCTCGTCCCCGCGCCCTGCTCCGCCCCGCTCGACACCGCGTCCATCTGCCAGAAACTGCCGTCGGGAAAGTACAGCCGGTAGGTGTTCGCGTCGTAGGAAACATAGGTGCCCTCGCGCGAGGTCCACACCCCGCCGCTGTTCTGATCCAGCCGGTACTCCGCTCCCGTCGCGTCCGTAAACACGTAATGGTGAATCGTCCAGTAATCGCCCCAGAACGGTGTGATCGACCCGGCCAGCAGTTTCCATCCGAAGCCGTACCCCACGTCCTGCCCCAGCTTCCACGTCGCCGCCGCGTCTTTCCTCCACACCTGCGAGTTGTAGTTCAGCGCGAACGTCGCGCCCCACCCTCCCCGCGCCTGCGCCTTCACCAGCGGCACGGAGAAATTCAAATTCCCCGACTGCATGTTGATCTCCACGACCGGCCGTGCTCACATGCACGGCGACGCCACAAGACCCGTGCGATTTACGAATACCGCTCGGGAGCGCAGGCGATTGGTTTGCCGGCAGCGCAGCGGCGATCACAAAGACCGAAGTCATCGAGCGAAAACCCATTATCATCGCAGTCGTCCGATGAGTATTCCACAGCATACAACGGAATTCGCGAAAGTGAAAATCCTTGGTGCTGTGATACCATCGAAGGTCAATATGGGGAAATGGGTATTGAGTCTCAAGGATCTGGTGGGCAAAGGGTTTACCCCACGAGGTGAGAGCCTGCGTATCAAACGGTTAGAGGATGAGATATCCGAGTTGAAGAACGAGTTGTCTCGCCTAAATGGGATCGTAGCATCCTGGAGACTCGTGGATTTGGTCGATTTCGGCGAGCTCAGAGTAT
This sequence comes from Bryobacterales bacterium, assembly GCA_026954325.1. Taxonomy (GTDB): domain Bacteria; phylum Acidobacteriota; class Terriglobia; order Bryobacterales; family Bryobacteraceae; genus CADEFT01. The sequence continues at coordinate 1,704 of JAIXKK010000139.1, read as the reverse complement.
TCATGTACACGAATGACCTGAGCTACATACAATTAAACGATAAATACCGTCGGCACACTCCTTCCGCGAATAAGCGTGATTTCTCGAAACCATATCGATCTGCGTCCGAGCGCTACCACAACGGCCGTGAGCCCCTGCTTTCGTTTCTATTGAGCCACTACTGGCTCCACGACCTCGACTTCGCCGTGTTCGACGTTGGCTGCCAGTATGGTACTAGCGCAATGGCGGCCGCGCAAGTCATTCTCTCCAGCGGGCACACGAATCACGTATATGCTTTCGATCCCGGCGAGGCAGGCAGACTGGCGCGCTACAACATCATTCTGAATGGCCTCGAGAGCCACGTCACGTTCGAATGCCTTGCCGTCTCCAAGGGAACGTTCCCTGGCTTGGTATTCACGGAAACCGGGCACTCCGAGAACAATCGCCTCGTGAACCGGACCCCGACGATGGAAGCGTCATCTATGTTGTCATGTGTACATCCATCGACGAGTACGCCGCGCGGAAGAATTTGTCCGGTCATTACGTTATCAAAATCGATACGCAGGGTGGCGAGGTGGAGGTGTTCGAAGGCATGAACCATTTACGTCAGACCCGCCAGGTAACATGCATCAGTGAATTTGTTCCGGAGGCAATCGCTACACGCGTCTGCCCCATCGAGTGGCTGACACGGGTTTCCGAGGGCTGTTCCATCTTCGAAGTGCCGGGCATGGATATGTTTCTCTCTCCTTCTCACTCGTTAAGGTACGTGCCGCGGGACACGGTACCGGAGTTCGTCAACGAAATCCGCGAACGGCCCAACCGTTATACTGACATCGTCCTCATCCCTGAGACCCTTCCCGGGCATACGGTCTTGGCACGGCGGTTGGGCAAACCCTCGTGAAGCATCCATAACCACCATCACCTCTGCGGCCTCTGCGCCTCTGCGAGACTCCTCCGCCCCCCCGGTCACAACCAATCCACAAAAATATGCGAACGATAAAAGCGATATAAATCAAATAAATACATCTTCTCCGCGCGCTCTCCCCCCGAAACCCTTCACGCCCCATCGTAAAGTGTAGTCGTGATCGGCAACTGGCCGGCCAGGTAAGGTATCCCATGATCGACCCCGAAAAGAAACGCGACCTCGCCCGCGAGAACGGCAAAAAATCCAAAGGCCCTGTTACCCCCGAGGGCAAGAAGCGCTCCTCCCTCAATGGCATCACTCACGACTCGCCTCCAGGTGCGTTGTCCTTGCCAACGAATCCCAGGAAGCCTACGACGGCCTCCTCGCCGCCTATCGCACCGAGTGGCGCCCTGCTTCCCTCACCGAAAGCAACCTCGTCACCGCAATGACCAACTCCTACTGGCGCCTCTGCCGCATCTGGTCCATGGAAACCGCCCTCTTCGATTCGGAAATGTTCACCGAGAAAGAGGGCTTTGAAGCCGCCTGGTCCAATCACCACCCCGCCATGCGCGCCATGGACGCCATGGCTTCCATCGATTACCATGCCCCCGGAACCCTCGACATCCTGCACCGCTACGAGGTCCGCTACGAACGCCTCTACCGCTCCTCCATGGACCAACTCCTCAAACTCCGCCGCCTACGCCACGCCCCGGACATCGCTCCCACCCTCTTCGTCACCCCCGCGGATCTTACCGCGCCCGAAACACCCGAAGAGTCCGCCCCCGCCCCGGAATCACCCTCGGCCCCTGCCGGCTGGGTCA
>JAIXKK010000106.1 GCA_026954325.1 Bryobacterales bacterium | reverse complement strand
CGGCTGGATTCCCTCCACCGAAGGGGTGCGGACGAACCGCTACAAGTACACGAAGTACACGGATGAGCCTGGAGCCGTGGAGGAGTTGTACGACCTCGAGGTGGATATGCAAGAGGAAACGAACCTTGCGGAGAATCCGAAATATCGCCCGCGCCTGGACGCGCTGCGGGTGCGCCGCGAGGCATGGCTGCGGCGCCTCGATGAGTGGCGTCCGGATCAACCGTGGAACGACCCGAGTTGAAAGGAGACCCTTGTGAACAGAATTGTGATTCTCACACTTTGCGCCTGCGGACTGTTCGCGCAGCAGCAGGCTTCCCGCCCACCGCGGTTCCGCTCGCCCGAGGTTTCCGCCGATGGACGAATTACCGTGCGTTTCCACGCCCCCCAGGCGAATGAAGTGAAACTGCGCGGCGAGTGGATGGCGCAGGGGGAGACGGCGGTGTTGGAAAAAGACGAGAACGGCGTCTGGAGCGTGACCGTTGGGCCCGTGAAACCGGAATATTATTACTACTCGCTGATTGTTGATGGAACATCCGTGGCGGACCCGAAGAATCCGGCGCTCAAGCAGGGCGTGCAGGGACCGATGAGCATGGTCAACGTGCCTGGTCCGGAAGCGGACTTCTTTGCCTGGAAAGATGTGCCCCACGGGTCGGTGCATGTGCACTGGTACGAATCGAAGGCCGTGGGCAGGGGACGCCGCGTTCACGTCTACACGCCGCCCGGCTACGAAAATAATACGAAATCGAAATATCCGGTTTTGTATTTGTTGCACGGCTCCGGCGACACCGACCGCGAGTGGGTGGAGGTAGGCAAGGCGAACCTCATCCTCGACAATCTGATTGCCGGGGGGAAAGCGGCGCCGATGATCCTCGTGATGCCCGACGGGCATGCCGTGGACCTGAACTCCATCTATCCACCGGGGCCGGGGCAGAATACGGCAAAATTCGAGGAAGACCTGCTGGGCGATGTCATGCCGCTGGTGGAATCCACTTACCGCGTGGCTTCGGGCTCCCGCAACCGCGCCCTTGCAGGCCTTTCCATGGGCGGCGGGCAAACGCTGGCCATCGGGCTTACGCATCCCGACAGGTTCAGTTTCCTCGGTGTGTTCAGCGCGGGCGTGGGCTTTGGACCCAGCCCGGAAGCAGCCAAGCAGCAGTTCGAGGAGCGCTACGCGGCCGCACTCACCGCGCCGGACAGGCTGGACAAGCAAGTGCCGCTATTCTGGATCGGCATCGGTAAAGCCGACACCGGGCTCCCATCGGCGAAGTTACTGGACGAGACGCTTACGCGGCACAATGTGAACCACGAATTCCACGTATCGGACGGCGCGCACCAGTGGTGGGTATGGCGCCATTATCTCGCGGACTTCGCCCCACGGTTGTTTCGCAAGGCATCTTAGGGGGAGCCGCTATCCGCCTGCGTCAGTGAACAGTTTCCGGATCTGTCCGGCCGCCCACGCCAGGTCCTCTTCGGAAATGATGAGCGGCGGCGCCAGGCGGATCACGTGGCTGTGGGTTTCCTTGCACAGCAGTCCCAATTCGAGCAGCCTTTCGCAATAGGGCCGTGCCGGTACGTGCAGGTCAATTCCCACGAGCAAGCCCTGGCCGCGTATCTCCCGGATGAGAGGATGCCGGATGGACTGTAATTCTCTCAGCAACCACTCGCCCAAGGCGGCGGAGCGTTCGGCAAGCCGCTCTTCCTCGATTACCCGCAAAGCCGCTCGCGCCACCGCGCAGGCCAGCGGATTGCCGCCGTAAGTGCTGCCGTGGCTGCCGGGTTCGAAGAGTCCGAGGATCTCCGCGCTCGAAACCACCGCGGAGACGGGATAGAATCCTCCCGAGAGCGCTTTCCCGAGGATGAACACGTCGGGGTGCACCCCTTCGCGCCAGCAGGCAAAGCGCGCGCCGGTGCGGCCCAACCCGGTCTGAATTTCATCGGCAAGCAGGAGTATGCGGCGCCGCCGGCAGATGGCCGCGGCTTCGGTGAGAAAACCCGGCGGCGGGATCAGAATCCCTGCCTCGCATTGGACGGGCTCGAACAAGAACGCGCAGGTATCGGGGGTGATGGCGGCTTCGAGCGCCGCCGTGTCTCCGAACGGAACCGAAACAAAGCCTGGCGTGAACGGGCCGAAGTCCTTGCGGTATGCGGCGTCGGAAGAGAAGCCGACAATCGTCGTGGTTCGTCCGTGGAAGTTGTTTTCGCAAACGATGATTTCCGCCCTGTCCGCCCCGATTCCCTTCCGCGTATAGCCCCAACGCCGCGCCGCCTTGATGGCCGTCTCCACCGCCTCCGCGCCGGTGTTCATCGGCAGCACCATCTCCATGCGGCACAATTCGGCGAGTTCCTTCGAGAAGAGCGGCAATTGATCGTTGCGGAAGGCGCGGGAGGTGAGGGTCACCCGCCCGGCCTGCTCATGCAGCGAAGCGAGGATCCGCGGATGGCAATGGCCCTGGTTCAATGCCGAGTAGGCGCTGAGGCAATCGAGGTAGCGCCGACCCTCCGTGTCGTACACCCAGACTCCGGCGGCCCGCTCGACGACGATGTCTAAAGGATGATAGTTGTGCGCTCCCCACCGGTCCTCCAGCGCCATGAGGGAGTCCGCGGCGGTCGTAACATTAAGATTGGCCATTCGTATAATCTTTCTCTAAGCGTCAGCCGGTTACGACGCCGCCATGACCTTCGGATCCCACTGTGTCACGCGCCGCTCGAAGTAGCTGCGATTGCACAGCAGCGCCGGCCCCGCGGTGCGGAATCCGAACACGGCGTCTTCAAAATGCGGTTTGCCGGTGCGGATGGCGTTGTAGAAGTTGACGTGGTGCTGCCGGTGCGGATTGTGATAACTCGGCGGATGGTACACCTCCGTCTTCTCCGGCCGGATGGCATCGGCCGTCGGGTTCGAATGCGGGTACTTCGCGCGGTATTCCTTGAGGAACTGGTCCTGCACGGCTTGGGGGAAGGTGCCGATGGTGTAGCCGGGTTCGGTCTCGCGAGGAGTTCGGGCGAGAGTCACCGCGTTCATGGTGGGCGTCATCACGCCTTCGCTGCCGACGAAGCGGACGCCGAAGGATTCGTTCCCTCCGCCGGAAACGAAATTCACCTTCAAGGACAATGTGAAGGCCGGATGCGCATCGGTCCGCGGATAGTCCACCAGGGCCAGCATCACATCGGGAGCGTCGCGGCCGTCTTTCCAGAAGCGCAGCCCGCCGGTGGCGAATACGCGCGTCGGCCCAATCGAGCCGGTCACGGTATGAATGCCCGTGAAGAGGTGAACGAACAGATCGCCCGCCACGCCCGTGCCGTAGTCGTTGTAGTTGCGCCAGCGGAACACTCGCACCGCTTCAAACGGACGTCTCGAGGCCTTCCCCTGGAAGCGGTCCCAATCCACCGTCTGAGGCGAGGCATCCGGCGGAATGGAATATTGCCAGGCGCCGATCGCCGTGTTGCGGTCAAGCCAGGCCTCCACCATGTTCAGTTCGCCAATGGCTCCGCCGCGGAACAGATCGCGCGCCTTGAGGAACGCGAGCGAACTGGCGTACTGGCTCCCTATCTGCAAAATCCGTCCCGAACTCTTCTGCGCCTCGATCACCTGCTTGCCTTCGGCGATGTCGTGCACCATCGGTTTTTCGCAATAGACATGCTTGCCCGCTTTGAGCGCATCGATGGTGATGGTGGAATGCCAGTGGTCCGGAGTGGCGCAGATGATGGCGTCGATATCCTTGCGCGCGAGCACCTCGCGGTAGTCACGGGTGGTGAAGATCTGGCTGCCCCAGTTCTCCCTGGCGCGCGTCAGCCGGCCGTCATATACATCGCTGACGGCCGCCAGTTCCACGCCGGGAATGCTCAGCGCGCCGCGCGCGTCGCCGGAACCCATGCCTCCTGCTCCAATGAGCGCAATGCGGATCTTATCAATCGGGGAAATCTTGGTTTCTTGCATGTTGTCTGGCCTTTCCTCAATAATCCACGCGCGGCTACCGCGCTCAGGCGCCATGCCGCACGGTCAGTGCTCAGGACTTGATTCTCATGGTTTCCGGATCCCAATCATAGATCCGCTCGTCAAAGTGGCTCATGTTGGAGAGCAGCGCCGGTCCGGCGGCGCGCAATCCGAATACGGCATTTTCCACAACGGGCTTGCGGGTGCGCACCGCGTGGAAGAAGTTGCGGTGATGATCCAGATGGTCGCTGTAGCCGCGCGGCGGATTGTAGCGCTCCTCGCTTTGCGGCCGGATGGCATCCGCCGCCGGCTCGCCGTGCGGATACTTCCTGTTGTACTCCCGCAGAAATTCCTGCTGCGCCGCCTCCGCGAACGTGCCGATGGTGTATCCGGGCTCCGTTTCTCGAGGCACCTTGGACACCGTAACGCCGCCGCCGATGGCGAGCGTTCCTTCGCTCCCCACAAACCGGAAGCCGGAGGTCTCGCTGCCTCCATTGACGAAGTTCACGCGCAGGGCAAGATTGAAGGCCGGAAGTTTTCCGTGCGCGGGATAGTCGTATACGCCCAGCAGCACATCCGGCACGTCGCGGCCGTCGTTCCAGAAACGAAGGCCGCCGGTGGAATACACACGCGCCGGGCCGATGGCGCCGGTGACGAAATGCAAACCGCTGAAGAGATGCACGAACAGGTCGCCCGCCACGCCGGTGCCGTAGTCGCGGTAGCAGCGCCAGCGGAAGAACCGGTTCGCATCGAAGGAGTGCTTGGGGGCGTTGCCGAGGAAGCGGTCCCAATCGACGGTCTCCGGGCCGGCGTCCGGCGGGATGGAATATTCCCATGCGCCGATGGCGGAGTTGCGGTCCCACCACGCTTCCACCAGGTTCAACTCTCCAATCACTCCCGCTTCCAGAAGTTCCTTTGCCTTTTGATAGACGATGGAACTGACGCGCTGGCTGCCCACCTGCAGGATGCGCCCGGTGCGTTTCTCCACCTGGGCCAGTTTCCGCCCGTCCGGAATCTCCCGCACCATGGGTTTTTCCAGGTAGACATCCTTGCCGGCGTCCATGGCGTCGCTCGCGATCCTGGCATGCCAGTGGTCCGGGGTGGCGATGACGACCGCGTCGATATCCTTGCGTTGAAGAATCTCACGGTAGTCGCGGGTGGTGGAAATGTCCTTACCCCATATCTCCTTGGCGCGCGTGAGGCGGCCGTCATAGAGGTCGCACACGGCCACCAGTTTCACTCCGTGTTGCGCGCGGGCCGAGCGGGTGTCTTCCGAACCCATCCCGCCCACGCCGATGGCGGCGAACTGGATACGGTCGTTGGCGGAGATTTTCTTCTCCTGCGCGGCCGCGGCGGCAAGCGGTACGGCGGCTGTAGTCTCGAGGAAATGGCGGCGTGTCGTGGCCATGTGTGCTCCTGCCGGCTTTTTCTTTACTCTAACCGATGGCGGCGCCATGTGAGGCATGGACACGGTTAGCGAGCCATGTTTTGGTAAGCACTATCGAAGAACAGCAACGGATCGCCCGCGCCCGTTTCGGCGGCCATCACCTCCGCCATGAGGATGGTATGATCGCCGCCGTCCAGTATCTGGCGCGTGGCGCACTCCATCGCGGCCAGGCTTTCGGAAAGCAGGGGGGCTCCAAACTGGCCCAATTGCCAGGAAATACCGTCGAACCGATCGTCCACGCGCATGGCAAATCGATCGGAGATCTCCCACTGATCCGACTTCAGAAAACTCAGGCCGAAGTGCGAAGCCTGGAGGAAACGCTGGAGGAGTGGAGTACGATAGCTGATGCAGATCAAGACCAGCGGCGGGTCGAGAGAGACCGAAGTGAACGAGTTGATGGTGAGCCCGTGCGGCGCGCCGGATTCGTCAACAACGGCGGCAACCGCCACGCCGGTGGCAAAGCGCGAGCAGGCACGGCGGAACTGAGCTTCGGAAAGAGTGGAAACGCCCATGCTTGACAACAGTATAACTT
>JAIXKK010000165.1 GCA_026954325.1 Bryobacterales bacterium | reverse complement strand
GTATACGGATATCGCCGGCATCGAGGACCTGCCGGTGCGCACGGTGGGCGCGGCGTCGGTGAAGATTTCGGATGTGGGCGCGGTGAAGGACGCGGCGCAGATCCAGTACAACATTGTGCGCGTCGACGGACAGGCATCCGTGTATCAGCCCGTGCTGCGGCAGGGCGGCGATTCGAACACGATCGCGGTGGTGGACGCGGTGAAGAAGGAAGTGGGGCAACTGCTGGACGTGCCGGAGGGCCTGGTGGCCCGGGTGGTGTTCGACCAGTCGCGATTCATCAAGAAGGCGATTCATACGGTGGTGAGCGAGGCGAGTCTCGGCGTCGTGTTGACGTCGCTGATGATCCTGATCTTTCTGGGCAGCCCGCGGGCGACGGCCGCGGTGCTCCTTTCCGTTCCCCTTTCGGCGATTGTGGCATTTGCGCTGTTGTCCGTGGGGAAAGGCTCGATCAACGCGATGACATTGGGAGGAATCGCGCTTGCGTTCTCGCGGCTGATCGACAACTCGGTGGTGGTGCTGGAGAACATCTTCCGCCATCTCGACATGGGCAAATCGCCGCGCAAGGCGGCCGTGGAAGGCGCGCAGGAAGTGGCGTTGCCGGTGCTGGCTTCGACATTGACAACGGCGGTGGTGTTCTTTCCGGTGACATTGCTTTACGGCATAAGCCGGGATCTTTTCACGGCGCTGGCGTTGACCGTGGTGCTGTCCCTCTTTGCGTCCTACTTCGTGGCGATGACGATTGTGCCGTTGTACTGCGCGGCGTTTATTCGCGAGTCGCACGAGCACGGTGTCCCGAAGAAGAAGGGCGCATTTCTGTTTTACGAGTTCAACCTGGGCTTTTTGAAACTGCTCGAGGGCTACGACGTGCTGCTCGGCGGCGCGCTCCGCGCTCCGCTGCTCACGGTCCTGTTGATGCTGGCTGTGTTTGGCGGGAGCCTGCTGCTCTATCCCCGCCTGGGGACCTCCTATTTCCCGCGCACGGACGCCGGACAGTTCGTGATGAACTTGAAGGCTCCGTCCGGCACGGATCTTCGGGAGACAGAGAAGAAAGTGGCGCGCGTCGAGAAACTGGTGCGGGAGGTGGTATCGCCCGAGGACTACGAAATGATGGTGTCCAATATCGGCGTGGTGCCGGATTTTTCGGCGCTCTACACGAGCAACTCGGCTCCGCACACGGCATTCCTCCAGGTGAGTTTGAAGGACGGCCACAAGACGGGAAGCGACGAGTACATGGCCCGCGTACGGCGGAGAATCCGCGAGGAGATGCCCGAGATGAGCGCGTACTTCCAATCGGGAGGCTTCATGGACGCCGTGCTGAATTCCGGCAAACCGGCCCCGATTGATCTGCAGGTGACCGGACCGGATCTGGAGTCGCCATTCCGCGTGGCGACTCAACTGGCGGCGCGGGTGCGGCGCATCCGCGGAGTTTCGGACATCCTGATTCCGCAGGACCTCGACAATCCCGCGATCCAGATCGAGATCGAACGCGAGCGGGCGAGCATGCTGGGGCTGACGCAAAAAGAAGTGGTGAGCAATCTCATCACCGCGGTCTCTTCGAACCAGATGATCGCGCCGACGATGTGGACGGACCCGAAGAGTTTTAATGATTTCTTCCTGACGGTGCAATATCCGGAAGGACAGGTGCGGGACATCACGGACCTGCGCTCGATGCCATTGCACGGGGCAAACCGCTCGCGGGCCACGCTGCTGGACACGGTGTCGACGATCGAGCGGCGGATGTCGCCGACGGAGGTGGATCACTACGGATTGCGGAAGGTGATCAACGTATTCGTGAGCCTCGAGGAGGAAGACCTCGGAAGGGCGGCGAAAGAGATCGAAGGGGTGCTGGCGCGAACCAAACTGCCCAAGGGCGTCCGCGTGGATATGCGCGGGATGGTGGACGACATGCGGGCATCGTTCGGGAGTTTCGGCATGGGGCTGAGCTTGTCGATTCTGCTGCTGTACCTGATCCTGGTGGCCCAGTTTCAGAGCACTATCGATCCGGTGCTGATCCTGCTGGCCGTGCCGATGGGACTCATCGGAGTGATCGTGACGCTTTACGCCACCGGCACCACATTGAACGTGCAGTCGCTGATGGGCGTGGTCATGATGGTGGGGATAGTGGTTTCCAACAGCATCCTGATTGTGGACTTCACACGGCGGATGCGGGTGGACGGAATGGAGTTGGCGGACGCGGTGGCGATGGCGGCGCGGGTACGGTTGCGGCCGATTCTCATGACGTCGCTTGCCACGATCATCGGGCTGACGCCGATGGCGCTCAAACTGGGGACGGGCAGCGAGGCGTACGCGCCGCTGGCGCGAGCCATCATCGGCGGGATGGGCGTTTCGCTGTTGTTCACGGTGTTTCTTGTGCCGGCGGCATATCTTCTGGTGTACCGCGGACGGGATCCATTGGCGGGTCTTCCGAAGCCACGGACAGAAGAATGAAAATACTGGCGAGCCTGATGCTGGCGGGGGCGCTGCTGCCCGCGCAACAAAAGACGCTGACTCTGCGGGAAGCCGAAGAGATAGCCTTACGTAATCACCCGAGGATTCGCGCCGCGGAACTGCGCGCGCAAGCGGCCGGGGAAGCGGTGACCGAAGCGCGCTCTTCGCTCTATCCGCAGTTCGGGGCGAGCCTGACCGCGGTGCATGCGCAGGAACTGACGCGGATCACGGCGGGCACGCTGCAGGATTCCAGTCTGTCCTCGCGCGTGGCGGGCGGCGTGACATTGTCGCAGTTGCTGACGGACTTCGGCCGGACGGGCAAACTGGCGGCCAGCGAGGAAAGCCGCATGCGGTCCTTGAAAGAGGAGACTGCTTTCAACCGGGCGAGGGTGAGATTGCACGTGCGCGAGTTCTTCTACAAGGGGCTGATGGCGCAGGCGGTGCTCGAATCGGCGCGAAAGAATCTCGAGATGCGGCAGTTGACGGCGCGGCAGATCGGGAAGTTGGCGGAGAGCAATCTGCGGTCGAGCCTCGATGTGAGTTTCGCCGAGGTGAACGTATCGGAGGCGGAACTGCTGGTGGTGCGCGCGGAGAACGAGATTGCGGCCGCGCTGTCGGAGTTGTCGGCGGCGATGGGGCAGGCAGAGGCGGAAACCTACGCGCTGCAGGGCGAAAGCCAGGTGGGGCCGCCGGAGATCAGCAGCGAACCGCTGGTCCGCAAGGCGCGGGAGCAGCGGCCGGATCTGGCGTCGTTGCGGCTGCGGCGGGACAGCGCGGCGCGGTTCGCCGACGCCGAGCGGCGGTTGAAGTTTCCGGCGGTGCAGGCGCTGGGGGTGACGGGTCTGCTGCCGTTCGCCGAGCGGCGTCTGCCGAACTCGTACGGAGGGTTCGGGCTGAACGTGAATATCCCCATCTTCAACGGGAAGTTGTTTCAGGCCCGTCATGCGGAGGCGGTGTTGAAAAGCGAGGCGATTTCTCAGGAAACGCGGGAACTCGAGGTGAAGGTGGCGAATATGGTGCGGATTGCGTGGCTCAACGAGCAAACGGCGTGGCGGCGCCTGACGGTGACGCGCAGGCTGGCCGAACAGGCGCAGCGGACTTTGCGCCTGGCACAGACGCGGCATGACCTGGGATTGGGGTCCATCATCGAATTGAGCCAGGCGCAGTTGAACCGGACCAATGCGGAGATCGCGGACGCTTCGGCGCGATATGACTACCAGTGGCGGACGGCAGTGGTGGAGTATGAGACGGGAGTATTGCGGTAGTCAGCGGCCGGGGGGATGCGACTGGAGCGGGCGCCACGGCCCCCAGGCTCGAGCGGAGGGTGGAACCGGGGTATAGCGGGGGAGAGAGGGTGGCTTAAGCCGGCGGGCCTCGCGAGATGCGGGCGGCGGTGGGGATCGCATTTCGCCGGGCGGTAGAGCGGCGGCATTCGTTGTATCGTAAACATTACGTTGGTGTGGATATACGGCTTTCAGTTATGTTATCTTTGCATATCGATGTCGTGTATAAGTGACCTATTGTGCCGGAGGGCGCTGAGAAAGACCGCTTTCCTCTGGGTATGCCTGTTGGTTGCGCCGCCGGTTTGCCCTGGGCAAGCGGGCCGCGCGGAATTGTCCGGCTCCATCGAGGATCCGTCCGGGCTGGCGATTCCCAGGGCCAAGGCGGAAGCGGAGAACCGGGCGACGGCGGCCCGGTATATTTCCGTGTCTGACGAACGGGGGGAGTATCATCTCCTGGGCTTGCCGGCCGGGGAATACGTGCTCACGGTGGAACGGCCAGGATTCCGGACATACCGCCGGAGCGGAATTGTTCTCCGGATGGGGGACCGCACGGCGATTTCCGTGACGCTCCAAATCGGGCAGCCCAGCCAATCGATGGATGTGACGGCGGCGGCTCCCCTGCTGCAGACGGCGAGCGGGGAAGTGAGTCTGAACGTGGATGAGCGGAAGATCTCCGCGCTGCCGCTGGACGGACGGAATTTCATTCCCCTGGTGACGCTTGCCCCCGGCGTAGCGCTGCCGAAGGGGCAGTTTCTACCGAGGATCAACGGGAGCCGCCCGCGGACGAACGAGTACATCTATGACGGAATCAGCGTGCTGCAACCGGAACCGGGGCAGGTGGTGTACTACCCCATCATCGATGGGATTGAGGAGTTCAAGCTGAACATCAATGCGTACTCGCCGGAATACGGGAGATCGAACGGAGGCACGGTCATGGTGACCGGAAAGTCGGGCGGCAATGAACTCCATGGAAGTCTGTTCGAGTTCTTCCGGAACGAAGCGCTGAACGCCCGGAACCTGTTCGCCCAGCCGGGGCCGAATCCCAAGTTTCGCCGCAACCAGTATGGGATGACGATAGGGGGGCCCATCCAGAAAGACAGGACGTTCTTCTTTGCCGACTGGCAGGGGACCCGGCTGCGCACCGGCATTACACGGTTCAGCGTGGTTCCCAGCCTGGCGCAGCGCCAGGGTGTTTTCGCGCAAACGATCTTTGACCCCCTGACGTCTCCCGGGATGCAGTTTCCAAACAATACAATTCCGGTGAGCCGTTTTGATTCCATCGGGGCGCAAGTGCTGGAACATTACCCGGCTCCAAATGTAGCCGGGGCGAACAACTTTGTTCGAACCGCGACGGAGCCGGACAATCAGGACCAGGCCGACTTCCGGGTAGACCGCTACTTCAGGGAAAAACACAGGCTATTCGGGCGGTATACCTACTTTCACGATGACGACACGCCCGTGACGCCGCTGCCGGATGGCAGTGGAGCGCTGGCCTCCGGTGTGACGGGGCACGCGATTACGCGGGGAGACGCGTTTGCGGGCGATTACAGTTGGACGATTTCTCCAACCGTGCTGAATCAATTCCGGTTCGGGTATTCACGCAGGGACCTGAATCAGACGCCGCTGCAAAATGGCGGCTTTACCGTTCCGGGGCTGCCCGCGAACTCTTTTGCATCGTCGCCGCCGATTTTCTCCGTGGCGGGGTTTCAACAGATTGGACCAACCACGGCGGCGAATTCGCGGTTCACGACGTCAGTGACGGAGTTTCTCGACACGTTCACGATGGTGAAGCGGCGGCATACGATCAAGTTCGGAACGGACATCCGGCGGCAGGCTTTGGACGTGCTGAATCCGCCCAATCCCACCGGATCATTCGGGTTCTCGACAACCGGGACGAACAAAGCCGGAGTCACGGGGAGCGGCAGTTCGCCGGCGTCGCTTCTTCTGGGGCAGGTGAACGCCTTTACGATCGACATTCAGAAGAATGTGATTCAGCCGCGGGCGCACATTGCCGAATTCTTTGCCGGCGATGACTGGAAGGTATCGTCACGGCTGACGTGGAACATCGGCACGCGATATACCCTCAATTTTCCCTCGACGGAGCGGCGGGATCAGGGCGCGATTTTCAATTTGAAGACCCAGACGCTTGAGTTTCCGCGCACGGCGCGGAGACTCGAGTGCTGCAATTTCGGTCCGCGCGTGGGGATCTCCTACCGTTTGGGAGAGAGTTGGGTGGTGCGTTCCGGCTATGGAATGATCTATTTTGAGCAGTCCGGGATCACGACCCCGTTCACGATTCCGCAGTTTCCATTCGTGCAAACATTGGGCCGGCAATCGCAGGATAACGTAACCGCGGCGTTCCTCCTGTCGAATGGTCCGGCGGTTCAGCCGTCTTCGCCGAATCCGAACTCGGGTTTGGGGCAAGGTGTGTTCGGCGTTGATCGAGACAACGGGTCCGGCTATTCGCAGCAATGGAACTTCACGGTTCAGAAGACGGTGGGAGCGAACTGGAATGTGGAGGCAGGGTACCTCGGCTCGAAGAACACGCGCCTGGGTATTCCTGACTGGAACATCAATCAGCTTCCGGCGCAATACCTGCCGATGGGGGCGGCGCTGCTGGAACGAGCGCCGAATCCGTACGTGGGGGAGATTCCCGTGTCTTCCTCGCTGGGCGGAGCAACCATCGCGCGGCAGCAGTTGCTGAGGCCGTTTCCCCGTTTCACGACGGTGGCGCTGTTTCGCGACAACGTTGGGAATTCCAGTTATCATGCGGCGACGGCCAGGCTGGAGAAGCGGTTTTCGCACGGCCTTACGTGCACGGCCTCTTATACGTTTTCCAAGCTGATGGATGACGCGTCGAGCGTATTTTCGCAGACGATTTTCACCGGTCCGGTATTGAACAACACCGGCGCCGCGGATGCCAATAACCGCCACCTGGAGAACGACGTTTCGAGCGGGGACATTCCACAGGTGTTCGCGGCGGGGTGGGTCTACGACATTCCGCGCTGGTGGAAGCTATCGGGATGGCGAATCGGGGGGCTGGTACGGATGCAGGCCGGGGAGGCGATTGCCGTGACGCAGGCCACGAATAACAATTCCAGCCTCGGTTATGCGGTGCAGAGGCCCAATCGGATCCGCAATGCGAACGAGCCGGATGGGCGCTCGGCGGCGAAGTATTTCGATACGGCCGCCTTTGCGGCGGCGCCGCAATTCGTGATCGGCAACAGTTCGCGCAACCCGGTTCGCGGCCCCGGCCTCCAGAACGCCGATCTGATGATCGGCAAGACATTCCGAATCAGCGAGCGCGCCAAGCTGGAATTTCGCGCGGAAGTATTCAACGTTTCAAACACTCCGCCGCTGAACAACCCGAACGGAAGTTTTGGCAGCGCGGCGTTCGGTTCGATTACGGGCGCGGGGAATCCGCGGGTCTTCGAATTTGCGGGTAAGGTCCATTTCTGAGCCTCGGCGGGAACGAGACGGCTTAGAATAATGAGGTGGCCATGTATACACGGCACGGGCTGATTTTCGCGATATGGATGAGGCGGCCGGGAAGCGGCGCATTATGAAAACCATCGTTGCAAACCGGCTCGCGCAGGTGCGCAAGAGCCGGGGTGTGGGCGCATCCGAACTGGCCAGGAGGGTCCAAGTCAGCCGCCAGACGATCTATGCGATCGAGGCGGGCGCCTACGTTCCCAACACCGAAGTGGCTCTTCACCTGGCGCGCGAACTCGAGGTAACTGTTGACGAACTGTTTTCTCTTCAAACGGGGCCACAACCATCACCCGAGCCGATCGCCGCGGAGGTGTTGAGCGCCGGCCCGGCGGAGAAGGGCCAGCCGGTCCGGATCTGCCAGATGGGATCGCGCTGGGTAGGCATTCCCGTCACTCCGGCGCCCTATTACATGCCCGAGGCCGACGGCATAATTGAGCGGACGCGGCAGACCGGACGCGCGGAACTGGCGGTGTTCGCAAAGGAGGAAGCCGCCCAGAAGCGACTGGTTTTGGCGGGGTGTGATCCGGCGGCCAGTCTTCTCGCCCGGATGGTGGAGAAGGCGGCCGGCGTGGAGATTGTCTCGGCGGCGGCATCGAGCCGGCTGGCTCTGGGGTGGCTGAAAGAAGGGAAGGTTCACATCGCCGGGTCCCATCTGGAAGACCCCAAGACCGGAGAATTCAACCTGCCGTTCATTCGTAGGGAGTTCGCAAACGAGGAAGTGATGGTGGTGACTTTCGCGCGCTGGGAGGAGGGGCTGGTAACGGCGGCGGGGAATCCGAAGTGCCTCCAAAAGGCGGAGGATCTGGCGCGCAAGAGCGTCCGGTTTGTGAACCGGGAGCCGGGGTCGGGTAGCCGCGCCCTGTTGGACAAGCTTCTGGCGGGCAGTGGCGTGGCAGGCCACGGGGTGCATGGATATGAACAGATTGCCTACGGTCATCTGGCGGCGGCATACCGTGTGGCCTCGGGGGAGGCCGACGCGTGCCTGGCCACCCTGTCCGCCGCCAGGGCATTCGGCCTCGGGTTCATCCCGTTGCACAGCGAGCGCTATGACCTGGTCCTGCGGAGGCGGACCGCGGAGATGCCGGCGGTGAAGGCATTTCTCGATGTGTTACAGCGAGCCGCTCTCCGGCGAAAACTGGAAATGCTCGCGGGCTACGATACGGCGGAAACGGGGGCGGTGGTTGCATAGGCATTTGAAGAGGATGCGGTTTACCCTGAATCCGCGGTAACAAGGCTCAATGATCATTTCAGCCAGCTATAAGACAGATATACCGGCGTTCTATGGCGCATGGTTTATCAATCGTCTCCGGGTTGGTTACTGCAAGATGGCCAATCCGTACGGACGCCAGGTCTATCGCGTTTCATTGAAGCCCGCTGACGTGGATGGAATCGTGTTTTGGACGAAAAACATCAGGCCGTTCTTGAGGCATCTTCCCGAGATCCGCGGCATGGGATTCCCGTTCACGGTGCAACACACCATAAACGGATACCCCCGGAGACTTGAATCTTCGGTAGTGGATGCCGGCAGAGCGATCGAGGGCGCGGCCATTGTGCGCAATCAGTACGGGCCGAGGGCCGTCGTGTGGAGATACGACACAATTTTGTTCAGTTCGCTGACTCCGGCCGGCTTCCACGCCGGCAACTTTGCCTCGCTGGCGGAAGGGTTGAGGGGCATCACCGACGAGGTGGTGATTTCGTTTGCGCAGATTTACAAGAAGACCAGGCGTAATCTTGACGCCGCCGCGAGAGGCTCCGGTTTTGAGTGGGAAGATCCGGCTCCAGAGGAGAAGAAGCGGCTGGCGGCGGAACTGGCGGCTATTGCCCGGGCGAATGGGATGCAGTTGACGATCTGTTCCCAGCGGGCATTCCTGGTGGATGGAGCGGCCGAGGCGCGGTGTGTGGACGCGCGGCGGATGGAAGATGTGGCGGGGAGGCGTGTGGCGGCGAAGTTGAAAGGCAACCGCGACGAGTGCGGCTGCTTTGAGTCGCGCGACATAGGCGATTACGACACATGTCCGCACGGCTGCGTGTATTGTTACGCGGTGCAAACCCGATCGGCGGCGCTCGAGAGGTACCGGCGGCACGACCCAAACTCCGAATTCCTGTTCGAGCCCCGGGGCGGGCGGAATTCCGGCATGGAAGGGAGCGAAGGTGGAGGCGGCGGGCAGTTGAGACTGTTTCCCGGATAGGGGCGGCCGCGGGGGCGGGGGCCGCGCGACAAGGTTCCATGGAGGCTGGCGCTTCGCTCCGTGACAATGGTCACAGCGAACAAGAGCTGTCAGGGCCTAACCTGGAGGCATGGCAGTGTATCTGAAGTCGTACCGCGACTCGGCGGCATTTCGCCCCGAGAAGTTCAATCCCGTGATGGTCGGCGCGAGCGCCAAAATGAAAGCCCTGCTCACCTGCCTGGAACCGGGGCAGTTCATCCCGGTGCACCGGCCTGGAGTGGACATGCTGCTGGTAGTGTTGGAGGGCGAGGGCCGGGTTGTCGCCGGGGACCAGGAAGAAGCCGCCGGGCCGGGAACAACGGTATTCGTTCCAGCGGGCGAAACCCGGGGATTGAGAGCAGACAGCCGGCTGATCGCCATGCACGTGGTCAGTCCTCCGCCAACCGAGGCCGATCATGTCGAAGTGGCGGCCCGTCTGAAACAGGGTACGTGGAAATGAAAAGCTTTGATGAGGCGCCGTTTCTGGTGATCTGGGAACTTACCCAGGCCTGCGATCTGGCCTGCGTGCATTGCCGGGCTTGCGCCATTGCCGATCGCAACCCGTTCGAACTGAGCACGGAAGAAGGGTTCCGGCTATTGGAAACGGTTCGTGAGTTCGGCGATCCGCTGATGGTGTTCACGGGCGGGGATCCGCTCAAGCGGCCGGATGTCTTCCCGCTTCTTGAAAAGAGCGTGCAACTTGGTTTGCGGACAACAATCACTCCAAGCGCCACGCCGCTGCTGACCGAGGCGGCGATCGACGGGTTTCAGCGATGCGGCGTGGCTCGGATGGCGGTGAGCCTGGACGGGCCGGATGCGGCGAGCCACGATGGTTTCCGCCGCGTGGAAGGATCGTTCGCGAGAACCGCGCTGGCGTTGAATTACGCGCGGCGGATCGGTTTGCCGGCGCAGATCAATACCACGGTGACGCGGCATAACGTCGGCCGGTTGGCGGAAATATCCAGCCTGGTGCGGGATTCCGGCGCGCGTCTGTGGAGCGTGTTCTTCCTGGTGGCAACCGGCCGGGCATCGGCTTCTCAGGACCTCACCGCGGAAGAGTACGAAGAGGTGTTCGCCTTCCTGTACGAGCTATCGAAGACCGCGCCGTTTGATATCAAGACCACGGAAGCGCAACACTACCGCCGGTATGTGGCGCGGCAGCGAAAAGCGGAGCGCCGCCCCGCGGACGCGCGGCATGCCCCTCCTGATGTCATCCAGAGGCAGGCCGGGATCAATGATGGCAAGGGTTTTGTTTTCATTTCGCATACAGGCGAGATTTACCCGAGCGGGTTCCTGCCGGTTTCCGCGGGCAACGTTCGCCGCGATTCCCTGGTGCGGGTCTACCGGCACTCTCCGCTGTTCCGCACTCTGCGCAACGCGGACAACCTGCACGGCAAGTGCGGGGAATGCGAGTACCGCAATCTCTGCGGCGGTTCGCGGTCGCGGTCCTTCGCTCTCACCGGCGACTACCTGGCGGAAGATCCGCGATGCGTCTATATACCGAAGGCAGACGGATCGGGCAAGCGGGCGGAGCGTGCCGCGCCTCCGGCGCCGCCGGCGGCGGGATTGGAGCCCCTGGTTCAAGTTCTGCCGGAAAGCCCGCGATAGCGTTCGCGGTCTTGACGATGGCTTCAGCAGCGGATTTTCTTGCGTGGTGTGACGGAAGTCACCGTCTTCGGGCGGCGGTGCTGGCATTGTGTAGGAATGAAGGAACTGGATATCAATTCATTTTCCGATTTCAACGATCAGGAAATCGGCCGAAGGGTGCTGCTGGACGATCCCGTGATGCGGGTTATGCTCATGTCGTTGCGCGCCGGTCAAGGCCTGCCCGAGCACGCGGCGAATGGGCTGGTGACCGTCTTGTCGGTAGGCGGCCGGGTGCTGTTTTACGAAGGCGATCAATGCTCCGAGATGGTTCCGGGGAAGCTGATTCGGCTCACGCCGGGCCGGGTACACCGTCTGGAGGCCAAAGAGGACTCGCGGCTGCTGGTTACGATGATCCGGCCGGCGGACGCTTCCGCCTGGACCGCGATGGCTCCCAACGGGCGGGCGCTCGATCTGCGGCAGACGCCCAGAGAACGGCGGCACAGCACAGTGTTCTACGCTTTTGATCAACTCGCGGTGGGCGAGTCGTTCTTCCTCGTCAATGACCACGATCCACAGCCGCTGCACGCCCAAATGGAGCAACTGCGGCCGGGAGAACTGGCATGGGAGTACGAAGCGCGGGGACCCTATGAGTTTCGCATCAAGGTGTCGCGCGTGGCTCCGGCGGCAACTTCCGCGCCGGAAGCGGCTGTGCCCGCCGGCAGCCATTAGCGGCCATAGCGGTACTTCGAAACTGGCGGACCAGGAATGCAAGTGTACAGATCCATCATCCTGCTGATGACCGCCGGCATGGTGGTTCTGCACCTGTTCGAATGGCGGGCGGTACCGGTTCTCGTCACGGGAGCGGGCAGGGACGGCTCCGGAATCCGCGCGGGCCGGTGGCTCCGGCGGGCGATACACCTGGAGGCGCTGTATTACCTGGCGATTCTGCCAATTCTCTTTGTGGCCCCGAATAGCGTGACCCGGAGTCTATTGGCAATTTTCGCGGTATACCATTGGGGCGGGGCGGCGTTCCTCGAGGCGGCGGGGTTCTGGCGAACGAGAGGCGAGAGGGTACTTCCGGCGGCCGCCCGCCGGATGGTCACCGGGACCCTGGCGGTGCTCGACGTGGCGGAGGTGGCGTTGCTTATTGTGTTCGGCGGAACACTATACGTTTCGCTTTTTGGCAATATTGCCGCGGCTGCCGTCAAGGAAATTAGCTTCAGATAAACGTAATTTTCTGAAAGGGGGAATTCATGGAGGGCCGGCAGGAGTTATTAGTGCTCGGAACCGATTGGAGCAACAAGCCGTTAAGCGAACTGACGGCCCGCATTGTCATCGCGCACCATAACCGTTTTCGCATGGAACTACCGGCTTTGCAGGGGGCCGCGAGGGAGGTTTACGCCTGTCATTGCCCGCGGGATTTCGCGCGTCTGGCGCCTCTGCCGGGCCTGCTGTTCCGGTTGGAGGATGAATTGGAGCGGCACATGCGCCGCGAGGAACTCACGATCTTTCCCGCGATCACGGCGCTCGAGAGGGCCGTGGAGGGCGAAGAACCGGTAGCCGGGAATCGATGCGCCGGATCGCTGATCTCCGCCACGCTCTCGGAACATGACGATATTCTTGACTTGCTGGCGGAGGCCCGGCAGATGACAGGCAATTACCAGCCTCCACCGAACGCCGGCCAGCCATATCAAGTATTGCTGCATAGGTTCGAGGCCCTGGACCGTGACCTCAATCTGCACATTGTGCTGGAGAATGACTCGATTTTTTCGCGGGCGCTGTCGCTGGCGAGCCGGCGCTGAGGGCGCGTCCGGATCCCGGCCATGAATGACTGGAGGCCTACTACCAGGTGTGACCGGAGTCACAGCCGGGCGTCTTCACGGTGGATATGATGAAATGGAATTAGACAGGAGGGTGCAATGAAAATTGAAACCAGTACTTCGGTAGGTGATATTGCCGCCACTTCCGCGGCTGCGGCGAGTGTCTTAGAAAGATATGGCATAGACTATTGCTGCCACGGGAAGAGTTCGCTCGAGGATGCGTGCCGGGCGAAGGGGGTATCGCCGGAAAGCGTCAAGGATGATATTACTCATGCGGTCGCCGGGGCGCCCGCCAACTCGACAGACTGGAACACGGCTCCGCTCAGGGACTTGATCGAACACATCGTCGCGAAGCACCACGAGTACCTCAAACTGGAATTGCCGCGGGTTGGGCAGAGGGTGCGTACGGTGGCGCGCGTCCATGGGGAGAAGGACCCCTCGGCGCTTCACGAGTTAGAGCAGGTGTACAGTGGACTGGACGAGGAGTTGACGCTGCACATGCATAAAGAGGAGATGATGCTGTTTCCGGCGATTGAGCGCTCCGAATTCGCCGCGCAAGGCGGGGGCCCGCTGCCGCCGCTGCCGTTCGGCGCCATCGCGAATCCGATCTCCGTCATGGAGCACGAGCATGACAGCGCCGGGAACGCTCTTATCCGGATCCGCGAACTCACACGAGATTTCGAGGCGCCTCCCTACGCCTGCTCCACGTACCGCGCGATGCTGGAGGGGCTGAAGGCGCTGGAAGCCGATTTGCATGTCCACATCCACCTGGAGAACAACATTTTATTCCCACGGGCGATCGCGCTCGAGAGGCACAACTGAAGGGGAAGCCCGAGGCGAGAAGCAATGCCTGTAATCATAGGCGCGAAGCGCGAAAGTAATTTCACCGATCCGATCGGCATGCTGGGCGACTGCCATGGCAGAATCGTCCGTTTCCTGCAGGTGCTGGTGGCACTCTCTTCCCGAGTAAACGGCGGCCAGTTGAACTCCGAGCAGCGTTCCGCGCTTGCCGCGAGCCTGCTGTACTTCCGCGAAGCGGCGCCCAAACATACGGCGGACGAAGAGGAGAGCTTGTTCCCCCGCCTGCGCCGTCTTCGCAAACCGGAAACGGCCGCGTTACTTGCCAAGGTGGACTCGCTCGAGGAGGAACATGCCTGTGCCGACCGGAGCCACGCGGAAGTGGACCGGCTGGGCCAGTCGTGGTTGCGGCAGGGGGAGCTTCCGGCGGAAGACGCCGAGCGTTTTTCCGTGCTGGTGAACCAACTTTCCGAACTATACCGCCGCCATATCGGCATCGAGGACCGGGAAGTCTTCCCGTTCGCGGCGGCGGCGCTCGCCGCGGAGGACCGGGAGGCAATCGGCGCGGAAATGGCCGCGCGGCGCGGGTTGGGGAGCGGCAAGCCGGTGGAAGACCGGGCAGGCTCCATCTCTACTGCTCCTCAATGAGGAACTGAGCGAGCGGCGGAAGAAAAGGACAGGTGTGTTCCGGCACCGTCCGCGGATCTTCGCCCAGTTGCGGAGCAAGAGATATCCAGGGCGCGCCCATTTGTGACTAAAGTCATCGCCGTGCCTGGCAGCCACGTGTAGCCTGAAGTTATGGCGGATGCTGAAGTCATGATCACGCGGGACATGGAACTGCCGGAAATTCTTTCCCGGTATCCGGGTTGCCGTAAGGTGTTCGATCGTTACGGGCTGGTGGGTTGCGGCGGTCCGCTTGGCCCTCAGGAATCGCTTTCCTTCTTTGCGCGCGCGCACCGGGTGGATGAAACCCGGCTGCTGGCCGAATTGCGGGAGGCCGCGCGAAACAGCATTCTGGAGGCTGAGGCTCCCGGCTATCAGCCGGGGCCGGGCGATGTAATCTATCGCCGTTTCTTTCGCGCCGGGGTCCTGACCATGTTCACCTTCGGGTGCGTGCTGGGCGCCATCAACCTGGCAATCATGGCGGCGAACCAGCGGCTGGCGTCGCTTGATATGCGAGCGGTGACCTGGGCGCACGCGCACGCTCAGGTGGCGGGGTGGGTGACATTCTTCGTCATGGGTTTCGCCTATCAGGCGCTCCCGCGTTTCAAGTTCACCACGCTGTGGCGGCCTCTGCTGGCTTCGAGAAGCCTCTTCCTCATGGCGGCGGCGCTGACGGTGAGGACCTTTGCCGATCTTTGGGCCTCCGATCCCGCCTGGGCGCTCGCCGGTAAGATCGCCGGGATCGGGGAACTGGCGGTGGTGTTGACGTTCGTCCTCATCCTCATCAAGACCATTCGCAAATCGCAAAATCCCACCGAACCATACGAACACTTCGTATTTGCCGCATTGGCGTGGATGGTTGCGGCCTTCGCCTTCGACTGGTGGATGTTCGCCACTTACTCGACGGTAAGCGGGCGAGACGCCTGGATCAACTTCATCAGCCTATACGACGCGCCGTGGCGGGACCTGCAGTTGGCGGGATTCGCGGGCACCATGATTCTGGGCGTCAGCCAGCGATTCCTGCCGTTCATCTACGGCTTCCGGGAGGTTCCCGCGCGAACATCGCGCATCGTGCTCTATCTTTGGAATCTCGCGGTGGCGGGTAACGTGGCGGCCTATGCGATGCTGATCCGCACGCGGCAGCCCATCTGGGGCATCGCGCTGGAACTCTGTATCGTGGGCATGTTCGTATCCGTAGTGCTGCTTGTGCGCGGTTTCGGCCTGTTTTCCATCAAAATGGAGCCGGACCGCTCACTGCCGTTCATCCGCGCCGCCTACTTTTGGGCGCTGGCGGCGATCGTGCTGCTGGCGCTGCTGCCCGTGTACGACGCAGTCATCGGCGTTGACTTCTCGCACGCCTATTTCGGCGGATACCGGCACGCATTCACGGTGGGGTTCATCAGCATGATGATCCTCGGTGTTTCGAGCAAGGTGGTTCCGGTGTTGGGCGGCCTTGACATCCGCCGGCTGAGCACGCTGCGGGCGACTTTCTGGCTGGTGAATGCAGGAAACGCCATGCGCGTGGTTTTCCAGATTCTCACCGACCGGTACGAGTGGGCTTACCCGCTGATGGGAGCGAGCGCGTGGATTGAAGTCACGGGTCTTTCCTTGTGGGCGATCGATCTTTGGCGCGCGATGGGCAGCAGACCCCATACCTCGGAAGGCCGCTTGCCCGATTCGATCGGGCCGGACACCAAGGTCTACGATGTGATCCACCGCTATCCGGAGACGACCCCACTCTTTCGCGAGTTCGGTTTCAGCATGATTGACAACCCGGTGGCGCAGCGCGTCTTCGCGCGTTCCATCAGCATTGAGCAGGCATGCCGCCTGAAGCACGTCGATTTCGCCGCATTTCAATCCGCGCTCAACAACGCCATCCGCAAGAACTGTGGCGAATCCGGCGGATTGATTCAGATCGGATGACGCGGCAATCGGCTCATTGGCGGCGCTTCCGCGTGTTTTCTACAATGGAGACAGAGGGGAATAATTCATGGCGACGTCCGTTCGAAATCCGGAAGCGGCCGATAAGATTGTTGTCCCGCATCCGGTGACGCTGGAACTTTACCGCAAGATGTTGACCGTTTTCTACATTGAAGAGCGGATGAAGGCGTTTGTGCGGCATGGCAAGTGCAGTTTTCACGCTTCCACGCGCGGCCATGAGAAAATCCAGACCGGCATGACCATGCTGCTGAAGCCCGGGCACGATTGGTTCTTCACCTACTACCGGTCGAAGGGCGTGGCCGTGGGTCTCGGGATGCCTGTCAAAGATATTTTCATGGGGATGCTCAGCCGCGAGGGCGATCCGAATTCGAATGGCCGCAACATGCCGGAGCAGTGGTCCAGCCGCAAATTGAGGCTGGTGGCGCAAACGGCGGTCACGGGGACGCAGTACCTGAACGCGGTGGGAATGGCGCGGGCGGTCAAGATGGATGGAGGGGACGAGATTGTCCATGTTTCATCGGGCGAGGGAGCGACCAGCGAGGGGGAATTCTTCGAGGCTCTGAATTGGGCGGCGCGCGAG
The DNA here is from genome assembly GCA_026954325.1 of Bryobacterales bacterium. Classification (GTDB taxonomy): domain Bacteria; phylum Acidobacteriota; class Terriglobia; order Bryobacterales; family Bryobacteraceae; genus CADEFT01. Next base: position 33,329 of record JAIXKK010000165.1, on the reverse strand, counting down.
AAACTGCCGGTATTGTTCACGGTGCAAAACAACGGGTACGCCATCAGCGTGCCGCAGAGCAGCCAAACCGGATCGGAAGTCCACCGCATCGCGCGGGCGTTCGGGATGCCGGCGTTCCAGTTGGACGGAACATGGTTCGAGCAAGTGTATGAAACCCTGCCTCCGGTGATCGAAGCCATGAGGCGCGGGTCCGGCCCGGCGCTGGTGGAGGCGAAAGTGGTGCGCCTCGATCCGCACTCCTCCTCGGACGATCAGCGCAAGTACCGCGGCGAGACGGAATTGCAGACGATCGCCGGCCGCGACCCCATCCTCCAGACGGAGAGCTACCTGCTGCGCCACGGCGTGCTCACGGACGATCAAGTGGCCTCGCTGCGGGCGGAGATCAAAGCGGAAGTGGATCGCGCGGCGGAGGAAGCGGATCAAGCGCCGGCTCCGGACGAATCAAGTCTGATGGCGCACATTTATTCATCCGATTCCGAACTGGCCGGCGATGCGAAGCCGCCAACGTACCTTGCTGGCGAGCCGGTCACGATGATCGACGCCATCAACCACGGTCTGCGCGAGGAGATGGAGCGCAATCCGAAGATCGTGATGTGGGGCGAGGATATTGCCGATCCGAAAGGCGGAGTGTTCGGGGTGACGCGCGGATTGAGCACGGCATTTCCCGGGCGCGTATCGAATTCGCCGCTGGCGGAAGCGAGCATTGCCGGCGTGGCGGCGGGCATGGCGATTGGCGGCTACAAACCGATTGTGGAAATGCAGTTCGGGGATTATCTCTGGCCCGCGGCGTTGCAACTACGGGACGAGATTCCGACTGTCCGCTGGCGGAGCCAGGGGGAGTGGGAGTGCCCGGTGGTGGTGCGGGTTGCAGTGGGCGGCTATATCAAAGGCGGTCCATGGCATTCGGCCAATGTGGAGACGTTCTTCGCGCACATTCCCGGCTGGTATGTGGTGTATCCGAGTTGCGCGGAAGACGCGAAGGGCCTCATGAAAGCCGCGGCGCGCTCGAAAGACCCGGTGATGTTCCTGGAACACAAAGGCCTCTACCGGCGGGTGCACGCCAAGACCCCGGAGCCGGACGCCAACTATATCCTGCCGTTTGGACGAGGCGCCATCAGGCGTGAAGGGAAAGACTTGACGGTGGTTACGTGGGGCAGCACCGTTTACATGGCGCTGGACATGGCGCGCCAGTTGGAAAAAGAGGGCGTATCGGCGGAGGTCATCGACCTGCGCTCGATCGTGCCGCTGGACGAGGAACTCATCTACCGGAGCGTCCGCAAGACCAGCCACGTGCTGATTGCTCACGAGGATACGCTCACGGCGGGTTTCGGAGCGGAGGTCGCCGCCCGCATCGCGGAGAACTGCATCGGGTCACTCGATGGGCCGGTGGCGCGCGTGGCGGCTAAAGACAGCTTTGTGCCTTCGGCTCCGAATCTGGAGTTGGCGGTGCTGCCCTCGGTGGCCGATCTGCTGCGCGGCGCGCGGAAGGCGCTGACGTTCTGACATCACTTGGGGAGTAGAAGCCGGCAGCAAGGAGCCCGGAGCCGGAACGGCAATCCCCCGGGTCGTCAGTCCTCTTCGTTGGCGTAGTCGAGAAACACGGGTTCGAGACCGTGCAGCACGAGGCGCGTGTCGAGGGCGGTTTCCACGACTTCTCCCTCGGCGTCGGAGAGGCCTCCGGCCAGGTCTTCGATCTTTTTTAGAACCTGCGGCATGTCGCCGCGCTGGAGGCGCTGGACGGGGACGGCCATGGCATAGGAAAACAGGGCGTCGAGGCGGAACTCGTCATCGCGGAACAGTTCGAGGAGGCGGGGGGCTTCGGAGGAAAGCTCGAGGAACCCGGTTCCCTTGATTGCCTGGCGCCTGACGTCAATATCGGCGTCATCCAGGTGGCGGCGGAAGAAGGCGGCGTAGGAAGAGTCGAGGCTCCGCCACATGGCTTCCAACGCACGCGCGGTGGTCGCCGGGTTCGCATAGAACTCTTCGATGTACTTCCTCACCTCGGGGTGAGCCTTGGCGGCGGCCGCTCCCAACAGCGCGCCGCAGCGCTCGGGAAGAGGCAGCCTGGCGTTCTCCAGTTTGCCAAGCAGCATGGCGAAGATCCGGTCGTCGTCGGCGTGGCCGGCGAGGGCCGTGCAGGCGACGGAGCGAACTCCCACGTTCGGATCACCGCCGGCGAGTTCCACGAGGATGTCCCGTACGCTGGAGGGAACGTCGCGGTCGATGAAACTGGTGGCGCAATCGGCGCGGAGTTCCGCCGACGGGCACCGGAGGAATTCAACCTTCTCCTCGATGGACATCACGTCAAAGACAGGCTCGATGTATTCCGGATAGAGATCCCAGAGGTTGACGGCTTCCGGAGCCGGATCCTTGCGCTCCTGGGCGAGGAAGGAGAGGGCTTCATCCGCTTCGTTGCCGAGCGATTCGGCCAGGTCCTGATTCACGAGCGCCTTTTCCTTCAGCTTCTGAAGAATGGGAATAGCGGACGGATCGCCGTGCACGCCCATGAGAAAGGCGGCGTCGGAGGCGTCGTAAGATACACGTTCACGAAGCGTCTTGAGAATGGCCGGATCGCGGTGCGGAAAAGCAGCAATGACGAAGGCGATGTCGGAGCCCATCTCGGGTCCCAGTTTCTCGTAGAGCGCGATGAGGGGGGCGATGGCGGGCTCGCCGATACGCTGGAAGGCGTGCACCAGGTCTTCGGGAGGATCGGACGGTTCCCGCCGCAAGGTGTCGAGGAGATAGGGGAGCGCTTTGGGAGAGGCGGCGTGCTGAATGATGGCCAGCAGGTCCTCGTCGAGGTTGATGCGGTCATCAAAGCGTTCTTCCAGACCGAAGCGCGCGATGTCTTCGATCGCCTCATCACCCCGCCCCATGATGGAGCGCAGCAACCTTTGGTCAATGCCTACGTGGCCCTTTGCCGCCGCGGACAGCAAGTCATAGACCGGCGTCGTGTCGTACTTGTCGGCGGTGATGATCACGTCAGTAGGTGGCCCTTCCGCCGCTGGCGTCGTAGCACTGGCCGGTGACAAAGGAGCAATCCGGACTGGAGAGGAAGTGGACCACCGCGGCGATCTCCTCCGGCTGTCCGGTGCGGCCCATGGGAATGCGGGCGGTCATGTAGGAGATCTGCTCCCCGGTGAGCTGCTCGAGGATCTTGGTGCGGACGACGGCGGGAGAAACGGAGTTGACGCAGATGCCGTCCTTGGCGACTTCCTTGGCGAGGGATTTCGTGAGGGCGATGACTCCCGCCTTCGTGGCCGAGTAGCCGGTCATGTTCGGATTGCCCTCCTTGCCGGCAATGGAGGCGATGTTCACAATGCGGCCGTACTTGCGGGCCAGCATGTGGGGAACGGCGGCGCGGCAGCAGTAGAACACGCCGGAGAGATTGATGGCCAGGATGCGCGCCCAGTCCTCGTCAGTCTGCTGATTGATGGGGGCCGCCTTGCCGCCGATGCCCGCGTTATTCACCCAGATATCGAGGCGGCCGTGCTCGGCCACCACCTGATTTACCGCGCGTTCCACATCCGAACTGCTGGTGATGTCGATGGGGAGGGCGAAATGCGGGCCTCCGAGGGCGGCGGCCACGGCGCGCGCGCCATCCGCGTCAATATCGGCAATTCCGACGGTTGCTCCCGCCTTGGCGAAACGCGCGGCGATCGCTTCTCCTATTCCGGTTGCGGCTCCGGTAACCACGGCAACTTGTCCGCTGATGTCAAAGTAAGACATAGTGTTCCTCGTGATGGGAAGCGGGCGGCAGTGGGATGCCGCCCGGTGGAAGAAGGCGCGGGAACGCTATTCTTCCCGTTCCACTTTTACGGTAATGCCGGCGGTGACGTCGCGGTGGAGCTTCAGATTGACGTTGTAATCGCCGAGCTGCTTGATGGGATCTTCGAGCTGAATCTTCTTGCGTTCGATGGTGTAGCCGAGCTTCGACAGTCCGTCGGCGATGTCCTGGGCCGTTACGGAGCCGAACAACTGGTCGTGTTCGCCGGCCTTTTGCCTGATGCTGACAACCACGCCCTGGAGGAGCTTCGAGAGGTCGCCGGCCTCGGTGGCGAGCTTGGCCTCTTTGCGCAAATGGGCCTGGCGTTCCTGTTCGACGATCGCCTTGTTGGAGGCTGTGGCGGGCACGGCAAGTTTGCGCGGGAGCAGGAAATTCCGGGCGTAGCCGCTGGCTACCTTGACGACCTGGCCGCGCGCGCCGAGTTTCTCGACGTCTTCACGTAGGATGACTTCCATGATCCTGTTACCTCCCTAGTAGCCGCCCGCGAAGGGCAGCAGAGCGATGTTACGGGCCTGTTTGATGGCCTCGCTGAGAGTGCGTTGATGGGGCGCGCAGACGCCGGAGATACGCCGCGGGGTGATCTTGCCACGCTCGCTCACGAAGGCCGAGAGCATACGTACGTCCTTGTAATTGATATCGTCCACTTTCTCGACGCAGAAACGGCAAACCTTCTTGCGCCGGAAGTACTGCTTCTTTCCGCCGGCGGCGAATGCCTTGTCTCCGCCCGTGGGGCGCTGGGAAGCGCTGACTGGTCTTCCACCTCTTTGTTCCGCCATGATGAGATTCTCCTTTTACCTTACGAGTTGGCTACGGGGGCTTCGGGGGCCGGTCCAGGGACGGGAGCGGCGGGCTCGCCGGGCATTGCGGGGGCGGGCGCGGCCGGAGCAGCAGGTTGAATGGGGGCCGGAGCAGGCTTGCGCGCGGCGCGCTTTTCGCGGATCTTCTTCCGCTTCTCGAGCCACTTCAACTTCTCATCGATGCGCACGGTGAGATACTTGAGTACGTTGTCGGAAACGCGCAGCCGGCGTTCAATTTCTCTTACGGTTTCCGGCCCCGTGGAGAACTGGATCAGGATGTAAAAGCCTTCGCCCTGTTTACCGACGCGATAGGCGAGTTTGCGGATACCCCATTTGTCGACTTTGTCGATGGTTCCGCCGGCTGTGGTGACAATCTGCCGGATCTGCTCCACCGAGGCTTCCACGTCTTCCTCGGCGGTATCCGGTTTCAGGATGTACAGCTCTTCGTAAATTCTCATGCTTCCTCTTCGTTTATACCTTGGGCGCGACGATTGAACCTCGTCATGGCCTTCTCGACGCCCTCGGAAATTATGGATTCCACCGCCTGACTGGCGTAGTCGAGCAGCGCATCCAGTTGTTCCCGCTCCCCCTTTTTCATGGGGGCGAGCAGGAAGTCTTTACCGCTGGATAACGGATGGCCGGGGTGAATCCCGATCCGCAACCGCGGAAAATCCCGCGAACCCAGGCTGGACACCAGGGACTTCATCCCGTTGTGTCCGGCCGGCGACCCGGATGGGCGGATACGAACAGACGCCCACGGCAGGTCGAGATCATCATAAACAACCAATAGGCGCGAGAGGGCGATCTCGTGCTTTGCCCTCAACTGCTTCACCGCGCCGCCGCTGAGATTCATGTACGTTTGCGGTTTGGCGAGCAGTACCGGGTTGCGGGCGATGGCTCCTACTCCGACGATCGCCTGCGAATCCGGCCGCGAAATCCGGATGGCGTTGCGTTCCGCCACCCGGTCTACCACCAGGAACCCCATGTTGTGCGGCGAATGCTCATATTCAGGGCCAGGGTTGCCCAGTCCCACGACCAGCCATGTTTCCGCCGCATCCATGCTCTAGGACGCCGGGGGGAGTCCCGGCAGTTATTTTTTCTTCTTGGCGGGCTCGGCCTCGGCCTCTTCCTTCTTACCCTTCTTGATCACCTCTGGTTCCGGGGTAGCCGCTGCTTCCTCGGCCGGCGCGGCCTCGGCCTTCTGGCCCACAACGTGGCAGATGACCTGATCGGCGTGGCCGACCAGTTTCATGGAGCCCGTCAGGGCGATGTCGCCGGCGCGTACGCTTTGGCCGATCACGAGTTCCGAGATGTCGTGACCGAGGTGCTCGGGAATGTCATCCGGGAGGCACTCGACGTCAATTTCACGGTTCACGACTTCGAGGGTTCCGCCGAAGGTCTTCACGCCAATGGAGACGCCCGTGAGGTGGACGGCGACCTTCACGGTGAGGCGCTTGCCGAGATCGATTCGCATCAGGTCGGCGTGAAGAAGGTTATCCTTGATAGGGTCCAGTTGCCAATCCACGATCATCACGGGAGTATTTTCCACTCCTTTGATGTCGAGGTTGAAGATGGTGGTATGCCCGCTCGAGCTATAGAGAATCCTGTTCAGTTCCTTCGGGCTGACAGCAATGGCCACCGGGTCTTTCCCGGCGCCGTAGAGGACAGCCGGGCTCAACAGCCTGGCGCGCAGGCGGTTGGCTTCGTTTTTCCCACGCGTGGCGCGCGGTTCTGCCACTACGGTGATGTCTTTACGCATAGCTTCACTCCTTACACAATCAAGCCGGCGAACAGCGCGCCGGGAAAACTCTCAAACCTTCAAATAAAAAGCGTACTGACGCTTGTCTCCTCGTGAATCGATTCGATCGCGCGCGCCAGCAGCGCGGCGACGGAAAGCACCTTGATGCGGGGGCAATTCTTCGCCTCGTCCCGCAACGGGATGGAGTTGCTGAAAACAACTTCGCGCAACCGGCTCTCCTCGATGCGCGCCACGGCGGGTCCGGAAAGAACCGCGTGCGTGGCGCAGGCGGACACCGAGGCGGCTCCCTGGCCGAGCAGCGCTTCGGCGCCCTTGACCAGCGTGCCCGCGGTATCGATGATGTCGTCCACGATCAAACAGTGTCTGCCTTCCACCTCGCCGATGATGTGCATCACCTCGGCGACATTCGCTTCCTCCCGCCGTTTATCAATGATGGCCAGCGGCGCCGTAAGCCGCTTGGCGAACGCCCTTGCCCGCTCGACGCCCCCCGCGTCCGGAGAGACGACGGTAAGATCGGGCAGGCCGACATTCGTCCAGTATTCGATCATTACCGGCGTGGCGAAGAGGTGATCCACCGGGATATCGAAAAAGCCCTGGATAGGCGCCGCGTGAAGATCCAAAGCCAGAATCCGGTTGGCCCCGGCCCGTTCGAACAGGCTGGCGACCAGCTTTGCCGAAATGGGAACCCTGGGTTTGTCCTTCCGGTCCTGACGCGCGTACCCATAATAGGGTAACACTGCCGTGATGCGGTCCGCCGAGGCCCGCTTCAGCGCATCGATCATCAGCAGCAGTTCCATGATATGCTTGTCCACCGGCGTACAGGTAGACTGCACCACGAACACATCAGCGCCGCGGACATTTTCGTTGATTTGGACGTGGAGTTCGCCGTCAGAAAAAGTCTTGACTTCCGAGGCGGCGAGCGAACAGGAAAGATGCTGACAAATAGCTCTCGCCAGCGCGGGATTGGCGTTCCCGGTGAAGATTCTGAGGCGGTCGAAACTCATTCTGCGTACCGGCTTAGAGGCGGCCATGTGTGTTCCAGAGCGTGCGCCCCCAAACATTCCCACCACAGGGAACGATACCGGGCGCGCTTGACAGTTCGAAAGACAACAGACTCGATGTTGGGGAACGCCTTCGCGGCGGCAACCGCGTCCGGACGGCTAGGGAAGAACCCGAAGACGGCGGATCCGCTGCCGGTCATCAGCGCCACGGACGCTCCCGCCGAGATCAACTTCTTCTTCAACCGCCGGATTTCAGGATGTTGCGCAAAAACGACTTCTTCGAAGTCATTCTGGCAAAAACCCCGCCAGGACCATGCCGGAAGATTATCCTCAACTTCCCAGCTAAACGACTGGAAACTATTAATAATACGCGAATCCGGGGTTACCGTCAAATCCCTTCCCAAGCGGAGAAACGCCTGTGGAGTGGAGACGTGGATGCGCGGCGTGAGCAGTAGCCCGTGCGAAACCCTCGGCTCGGGAAAGGCATACAGTTCCTCACCCCGGCCGAGACCGAGCGCGGTTCCGCCACAGAGGAAAAACGGCACGTCGCTGCCCAATGCGGCCGCAATCTGAGTAAGCCTGTCGATGGGGACCCGTTTACCTCCCAGCGCGGGTAATGCCAGCAGAACCGCCGCCGCATTGGCCGATCCCCCGCCGAGACCGCCTCCCATCGGGATTCGCTTGCGCAGCCGGAAACGCACGTCTGCTTTCAGCCGCATCTCCTGAAGAATAGCCGCGGCGGCGCGAAGAATGATGTTGCCGGGAATTTCCGGGGTGCACTCCACGTGGAGGGAGGTAGTCTTTGCGGGGCGGTATTCCACGCCGATGAAATCACCGAGCGAGATGGTTTGAAAGACGGTGCGGAGTTCGTGGTAGTTATCCGGCCGTTTGTGGAGGACCTTGAGCGTGAGGTTGATCTTGGCCAGGGCGGGGACACGCGCGGTGCGGACGCTGGGCGGAGTGGGCATCTTGGGGTGGCCGGGAATTCTTAGTTTAGCGGAACCCCCGCATCCATGGCGCGCGGAGGTGTGCTAAGCAATGAAGAGATGAAACCAGACTTGGCGTCCGGCTGTGGTGCCGCTTGCGTACCAGAAAGACACGCAGGCGCCGGGATTACCAGCCATCCAGGCGATGAGCAGCCAGTGAGGCGGGGTGCATGAATACTATCCACCGCCTGTTGTGCCGCTCCGGGCATTGGCGGAGCGTCCTCGAAGACAAGATGATGCCATGGGTGCTCGATGGCCAGGATATGGGGGATAACGTGCTGGAGATCGGGCCGGGTCCCGGGCTCACCACGGACATCCTTCGCCGGCGTGTTCCGTGTTTGACGGCGCTGGAGATTGATTCGAGGCTTGCCGTTTCCCTGGCGGCGCGGGCAGGCGGCAACGTGCGCGTGGTCCAGGGGGACGCCACGGCAATGCCGTTCCCTGATGCTTGTTTTTCCGCGGCCATTTCTCTGACGATGCTCCACCACGTCCCATCGGTGGAGCTTCAGGATAAGCTTTTTGCCGAAGCGTGGCGCGTTCTGCGCCCTGGCGGGCGATTTGTAGCCTGTGACAGCAGGAAGAGCTTCGTCATGACCCTGCTGCACACCGGCGACACGATGGTTCTGGTGGACCCCGAAACCGTGGGCGGGCGTCTCGAACGGGCCGGCTTCCGTGAGGTGCGGGTCCAATGCGTGGAGCGTAGGTTCAAGGCGACAGCCGTTCGCCGCTGAGGCCGGGCTTTCTACTTGCATTCTGGGATCGCATGGCGAACGAGGAAGTGCTCATCGTGCGCGTCCATCCGGAGATTCTGGAGGGACAGCGTCTCCCCCCGGAGTCCTTGCGGGATGGCGGCATTTGGGAACAGCGCTATCGCTCGATCATCGACATGGAATCCCACCTGCACCGCAACGGGACCCGAATTCTGAAGTTCTTTCTGCATCTCCGGGTCGTCAATGCGCTGTAAGGACCGCTTTCGCTGCTGGAAGTTCAGCGCCGCGGACCTGGCGGAGCGAGAGTTGTGGGATAAGTACATGGACGTCTATGCGGCTTGCCTCGGCGCGACCGGCACGAAGAAATCCCCCTGGTTTGTAGTGCCCGCGGACGACAAGGAGAACGCCCGGCTTATCATTTCCCAGGTAGTCCTGGACTGCATGAACGGCCTCGATCTCAGGTATCCGGTTGTATCTCCGGCGCGGCGCAAGGAGTTGCGAGGGCTCCGCCGGATGCTGGAGAAATAGTTATTCCTTGCCGCTGGAAATCCAATTCAAATATAGGTTGCGCAATTGCTCCGGGTCCGGCGCGGGCAGGACGGCGAGGCGGGCGCGGGCCTGCGCCGCCTCCCCCTTCTTCAGGTCCAAGCCGAATAGGGAAAGGTACGTCGAATGATGCGAGTCTGACTCCTCGGGCGTAGCGATGGCGAAGCAGTCTTGCGCGGGCGCCATGATGGCCACGGTCAATCGCGTGTCCGGATCGATGCGAACGGAAATGGGCAGTTCAAAATCCGGCATTCTTGCCCATTCCACGGGGTTGGGCGGAAACTTCCAGCGCCCGTCGTAGATCAGTTTCGCCGCGGCGGGGTCCCGGGGGAACATCTGCCACCTCCCGTTGGCGTGATCCGCGGCCATGAGGGCCCCGCCCTTGACCAGCACCTTCGCGCCGGTGAAAGACGGGCCGAAGTAGGCGGCAAGAAAAGTCTCGAACCCGAGCAGGTCCTCGACGGCGGTCACCTCGAGGCTCACGTCCAAGGTGTTGGGCGCGGCCCAGCGGTAGCCGGCGTTCATGGTGAAGGGCCGCGCCTCGGCAGCGGGCCACATCACCGTCACGGCTCCCTTGGCATCGGTCCTGGCCTCGCTTGGGACATACCACATGCCGGTTCCGTAACGCCGGCCGTTGCCAAATGTCCGATAGACGCCGAACAACCCCATGCTCGAAGCGAGGCTGACCCCGGTGGGAATGTGCGTGACGGGAATCAGGCCGAGCGAGCGGCCTTCGTTGCGGAACGTTCCTTTGAGGACACCCGTGTCGAAGGCGAAACCGCCATCCGCGGACGGTTGGAAGGCGAGCGCCGCGCCTGGGGCGGCGCGTTGGCCAAGCACGGCGGCGGAGGCAAGGAAGAGAGCGCGCCGCGAGATACCGAGGTTTTGCGTATCTTTGTCAGAATTCCACTTGGGCATGCCGTATCCTTTCTAACGCAGGACTTGCGGCGCGCCGCCGCTCTGTTTGCTCCGCAGCGCGGCGTCCATGAAAGAGAAGATCTCCAGGCTTTCCTCGACCGGGACCGGAACGGTTCCGGTGCGGAAGAACTTCACGATCTCGACAACCATGTCACGATATCCGACGGGCGCCTTGGGATCGCTTTGGAGCGCGTCTTTCGCGCGAAAGACGACGGCTCCATAGGGACCATAGGGGCGCGCGGCCCGGACGGTTCCGATTCGCCCATCCTTCCACCGGCCGGTGATAACATCCGCGTCCGCGGTAAAAGTCCGCGTGACCTCCACGCACCCGGTTCCCATCAACGCATACAGCATCTCGATGGGGTGGATGGCGTACCACGAGAGGTCGAGATGGTGGTGCTCCTCGAATGGTCCGGGTCCCCAGGTGATGGCTCCGGTAATACCGTCCACTTTCAGCCGGGTGATCATCTCCGTGAAGCGGAGGCTCGAACTGGTCCACCACTTGACGCCGGACTCCTTCGCCAGGCGGGCGATCTCTCTGGCGTCCTCGAGAGTGGAGGCCAGGGGCTTGTCGATCCATACCGGTTTCCGGCAGGCAAAGATCCGCCGGGCTTCTTCGAGATGAGGACGCCCGTCGACGCTGGTCAACAGGATTCCGTCCACCTTGCCGCAGAGATCCGCGATGCGGGGCACGATCTCGACACCCCATTTCGACCGTAACTCCCCGGCGTATTGGTCGACATATTTCGCGCTGGTGGCGTTGTCGGGCGTGCCGCCTTTGTAAGCGGCGACGATGCGCGCGCCGGGAACGTGATCGGGCAACGAGGGATCATTCAGCAACCTGGCGAATGCGGTGACGTGAGAGGTGTCCGTGCCTACCAGGCCAAGACGAAGATCGGCCGCCGCCGCGGGCGCGCCGGCAAACAGAAGCAGAAGAGCAGCGCGAGAGTATCTCATTCCAATGGCAACCTCACTGGGCGTCCGGTAAGCCGGGACTGTTCACTGGCCAGGCAGATTTCGTGGGTCTTCACCGCGTCGGCGACATTGCAGTGGGATTCCTTGCCGTTGATGATGCAATCGACAAAGTGGTCCATCTCGGCGTTGAAGGGGTGGTGAGTGACGGCTCCGCTGTCCGGCAGGATGGTGGGGATGGCCGCCCATCCGGTTTGGCCCGGCCAGCGGGAGGTGAAGAGGCGATTGTCGCGGATGGTTCCTCCGTTCCCCATGAGAACGATCGGGAAGGTGTAGGGCGCGACGTACTCGATGGAGGTGGCGACCTTGCCCGTGGTCCCGTCTTCGAAGCGGATGAGGGTCACGCTGTTGGGCTCGTACTCGTAGCCGAGCGGATTGCCCTCGCTGAAGTTGGCGAAGCCGAAGACCTCGACCGCCTCCTTGCCGGTAAACCAGCGGACGGCGTCGACGGCGTGGCATCCGGCGGTGAGCAGCGCCGTGCCTCCGTAGGCGCGCTTGCTCACCCATGGAAAGAGGGCGAGATCCCTGGTGATGCCGTGGAGATAATCGACTTCGGCGTGAAAGAGTTTTCCGATCAGGCCGCCGGCGAGAATTGCCCGAATCGTCTCGAACAGAGGATTCCACCGAAGCACGAATCCAACGATGCTTCGCACGCCGTACTCGCGCACGGCGTTGTCGAGTTTCCTCAGCCCCGCCAGGTCCAATGCCACCGGTTTTTCGACGAACACATGCTTGCCCGCCTGCGCGCAGGCGACGCCCTGTTCCGCATGCAGATGATTCGGTGTGCAGATAGAGACGGCATCAATATCGTCCGATTTGAGAAGGGCATCGAGCGAAGTGTAAGGTCTGCAATTTTCGAGGCCGAACTGCCGCGCCTTGGCGGAAGCCCGGGCCGCGTCGCGGCTGAGGATGGCGCGGACTTCGACGAACGGGTTTCGCCGGTAAGCGGCGATGTGGCCGCCGGAGACGTCTCCGGATCCGAGGATTGCGATTCCGAGCTTTTTATCCATTGATTCTCCTATTGTTGATGCCGTCATGATCCGCGTTCGTAGAGCATGACCGACGTTCCGCCGTCGATGGCGATGGACTGGCCCGTGATGGCCGAGGCGGCGCCGCCGAGGAAGAACCTGACGAGTTCGCCCACTTGGCGGGCCTCCGGCAGATTGGCGAGCAGTTGCTTCTTGAGTGTGTAGGTATTAAGCCAGGCGTCCACATCATCCGCGAAGCGGCCGATCAGGTCGCGGTTCTGCGGACTGGGCACGAGGCCGGGGTGGATGCAGTTCACGCGAATGCGGCGGGGGCCGCAATCGACCGCCAGCGCGCGGGTGAAGGCGTCGATGGCTCCCTTGGTGGCCGCGTACACGGTGTAACCGGGGCAGGTCGCCAGGGCATGAACGGAACTGATGTTGACGATGGCTCCGCCGGAGGCGGGCATGGCGCGCACCACGGCCCGGCTGAAGCGGTAGGCCGCATCGATGTTGACGCTGAAGACGCGGCGGTAGTCTTCATCGGAGACTTCAGCGATGTCCTTGACCAGTCCGATTCCCGCGTTGTTGACGAGCGCATCGACGCCGCCGAACTGCGAATTGGCAAAGGACACGGCTTGTTCCGCGCAGCCGGGCAGGGTGATATCGGCGCCGAAAAAGGCGGCGGAGAGGCCCTGGCGCGCGAGTTGTTCCGACAAACCCCGGCCGGCTTCGAGATCGATGTCCACGATGACGATGTTCCAGCCGGCCTCCGCCATCACGGCGGAGACGCCGCCGCCGATTCCTCCGCCCGCTCCTCCGGTGATGATAACCGTCTTCGAAGGGGGCTCCGCGTGAGGTTTCGTCACGCCCGGCCGCCCTCCCAGGTCTTGTACATGCGGCCGATTTCCTCCCGGCGTTTCGTCCCGTTCCAGACGGCGACCCGCCAGCGGAAGCGAAGTTCCCCGCCTTTGGCGAGATGAAAATCCTCACGGAATGTGGGCGCGGCGCTCATGTATCCAAACTTGTCGTTCATGACGAAAAACGGGGTGGGGTGACGTGGATTGGCAGGGTGATCGAAGATGGCGATACCCGCGGTTCCACCGCTGAGTTTGCCGGAATAGGCACACCACGCGGCGGGTTCGCCGTTGGCCTGCTTGATGGCGGTTGTGCCGTTGGAGTTCAACACCTCTCCCAGATCCATGCTTTCGGCTACACGCAGGCCAAGGCCGTCGTAGACGTGCCCGCCCGTCCCCAGTCGTATGCTGTTCGGCGCCTTCAGAGTGGAATCCCAGTCCAGAAGGGTGATCCCGGATGGCTGCTCCGGAGCCGTAATGGTCCGGGTTTCCACGATGAGCAGGCGGCCTTCGGCATTCCAATGAATCAGTGATGTCAGGCTGGTCTTCGAGCGTTTTTCGAACTTCACTTGAACCATGCGGCCATGGGGCGCGGGATTGGTTTCGCCCCAAAGATCAAAGCCGTCCACATCCGACCACGCCAGCATGAGGCCGCGATGGTGGACATGGTCGCGCGGTCCATCCCGCGTGACGGGCGCGCCGTCGGGCGCATAGAGCGGATGGACATACGGCTTCGGGCGGTCCGCCGAATACCGGTAGGTAAACAGAGGCCGCGAGCCGGACAGGAACCGGACCTCGGAGCCTTCATTATCCCGGGCCGCCGGTCTTGCGCGCGCGGCCGCGGCCGCCATCAACAGATACGAACGCCGGCTTAGCATAATGGCCACCTCATGACCGGGATAGCGCTCAGAATTCCAGGCGAAGACCGAAGCGGAATTGCCGGTACGAGGGGGTAGCCATACCGTCGAGCGTGCTGGTTATGGACGAGTAGTTGTTCAGCGTCCTGATGCTTCCGTCGGGATTGAACGACATCGAAGCGACGTTCGCGCCCGGGTTGGAGAACTTCGGCGTGTTCGAGATGTTGAAACACTCCGTCTTGAACTCAAGGTTAAAACGTTCACTGAACTTAAAGGAGCGGAAGAGGCTCATGTCCAGATTCACGATGCCGGGTCCGAACAGGACGTTGCGGCCGGTGGAGCCGTAGCGCACACCCACCGGTTGGCGGAATGCGAGCGGATCAAACCACGAGGTGTTGGCGCCGATCTGGCCCAGAATCTGGACCTTCCCGGCTTTCGCCTGATCGGCCGTCTGGGCGTTGCCCGGCGCGTTCAATTCCGTCCCGGCGGCCGAGATGGTGAAAGGTGTGCCGGTGTATGCGGAAAACATGCCGTTGGTCTGCCAGCCGCGAAGCAGGTAGCTCAGCGCTCCGCTGCTAGCCAGGGCTTTGTTGGGCCCAAAGGGAAGTTCCCAGACATAGCCGAGCGTGAACATCTGAGCACGGTTATAGCCCGCGAGGGCACGGTTGCGGTACATCACCGAATCGGAGTTCCATAATGGGGCCCCGGTCCAGCCGTCATCATCGGTCATGTTGATCGCCTTCGAAAAGGTGTAAGCGCCCTTGAGCATTAATCCCTTGCTGAAGCGGCGGTTGATGGCGAGCTGGAGGGCGTGGTAATCGCCGCTGGCGACTCCGTCCCACATCAGGGCGGCGATACGCCGGTTCTGGGTGGCGGCCAGGGGACGGCCGGCGGGGCCGCCTCCGGGGGGCGCGGCGTTGATGTCGCGGTCCATCAACTGATGCACGGTTTGCGTGCCGACATAGGCAAGTGATGTGACGATTTCACCCGGCAGTTTGCGTTCCACGGTGAAGTTCCAGGATTGAATGTAGCCGCGGTGAATTTCGCCGGCCCAGGCGCTTCGCGGCCCCATGTCGATAGTGGGAGGCAGCGCGATCACGCCGGTGGAGGTGTCGGGAATAGGAATGGCGGGGATTCCTTGATCGAGGGTGCCGATCCAATTGTACGGTGTAGAAGACACGAAGGTGGACCCGATTGTTGACGGGTACATGCCTCGCAGAGGACGGGAGAAGGGCATTGGATCGTAGGTCATCCCATAGCCGCTGCGTATGACGGTATTCTCGGAAAGCCTGTAGGCGAAGCCGATGCGCGGCGCAAAGAGCCTCTTGCTGGTGGTGATGCCGACGTTGCGGGGATTGTTGGCGATGCCGCCCATGTACACGAGGTTCGTCGCCGGATCCCAGCGTTCGATGCCGCGATCCGCGCGGGTGATCAGAGGGAAATACTCATAACGAAGGCCCAGGTTGAGGGTCAGTTTTCTGGTGACTTGCCAGCGGTCGCGGGCGTATCCGCCGAACTGCCATTCGCGGTTGGTGTACTGGAAGAGCTGGACGCTCTTCTGCATGGTGGTGGTGTATCCCAGCAGGTACGTAGCGTACGAGTTCAGGTAGTTGGATACGTATCCGGCCGCGCCGGTGACATCGCCGCTGAATGTGATGCTCCCGCGCGGGCCGCCGCTCACTTCCGGCTGCCACTGGTCCATGTGGTAACGGACCATGTCGAAGCCGAAGCGAATTTCGTGCGCGCCCTTCATCTTGGTGAGATTTGTCGTGTAGGTGTAAGTACGTTCGGTATAGAAGTACGGCTGCCATCCGGCGGTCGCTCCCCATGCCGTGAAGCCGGTGTTGAGGGTGGGCATGCCGCTGTAGCACTTACCGCCGGCTTTGGGAGGGCAGGCCGCCAGGACCCGTCCAGGGTCGGGGCCAACCACGGATGGATCATTCGTGTTGGGAATCCCCCAAACACTGCTGCCGGTATTGGTTCCGTATCCCGGGTAAGTGCCCGACGTGTCCATGCGATTGTTCGCGAATGTGCCGTCGAGGATCAGGGTGGGGGAAAAGGTCTTGGTGAAGCCGAAGGTGGGGATGTTCACCACCATGGGGGCGACCTCGGGGGCTCCGGCGCGGGAAAGTCCGGGTCCGCCCAACTGGTTTCCGAAAGCGAAAACCGAGGCGACATCGGCGTTCATGCGGCTGTACTTGCCCCAGACCGACAAGTCGTTTCGGGGATTGTAGTTTATCTTGAAGTCATAATTGTAGCGGTTCAGCTTTTCGGTTCCGGAACTGAAATAATTGTTCAGGGTTCCCTGCGAGGTTCCGGCGAGGTTCGGCAGTGGCGCCAGATCCTGAATTTTGCGGCTGACCGGGTTCATCCGGTTGAGGGGAATCTGATTGCCGGGCATGGGATTTCGGCCCACGCCGTTGGCGTTGCCGGTGAGCGGATCGTAGAGGGTTACGGGCAGGCCGGAGAAATCACCGCCGCGAATCGCCGCGGTGGGGACCGCGTCGGTCATCCGCGTGATGCCGGCGCGTTCGAGCGTGCCTTCAAAACTGCCGAAATAGAAGAGCTTATCCTTGATGATGGGGCCGCCCAGCGTGCCGCCGAAGATGTTGAAGATCGATTTGGCCTTGCCGGCGTTGGAGGGCAGAAAGAAATTGCGGGTGCGGAGGCGCTGATTGTCGTGATAGTGGAAAATGACGCCGTGTACGTCGTTAGTGCCTGATTTCGTCACCACGGTAACCGCCGCGCCGCCAGCCATGCCTTGTTCGGCATCGAATGATCCGCTGGTCACGTTGACGGTCTCGATGGATTCCACCGGCGGCACGTAGACCATGTGATGCGGCAGCCAGATGTAGACGTTGGTGGCTCCGTCCACACGGGCGTTGTTGTTATTGCGCGCCGTGCCGTTGATGTTCGTGGTGAGGGCGCGCGCGGGCGTGGATCCGACGCTGTTCTGGAAACCGGCGGGCGTTGCGCCGGGAACCAGGTTGATGAGGCTTTGAAAGTTGCGGTAGGAGGCAAGAGGGAGATTGGAGACAACCTGGCTGCTGACCTCCGTCCGGACGTCGGACTTGTCGGTTTGCAGGGAAACGGCCGCCGCCTCGACGGTCACCTGTTCGGTGACCTGGCCCAGTTCCAATTTCACGTCGACGCGCGTCACGGTGTTGATAGTGATCCGGATGCCGGTTTGGGCATAAGCGCGGAATCCGGCCGCGGCCACCTTCAGTTCATACTCGCCGGGAAGCAGATTGGGCGCATTGTAGTGGCCGTCCGCACTGGTATGGATCTCGCGAACCTGGCCGGTGAGCGTATTGGTCAGGCTGACAGTGGCGTTGGGCACCACGGCGCCGCTCTGGTCTTCAATCAGGCCGACAGCCGAGCCGTAGAGGACTTGCGCCGCGGCGGGAGGCGCGGCGGGAATTCCAACCAGGGCCGCCAGCAACAGAGTAGCCGGGAATAGTTTGTGCATCGAGAATCTCCCTTGCAAGACAATGATCGGATCGAAATAAGCGGCCGGCGATCCAGGGGTGCTGGAAGCGGGTGCGATTTATTGAAGCAAAGACAGAATCAATTGTTCATTCGTTGAATGAACATATCATTAGCGCCCCAATGTGTCAAGCCGAATGACAGCCGAATGACGGCATTCATGAGTGAGGGGCTCCGGATAGCCGGACTGTCGAGCCAAACGGCGCGCGCGCGGCATCTTTGACGGAAGCGAGTTCTTCTAGATAGCGCAGGGATACCCCCGCGGAGGCGGCAACAACGCCTGTCCCGGCGTGCTCGGCGCCGATGATCAGCGGAATCTCGAAGCTCCGGGCTTTGCCCGTGAGAGCGCTCACGATCCGCTGGGCCGCTTTAATGAGGCTCGGGCAATCATTGACTACCGGGCCTGTCAGCAGGACGAACGAGGGATCGAAGTTCCAGATTACGCCGACTAATCCGCGCGCGAGGTAGCGCGCGGACTCCTCGACGACCTCGATGGCCACGGGGTCGTTGCTTTCGTAGGCCGCGTTCAGGTCGGAAAGCGCCGACATCGGGTTCAACAGGCTCGGCGAGCCGGCCCACTCCTCGAGTTTCCGCGCCATCCTCTTGCGAATTGCCGGTCCGGCGGAGAAGACCTCCCAGCACCCACTCAACCCGCAGGCGCAGTCCGGCCCGGCGGAGTCGATCGGCATGTGCCCCACTTCCGCGCCGCTTCCTCCCGCGCCGCGCAGAATCCGTCCATGCGTGACGACGCCGGCGCCGATGCCCGAACCGATCTCGAGACAGACGAAATTCCGGTGATTCTTTCCCTTTCCCCAGATGGCCTCGGCTTGCGCCCTGGCCCTGCCCAGATGTTCCACGCGGACCGGAACGCCGAGGCGCTGCTCGAAGAGCGCTCTTAATTGGACATTGCGCCAGCCCAGATTCGCGGCCACGTGAACCAGTCCTGTTCTGGAGTCGATCAGGCCCGGAATGGCCACACCCACGCCGACGATCGCGCTCCGATCGAGAGAATTTCTCTTCTCGATCCGCGTCAGACACTCGACCGCGAGGTCCACGACCTCGTCCGGTTCGGTGTAGCGGGGAAAATGCGCCGCGGCCTTATCCAGCACGCGGCCGGAGAGGTCCACCAAGGCGACCTCGCATTCCTCGAGGTCAATGCAGACGCCGGCGGTGATGGCCGCGCGGGGATTGAACGCGAGGATGGATGCGCGACGTCCGGGGCCTGCAGCCGATTTTCCCTCCTCGATCAGAATCCGTGTTTTGATCAAGGGTTGCAGGATGCCGCAGACGGCGGCGGGGCTGAGCGCGGAACGGCGGGCCAATTCAGCCTGTGAACTCGGCCCGCGGGACTGAATGAGGTGCAACAGCAGCAGTGTATTGCGCCGCCTCAGATCCTGTTTGCCCGATTTGGCCGGAGGCGAGCCGAACTCGAGGCCGATCCGATGGCTGGTTATTTCCTTCACGGTATGAACTAATGGTAGTATAGTCGCGAATCCGCAATCGAAGGAGGAAGCTGTATGCCTACAAACCAGAGTAAGGACGACGTTTCCCGCCGCCAACTGTTGCAAACAGCCGCAAGCGCGGCATTGACCCTGCCCGCCATCGTCCCCTCATCGGCGCTGGGGCGGGACGGACACACGGCGCCGAGCGACCGGATCAATCTCGGCATCATTGGCGTGAACGGCATGGGGCGCGGCAATCTGGCCAACTGCGCAAAGCATCCGGACGTCGCCGTGACGGCGATTTGCGACGTCTCGTCCGAGCGCCGCGAAGCCGCCTTGAACCTGCACAAAGCCACGGCGAAAGGCCATTCCGATTACCGCGAGTTGCTCGCCCGCTCCGACGTCGACGGAGTCATCATCGCATCGACGCCGCACTGGCACGCGCTGATGGCGATCGACGCGGTCAAGGCCGGGAAAGATATCTACCTCCAGAAACCGATGACGCTCTACCCGGACGAAACGCTGGCGGTCCGCAATGCCGTCCGGCGCCATAAGCGGATCAGCCAGATCGGCACGCAGATCCATGCGAGCGAAAACTACCGCCGCGTTGTCGAGTGGATCCGTTCGGGCAGGCTCGGCCCGGTGAGCAACGTCCGCACGTTCAACGTCATGAACCAGGGGCCGAATGGGATAGGACGCGCGCCGAAGCAGGATCCGCCCGCGGGGCTCGACTGGGAGATGTGGCTCGGGCCGGGGCCCTCGCGGCCGTTCAATTCGCTTCTGTTTCACGACAGCTATAATCACTGCTCATTTTGGGACTACTCGAGGGGTTGGACGCCGGGCATGGCTCCGCACATTATCGACCTGCCGATTTGGGCGCTCGAACTGGGTCCTCCCGAGGTGACATCCTGCAGCGGCGGCCGCTTCGTCATTCAGGACGACGGTGACGCCCCCGATGTGCAGGAGATCACCTGGCGCTACCCGAAAATGACGATGACCTGGATGATGAATTGCGCCAACAGCTTTGCTTTCGACTTCGGCCGCGGGAAGCCCGCCCGCCGTCTCGGCATGTATTTCCATGCCCTCAACGGCACCTTGTTCACGGACTACAGTCATTACGAGATTGTTCCCGAAGGCGACATGCTGAAGGATGTCACGCCGCCGCCGCAATCGATCGCTCCCTCGCCGGGACATGAACGCCAGTGGCTCGACTCGATCAAGTCGCGCGTGGAACCGGATTGCAGTGTGAATTATCATTACAAGCTGGATCTTGCGGTCACTCTAGCGGGCATCTCCTACAAACTCGGGCGCTCGATTCGCTTCGATCCGGTGAAGGAACGCATCGTCGGCGACAAGGAAGCGGCGCGCATGGCGCGGCCGGTCTACCGCCATCCGTGGAAGTTCCCCGCGGAGTATCTCTGATCCAATCCCGGCCGGGCGGGAAATGAGCCGAAGTCATCTCCCGGATTGAAGAGTTGATGGAGCACGGCACTGCCGGCGTGAGAGGTCCGGATCTCCCGGCGGCCCGGCAAGACGGCCCGTGAACCCGGCGCGGCGGCGGTATCCGATATACTCCCTCGATGGACCGCGGGAGGGATGGGCGCATGCCTTTCCTGATGTAGCCGCCGGAGCGAAGATCTTCCGTTCTCATTGCGCGGAATGTCAGGGCTTCGCCGGCGCGGGCGGCAAGGCGCCCAAACTGACCACGGGCGTATTCTTCCACGGCGGCATTCCGGGAACGGCCATGCCGGGCGTGTTCTTCTCTCCTGATCAGGTGTGGCGGATTGTGGCTGATGTCCGCTCTCCCGGCACGGGCGGCGCCCAGCGTGGAGCACAACTGTTTCACCAGCAAGAGTGCTCGGGCTGTCACCTCGCGCGCGGCGAAGGCGGCGTGAGAGGTCCTGATCTTTCCATGATCGGCTCCCCGGGTCCAAACGTGAATTTCGCGTACAGCCCGTTCATAATATGATTCAATCTTTTGTCGGATGAAACGCAGGGCCTTTCTCGGCATGCCCCTCGCATCGGCTGCCGCGAGGCGGCGGACAGCAGTATCCATCGAGGGTGACCGCTTCCTCATCAACGGCGCGTCCACCTACCGCGGCCGCACTTACAAGGGCAGCAAAATCGAGGGCCTGCTGCTTAATTCGCGCATGGCGCAGGGGATCTTCGACGTAATCCGGCCACTCGCGGACGTTGGGCCTATCCCGGCACGCACCGCTGGGACCCGCGGCGGAATACGTGGGAGTTCGTCGCCGCCATGCCCGTTTGGCGCCGGCACGGGTTGTTGCGCTTCACCGTGAACCCGCGGGGCGGTGTCGGGCCGGACGGTGCGCTCCGTCCCCCATTCCTCAAGCGCCTCGAAAAGATTCTCGATCAGGCGGACTCCCTCGGCATGGCTCCCATCGTGGGCTGCTACTACTTCGGCCAGGATCAACACGTGAAGGACGAAGCCTCCGTCACCCGCGGCGTTGAGGACCTGACGCGGTGGATACTCGGCAAAGGGTATGGCAATGTCCTGCCCGAGGTAGCGAACGAAACCAACGTGAAAGCCTATGACCATGACATCCTCAAACCTCCGCGCATCCACGAATTGATCGAACGGGTGAAGTCGATTCGCGCGAGCATGCCGGTGTACGCCTCCTCATTCGGGAAAACTGGCGATGGCAGCCCTGGTATCGCGAGATGCGCCGCATCGCTGATTCCGGGGCATCGGCGCGGGAATGATCCGCATGACGCCCGGAGGGCATCCGTGATTCGCAGGCACTCGAACAGATGGGACTGGGTGGCATGGACGCTGTCGCCTTTGTATCCGTACCGGAGGGCCGTGACTATCTGATGACCGTGCGGGCGGTGATGGCGTGCTACGCCTCCGCGGAGACGGGGCAGGCGGTCCGCCTCTGCAAAGCTCCTCCTGATACACTATTCCAACGATGAAATTGCTCCCATTCGTGCTGTTCGCGGCCATGCTGCCTGCTCAGGACTATTCGGTACCTTTTGATACGGATCTCGTCCGCGTCGTCACTGTAACGGGGAAGCCCGGGCCGCCGGGCAAACTTCACAAGCACGACGTGAACCGCGTGATGATCTACCTCGATGCCGGTCAGATGCGCCTCAACTTCAAGGACACGGGTCCGAAGGACCTCAACGTCACCCCTGGCGCGGTTCGCTGGGACCCGGCCGGCGGACTGCACACCAGCCAGACGCTGGGCTCCAAATCCTTCCGCCTTGTCGAGATCGAGATCAAGAAGCCCCACGGTTCTCCCGTTCAGTTCCCGGCACTCGATCCGGTCAGGATAGACCCGAAACACTATAAGGTGGAGTTGGAGAATGATCAGGTACGTGTCATCCGGGCGAAGTTCGAGGCGGGCTATCAGGCGCCGATGCATGAGCATACGCTGCCCCGTGTCGCGGTTTACCTCACCGATTATCAACTCAAGGTCACCGGCGCGGACGGTAAAGTGACCACTCCCCATGGCCCGGCGGGGCAGGTGCTGCTGGGTGGGCCCTCCAAACACACGGAACTCAATACCAGCGGCAAACCGTTCGAGGTTCTCGTCGTCGAATTGAAAACTCGATAATGCTGTTCCGTCAGGTCTTGGCGGGCTGTCTCATTAGATAAATGCCGCTAAATACCCGGGGATGACGTTGGGGCATCCCCCAGCCTTCGCGCTCCACGCCGGGACCCGCAGGGAGGTTTCGGGGCGCGCGAAGGCGGCTTCACATGATCTGGAGAGGCGTCCTCAGCCGGGCCAGAAGTTCCGGGGTGATCATTCGCCCGGCCGACCGGCGCAAGCGGTCATCCCGCAATCTTGTCAGGCGGTTCAAACAGCGGCAGAAGGCATTCTCCGCGAGGTTGAGCCGGCGCCGGGTTTGCGTGAGATCCTTGCGAATCCTCGCCTGGTTTAGCGGAATCAATTCCTTGGCGGCGAGTTCGTTGAGACCGCGTTCCTGATCGGAGAGCAGCCACAGATTCCACGCCGCATTAACAAACTGCCGGAAGAGTGCTACTTCGGCAGAGCCCTTCGGCTGCATTTGCCGGTGAAAAGATGCCTCGAGTTCCTGGAAGGTCATGAGTTGCCGCTCCTGAAGCATTCTTCTCATAACCACGTTCCATTCGAGGGTTACGTTACGAGTATCGCCAAGTAAATTGAATTGAATCAGCCGGCGTGGTATCGCTTACCGTGGAATCGATATTATTCGCCGGCGAGGGCGGCAGCCAACTCGGCGGGACGCTCGGAACCGACCACCACCGTCTTGCCGCTTGACAGCCGGACCATGACCCCTTCATGACTGCCGGCAATGTACGACGTGGCCGCGCGACCGGAACGGATTCCGAACCCGCCGAAGTCACGCACGGGGTCGAAGCTGATGGTTTCCACGGAGGAGATATCGGCAAGGGGAATTCGCCACCTCCGCCACATCCCCCGCATCGCCAGGATAAGCTGCCCATCTCGAACATCCGTACCGAGGCGCACCGTCAGCAGCCGGACATAGAGGGCCCAGAGAAACACGGTCCATCCGATGACACTGGCGTTCGACATCGGATGTTTCCCCCATGGATGCCCGAGCACGACCTGGTAAATGAGCAGGCCCAGCATGGCGCAGGGCGGGATGATGACCGCCACGGCTGTCCGGCGGAGGGGAAATTTCTGCACTTCATGAAAGATCGCGACGCCGTGCATATTCACTCCCACCTCTGTAATTTAACGCAGCAGCCCGAGTGTGTATTGCAGAAGGGAATATTGAGTCTGGTAGTCATACTTGGCGCTCAGGTTTTCAATCTCCGCCTGTGTAAGGCTCAACTGCGCCTGAGTCAACTCGACGATTGTTCCCAGGCCGATGTTGTAGCGTCCCTGCGCGAGGTCGAGGCCGAGGGATGCCTGTCGCAAGAACTGCGCGGTCACATCGATTCGCTGGTAGGCGTCGTTGGCGCCGGCCCACGCCACGCGAACGTCGCGGGCGATGCCCTGTTGCACATCCCGAAGCCGCTGGCCGGCCTCCTTGGCGCGCTGGAAGGCCGCCTCGCGGCGGGCGGAGAAGAGATGACCATTGAATAGAGGGATGCTGACGTTGGCGCCGATCCCTTCATATTCCGAGGGAACCGGCGATGCCGCTGGCGTGTTGATGAAAGGCAGAAACCCGCCCACCGCGACCGCGCTCACGGTGGGGCGGGAGAGATCCTTTTCGGCGTTGTAGAAACGGTAGGCGGCATCGCGGGAGTACTTCAAGCTGGAGATTTCCGGCCGGTTGCCGAACGCCTGGGCGACTAACTCCCCCGCTGTGGAAGGAGGCGCCGGAGGCAGCGGCTCCTCGGCAAGCTGGTAATCCACGACCTGGTTAGAACCGAGAGCGCGGTTCAATTCGGCCAGAGCTTCGTGCACGCTGTCCTGGGCGCGCAGCAGCAGAAGCTTCGCCTCGGAGACGTTGACCGCGGCAAAACTGACGTCAAGCTGGCTCCTGAGGTTGTTGCGGGCCAGTTCGGTCACCTGGTCGCCGAGAAGTTGCCGGGCGGCCACGGTCTGCTCCGCCACCTTCACCGTGGCCTGCGCCCGCAGGACATCGAAATAGGAGCGATTGACGCGCAGGAGAACGTCGAAGCGTGTTGCTTCCGAAGTTTGCGCCTCGGCTTGCGCCGTGAGGCGGGAGCTTGCCACCAGGTTCGACGTGCGGCCCGAGTCGGTGATCAGTTGCTCGATGATCACGCCTTGCCCGAAGCGGTTGAACAGGCGGGACGCCGACAACTCACCCGCGCCGATCCGCGACAAGCTGTTTCCTTGCGAGCCTGTCAAGTCGCCTGTGATGGTGGGATAGTAAGCGGCCCGGTTGATGACAATCTGTTGATTCGCGAAGTTTACGCGGTTTTGAGCGGCGGCGATTCGCGGATGATTCTTCACTGCCATGGCCTGCGCCTGCTGGAGGGTCAGCCGCGGCGGATTCCGAGGCGTTTGGGCCGCCAGAGGAAGCGCGGCAAGCGCCAGGGCGGCAAGGCGCCGTGTGAAAGTTTTTGAAGTGGGCAACATACGGGTGTTCGTTTACGCGGGCGCCTGAACGCCTCCGCGGTATGCCAGCAGATAGGCGGCGGGCACAATGTAGACGGTCAGGAGAACCGATACGATCAGTCCGCCAATGATTGCCATGGCGAGCGGAGCGTACTGCTCGCTGCCCGTTCCCATCTTCATGGCCATGGGCGCCATGCCGATGATGGTGGCAAGGGAAGTCATCAGAATGGGACGGAGACGCACGCGGCAACTGGTGATGATGGCGTCCTCCACCGTCCGGCCTTGCTCTTCCAGCCGGTGGGCAAATTCCACGATGAGGATGCTGTTGGACGCTGCAATGCCAACCAGCATCAGCACTCCCATCAGCGACATGACGTTGAGCGTAGTGTTCGTTAACGGCAGGACCACAAGCACGCCGATGAATCCCATGGGAATGGCCAGCATGATGAGAAGCGGATCCTTGAAGGACCGGAACTGGGCGACGAGAATCAGGAACAGCAGGATGACCGCCAGCGACAAGCCGACAGCGAAGCTGTGGAACGATTCGTTCATCCCCTGGACCATTCCGCGCAAGTTGACGCGGACGTTCCCGCCGTAGTTCTGCTCGTCAAGAAGACCCTTGATGCGGCCGGTGAGTTTCCCGAGGTCTTCACCCGACGGAGTCACGAACACGTCGGCGATACGCTGGATCTGGTAGTGATCCACCTCGGTGGGCGATTGCACGAACTCGAGGTTGGCGACATTGCCGAGCACGGTGACGGGACGCGCGGGGCCGGATACGCGCGTGGGAGAGAAGGGGCGCGCGCCGTCAATGGCCTTACTCGAGTCGGAGGTTCCCCGCAGCGGGATCTGGCGCAGGTCGAAGAAATTGTGAATCGCGGGCTTGCCTTTTTCGTAGTACTGAACAGTGAGGAAGTAGTCGTTGCCGGTCACATGATCCACCCAGTAGTTGGGGGCGATCATCGTGTTCGAATTGAGGGCGGTAATGACGTTGTCGACGATCTCCTTCTGATTGAGGCCGAGTTCGGCGGCGTGAACACGGTCTACGTCCAGTCGCACGGCGGGGTAGTTCATATCTTGCGGAATATAAACCTCACCCGTGCCCGGGAGTTTGCGGATGCGCGCCGCCAGGTCCTGGGCGGTGCTGAAGGCGCGGTTGAGATTGCGGCTGCTCACCTGGACGTCGATGGGGGCAGCCATGCCGGAGTTGAGGATGGCGTCCACCATGGAACCGCTCGAGAAGAACGTGCGCAATTCGGGGTGGCTGCCGGCGATGGCATTCCGCACACGCTCCATGTAGACGAAACTGCTGACCTTGTGCTGCTCCTTCAGTTGGACCTGAATGGTGGCCGTATAGGGGCCGGCATTTCTGCTGTAGAGGGCGGAAAAATCCGGTACGATCCCGATGTTGGACACCACCATTTCAAAGTCGGCCGGATCAATGATCTTTCTGATGA
Organism: Bryobacterales bacterium; assembly: GCA_026954325.1. Taxonomy (GTDB): domain Bacteria; phylum Acidobacteriota; class Terriglobia; order Bryobacterales; family Bryobacteraceae; genus CADEFT01. The sequence goes on along the minus strand of JAIXKK010000165.1, from coordinate 6,790 downwards.
TGTCCTCCACCCTGGCGACCGCGATTTCCGTATTCTCGATACGGGTGCCGGTGGGAGCTTTCAAGTTGATGGTGAACTGGCCGGCGTCCGTGCGGGGAAAGAAGGAGACGCCGAGAAACCGGTAGAGCCCCAGGCTGGCAACGAACGCTCCGCTGAGGACGAGAACGGTGAACACGGGAACCCGCAAGGCGGCGCGCACGGTGCGTTCATAAACGTCGAGCACCGCCTGAAAGCCGCGGTTGAACCAGGCGTTGAAGCCGCCGCCCTCGCCGCTCTCGTGGCCGTGGTGGGCGCGTTTGAGGAAGCGGGCGCAGAAGAGGGGAATCACAGTCATCGCCACGAAGTAGGAGGCGAAGAGGGAAAGAACCACCGCCAGCGCCAACGCCGAGAACAGGAACTTGCTCACTCCCGTCAAGAGCGTGACGGGGAAGAACACAACCACCGTGGTGAGGGTGGCGGCGAGGACCGCCAGGCTCACCTCACTGCCGCCCTGCTCGGCGGCGACTTCCGGTGATTCGCCGTTTTCCAGGTGGCGGTAAATGTTTTCGAGGGCGATGACGGAGTTGTCGATGACACGGGAGAACGCCAGCGCCAGTCCTCCCAGAATCATCGTATTGACGGTGCCTCCGAAGAGATAGAGCACGACGAACGTGGCCAGCGCGCTCAGGGGGATGGAGAGGAACACCGCCACGGTGGCGCGCAAGCTTCCGAGGAAGATGAGGATCATGAGGCTGGTGAGCACGAGGCCGATGAAGCCTTCATGCAGCAAGGTCCTGATCGCTTCCTTGACGAAGGCGGACTGGTCGAACACCACCTTGCGGGAGAGTTGGGGCGGGATGTCGAGGAGTTTCGGCAGCATGGAGCGGATTCCGTCCACCACCTGAATGGTGTTGGTGTTCCCGCCCTGTTTGAGGATGGGCAGGTAGACCGACCGCTGGCCGTCGACGCGGACCACGTTGTACTGGATCTGGTTGGCGTCCTTGGCTTCTCCGATATCGCCGATGGTGACTGCCTGCTGGCCCACCGTCTTGATGGGGAGGTTGTTGATGTCGGCGACGTTCTTCACGAGGCTGTTGGAATAGAGGTAGTAGTCGAAGGGTCCCATCTTGACATCGCCGGCGGGAAGGATGAGGTTGCTGCTGTTGAGGGCGGTCACGACGTCCATCGGGCTCAACTGGCGGGAAAGCAATTTGATGGGATCGACATAGACCATGGCCTGGCGGTACTCGCCGCCGAACGGGGGAGGGATGGCCGAGCCGGGAACAACGACAATCTGGTTGCGGATGGTGAACTGGCCGATGTCATGGAGCTGCGTTTCATTGAGTCCCTGCCCCTTGAGAGTGACGAGACAGACGGGCAGGCTCGAGGCGTCCATCTTCAGCACGACGGGGGGCAGCGTGCCGGGGGGCAGGCGCTTGAGATCGGCCAGGGCGAGGTTGGCAAGCGTGGTTACGTCGGCGTCCGGGCTGGTTTCCGGCTGAAAGAAGACCTTGATGATGCTGATGCCGAGCATGGATCGCGATTCCATGTGATCGATCCCGCTCGACAGGGTGAAGAACCGCTCCAGGGGATTGGTGATGTCGGTTTCCACATCTTCGGGGGGCATTCCCGAATAGAAGGTGGCTACCACTACCTCCGGCATGTTGATGGCGGGGAAGAGGTCCACGGGCATGCGGGAGAGGCTGGTGACCCCGATCAGGGTAATGACCAGGCAGACAACGATAATGAAATAGGGATTGCGGATGGAAAATCGGGACATGGGTTAGCTCCCTTGCGTCCTGGCCGCGCCGATGTCAACCAGTTGCGGCTTGACTTCCTGACCCGGCTTGAGCCCGCCGCGGTCGCTGACCACAACATCCTCGCCGGCCTGAATGCCGGAGAGCACTTCCGCTTCGCTGGGTGTCTGGATGCCGAGCTTCACGGGGCGCACCTCGATGGTGTGCGATGGCCCGACGAGGTAGACCGAGGTCCGGTCCCCCTCACGATTGATAGCCTGGAGGGGCACCGCAAGGACTCCATTCCTGCGGTCGAGGGTGATCGTGGCCTCCGCGTACAGGCCCGGCATTAGTGCGCCGCTGTGGTTGGGGACGTCCACTTCGGTGCGCATGGTGCGGGTGTCTTCGCGAACGTCGACGGAGAAACGGGCGATCTTGCCCGGGAACGTGTGATTGAGGGAGGAGACCACCACATTGACGGGGTCGCCGACGTGGATAAAGCGAACATAGGATTCAGGAACGGGAATCACCAGGCGGAACAGGTTGTCCTCGGAAAGCCGGACGAGGGGCATGGCTTGCGTGCTGGAACTGGTGCCTGCCTGCATCAGCGTGCCGAGATTGGCGTAGCGCTGCGTGATGACGCCGGCAAACGGCGCGGTGATCTTGGAATAGTCGAAGAGGATCTGATCGCGGAGGCGTTTGGCCTGGGATTCGGCAAGCTGGCTTTCGGCGACTTCGAGGTTCGACTTCGACGCTTCGGTTTGGGCCTCGGCCGCCAAGTCTTTTCCCTGAGCGTCATCGATCTCCTGTTGGGCGACCAGTCCGGGCTTACTCTTAGCCACGCCATCCAGCCGCGTGAATTGCAGGTGCAAGGCGCGGTGCTGGGCTTCGACGCGCTTCAGTTCATGGCGGGCGTGTGTGATCTGATCCTGTGCCCGCTTGATGGCGGCGTCGTCCTGCTGCAACTGGAGCTGAAGTTCGGGAATCTCGAGGGTGGCCAGAACCTGGCCCGCCTTCACCCGTGAGCCATAGTCGACGTTGAGCTGTTTCACATAGCCGGCCTCCTTGGCATAGATGTCGATTTCCTGAAAGGGGACGAGTTCAGAGGAAAGCGTCAACTGCTGCTGTAAGGACTGCCGGGACGCTTTGACGATGCCGACAGAGACTTCAGGAGAAGCGCCGGGGGCAGGGGCTCCTGCCTGAACTTTCTCAGCGGTGCCGCAGGAAGACAGTAGGCCGGCAAGGGCCGCTGTCAGAAGAAGCGCGAGGATGGTATTTTTTGGGGGTCTCATTGCGAATGCCTGTAATTGATTATTTTTCACGAGGTTTCCAGGGCTGGTCGCATTTCATGGACATGCGTCGAATCCGATTGTCCAATTCGGGAAGGGAAAAGCGCGGGGACTGGCAGAAGGCGATGAGTTGCTGCTCTTCCGCGATGATCCTGGAGGCCTCCGCCGGGATACCGGCCGCGATCTCCGAGGGGATGGACAACACTCCGTGCCGGTCGCCGTGGAGCAGATCTCCGGACTGAATCTTCAAGCCGCCGAGTTCCACGGGTTCGCCGAAGTCGACGATGTGCGCATAGGAATGCGAGACCGAGACGCTGCCGGCAAACAAGTGAAAGCCGAGGGCCTCCACCGCCGGAAGGTCGCGAACCGCTCCGTTGGTGACGCAACCGATGCAGTTGAGGGCGATTCCGATGTTGGCGTGGATTTCCCCGACGAATGCTCCGGCGCCGGGGAAGTGGTCCACATCCTCGAGGACGAGAATCCGGGGTTCGGGAACCGTGGCGACGTAGGTCCACCAGTCCAGGCGGTCGTAGTAACAGCGTTGACCGGTCATGGGTGGCCTGGCAGTGCGGATTCGGGCGGTGGCGGCGTAGCCGGCCATGGGCGCGAACTGGGGGAACTGGCATTTCACCGAGTTCACGATAAATCCTTCATTTCGCAGGCGCGCGTCCAGCCGCTCGATGGCGTTAGAAACCGTGCAGGTATCGAGAGCGCACAGACCTGCTAAATCGATGGCGCGAGGAACGATCTGTTTTGACATGCAGTTAAGTGCTCAAAAACTCCAGCGCGCCTGTACCTGGCCGCGCGGTACATCATAGTTACAAAAACCTCTACGTGTTCAAGATACGATGGGCGGGTTGTCACACCCATACTGGCGGGCTTGTATTTCTGAATGACAAACTTCGGTAGCGCGCCGGCGGAGGGGGCAGCGGGCAGACTACAGTGGATTTACAGTGGATTACAGGCGCGCGAAACCATTCCGTCCAGCGGCGAAGCACGTCGCGCTGATGAACCGGATCGGGGGCGCCGTGGCCTCGCAGGGCGTGGTAGAGCTTGTAACTGTTGCAGGGCGTCGACGTCACCTTCATTGCCTACCCCGTGAGAGACCAGGCGAAGGTGCCGACATAGCCAGGCGGGAATTGGGCGCAGAGCGGGAGGGCAAGGAGTGGGGGGTGGAGACGCAGGTAGAGCGTCAGGGCTAAGGCGGGCGGGTGAATTTTGGTTGCTCAGACTACTTTTTGAACTGGCTGAGCATGTCCTGGACGGTATTGGAGAAGGATTTCGCCTCTTCTTCGGCCTGCTTGACGGTGTTCTTGAGTTCGTTGCGGAGGTTGGCCTGGGTTCGGGCGGAAAAGCGTTCCTTGTTGGCCAGGGGAGGGGTGTCGGGCGGGAGGAGATGGGAGAACTGCTCCTGGTAGAGGCGGTTGTTCTGGATGGATTTCAATTGGTTCAGAGCGCGGGTGTAGGCACGTTCGGCGGCGGTACGGTAGCGGTGGAGGAGGGCGGCTCGTTTTTCGACATCGGGGTTGTCGGAGAGGAGGGGGTCGGCTCCGGCTTTTTCGTAAAGAGCGGCGTCGGCGATGGCGAGATTGCGGAGACGCCAGGCGGCGTGGATGAGCTGGTGGAAGGTATCAAGTTCGATAGGGCCTTTGGGTTTGAGGTTGGCGGTGTATTCGGCGAGGAGGGCATTGTAGTCTTCGCGCTCTTCGGAGGTGTTGAAGACGATGCGGGAGGATGTGAAGCCGTGGATGCGGCCGTTTTGGGAGGAGCGGGCTTTGCCCTCGGGGGTGATGGGGCCGTGGGACTTGGCTCCGTTGATGCGAGCGGCGTCGCTGTGTGCCGTGCTGATGGTGGACATAGTGTCGTACTCTGGCCTGGTTGTAGCACGCGGAGTTTGGGAGATTGGGGGGGTGGGTTTGTAAGTGGTTGTGGGGGAGGGGGGAAATATTTGTGGATTAGTGTGAACGCAAAGGCGTGTTGCGTGACGTTGCCAGCGATGACCCTTGACGCGGTTTGCGAGCCAAAGACAGAGGCTCTCCATCAGGGATGGAACGGAAGCGGGGATGGACATGACCCGCGAACACATATCGTTGGGGGGGCGGCGGTGATGGCGGGCAGTCGATTTCAGTGCGCGAAGGCAGCGAGACGATTGGCCGGCGTGGGTCGCGGGGTTGCGGGCCGGGCGTAAGATGGAAGGGTGCTGGTGGTGTTGTGGATGGCTCTGGCGGGGGGAGTGACGGCGCCCCTGGGATTGGACAGCTATCTTCCCGTTCCGGAAGACAACCCGCTCACGGCGGAGAAGGCGGCTCTGGGGCGGGCCTTGTTTCGCGAGAAGATGCTGTCGCGGGACCGGACGGTGGCGTGCGCGAGTTGCCACGAGGAGGAGAGGGCGTTCAGCGACGGCAAGCCGCTGGCGGTGGGGATCGAGGGGCGCGTGGGGACGCGGCGGAGCCCGGCGATTGTGAACCGGGTATTCGGGAAGTCGTTCTTCTGGGACGGGCGAGCGAAGTCATTGGAGGAGCAGGCGCTGCAGCCGATTTCGAATGAGAAGGAGATGGATCTTTCGCTGGCGGAGGCGGTGGAGCGGTTGCGCGGGGCGGGCTATGCGGGGGAATTCCGGAAAGTGTTTGGGCGGGAGGTGAATGGGGAAGACCTGGGGAAGGCGGTGGCGACTTACGTGCGCACGATCCTGTCGGGGGATTCACCGTACGACAAATACATGGCGGGAGACACGGGGGCGATACGGGCGGAGGCAAAGGAAGGGTTGCGGCTGTTTCGCGGAAAAGCGGGATGCATCCGCTGCCACGTGGGGTTCAACTTCACCGACGAGCGGCGGCACAACACGGGGGTGGGGAAGATTGATGCGGACGGGTTGTTCAAGACGCCGACGCTGCGGGAGGTGGCGCGGCACGCTCCGTATATGCACGACGGGAGCATGGCGACGCTACGCGATGTGATTGACTTTTATGATAAAGGCGGGAGAGCGAATCCGAGGCTGGACGCGGAGATCCGGGAGTTGAAGTTGACGGAGGGGGAGAAGCGGGCCTTGGCGGCGTTTTTGGAATCATTGAGCGGGCGCGTATCCGAGGGGTTTCACTGAGGATTCGGGAAGCGGCACGGTATCAGGTTCCGGGGCGGCGAGGCCGAGGTGGAAGCGGACGCATTCGGCCGCGGTCCCGGCGGCGGTCCCTTTGAGGTAGTCGATGTAGATCCGGCGGCGCGCATGGAACAATTCGACGGCCGGGCCGGGGCGGTTCATGCGGTAGGCGGCGCCGTAGGTGAAGGCGGGGATGGTGACTCGCTGGAGGCAACTCACGAGGTACGCGTTAGCGCTGAGGTTCCAGATGAGGGCATGGAAGTCGAGTTCGTCCTGGAGGCGGGCGCGGGCGTCGCCGGCGAGGAAGTTTTCCAGCATGCGCTGTTTGATGCGTTCGAGTTGGAGGATATCGGCGGGAGTGTGGCGGAGGCGGGCGAGTTGGAGAGCGGTGGTTTCGAGGGGGTAGCGGACCTGGCAGGCGGCGGCATGATCGGCTTCGGTGAAGTTGAGGACGGCAAAGCCGCGGTTTTGGCTGTGGGTGACCAGGCCTTCCCGGGTCAGAAGGAGGAGCGCTTCCCGGACGGGCCCGCGGCTGACCTTCATTTCCGAGGCGATGGCGGATTCGATGATTGGCCGGCCGGGGTGGAAGCGGCGGTCGAAGAGCGCGGCGCGGAGGGCGGAGGCGATGGCATCGCGCATGGCGACCGCTTTGAACGGAGGGAGATCTGTCACTAGGGGTAGTGTAGAGT
>JAIXKK010000088.1 GCA_026954325.1 Bryobacterales bacterium | reverse complement strand
CAACACGCATGCCGTTGCGTAGCGCGGCAATTGCGGCCGCACAGCCTCCCGCGCCGCCGCCGATGACCGCGATATCCGCGCGGAGGTGGCGCGCGGCGAGCAGCGGCGCAGGCAGAAGCGAGAGAAAATGACGTCGGCAAAGGGCCATGGACTACTGGGGTGGAGTGTACCAGACGCGCGCGTGATGGCGGAGCGCGATGCGCCGGCCTTCGGAAGGAGTGAGGACACTCAGGGCGGTGGCGAGACTGTCGGCGGTGGTTCCATCGCGAGCAAGCACGGTGACGCCGGTGCGGGAAGTGAGCCCGAGGCCGGTGTTCGGATCGATGATGTGGGAATACCGGACGCCGCCGATTTCGACGTACTGTTCGGTATCTCCGGAAGTAGAGACAGCGCGGTTGTGGAGAACCAGCGGCCGGTCCACCTGAACACTCCACCCTGATTTGTCCGGCGGCGGGTCGCCAATCACAAGATCGCCGCTGACGGCGACGAGAGCGCGCGGCAAGCCCAGCGCGCGGAGGACGGAGAGCGCTTCGCCGGCGGCGAATCCTTTGGCGATGCCGCCGAGGTCGAGTTGAAGGCCGGGCCGGAGGATTTGCACGGTGCGGCGGCGGGAGTCCAATTTTAGAAATCGATATCCGCACTGCTGCAACGCGATCCGGCGCTCCTCTTCGGAAGGCAGGCGGTGGTTGCGTCTCGCCTCCCGCCACAGACGGATAGCCGCGCCCAGCGTGACGTCGAAGGCTCCCCGCGTCTCCCGCGCGAGAGCCTGAGCGGCGCCGAGGACGCGGAACAGGTCTTCGCTCACGGGGGCGGGCGGGCCGGAGCGAAGGCGCATCAGTTCGCTCGAGGGATTGTAATCGCTGAGGGTTTCGTCGAGCCGGCGGATGCGTTCGAAGGCTGCCGCGAAGCCCTTTCGGGCGGTATCGGAGTCCGGCGCAAAGAGGGTAATCCGGACAAGGGTGCCCATGTGGGGCTCGACGGCTTCAAAGCGCTCGAGGGGAGCGGCGCAGAGCGAAGCCGCGAGCAACAGGCCGGCGCTACTCTTTTTCCACGCCACTATTCCAATACTTGTACATCTCTTCGGCGCTGGGAATCTTGAGGGGACGGACCAGGCGGAAGCCGAGCCACTGGGCGTCGGTGAGATACCAGATGCTTTTCGGCAGTTGCGGATCCTGCATTTTCCAGGAGGCGTCGGAGGCAACGCGCGCGCCGCAGCGGCAGGCTTCGGCTTCGTCGTTCCAGGAACCGCCGCGGACAGCGTGCGGGTACGGGCGGGTCGCCTTCGCCCATGGCATGTAGGTGACCGGGTCCTTCCACTCGGAGTAGTTGGGGAGGTACTGGTCGAGAGTCCACTCCATGACGTTGCCTTCCATGTCGTAAAGCCCCCAGCCATTCGGTTTCTTCGTGCCCACTTTTTCGTACTTGCCGTTGCTGTTCTGGCTATACCAGGCGTAGTCGCCGAGTTTGGAAGCATCGTCGCCGAAGGAGTAGGCCGTCGTAGTGCCCGCGCGGCAGGCGTATTCCCATTCCGCTTCAGTCGGCAGACGGTAGAAGTGGCCGGTGCGCGCGCTGAGCCATTCGGCGTACTTGTTGGCGGCGTGCTGCGTCATGCTGATGGCGGGGTAGCCGTTGAGGCCCATGCCGAAGCTCATCTCGACGTAAGGCCGCGTGGGGCGGCTGATGGCGTCGACGGCCGGGTCCGCGCCCGGAGTTTCGCCGGCCTGCTGGGAGAACATGAAGAGGCGGTATTCATCCCAGGTGACTTCGTGCCTGCCCATCCAGAAGGGCTCGAGCCTCACCTTGTGCTGGGGCCCTTCATCGGGGCGGCGGCCTTTTTCAGACGCCGGCGTGCCCATGATGAACTCGCCGGAGGGAACGGGAACCATCTCGAAGGAAACCACCGTTTGCGGGATTTCTGTCTTGTAAGGCTTCATCTGCCCGGGCGAGGATTCCTTCGTGCCGGCGAGGATGCGTTTGCGGAGTTGCTCGACGAGGGACTGCTCATCGGGTTTCGTCGCGCCGGCTTTGCCAAGGTCCACGGGCCAGGAAGCCCCGGTGGCAATCCACTGGCGGATCTTGTCGCGCTGCGCCTTGGGGACTTGAGGGCCTCCGGGCGGCATCGCGCCCGCTTTGCCGGGCGGGATCTCCATCACGGTATAGATGAGGCTCTTGTCCGGCTGGCCCGGGACAATGCCGGCGCCCTTGTTTCCGCCTCTGCGGGCGCGCTCGGCCGAATCCAGGCGTAGGCTTCCGTAGTTGCGCTGCGCGTTATGGCAGCCAAGGCAGTTGGCCTCGAAGACGGGCGCGATATCCTTGCGAAAGTCGATGGTTTGCGCGGGGAGGCAAGACGCAAGCAGAGCAAGCAACAGAATGCGCATGTCTTCACCGTTAGATGAAGCGGGTCTTGCCGGGCAGCGGCATGGGCGATGGGGTGAAGGAACCGCTCCACTCGAGATGCTCGGGGAAGAGCCGCTCCTGGGAGTTCAACGCCATGTCCCAGGTGATCTGCTGGCCGGTGTAGGCGGCCATGCGGCCCATCATGGCGAGCAGCGTGCTGGTGGTCATCCACTCGATGTCCATTATGGGTTGATTGCGGCGAATGGCGGCGAACAACTCGTCGTGCTCGGCCTGGTACATGTCGTTGCGCTCGCCGGTGTAGGTCCAATTGGTTTCGCCCGCGATGCGCGGTGAGGGACCGCGTCCGATGGTGCACGTTCCCTTGGAGCCGAGGATGTAATCGGAGTTCTCGTTATAGCAGCCTTCAATCTGGCGGCAGCCGAGAAAGGCGCGCACGTTATTCGGGTAGAGATAGTTGACTTCGAAGTGATCGTAGATGTTGCCGCCCTCGGCGGGAATCTGGCGGCCGCCCACGGCCACGCAACTGATGGGCGGCTTGTCGCCCATGGCCCAGGCGATCTTGTCGGCGCTGTGGACCGCCTGTTCGACAAGGCCGTCGCCGCAGAGGTAAGAGAAGTTATACCAGTTGCGGATCTGCCATTCGACATCGCTCATCCCGGCGGGGCGTTCGCTCGCGGGGGGCATGGGTTTGACCGGGCTGGTGTAGTAGGTGGCGTAATAGGCGGCGATGTTGCCGATGGCTCCGTCCTTCATCTGCTCGAACGTGGCTTTGATGTGCTTCGAGCGGCGCCAGCAGAAGCCGGCCATCACGGAGAGATTCTTTTCGCGGGCGATCTTGGCGCTTTCGAGCGCGTGACGAATGCCATAGGCATCGGTGGCGACTGGCTTTTCGCAGAAGACGTGTTTGCCGGCCTCGAGGCAGGCCCGTAGATGGTAGGGGCGGAAGCCCGGGGGCGTGGCGAGGAGCACGACATCCACGCCGCTGTCGATCACCTTCTGATAGGCGTCCAGGCCGAGGAAGATATGGGAGGGCTCCACCTTCACACGCTCGCCGGCGACGTTCACTTTCTTCAGGCGCTCCAGGCACTGCTCGGCGTGGTCACGGTCAATGTCGGCGACGGCCGTGAGTTCGGCATAGTCATCGGCCTTGAGGGCCTGCGCCGCGGCGCCGGATCCCCGCCCGCCGCAACCTACCAGGCCGACCTTGAGCGTCTTGGCCGATTGCATCGCGGAGAGGACCGCCGGGAAGCCCGCAACAAGTGAGGCTTTCAGGAAATTCCGGCGGGGAGTAGGAGGAAGGCTGCTCATGCATCCAGTATACGACCAGCCACGTACTGTTCCGGATGCGATTTAACGGTGATGACGGTGCCAATCGAGAGTGAGGCGTAAGCCTTCCTCGAGCGGGAAGCGCGGCGCGTGCCCCAGGTCGCGCACGGCGGCGGTAGTGTCGGCCTGGGAGTGGCGAACGTCGCCGGCGCGCGGAGGGCCGTACGAGGGCGGGATGGAGACGCCTTCGATCTTCCGGAGCACATCCCAGACCAGATTCAGTGTGTAGCGGTTGCCGTTGCCCGCGTTGTAAACGCGGCCGAGAACCTCGGAGCCGGCGTTTGCGGCCTTCATGCATAACTCCGCGACGTCTTCCACGTAGGTGAAGTCTCGCGATTGCTCGCCGTCGCCGTGAATGACGGGAGAGCGGCGGTCAAGAACGGATTTATTGAACAGCGAGAGGACGCCCGAATAAGGGCTGGAGGGATCCTGGCGGGGTCCGTAGACATTGAAAAAACGAAGCGACACGGTTTCAAGGCCGAAGCAGGCATGAAAAACGCTCGCGTAATATTCGCCCATCAGTTTTTGCGCCGCATAAGGGGACATGGGGTTGGGCGGCATGGACTCCACCTTCGGCAGCACCTCGGTATCGCCGTAGGCGGAGGAGGAGGCGGCGTAGACGACACGGCCCACGCCGCCTTCGGCGCAAGCGCGGAAGACGTTGAATGTGCCGTTGATGTTCACATCGTGCGAAGGGATGGGATCATGAATGGAGCGCGGCACGGAGGGGATGGCCGCCAGATGATAGACGCGAGCGGCTCCCGCAAGGACCGGAGCGATGGCGTCATAGTTGCGGATGTCCCGCATTTCCAGGCGCGCGCCATCCACGCCCGCAAGGTTTTCACGCTTCCCGGAAGAGAGATCATCGAGCACGATCACCTCTGAAGCCCCGTTCGCGAGCAGCGAACGCACGAGCGTGGAGCCGATGAACCCGGCGCCTCCCGTCACGACAGTTTTGCTCATAAATGGATCTTTGCGATTTCGGATTCAAGATAACGGAGGGATTCGTCGGCGATGGTCTCCGCGCCGAAAGAGAAGTCAAAGGCCTCGAGGGAGACCCAGCGCGGATAGCCTCTCTGTATCAGAAGGCGCAGCAGGGGTTTGAAGTCGTAGTCCCCCTTGCCGCAGTGCTTGCCGTCCGGTTCATTGACATGGACGTGGCGGATAAAATCGTAGTAACGGTTGACGAGGACGGCATGCGGCTCCACCTCATCAATGGCGTTATGCGTGTCAAACATCGTACGGACGCCGGGGCTATCGATCTCCTTTACAATACTGACGGCTTCCTCGAGAGTCTGGACGACATCGCACTGCGCGGCGGGGAGCGCCTCGACGAGGATGGTAACGCCGCGGGAGGCGGCGTGAGGAGCCACCTGGGCGAGGCCGTCGATGTAGCGCCGGGTGGCTTGCTCGCGTGTCGACCCGCCCGTGGTGGCGCGCTGAAAGGGCGAGCCGAACACCATGACGCCATCCGGTCCGAGATCGGCGCAGAGGTCGATGAGATGGCGAATGTGAAGCCAGCTTCTTTCACGAAGCGCGTTGTCGGGAGTGGTGACGTGAAGGCCCTTGGGCGCGACCATGAGCCAGTGCAAGCCGACAAACTGCAATCCTTCGCTGTCCATGATCCGCCGCAATTCGCGGCGGCGGTCCGCGGAGATGGACGAGGGATCATCGGCGAGCGTGAAGTGGGCAATTTCAATGCCCGTGTAGCCGGCTCCGCGGATGGATGTACAGGCGGCGGCGAAATCCCAGCCCTGGTAGGCTTCATTGCACATGGCTTGTTTGAGAGGAGCAGACATTGGCTTAAGTGTACCCTCAGACGTCGTGCCCGGCATTGACCCAGCCAATGGCCTTCCGGTTGTCCACGATCAGTTCATGAAAAATCGGGCGCGGAAGTCGAAAGCAAGGTCGCGCGTGGCGTCAGCCTCTCTTGCGGGCCACCAGGACGAGGCTCAAGCCGTTCCAGGGGAACAGGAAATCCATGCGGCGCCAGATCCATACGGTCTTATCGAACAGTTTAAGCCACAGCTTGCTGATCTGTTTTTGTCCGCCAAGCCTTCCGAACAACCACCAGGCGAGGGCGCCGATCTTTGCCAGTTGGTGGCTCGTTTCGACCGCGAGGCCCTGATTGGCGAGCATCTGTTCGAGCCCGCCGCGGGCGAAGCGCTGCTTGTGGCCAAGCGTGCGGTCGAGGTTGCTGTAAAGCGACTTTCCCTGAGGAACGAGGACAATGAACCGGCCGCCGGGTTCCAGGAGCTGAACAGCGGAGGCGACGGCGTCTTCGGGGTGATCGAGATACTCGAGCACGTTGATGCAAAGGATGGTGTCGAAACGGCGGTCGAGCGGCGTGAAGTCGTCAGGATTGGCGGGATTCAGCTTCACCACCCGCACATTCGGGGTTCGCAGAAACCGGTTATTCAGCGAGTGCAGATAGAGCGGATCATTTTCCTCGGCGGCATAG
>JAIXKK010000060.1 GCA_026954325.1 Bryobacterales bacterium | reverse complement strand
ACCATGCTCTCGATGGCGGTGATGTTCATCGTGCTGATCAACACGACCCACAAATCGAAGGATATTTTTTACAAACGGCGCAAGCCGGAACCGCCTACAGACCCAGTCCCATGATCTGAAAGCCGGCATCGACGTAGATGACGTTCCCGGTGACGCCCCGGCCGAGATCGCTTCCGAGGAAGACAGCCGTATCGGCCACTTCCGCCGGGTCCGTATTGCGGCGCAACGGGGCGAGGTTCGCCACGACGTCCAGAACCTTGGAGAAATCTCTGATGCCGCGGGCGGAGGCGGTCTTGATGGGGCCGGCCGAGATGGCGTTCACGCGAATATTTTCAGCGCCGAGGTCGCTTGCCAGGTAGCGGACGCAGGCTTCCAGCGCCGCCTTGGCCACCCCCATGACATTGTAGTTTTGCACTACGCGCACGCCTCCGAGGTAGCTCAAGGTCAGGATAGCCCCGCCACCGGTCATCAGCGGGCTCAGCGCCCGCGATACAGCCACCAGCGAGTAGGCGCTCACGTTCTGAGCGAGCAGGTAGCCGTCCCGCGAGGTTTCGACAAACGGCCGCGAGAGATCTTCGCGGTTGGCGAAGGCGATGCTGTGCACAATGATGTCGAGCGTCGTGCCATCCGCCCTCAACTGTTCCACCAACGCCGCAATCTCTTCCTCGCTGGTGACGTCGCAGGGGAGCACTTTCGCGGCGCCGATCTCCGTGTTCAATTCTTCCACGGTCTGACGCTGCCGGCCGCCCTGATAGGTGATGAGGACCCTGGCGCCCTCGCGCACGTACGCCTGGGCGATGGCGTAGGCGATGCTCCATTTGTTCGCCAAACCGAGAATGATCGCGGTCTTCCCCAACAGTAATTGAGCCATGTTCCGCTATTGTAGCGTCAGATCCAATTCCGCTTCAAAAATTTCAGACCTTCGTAGGCGATGGCGTCGGGCGTGGGGGCCAGATCGCGCCAGATGGCGGCGGCTCCGGAAATTTCCGGCAGGTTGAAACCGAAGCTTTCGATGGTGAACCACCCGTCATAGCCCACCTCCCTTATGGCGGAGAAGACGGGACCCCATTCGACATGTCCGCTGCCGGGGATGCCGCGGTCGTTTTCGCAGGTGTGCACGTGCTTCAGGTGGCGTCCGGCCGTGCGGTAGGCAGCCGCGATGTCCTTCTCTTCGATGTTGCAATGGAAGGTGTCGATGAGGAGGCCGACGCGCGGATGGTTCACCGCGCCGCAAAGGGCCGCGCCGTCGGCGGCCGTATTCAGGAAGAAGGTCTCGAACCGGTTCAGGGGTTCAATGGCCATCGTCACCTGAAATTGGTCGAGGGCGGCGGCCAGTTCCTGGTAGGATTCGATGGCGCGAGACCATTCCTGGGCGGTCCGGCGGCGTCCCGGGAGGTAGCCGACGGGCGAATAGAGCGGGCCTGCCATCAACTTGCTTCCCAATTCGGCATTTACCTCGATCTGTTTGCGGACATGATCCATGGCCCGATTCCGGCTGGATGGATCGGAGTCAAACAGGCTGCACCCGCCTGGAAGGATGCAGCAGGTGGTAGCCTCCAAGCCATTCGATTCGAGTTCCCGGCGCACGGCTCCCGCCGGGTAGCCATGGGGCGCGAACAGCGGAAGTTCCACTCCGTCAAAGCCCGCCGCCTTGATCCGGGGCAGCAACGGGAAATGCCGCTCCGTAAAGTTCGCTGTCCAGATGAGTAAGTTCACTCCGAATTTCAATGCCGGCCTCCTGCCTTGGACAGGATACTACCAATCTGGGGAATAATTGGGATAGGGGGACAGTTCGCGCCAGCGAGGATGCAATGGATCAGAAACTAAGAGGACAAAGGGCGCTCGTCACGGGCGCCAACAGCGGCATCGGCAAGGCAGTGGCTTATGAAATGGGCAGCGCCGGGGCCGATGTCATGATCAACTATGTGAGCGGAGACGGCATTGCCGCCCAGATCGCCTCGGACATCTCTTCGCGCTTCGGCGTACGCGCCATCGCCCACAAAGCGGATGTCTCGGTAGAAGCCGACGTGCTGGGGATGTTCGAGCGCGCCGTTTCCGAGTTCGGCGGCATCGACATCATGGTCAACAATGCGGGCTTGCAGAAAGACTCCCCGTTCGATGAGATGACACTGGAGCAGTGGAACACCGTCATCAGCGTGAATTTGACGGGACAGTTTCTATGTTCGCGCGAGGCTGTTCGCGGGTTCAAACGGCAGGGGATGCGCCCTGGCGTTTCGCGCGCGCTCGGGAAGATCATTTGCATCAGTTCGGTGCATGAGGTGATCCCCTGGGCTGGGCACGTCAACTACGCTGCTTCGAAAGGGGGCGTCATGCAGTTAATGAAGTCCATCGCTCAAGAAGTAGCCCCGTTGCGAATTCGCGTGAACAGCATCTGTCCCGGCGCCATCCGGACGCCGATCAACAAAGGCGCCTGGGATACGCCCCAGGCCCTCGATTCGCTGATGCGGCTGATTCCCGATAAACGCATTGGGGAACCCGAGGACATCGGGCGGGTGGCGGTATGGCTTGCCTCGGACGACGCCGATTACGTAACCGGCGCGAGCATCTTCGTCGATGGCGGCATGCTGCTCTACCCCGGTTTCGCGGCGGGCGGCTGATCCTGATCGAGCTTCTGCGCCAGGGCCTTGCTGCGCTCCTTGGCATGCCGGGTGGCGGTTTCGATGGCCGAGATGAGCATCGAACGCAGTCCGTGGCGCTCGAGTTCGTGAATGGCGACGATGGTGGTGCCTCCCGGCGTGGTCACCTCGTCCCGCAGGATGGCGGGGTGGAGCATGGATTCGCGGACGTGCTTGGCGGCGCCGAGCACCGTCTGTTCGGCCAGACGCGTGGAGGCTTCGCGGGAGAGCCCCATCTTCACGCCGCCGGCGATGAAGGCCTCAATGACCATGTACACGTAGGCGGGGCCGCTGCCGGAAAGCGCGGTGACGGCATCCATCATCTCCTCTTCCACGGTGCACACAATGCCCACGGCGCGGAACATCCGCTCGACCACCAGATGATGCTCGGGGCGGGCGTGCGCGTTGCCGCAGATGGCCACGGCTCCCTCTTCCACGACGACGGGGATGTTGGGCATGGCGCGAAAGCAGGGCATGGGGGCGAGCAAGCGTTTCTCGATGACCGCCAGCGGGAGCGCCGCCGCCAGGGACACGAGAATCTGCTCCTTTTTCAGTACGGGAGCAATCTCGTCCACCACCTTCGGGACAATGTGCGGCTTGGTGGCGAGCACAATCAGCGTAGCCCCTTCCGCCGCCGTCCGGTTGCCCCCGGCAAGCACGCCGCATCCGTACTTTGCGCGTAAAGCATCGGCCTTCTCTTCGCCGCGCACGGTGGCCACGACGTGGTTTTTGTCCACAACGCCTGCCTTGAGAATTCCGCCAAGCAATGCGCCGCCCATGTTTCCAGCGCCCAAAATCGCCACTCTTAGTTCCAGAGACACTCTGCCTTATTCTACCGGGCCGCGGCCGGTTGTTTCTGTCTTCGGCCAACCTGCGTGGGATAATCCCTTCAGAGACTACCGTGACGGTCTACGTCAATACATTCTTCGAGAGGCGTGTGGAGCAACTTTTCGACCTGGCGAAACGGATTGATGCTGCATTCACAGCGGCAGGCTTGGATTACCGCGTAGTGGGAGGACTCGCGGCCTACCTCTACGTGGAAGGCGTGGAACCGGATGCCGGCCGCCTGACCAAGGATATCGACATCAGTGTCCGGCGCGAGGATCTTGACAAGATCAAGGAGGCCGTGGCGTCATTCGGATTCCAGTACCGCCATGTGGCAGGCGTGGATATGCTGGTGCAGGCCGGAGAGCCTTCCGGCCGGCGCGCAGTGCATTTGTTGTTTGCCGGAGAGAAGGTTCGCGAGACCTATCCGGAGCCAACTCCGCGGCTAGGCCCTTGCCGTGTGCTTCAAGGCGTGCGGCTGATCCCTCCGGGAGATCTGGTTCGTATGAAACTCACAAGTTTCCGGCTGAAGGACCAAGCGCATCTCAAAGACCTTGACGAAGCGCGCCTCATCACTCCCGAGATGGAAGCCACCCTCTCGCCCCTGTTGCGCGATCGCCTGCGGCAGGTGCGAGAGCACGAGTGAGCCCGCGCCTCAGTTCAGGAACGCGCGCACCAGAAAGGCCGCCATCTGCTCTCGCGTTACGGGATCCTCCGGGCAGAACCGGCCGGCGGCGCAGCCCTGTGTGATGCCGAGTTCTCTCAATTTCTGCACGAACGGGAACCGGGGATCCCCGGTGGCGACGTCGGAGAAATAGGCCGTGGAGGGGAAGGAGAAATTGTCGCCGAACAAGGCTCCGAACTTAGCCCGGATGACGAAGACCGCCGCCTGTGAGCGGGTCACCGTGTCATCGGGGCAGAACCTGGCAGCCGTGCATCCCTGCGTGATGCCCAGTTCCCGCAGTTTCTGGATGTAGGCGAATTGCGGGTGCGTGGCGGGGACGTCAGTAAAATAGGGCGTCGCGGGAGGCGTGAATTTTTCCCCGAAAATGGACCGGACGATGAAAGCGGCCATCTGGCCTCGGGTAGTCCGGCCGCCGGGGCAAAAGATACTCGCGCCGCATCCGCCGGTAATTCCCCACATTCCGAGCACATTGACGGAATCAAAAAACGGCGACGCCGTGGAGACATCACTGTAGAGCGGTGTGGTTCCCCAGGGGAAGTAAGCTACCCAAGTCCCATATTGCGATACCCCGGAAAGACGCGGCTTAGCGTATTCTCCGGTTACCCACAGGCCTCCGTTGACAGGATCGACCGCGCCGCCGAAGTACTCTCCATACCTCGCCTGCCCGTCGCCGCTCGGGCGGTAGACGTCCTCGCCGGCTTTCACATCCGTGATCCCGGCGTAAGTGAGGTTCCCGCCGGCCCCCGTCGTCGTTCCAGTGATCAACTTATTCGGCAATGACACCGCGGGTCCGGTGGTGGCGGGAACGTCGAAGGCGGGGAAGAAGAAGTTGCCGTTGATCCAGCGCGATTGGGAGAGCACGCTGTTGGAGGCGGCGCCGATGCGCGTGTACGCCACGGTGGTGGGTTCATCGGCGAAGCCGGCATTTTGCGCGGCGGCCAGCACTCCCTCGCGGTAGACCGCCTTGAGAATATCCGGATCCGTTCCCGTGAAGAGAAGGGTGTTCGTCCCGAGTTGCGCCGCCGGAGCCGGCGCGCCGTATTTCCACAGCCCACTCAACGTTGTCCGAACAGTGGAAGGATTTTCCAAAGGATCGTTGATCCGCCACAAGGTGAGGTAATCCGCGCCCGCCACTCCGGATGCGTTGATCATTAGCGCCCCCGGGGCAGCCACGCCAGTGCGGCCGCGCATGTGAACCGGCTGGAGGGTCAGCACTTGTGAATTGTCGGCATTGGTGAAGCCGGTGAGATCTTTATACGGCAGCGCCGTAGCTCCGGGCTTGTAGAGGTCGGCTTTTCGCAGAATGCGCAATTTCGGCGTCAGCAGGCTGTTGAAGAATGACCGGAATCGCACCATGGTGATGTAGATGGCCTGATCATCCAGGCCGATTTGAGGGAAGTCGGCGTAGCTGCGCACCGAGCCGTTGACGTCGATGGCGTCGAGCACCCAGTTTTTCCAGCCGCTCGCGTAGGTGGCTCCGTTTGAGACGGAGACCAGGATGAAGGAGTTGTCCGCCATTTCATCCCGGGCTTGTAAGATCATGACGAACCGGCCGTGATACTGGTCATAGCGCACCGAGACGTCGCCAAGAATACAGGCGCCTTGAGAGGCGGAAGGGCACAGCGACGGCAGGTCGGTTTGAAACCATTGCTGCAGGTGGACGGAGTCGGTCATTTTCCCGTCTCTTGAAAAGCGGGCGATGCGCGAGTTCACTACCTCGATCACATCGTCGGGCCCAACTGCGATACTCGGCGAAGGCGGGAGCAATTCGGTTTGCGGAATTCCTTCGAAGCTGATGCCGGCTGTATCGGCAAGCGGGGATCCGGCGAGGGCGGGCGTACGGGACGGCAGTGTTCCAGTACTTTCAAGCCGCGGCGGGGAGGGCACCCTTTCCGGGCCGCGGGGCTTTACGAAGGCTTCCTGCGCGGCCTGTTGCTCAGGGGTGAGCAGGGACCGGTGAACCGGCGCCTTCGTCTTTCCCGGGATAACCGACCCGCGAGGCGTCGTAGCGGGGTCAAAGGTGGAAACCCGAACGGAAACTCCAGCCGTCACCTCCGCCCAAGAACACGCCGCCAGCAAGAGACAGAAGAAAAGACGCATCCCTCGAATCCTAACAGTTCGGCCGGTGGCAGGTCCAAAGAGCGCGAGGGCTGAACAGGTACGCTACATTGACAGAGGATGCGCAAGTTTCTTTTATTGTGTTCCGCTCTGCCGGCCCTCGCGTGCGCGGCGGCGCCGCCGGACAGCCCGTTTCTCGCGGAACCCTATGTGCTGCAGCCCTTCCTCGATTCCGCGGGCAAGCAGTTTCCGCGCATGGCCAGCTACTCCTTCGATTACGGCAACTCCCACTGGACCGTGCTCGATTCCAACAAGTACGCCGAGTGGACCTCGCCCGCTCTTCGCAACTGGTTGGAGAAGGACCTCGCCTCCGCGCAATCCGCGAAGTGGCGCTTCGTCATCTTCCATCATCCCGGGTTCAACTCTTCGAAGGCCCACTTCAAGGACCAGTGGATGCGGCTGCTCGCTCCGATTTTCGAGCAGGGCAAGGTCGACATTGTGTTCGCCGGTCACGTTCACAATTACCAGCGCAGCCATCCCTTGCGATTGATTCCTGAAAAACCGGAGGAGTGGCGTTCTGAAGTGGACGGGAAGTGAGCCATCGACAAGACCTACGATGGGTCGTCCCACACCCAGCCCAATGGAGTGCTCTATCTTGTCACCGGGGCCGGCGGCGCGCGTCTCTACAATCCGGAGCAGGAGAACAAGCCGGAGTCCTGGCAGGAGTTCACCACGCGCTTCGTCTCGAATACGCACTCCTTCACGCTCGCCGATGCCGAGGACTCGAGGCTGACGGTCCGCCAGGTGGATGAAAACGGCAAGGAAGTGGACCGCTTCGTGGTGACGAAGTAGCCGGCCTTTCCGCGCGGCCTGAAATCGCCGCCAGCAGTTCAGACAGCGGAAAGTCATGGCAGCTACAATCGTCAATATGCGGTTTGTGGTACTTTCCGTGATGATAGCCGTCCCCGCGCTGCCGGCGCAGAAAAAACCGTTCGATGCGCAGGCGATGATGCGCATTTCCCGCATCAGCGAGCCGCAGGTTTCTCCCGACGGGGTGACGGTTGCATTCACGGTCCAAACAATCGACCTCGACAAGAACGCGAAACCAAAGCAGATTTGGGTGGTTCCCGTGGCCGGCGGCACTCCGAGGAGAATTACCAACGAAGGGACCACCAACGAACGGCCCCGCTGGTCGCCCGATTCCAAGCACATTGCCTTTATCTCCAATCGCGGCGGATCGTCTCAAGTCTGGCTGATGGACCCCGACGGCGCCGGCCCGCGGCAGGTCACCAATTTGAGTACGGAGGCTTCAGGCGTCCTGTTCTCTCCCGACGGGAAGGCGGTGGTCTTCAACAGCGAGGTCTATCCGGATTGTCCCGACGACGCCTGCAACAAGAGGCGTTTGGAGGAAGAGAAGACTTCCAAGGTGAAGGCGCGGATTTATACGTCTCTTCTTTATCGACACTGGACGGAATACCAGACTGCCCGCCGCGCCCATCTGCTCACCGTGCCGATTGAGGGTGGTTCCCCCAAAGACCTGACGCCGGGACCACGCCTGGTCCCCCCGTTCTCTCTCGGCGGTCCTGATGACTACGCCATCTCGCCAGACGGCAAGGAACTCTGCTATGTCATGAACCCCGACCCGGAGCCGGCCGTCAGCACCAACTCCGAACTTTACGTCGTGCCGATGGAAGGTGGCGAGTCTCGAAAGATCACGGTCAACGCCGCCGCCGACAATTCGCCGCAGTACTCTCCGGATGGCCGCTGGATCGCCTTTCGCCAGCAGCAGCGGGCCGGTTATGAAAGCGACCGCTGGCGACTGGTGGTGCTCGATCGCGCCACCGCCCGCACCACTGTTCTGACGGAGAACATCGACCGGAACGTGGAGAGCATGTCCTGGTCCGTCGATTCCAAACGCCTCTTTTTCGTCACGGAAGACCGCGGCCGTACGGTCCTTCAGATGATCCCCGTCACGGGCGGCGCCTCGCGCATTCTCATCAGCGGCGCGGGCGCGATTGACGATGTGCAGTTCCCCGCTGACGGCAAGAACATGATCTACACCGGGCAGACCGGGGCGCACCCCAGCGAAATCTACACGGTGGCATCCACGGGCGGTCCGGCTACACCGCTCACCCATCTGAATGACGCCCTGCTCGCCGAGTACTCTCTGGCTCCGTTCGAGGATTTCTGGGTCACCGGGGCGGAGGATGCCAAGGTGCAGAGCTTTCTTCTCAAGCCGCCCGGCTTCGACGCGAAGAAAAAATATCCCGTGCTATTCCTCATCCACGGCGGTCCTCAGGGCGCATGGTCGGAGAGTTGGAGCTATCGGTGGAATCCACAGGTCTTCGCCGCCGCCGGATTTGTCATCGTCATGCCGAATCCCCGAGGCTCGACGGGATACGGCCAGAAATTCACCGACGACATCAATTCTGATTGGGGCGGCAAAGTCTATGACGACATCATGGCCGTGGTGGATTATGTTGCCGGCCAGCCCTATGCCGACGCGGATCGTTTCGCCGCGGCGGGGGGCAGTTACGGCGGCTACATGATCAACTGGATGCTGGGCCACACGCAGCGCTTCAAGGCCTTCGTCTCTCACGCCGGAGTTTTCGATCTGCGCAGCATGGCGGGGACCACGGAAGAACTCTGGTTCCCGCTGTGGGAATTCCGCGGCATGCCGTGGGACAACCCCGAGGTCTATCAGCGCTGGTCTCCGAGCTATTTCGTCAACGAATTCAAGACCCCCACGCTGGTCATTCAAGGCGAGTTGGATTACCGTGTTCCCATTGGCCAGGGGCAACAACTGTTTACCGCTCTTCAAATGAAGAAGGTGCCCTCGAAGCTCATTCTCTTTCCGGATGAAGGCCACTGGATTCTCAAGCCGCTGAATTCCGTCCTGTGGTACACATCATTTCTGGATTGGGTCGCCGAGTGGACCCGTAAGCCGACGCAACCCTGAAGGAGCGCCCTCATGCCCCGACTTTTCCATCTCTTACTTGCCATGACCATGCAGGCTCAGCAAAAACTCCGCATCATCGCCATCGGCGCGCATCCCGATGACTGCGACATCAAGTTTGCGGGAACGGCCGCCAAATTCGCCCGCGCCGGGCATCTGGTGAAGTTCCTTTCCGTCACCAACGGCGACGCCGGCCACCAGGAGATGGGCGGAGGGATGCTTGCCAAACACCGCTATCAGGAGACGCAGGAATCCGCGCGCCGGCTGGGTATTGCCGAATACGAAGTCCTCGACAATCACGACGGCGAGTTGACGCCCAACGTCGAAGCGCGCAAGCAGATCATTCGCGCGATTCGGAAGTGGAAGGCCGATGTCGTCGTCGCTCCCCGGCCCAATGATTACCATCCGGATCACCGCTACACGGGAGTCCTGGTGCAGGATGCCGCCTACATGGTGGTGGTGCCGAACATCGTTCCCGACACGCCGCCGTTGCACGACAATCCGATTTTCCTTTACTACCAGGACGGCTTCCAGAAACCGGCTCCTTTCCGTCCCGATGTGGTGGTGAACATCGACGATGTGTGGGAAACGAAGGTCAACTCCCTGGACGCGCATGTTTCCCAGGTTTACGAATGGCTTCCCTGGGTGGATCACACGCTCGATCAGGTTCCCAAGGACAAGCAGGCCAGGAAGGAGTGGCTGAGCAAGCAGCGCACCCGCCCCCACCCGGCCGCTGTGCGGAAAGCGATCGAGGAGATCTACGGGCCCGGCGCGGCGGATCGCATCAAGCGCGTCGAGACATTCGAGTTGTGCGAATACGGCCGCCAGCCCACTCTTGCGCAGTTGCGCGCGCTGTTCCCCAAGTAAATGGAGATTGCCGAACGTCTACGCCTGCTGCCCTCCGTTGACGAAGTCGCGCTTCGTCTCGAGGGCTCCGGCTACCCGCGCCGGGTGGTGGTTTCTGAAATCCGGCGGGCCCTCGCCGATGCGCGGGAACAACTGCGCGGGGGCGCGGCGAACGTCGATATCGACAGAGAGGTTATCGCCTCGCTGTCGGCGTTACGGGGCGCTTCCCTGCGGCGCGTCATCAATGCCACCGGGGTGATTCTGCACACCAATCTCGGCCGCGCGCCGCTTGCCGGCGTGTCCATGCCCGAGGGTTATTCGAACCTCGAGTACGACCTGGCTACGGGGCGGCGCGGCAAGCGCGACGCGCACTGCGGCGCGCTGTTTGAACGCATCCTCGGCAAGCCCGCCATTGCCGTCAACAACAACGCCGCCGCGGTGTACCTGGTGCTTCAGGAACTTGCCGCCGGAGCGGAAGTCATCGTCTCCCGCGGCCAGTTGATCGAGATCGGCGACGGTTTCCGCATCCCGGACATCATGCGGCGCGCTGGGGTGCAACTGAAAGAAGTCGGAACCACCAACCGAACCCACGTGGACGACTTTCGCCGCGCCATCAGTGAACGCACTCGTTTGCTGCTGATAGTTCACCCGAGCAATTTCCGCATCGAAGGGTTTACCGCCCAACCGTCCCGCGAGGAGATCGCCGCCCTCGGGGGCGAACACGGCATCCCCGTCTACGAGGATCTCGGCAGTGGCTGCCTGGCCGATCTGGCCCCCTACGGGATTGACGAACCGCTCGTCCAGCAATCGCTTGCCGCGGGCGTCAACGTGGTCAGCTTCAGCGGAGACAAACTCCTGGGCGGGCCGCAGGCGGGGATCATTGCGGGCGATGCGCCGCTTATTCAGCGCATCCGCCGCAACCCGATGTTTCGCGTCTTGCGCCTGGACAAGCTGATCATCGCTTCACTCGAAGCAACGCTCCGCCACATCCTGTTCGAGGAGTGGGACGCGCTTCCCTCGCTTCGCATGATCCGGCTGAAGGCGGAGGAAATCCGCGCTCGCGCCGAGGCCTTGCTCGCCGCCCTGCCCGGTCTTCCCGCTCAGATCGTGCCCGGCAAGTCCGTCATCGGCGGCGGCTCGACTCCTGAGCAGTCCCTGGCCACCTGGCACATCGCCATCTCTGCTCCGAGCGTAGCCGAATGGGAGCGCCGCCTCCGCGCGGCCGAACCTCCGGTCATCGCGATGATCGCCAATGAGCGCCTGCTGCTCGATCTGCGCACGGTTTTCCCCGAGGAGGAGAGCCGGCTGCTCACAGTGCTCAGGAGCGTGGCGGCGATCAACCCGCCCGCGGAAGGACTTCCCGGTTGATCTTCGCGGCCACCGTGTCACGGGCCATATCGCTAATCTCGGTCTCAAATGCCGAGCTGACATCGCCGGTAACCGGCGTATACGTTCATCCGCGGCTCAATGTTCCCGCGGTGTTTGGTACGCCTCACTCCAAAGGTTCGGATGCACCCGCGACACGGGCCATCCCAACTCATCGCGTGCCGTCATCGCCACGCGATACCTCTGCCCCCGTGGAGCCTCATACCGGAGGCGGTATGACCGCGTCTGCTCGTCGTAACGCGCCGGCATGCCGCATCTCCCCTTTCTGAAAGAGGAACGCTTGTCCGCCCGAGGACTCGCTTATCTCGAGATAGGACGGATCCACGGCCCGGCCGGAGACGCAGGGCCAACCGGGACGGGCGCCCTCCTGTCCCTGCTGGGCCGGGAGGGGCGACAGAGCCAGCAGGCAAGTGATAAGGGATCGCATGCCGCATCCATCGGCATTTCGCGGGGACCTAAACAGGTTTTACGGAAAGCGAATCGGCGAACGCTCCGACCGAGTCCACCGCGCGAATCTTGTACCAGATGCCGCCGCTATCCGCCGCCGGAGCCTCCGCATCGGTGTAGGCAAAGGGTTCCTCCGTCAACTGCGGCTTGTAGGGAATCGCCGCAATTTTTTGATCGCGGCGGTAGATTTCATAGCGCGCTAATGGCTCACCGGCCGCGTAGGCGGTTGTCCATAGGACCTTTACCGGTCCGCGCGGCGAATCACGCTCCACCTTGACCGATTGCGGGGCAAGCATGCCGCACGAAGGCCGCTGGAAGAAATTGGTATCCGTGCCATGCAACGCGGCCACCTGCTCTTCAATCTGTCCGCGCCTGATGGAAGAAAGCGGCTCGCGGCGCTGGCACGCGGCAAGGTTGGCCGTCAGTTGGTCGCGTGTGGGGTCGTTCGCCTTGTCGATGAGGCCGATGCCGGCGATCACCGTGCTCACGCCGGGCGCCGACAGGCTGTACTCAAGGAAATCCTGATAAGGAACCTTCCCTTTCCGGCCCACCGAGAGCACACTCTGTCCGGGCTGCGAAGCGTACTTCTTCTCGAGCCCGTACATTACGCCATCGGCGAAGATCTTCATTCCGATGATGCCCATTCCCTTCGCGGCCGCCGCGGCAACCGAGTTGTTCTGATGGCAGAAGTAATGGCGGTCATTCGGGTTGATGGCCACCAGCAGCGTTTCCAGCACATTCTTCGTGTCGCGGCGGATGGCGTACATGTGCGCCGCGGCGTTCTCGTGCCCTGTCATGCCGATGTGCCGGATGTATTTCTTGTGCTCCGGGTTTGCTCCCGTGTGATTCGTTCCGTCGCGAAAATCGATCAATCCGGCGAGGGCGCCGATTCGCGGCAGGGTCTTATCCGAGGGATTTTCCAGCCCTTCGAAGATCGCGTCCACTTCGGCGTCGTGAGAGAGGAAATGGATCTGCATCAGGTCGATGTAGGCGCCCTCGGGAATGTAGCCTTTCCCGTCGCCGAAGAACTGCGTCAGTGAGCGTTTCAGGTCATCGATGCATGTGCCGCCGCCGCCCGCCGAGTGTCCCATCGGCTTTGATCCGTCACGGATTACCGAGTAGCGCCAGCCCGTCTTGGTGGCGAGAAAGAGCCTGCCGCGCAGATTATGGTCGTAGCCGGGCTGTCCGGGAATGAGGTTCAGGATTCGAAACGCTTTGTGATAGTTGAGCTGGCTGCGCTGGTAGTTATTCGCGGTTTCGAGATAGGTTATACCAAGCTTCACAGCCTTGACGACAATCTCCACGCCCTCGTCACCCGGCAGGTCCCACATCACTTTGTTTCCGCCCGCCAGACCAAACGTTGTCACTTCACGCCCGGTACGCCCTAACGGGCGCGTCACCAAGCGGTGGGAGTCGACGGGGTGGGACCAGACCCGGTACTGACCGCGATGGGCAGGAAGGTGGATGCCATGGCCGCGGGACGCAGCAGATGCAGCGTGTCTCTACGGGTGAGATTTGCCATGTACCGCACGATAACATGTTTCCGGAACCGGGCTACGGAGCTACGATAAAAGTACGGGAGGGAAGTGTTTCAGCCCCCGCGGCGCGCCGGGACGTGAACTCCGGCAAGCGTGGGACCTGGGCGGCGCCCCCCATCGGTACTGACTCCCCGCTGATTATACATGTCACCGGCAAAGTGACGCGATTCATTCCTGGAAAGGAGGATCGAAATGAGAAAAGACCGGTCATCTGCGAGTCTACTTGGTGGTTTCCTGGTGGGAGCCTTGGCGGGCGCAACCGTAATGCTGCTTTTCGCTCCGCAGTCCGGGGCGCGCACACGCCGTAAGATCCGGCGCCAGGCGGAGGACGCCGCGGACTATATTATCGAGGCCGGAAATGACCTCGTGGACAATTGCCATCAACTCTACCGCAGCACCGGAGGAATGCTCGATGACAGCGCTCGTGAGTTGTCCCGGAAGTATAAGGACCTGTACGAACAAAGCAGACACCTGCTCGATGAAACGATAGCCGTCATCCGGCGCTGATCGCGGTGTTCATGTGTTCCTGCCCGTGCGGCGGTTCTCCCTGAGGAAACGGCCACCATACCGCGGTCTTCGATGATGGGTACACCGGCGCTGCCGCGCGAATACTCTCTACGTCACAAGGCTGCCTGAACAGGTGGTCCGCGATGATGGCGGGTGTGCTGCCCGATACCTGCGCACCACCGGCATCCCAAGAGCGGACACCTAGAGCACGGCGCAGGCATGCGGCACTCCGCGAATTCCCGCTCCAAGAGTTTCACCGGCGCTGCCGGGCGGCGCGTTCAGGGCGCCCGATTCCACTGCCCGCATCAGTAATCTCAATTCCCCGGCGCAGAAATCATGCCCCGAGCTATCCGTGTCAGACGGAAGCCACATACCTGGTCACTCCGGCAAAAGACAAGAAAGA
Source organism: Bryobacterales bacterium (assembly GCA_026954325.1). Lineage (GTDB taxonomy): Bacteria > Acidobacteriota > Terriglobia > Bryobacterales > Bryobacteraceae > CADEFT01. The sequence continues at coordinate 36,847 of JAIXKK010000060.1, read as the reverse complement.
CTTGTTTTGTATGAGCAATGATTCGCAACCATCAATCGTACTCAGTGTCTCGCTATACACCACATCGCCCTGCGTGTTCTCCGCCACAAAGCACAAACCAGAGATCGGATCGATTCCGTGGTTTTCCACCAGCCAACCCTCGGGGCAAGGGGCCAGATACACCAGTTCCCGCTTTCGCCACCATCCGGCTACCGCCTCCGCCGTGGTGAGCCATGCGGGACCGTCCTGCCACTCGGCCGCGCCGCTCGCTTCCGCTTGCGGAACAACCAGGCATTCCGAGGCGCGGAATTCCCCATGTCCTTCGGCCATGGGCGGGTGGAACGGGGGAAAGAACTTCATCCCGTCGCCTTTCGCCGTCTGGCATGGGGCGGGCCACCGCTCCAGCCGCACCAGTCCCCCTGCCGCCTGCCGGATAAGCGTCTTCAGCAATTCAATCAACGCCCATCCGCTGTCGATCTCCGGGATGTTCCGCACTGCCATCAACTGACCCGCGGCCGGTTCGGGGCCTTCGCGCACCATTTCCGTGAAGGCCTCTCCGAGGGACAGCCGGCACCACCAGCACTTTCCGCTTCGCACGATGGTTTCCGATCCGCAATCGTGAAAATGAGGAGCAAGCCCGGCAGGCAGGCTCCCGACGACCAGCGCCGGCGTCACCCTGGCGAGAGCCGCTATCTCGTCTCCAACCTCCTTATCCGCGATCAACAACAACCTTGAGGCTGCCTCCCTGGCCCACCGGATTCGCCGGTAGGGGATCCGGTCAGCCTGTAGCGCCGCCCGGATACCATAGCCCTGCTTATCGAAGTTGGCTACCAGGTCGATCATGACGTCCGCCTCTTAAGCGAACGGTCCTCGGGACCGTATCCGCTTGCTATCCATCTCCACGGTGGCGTCCTGGCGCATCGAGTGATAGGCCATCTCCAATGCGAAAGCTGTATCGAGCGCTTCGTCCGATGTGATCCAGAGCGGCTGCCGGCCTTGCACACAAGCAAGGAAGGCTTGCGCCATTCGTTGGTAGGCGTCCAACTCCTGATACGGGCCGCCAAACTGGCGCGGCTCTTTTCCGTGCCGTTTGAGTGTGCTTTCCCGCCATCCGATTTCGACCGTGCCCTTAGTCCCGCAGACGGTCGCGTAATTGTGCGACCCGGTTTCCGCGCTCCAACTGAGGAAGACCTCTCCAATCACGCCGCCGCGCGCCGTCGCCAGCACCAGTACCGAGTCCTCCACATCGAGCGGCTGCGCCTGTCGCAGCCGAATCGCGCGCACTCGTTCCAGCGGGCCGATGAGGTAGTGGATCAGATCAAATGCGTTGCCGCCCTGGTCTCTCAGAACGCCTCCTCCGGCGACCTCGGGCAGGCTCTTCCAGGACATCAACATATTCCGGTAGCGCGCGAACTCCACCCGGAAATTCAAAATCTGTCCGATTTCTCCGGCGGCAATCAGGTCGCGAGCGTGGGTTACCGCCGGCGCGAAGCGGAATTTGGCCGCCGGCGCGAACACCGTTCGCCGGCATTCGGCCAGATCAAACAGGCGGAATGCCCCGCTTAAATCAATGGTGAGCGGAATTTCACATAGCGCGGCAACGCCCTGCCGCAACAAAGAGGCGGCCAGTGCTTCATGCGAGCAATTTGGCGTGCAAATGCTCACGGCGTCCAGCGATTCCTTCTTCGCCATATCGAGCGCGTTCTCGTAGACGGTGAAACCCGCCTGTGCGGCTCTCATCCGAATCGCCAGAGATTCGTCACAAATCGACGGAAGTCTTACCGCTTGGTCAAGACTCCGCCAGGCGCCGAGATGCGCATCGCCGCAATGGCCCAGGCCCACGATCCCTACTCGAAATTCCCGCAAGCGATCTCCCCTTTCGCGGTGCAATTTCCGATATACGAAGCCGGAAATTCAAGATAACCCTCTGATCCCAGGGAGTACATTGAACGTAAGTTTCAAAGCAGGTAGTTCTTTGGTTCTGAAGGCTGTTTAGGGGCTGGGCCTTAGCCCTGGAATCCGGCGTACCGGGACGTGTCCCTGGTTAGTACCGCGAGTTAGCGAAGAGTGGGAAGGGCGGCCGGATCGGATCCCATCCAATCCACCGCTCCGGTTTCCACGTTGCATACGGCTCCCACTATCATCACCACGGCCGGAGTTTTTCCGCGCGTAGTCTACGGCAAGAAGACCCCAAACTATTCGAAGATGGATCTGGATTGGGACTATGACGTCGTCACCCTGCACCGGCGACTCGGAGAACGGGACCCGGCCAAGATCGAAGCCGGGCAGATGGGAACCAAGGTCCGGCGACCCCACTCGCGGCATCGCCGCCCGCTTGCGGCCATCCATGGTAAGCCATCAATTGCCGCGGCGTGGAGACCCGGTTCTTCTGAGCGACGCGAACCGGTTCCTCGGAGCGCGGCTCTATGAAGCGATGATGAAATGGGGTTATTGGGCGGTGATCGCGGCGGGGCCAATTTGCCGGTTCGTTCTTAAGCAGCGGGGCTTGCCCTCCTGACGGCCGCAGCCTCCGCCGGCCATCAGGAGTTTCCGTTGGTTGATGGCCCCAATGCCCTCTCCAGTTTTTCCCGCAGCCCCTTCGCCAGGCGCGGACTCCGTCCCCCGGTGGAAATCGCGATCCGCACCTCGCCGTGCCGCAACCGCGCCGGGACCAGGAAATCGCACTCCTCGGGCGCATCGGCTACATTTGCGGGAATCCTCTTGCGCGCGGCGGCTTGGGCGACGGCGTGGTTCACCTTGCGATCATCCGTCGCCGCGAATACCAGCGCCATGCCTTCCGCCACATCGGATGCACGGAACCGCCGTTTCCGCAGCGTCACCTCCAATCCCTCAAACCCCTCCTCGCAGCGCGGGCTCACTACGGTCACTTTCGCCCCCGCCTCCAGCAATCCCTTCACCTTCCTCAGCGCCACCTTTCCCGCGCCCGCCACCAGCACCTCTCTCCCGCGCAAGTCCAGGAACACCGGGTAGTAAGACATGGGCGGATGGTATCATGAGGTTGCATGGACCCGCAGCGTAGTCTGCCGGTCGTGGTTATCGTAGGCAGGCCGAACGTCGGCAAATCCACCTTATTCAACGCGATCATTCGGGACAGACGGTCGATTGTCGGGGATGAGCCCGGCATCACGCGCGATCGCATCCGCGGTAAGGCCCACCACCACGGCCGGAAATTCGAAATCATCGACACCGGGGGCATCATCCCCAACGATGAGGACCTCATCCCCACGGAAATCTTCAAGCAGGCCAAGGTCGCGCTGGAAGAGGCCGCGCACATCATCTTTCTCATCGATGGCCGCACGGAGATCACCGCCGCCGACCGCGAACTTGCCGTCCTGCTGCGCAAGCTTGGCAAGCCCGTTACGCTGGCCGTCAACAAGATTGACGCCGCCGCCCGCGAATCTCTGGTCCACGAGTTCTACGCCTTGGGCATCGCCGATGTCCTGCCCGTCTCCGCCGAGCATCGCCTCGGCATCGAGGAACTGCTCGATCACGTCACCGCGTCCTTTCCCGAGGCGGAGGAGTCCGCCGCCTCTGTTGGCCCCCCGCGCATCAAGGTGGCCATTATCGGGCGTCCAAACGTGGGCAAGTCCACGCTCCTCAACGCTCTTGCCGGCGAAGAGCGCGCCATCGTTTCTCCGGTGGCCGGCACCACGCGCGACGCCGTCGACGAATCCGTGGATCATGACGGCGTACAATACACCTTCGTCGATACCGCCGGCATCCGCCGCAAAGGCAAGACAAAGCTCATGGCGGAGAAACTCAGTGTCGTCATGGCGCGCCGCCACATCCGCATGGCGAACGTCGTCCTCTTCCTCATGGATGCCGGCGAAGGATTCGTCGCCCTCGATGCCACCATTGCGGGCTATGCCGTCGAGGACGGCCGCCCCGTCATCATCTGCGTCAATAAGTGGGACATCACTTCGGAAACGAACCGCAAGACCTTCCTTCAGGCAGTGCGCGACAACCTGAAGTTCCTTGAATTCGCTCCCGTGCTCTTCCTCTCCGCGAAGACGAAATCCGGGGTTTCCCAGATCTTCCGCCACGTCAAGGAGGCCTATGACGCGGCATCCCACCGCGTCTCCACGGGCGAACTGAACCGCTTCGTCGAGTCCCTTAACATGGATACCGACCTGAAGCTGAAGTACATCACGCAAGCTTCCGTCCGCCCGCCGACATTTGTTCTGTTCACCGGAAGCCGAAGCGGCCTGCACTTTTCCACCGAGCGGTTCCTCATCAACCGCCTGCGTAAGGAGTTCGGCTTCGCCGCCACGCCCATCGTGCTCAAGACCAAATCCCCGCGCCGCAAGTGAGCCTACCGAACTGCGCGTACCCTCCCACCGCGGCCCCTTCCCCGCTCGATTCCGAAATGCTAGATTGAAAACTCCCGAGGAGGGCGCCCGATGCAAGCCGTTCTGGAATCCACCGTCCCTGCCCGCGACCCCGGCGGCAAACCCCAAACCGTCCGCCGCAATGTCGCCGTCGACGTCTACCGCGGACTCGTCATGTTCCTCATGATGGCCGAAGTGCTCCAACTTGCCCGCGTCTCTCGCGCCTACCCGGGCAACTGGTTCTGGAGCATTCTCGCCTGGAATCAAACCCATGTGCCGTGGGCGGGCTGTTCGCTTCACGATCTCATTCAACCCTCGTTCTCCTTCCTCGTCGGCGTCGCGCTTCCCTATTCCATCGCCAGCCGTCTTGCCAAGGGAGCCACCTTCAACAGGACGTTCGTGCACGCGCTCTGGCGCTCCCTCCTGCTCGTCTGGCTCGGCATCTTCCTTCGCTCCCTATCGAGCCCGATGACCAACTTCACCTTTGAAGACACCCTCACCCAGATCGGCCTCGGCTACCCCTTTCTCTTCCTCCTCGGATTTCGTCCGGCCCGCTGGCAATGGACCGCCCTCGGAGTCATCCTGGGCGGCTACTGGCTGGCTTGGGCGCTCTATCCCGCGCCCGGCCCCGCCTTCGACTATCAGGCTGCCGGCGTACCCGCGGACTGGCAATACAACTTCACCGGCTTCGCCGCTCACTGGAACAAGAACAGCAACCTCGGGCAGGCCTTCGATGTCTGGTTCCTCAATCTCTTCCCGCGCGTCAAACCGTTTCTATACAACGGCGGCGGCTACCTCACGCTGAGTTTCATTCCCACCCTCGGAACCATGATCCTCGGTCTCGTTGCCGGCCGCTGGCTCCGCGCCGCCGCCCCATCCATCCCCATGAAGCGACTGCTCCTCGCGGGTGTCATCGGCATCGCCGCCGGGCTCTTGCTGCATTTCACCGGCATCTGTCCCGTCGTCAAGCGAATCTGGACTCCGGCCTGGACCCTCGCCAGCGGCGGCGCCTGCTTCCTCATCCTCGCCGGCTTCAGTTGGCTCATCGACGTGAAGGGCTACCAGCGCTGGACCTTCTCCCTCGTCGTCATCGGCATGAACTCCATTGCCGCCTACCTGATCGCTCACCTGTTCGGGAAATTCATCACCGACTCGTTCCGCATCCATCTGGGTCCCAACGTATTCCAGTTCGCGGGCGCCGGACTCGAACCGTTTTTCCGCGGAACTGCCGTCCTGCTCGTCTTCTGGCTTATGCTCTTCTGGATGCACCGGCGCAGGATTTTCCTGCGGATCTGAACTTCAAGATAAACGGATGATATCCTCCGGAATATAGCCTTGCCGCCGTTTTCCGTGAGGGAACTCCGCTGCCGCGTTCTAACATGCTCAAACGGAATCTCTTAGTGCCGTTTCCTGCTATACTGAACGGGGATCAGTTGCATTCTTTGAATCTCGAAGGCGGGTTCATGTATCAACTGAAGGAGAAGGGGAGGACATGAGTCCAGTAAAGGCTTCCACGGGAACCAGTGAGGTTAGCGACGTTTCAACTCCAGCCAGCCACCTTGGCTACAAGGTTTACAACCGCATCATCGACTGGATTTCCAGCGACCGCACGCAGTTGTCCAACATCACTGAGCGTATCAACGAAGTGGTGCGCAAAAGCGGCGTGAAGGATGGCATCGTCCACCTGCAAACTCTGCACACAACCACCGCCATCTTCATCAACGAATGGCAGGACGCCCTGCTCCACGACGTGAAGGAGTTCTTTGAGAAGGTAGTGGACCGCAACGGCTACTACCGTCACAACGATCCTCTTTACTCGGATTGCGAGCGCCGTAATGCCGATGCCCACATGCGCGGAATGCTCATGGGCCAGACGCTCTGCCTCCAGGTCCGCAACGCATCCGTGCTCCTCGGGACCTGGCAGAGCATCATCCTCGCCGAATTCGACGGACCGCGCAGCCGCACCCTTGCGGTTCAGGTTTCCGGCGTCTGATCGCCCCGGATGTCCCGGTACTTCACCCTCGAAGAGGCCGAAGCGCTCCTGCCGGAAGTCGAGAACTCCATCCGCGCCGCCATCGAATTGAAGCGCTTCTATCTGGAGGCGGAAGAAGTCCTCGAACGCGAGTCCCGCCGCATCCTCATGAGCGGTGGAGCCATGGTGGACGCGCCGCGGCTCAACGCGGAAAAATCACGCCGTGACACCTGCGCCGCTCAGCTCAAGGCAACCCTCGATCACATCCAGTCGTTAGGTTGCGAGGTCAAGGACCTGGATATCGGCCTTCTCGATTTTCGTACGCTCTACAAGGGAGAGGAAGTCTACCTCTGCTGGAAGCTCGGCGAATCCGGCATCTCCCATTGGCACGGATTACAGGAAGGATTCCGCGGCCGCAAATCCGTCGATGAAGAGTTCCGCCGCAACCATCGCGGCAGCCGCAAGAGCTGACTTTACTGCTCGATCTCATCGAGCCAGTCCGGGCGCTTCAACACTTCCCTCGGCCGGCTTCCGTCCGGCGGACCGATGATCCCGTCGCGGTGCATCATGTCGAGAATGCGCGCCGCGCGACCGTACCCTAACCGCAGCCGCCGTTGGAGAATCGACGTTGACGCTTTGCCCATCTCCAGCACCACGCGCACCGCCTCCTGGTACATGGCATCCTGCACTCCGCCGCCTTCCTCTTCCGATCCGATTTCCAGATCGTCATCCTCCGATGGCGGCGGCTTCAGATAGCTTTCGTCATAGTCCGGCAGCGCCTGGTCCCGCCAGTGCTCCACCACGCGATTGATCTCGTTTTCCGTCACCAGCGCGCCGTGCACCCTCACCAGCCGGGACGAGCCTGGAGGCAGATACAGCATGTCGCCGCGCCCCAGCAGATGCTCGGCGCCCATCACGTCCAGCACGGTGCGCGAGTCCACCCGCGTTGCCACCCGGAAACTGATGCGCGACGGGAAATTCGCCTTGATCAAACCCGTAATCACGTCCACGCTCGGACGCTGCGTCGCCAGAACCAGATGCATTCCCACCGCGCGCGCCATTTGCGCCAACCGCGTCACCGAAGCCTCCACATTGGCCCGCTCCAGCATCATCAGGTCCGCCAACTCGTCGATCACAATCAGAATGTAGGGCAGCGGTTTCAACTGCTCCTGCTCTCCCGCGGGCTCCTCCTCTTCAAACAGGCTCCTCGGCGTCGCCGCCGTCTGCTTCACTTTCCTGTTGAACTGCTCGATGTTGCGCACCCCTTGCGAAGCCAGCAGTTTCAACCGCCGCTCCATTTCGAGCACGGCGTTGCGCAGCGCGTTCGTCGCCTGCTTGGCGTCCGTGATCACCGGCGTCAACAGGTGCGGAATTCCTTCGTAAATGCCCATCTCCACGCGCTTGGGATCCACCAGCACCATCCGCACCTCGTCCGGGGTCGCCTTGTAGAGTATCGACATGATCAGCGAGTTCAGCATGACGCTTTTGCCCGATCCTGTCGAACCCGCAATCAGAAGGTGCGGCATCGCTTCGAGCGAGGCCACCTTGATCCGGCCGTTGATGTCCTTACCCAGGCAAATCGTCAGTTTCGACCCCGAGTCGCTGAACTCCTCCGATTCGAGAATCTGCCGCAGGCTGATCACTTCCCGCCTCGTGTTCGGCACTTCGATGCCCACCGTCGGCTTCCCGGGCAACCGTTCGATGAAGATGGATTCCGCCTGCAGGCCCAGGCAAAGATCTTCCGTCAGCGTCACAATCCGGCTGTACTTGATGCCCGCTTCGGGCTTGTATTCGAACGTCGTCACCACCGGACCCGGATTGATCTGCACCACCGAACCCAGCACGTTGAACTCTTCCAGCTTCGACTTGATTCGTCCCGCGATCTCCTTCAATTCCTGCCCGTCATAGGCGCTTCGCACGGGCGCCTCATTCAACAGGGTTGTCGATGGCGGATCGAACGTCACTGGACGCCGCCGTGGAGGATTCGCCGGCCGCACCGGTTCCGGCTCCACGATCGTGCGCGGGGGCGGCGGAAACGGTTCCGGCTCCTCGAGAACACAGATAGGGATTTCCTGCTCCGCCGCTTCGTCAACGGAAGGCTCCACTGCGCGGAACTGCCCCTGCTCTCCAGCCTCCTCCCATGGCGGCCGGTCTTCCCGCGCGTACGGCGCGGCAGGCGGAGCATTCACCACGGCTTGGCCGGGATTCGTCTCCGCGGGCTTTCGCTTTGCCGCCTTCGCCCTCGCCCGTTCCTCCTTCAACTGTTGCTTCGCCAGCCGGTTCAGCGCCCTCTGGTCTTTCCATCTCCGCCACCGGCTTTTTTGCTGTTCCTGCCATTGTCGCGGTCCCGCGAACCATACCGGCACCTTCGCCAGCGAAAAGCTTGACACCAGGTACAGGGAAACAAACAGCGTGGTGGCCGTCAGAAATGCCGCGCCCGTCGGATTCAGCGCGCTCACCAGCGAATCCGCAACCAGGACCCCGGCCAGCCCGCCCGGCGGCAACACGCCCTGCAGTGGATGGAGCCAAGGGATCAGCGCAAGACCCGTACAGGAGCCGAGCACCAGCAGAAAGAATCCGATTGCCTTCACGAACGGCACCTGAATCGGCCGCGAGCGCAGCCATTTCACCGCGAGGGCGAAGACCGCTACCGGCAATACCCATGCCCCCCACCCCAACAATTGAAACAGCAGGTCAGAAGTATATGAGCCGGCTTTGCCGATCAGGTTCTGTACCCGGATGTCAGGCGTAGCCGTATTGAATGATGGATCGCCGGGATAGAAGGAGTACAGGCTCAGCGACAATACCAGTGCGCCGACCAGATACACTACTCCCGCGGCTTCGTTCAGCCTGTGATGTCGTGTCGGTCCTAAAAATCTCATCCTTGTCCCTGGTGGGCTGGGGGCGCCGGATGATGGCCAGAGCGCTCTTCATTATGCCAGAAATTCCACCTCTGCTGAAGCACGTAAGTAAACGGAAACACAAGCCGGGCCGGCAACGTGCCAAAATGAAAGTCACGCCTGCATCAGCCGCGCCCGGGCCTTGCAGGCGGCCCGCAGATGCCCACCACAAAAATCGTAGCCACTCTTGGTCCTTCCTCCAATTCCGCGCGGGGGATTCATGATTTGATCGTGGCCGGAGTGAACGTCTTCCGCATTAACGCATCCCACGCCCGGACGGGCGAGATCTCCGATCTGATCTTTGCCGTGCGAAAAACAGCCGAAGAACTCGGCGCCAACACCAGCATCCTCCTCGATCTTCAAGGCCCCAAGATTCGACTGGAAACCTTCGAGAACGGGCAATGCGTCCTCGAAAAGGGCGCCGGGTTCACTATCACCACCGAATCCGTCGCCGGCACCTGCCGCCGCGCCTCCACAACGTACAAAGAATTCGCCACGGACGTGAAACCGGGGGACCGTATCCTGCTCGCCGACGGCAGCGTGGAACTGCGCGCCCTTTCAAGCGACGGCGTCCAGGTTCACTGCGAGGTGGTGGCCGGCGGCCCCATCAGCGATCGCAAGGGCATCAACCTTCCCGGCGTCAAACTCGGTGCGCCGTCCCTCACCAAGAAGGACATGGCCGACCTCCGCGAAGGGCTCCAGGCCGGCATCGACTTCGTGGCCCTTTCCTTCGTTCGCGTACGCGAAGATGTGCTCCGCCTGCGCCACTTCCTCGACGAAAACGACGCGTCCATCCCCATCGTGGCCAAGATCGAGAAGCCTGAAGGATGGGAAAACTTTGATTCCATACTCGACGAATCCGACGGAGTGATGGTGGCTCGCGGCGATCTCGGCGTCGAGATGGCCGTCGAAAAAGTTCCCGCCATCCAGAAGGAGATCATCCGCAAAGCACGCCGCAAGGCCAAATTCATCATCACCGCCACCCAGATGCTCGAATCCATGATCCAGAGCCCCTTCCCCACCCGCGCCGAAGTGAGCGATGTCGCCAACGCCATCTACGACGGCACCGACGCCATTATGCTCTCCGCCGAAACCTCGATCGGCCGCTACCCCGTGGAAGCGGTCCGCATGATGGCCCGGATCGCTAACGAGACCGAAATTTCGGTGCGCCGCAAAGGCTTTCCTCCCCTCCACCCTGCTCCCGGCATGACCGATCCGCGAATCATCGCCCACGTCGCCATCGAGGCCGCGCAACTCGTCAATGCCACCGCCATTGTTGTCTTCAGCGTCAGCGGCTCCAGCGGCCGTCTCCTCTCCAGTTACCGTCCCCCCGTCCCCGTCTACGTCTTCACTCACACCCACGAAGTCGCGCGCCAGATCACCGTCAACTACGGTATCCGCCCTGTCGTCGCTCCGCAACTCGGCAGCACCGACGAAATGCTGGCGCAAGTGGACATGATGCTCTGCGAGCGCCGCAGCCTGAAACCCAAGGACACGGTGGTGTTCGTCGCGGGCCAGCCGATTGGCCGTAAAGGCGCCACGAACATGTTGAAAATTCACCGCGTCGGTGAACTGCGGTAGGACCGGCCTCCCAAAGCGGGCATCATGCCTCGCCCGCCGGCCGGTTACCGTGCCTGCCCAGAAGCAAATGCAGCGCATAGGCAACCTCGTTGGGATGAGCCGCGCACCAGGAAACAATCCGTTCGAACTTGATCGTGTCGTCGGCGATGGCGCTGATTTCCATTATTTCCGCTTCGATGATTTCCGGGTCTCGCATAGCGTTCCCAGCATGCCACACCGCCTGCCTTCAATGGGTTGTTGCTCCCGCCGCCTTGGAAGGCGCCTTTCCGAAAAAGTGGCGGAGCCAGGGCATTTGGCTCTCCGCCAATGGATAAAGGTGGCGGAAGCACAGCACCCCCAGGTAAGTTCCGAAGGTATTCGTGAACAGGTCCGTCGTTCCGGAATCGCGCATCGGCAGAAACACCTGCCCTACTTCAATCGTCAGGCTGACCAGCGTGCCGAGGAACACCGTTGCCGTCACGGCCCTTCCACGAGGAAGCAGTTGACCGATAAGCGCGTAGAAGACGAAGCCGAATGGAACAAAACCGATGATGTTCTTTCCGGCGCTGGACCAATAAGACCGAGTGAGGTTGAATTCCTTCCAGAACGGCTCCAGCACGATCTTATCGAGCACTATGTACTTTTGAGGAATGTAGAGATCCGTCCCCGGAGACTCCTGGTTGTGTATCAGGCCGCCGGACCGCTCTTTGAAAAGATACAAGGCCGCTGGCCTGGGTTTGCCTTCCGGATCGGGGCGGCCTTCCCGCGCCCATGTCTCGAAGTCGCGGGCGGCCTGGGCGGCGGACAATTCGACGTTGAACAAAGCGAGGCCACGAATCTCACCCGAGAAGCTGTTGGGCTGGCGCGGGGAGTCCCCCAGCACGACCAGGCCATTAAACGAGTCTCCCGGAATCCGCAACCCCGGCGCACGGCCGGCAAGTGAGCCGTCCACATAGACTGTGGTTCCTTCGCTGCCCGACGTCACCGTGAGAAACACGGGCTTCCGGCGCCGTAGCGCTTGTCCGAATACTTCATCGACGGTGGCGTGAGCTTTCACCGAGTCAATCGGGCCGTAAAGGTTCATGTCCAGCCGCAATCCCGTCAGCGATTGGCTGAGCGCCAGCGGAATGCGCTTATCCGGCGTATAAAACGAGAGGAACGTGGCGGAGGTAGACCATCGCGTGGGCCGGATCCAAATTTCGATACCGCGCCCGGTTGACTCGGGTGGAGCGAACAGGTTCAATGGGCCCACGCCCCAGACGGTTCCATATTTGCCGAACCCGATTCCATTGCTCTCCGCGAGCCAGGTGACCTGATTCCGAGGTGTATGAAAGGGCCAAAATCCCAGCGAGAGCGTAATGCATAAAACGGCAAAGCACGCCGCCGCCGGCAGTCTGTGCGGCTTGGAGTATGTCATTCCTATGCGAGGATTTCGCGCACAACGTTACCGTGAACATCGGTCAGGCGGAAGTCACGCCCCGCGTGGCGGTAGGTGAGCCGCGTATGGTCGAAGCCGAGCAGGTGCAGCGCGGTGGCGTGCAGGTCGTGAACATGAACCGGTTTATCGACGGCCTTGAAGCCGAAGTCATCGGTGGCGCCGTAAGTGATGCCTCCCTTGACGCCGCCGCCGGCCATAAGAACGGTGAAGCCCGGAACGTTGTGGTCGCGGCCGCGCCCCAGTTTCTCCAGCCCCGAGTTCTGGATCATCGGCGTGCGGCCGAATTCCGAGCCGATGATGATGAGGGTTTCTTCGAACAGGCCGCGCTCCTTGAGATCGTCAACAAGGGCGGCAATGGCCCCGTCGGTCTTGGCGGCGAGTTTCGCGTGGACGCGGATGTCGTCGTGGTTGTCCCAGGGTTGGAAGTTGCCGTAAAAGATCTGCACCATGCGGACGCCGCGCTCCACCAGACGCCGCGCCAAAAGACATCCTCGTCCGAAATCGGAAATGTCGTAGCGCGCGCGCGTCTTCTCCGGCTCCTTGCGGATGTCGAAGACGTCCATGGCCTCCGATTGCAGCCGGAAGGCGGACTCCATCGAGCGCGCCGCGGACTCGAGTTGCGCATCGGCGCCGGCGTTCGCCATGTATTTCTGATTCAGCTTCTCGAGCAGCGTGAGCTGGCGCCTCTGCTCATCCGGGGTGCAATCCGTGTTGCGCAGATGTTGGATGAGTTTTTCCGGCTCCACGGCTTCATTCATGATGTGCACACCCTGGTAGATGGACGGCATGTAACCCGCGCTCCAGAGCGAAGATCCCAACACGGGGAATCCGGGGCAGAGGACGATGAAGCCGGGAAGATTGCGGTTCTCCGTGCCGAGCCCATAGGTGACCCAGGCGCCCATCGAGGGACGGCCCGGAAGCTGGTGGCCGCAGTTCATAATCTGCAGCGAAGGCCCATGGTTGCCGATGTCCGTGTACATCGACCGGATGACGCAGAAATCGTCGATCCGCTTGCCGACCTCGGGGAAGATTTCAGTCACTTCAATGCCGCTCTTGCCTTGGGGACGGAATTCCCACGGGGAGCGCATCAGGCTGCCGGAGGCGCGGTCCGTCTTGATCTTCGGACCAGGCATCGGTGTGCCGTCGTATTTGACCAGGGCCGGCTTGGGGTCGAACGTGTCCACCTGCGACATGCCGCCGTTCAGGAACAGAAAGATGACGTGCTTCGCCTTCGCCGGGAAGTGAGGCGCGCGCGGAGCGAGCGGGTCCGCCGTAGAGGCTTCCAGCACGCCTCGCAGGGCGGCCATGCCGAAGCCGCCCCCTAAAGTCTCGAGCATTCTGCGCCGGTTCATCCAGTTTCTCCTCGGTGGCCTGTCAGGGCATTCCGGTAAATTCGCCGGACCCGAGCAGCACCTGCACATACTCGCGCCAGCTATTTGCGCCGGATGAAACATATTCTATTCCAAGCCGCAGTTCATCGGCATCGGGCTCGCGGCCGTACAGCATCTTGTACGCGCGCGTGACCCGCGCCTTATCGTCCTTGCCGGCTTGCGCAATCTCCGCCGCCAGCGCCTTGGACTGCTCGACAATGAATTCGCTGTTGAGGAAAAAGAGTCCTTGTAGCGGGCCGATCGTAACGGGCCGTTCTTCCGTGGCGCCGTTCGGATCGGGAAAATCGAAAAGCGACATTGTGGGGTCAAGCCGCGTGCGGCTCACCGTCAGATAGAGCGAGCGGCGGTGGTTGAAGCCGCTCATCGGGCTCGAAGGGCCGCCCACGGTGCGGTCCAGCGTGCCGCTCACCGCGAGCACCGAATCGCGCAGTGACTCCATGTCGAGGCGCGGCCGCGGATTGGCTCGCCATAGCAGTTTGTTGTCGGGGTCCGCCTCGAGCGCCTCATGGTTCGGCTCCGTGGACAGCGCGTAGGTATTCGAAAGCAGAATTTCGCGGTGGACCGCCTTCAGCGAATAGCCGGACTGCACAAGGCGCGAGGCGAGGTAATCGAGCAGATCGGGATGCGTGGGGCGATCGCCCATCTGCCCGAAGTTCGAAGGCGAGCGCACGATGCCATGCCCGAAGTGATGCCGCCAGATGCGGTTCACAATGACGCGCGCGGTAAGCGGATGCGCGGCGATGGCGTTCGCAAGTTCCAGACGCCCGCTCCCCTTGGTGTAGTGCTCGGGCTCCCCTTTCGAGAGCGCCGTAAGAAACTGCCTCGGCGCAACTTCTCCCGGATTGTGTTCATCGCCGCGAATGGCGACTTTTCCATCCGCCGGCTTGGGGCCGTCCTCCAGCGTGTGCAGGAACGGATAAATGGGCGGAAGATCACGCTCGAGCGCCTCATACTCCGCGCGCAGGGTGTCGAGATGCTCCCCCCAGACGCCGGTGAGAAATCGCCGGATGCATTGCGCGTCGTAATAATAGACGCCCGGCGGCGCGCTGAAACCGTCCACCTTGTAGGGGCCGCTCGCCAGTTCGCGCCACTGGTAGAACTTGAGAGTGGAGAGCGAGACGATGTTTGTGTATTGCCGGGTCCGCTCGTCCTTCATGCCCTTCTTGCCGCCAAAAGCGACATAGTTCTTATCGTCGATCTCCTTGGCTTCGTCGAGCAGGTTCAGGACAAACTTCTGGTAATCCTCAGCGGCTTTCCGCACTTGTCCCTCGGTGGGATTTTTCGCCATCAGCGCGAACCAGTCGTTGAGATAGGGATGCTCCTTCGGCGTCTTCAAATAACGGACCCAGCGTTGTAGGGTCTCTTCATCAAGACCTGTCCGGCCGGGCTCTTCCCCTCTATCGAGCTTCCACGCCGCCGCCATATAGGCCGCGGTGTGGCGCGCCAGCACATCCACCAGCATTTTCTGCTGTGTCTGGACGTACTCATCGATCAACTCCTTGACGGCGTCCATTTTCTTCTTCTGGTCTCTGTAGGCCTTCACCCGCGCCTCGGGGACCAGCGGCGATTCGTGGACTTTGCTGCTGTTGAAGATGCTTAGCAGCGAGTAGTAATCCCGCGTCGGGATGGGGTCGTACTTGTGGTCGTGGCATTGCGCGCAGCCCACCGTAAGGCCGAGGAAGGCCTTCGTGGTCACATCCACCTGATCGTTGGCTCCCGCGGCGATAGCCTGAAACCCAAGGCCGGCGAGCATCGCCGCCCGTTCGGATTCGGGTAGCAGGTCCGCGGCAATCTGCGCTTTGACGAACTGATCGTAGGGCAGGTCATGGTTGAAGGCGTCGACTACCCAGTCGCGGTAGCGGTAAGCGTTGGGCAAGGGCGTATCGGCGCCCGCGGCCAGCAGTCCGTCGGAATAACGGGCAAGGTCCAGCCAGTGCCGGGCCCACCGCTCTCCATAGGCCGGCGAGGCAAGCAGACGATCCACCACCTTCGCGAACGCTTCAGGAGATTGGTCGGCAAGGAAAGCGTCCACCTCCTCGGGCGCGGGAGGAAGCCCCGTGAGATCCAGAGTGACCCGGCGCAGCAGAGTAGTCTTTGAAGCCCGCCGGTTGGGCGTGAGGCCCTTCCCGTCGAGCCGCGCGAGGATGAAGCGGTCTACCGGAGTTCTTACCCATGCCTCGTTCTTCACCGCCGGAGGCGTCGGATCGCGGAGTGGTTGAAAGCTCCAGAAGGCGCGCTGGGCCGCGGTTACTTTCATCCCTGACGGGGCCGTAGTTGCTGCTTTCGCTTCCGGCCCCTTCGCTCCGGCTTTAACCCATGCTTCAAGCAGCGCCACCTCTTCCGGCTTTAACGGCGCGGTAGGAGGCATCTTGAGGCGGGAATGCGTCCGCCGCACGGCCTGAATGAGCAGACTTTCCTCGGGTTTCCCAGGGATCACTGCCGGACCGGACTTTCCCCCTTTGAGCACCGCCTCGCCCGAATCGAGACGCAGCCCTCCCATTTGCGATTGCGTGTGGCAGGCGTAGCAATTGGCCGCGAACAACGGGCGGATCTTCGATTCGAAGAAATCGTCCGGCGGCTGCGCGGACAGACAGTAGGCAAATGAGAACAGGAGGATAGGAAAGCGTCGTCGCATGTCAGGCCCCTTTGATCCAGGAATGGCGCGGATCCTCGGCCCAGGCGCCATACTGGCGGCCTTCCCCAGCGAGGATCCATGTGTAGTTCAGCGCGTAGCCGGGGCAGGCTACCACGGGATGATAGCCGCGCGGGATCAGTACAGTATCGCCATGCTCCACGGGGTAGGCGACATCGAACGGTTCCGGATCATCCGGATTCGTATAAACGCGCATGAATCCGAACCCCTGCGACGGTTCGATCTGAAAGTAATAGATCTCCTCCATCGGCGCTTCGAACGGCTCGTGGAAGCGGTCGTGCTTGTGCGGCGGGCAGCTTGACCAGCAGCCAGGCTTGTTCAACGTCTCTCCGCAGATCAGATGGGCCGCGGGAACGTTGTCCGCAATGTGAGTGAACACCGTGCGCGTGAAGCTGTCCTTGCCCACCGTACGTTCCACAATCTGATCGCCGGCCACGAGCGTGGGTTCCGGTCCTTCCACGCCTGGCGCGCCGCCAATCGTGATCTTCGCCGAACCATCGAGGGCGGTGACGCGAACCTGCGAATCCATCGGAACGTAGACCATCGGATGCGCGTGTTGGATGGAAGCGCGGGCGGCAATGTCCGCCGACCAACCTCCGCCGGGGGCTTCCACCTCCACGCGGACAGGGCCCGAATAGAAATCGAGCGACACCTCTTCCTCCCCTGTCGCGAAGCTATGTTCGTTTAGCCCGTCGCCGAGTTGGACGATGGTGAACGAGAGATACTTCATCTCCTTGCCGCGTGTAACCACGGGGTAGACGCCGGCGGCAAGACCAGGCGATTTAATGTGGAGGTTCGGCATACTCACGCTATTATAGGCGCGATGGAAGTGTTGCCCAAATTATATGCCATTCTTGATTCGAACGCCGTCGAGCGCCGCGGCGCCGCTCTCTTGGACGTGGCCGAAGGGATGATCGAGGGTGGCGCGCGGCTGCTTCAGTTGCGCCACAAAGGGCGCTATTCCCGAGCCCTTTATGCCAAGGCGCAACATCTCGCGAAGTTGTGCCGCGACGCGGGTGCGCGGTTCATCGTGGATGACCGCGTGGACATCGCCCTGCTGCTCGGCGCCGGTGTTCATCTCGGGCAGGACGACCTGCCTCCCTCCGATGCCCGCCGAATTCTTGGGCCCCGGGCGATGATCGGCTTTTCCACACACAACGCCGACCAACTCGCCTCCGGGGATTCAGAGCCCGTCGATTATCTCGCCATCGGACCCGCCTTCGCCACGCAATCGAAAGAGAATCCCGATCCTGTCGTGGGGCTCGAGCGCATCGCGGAACTGCGGAAACTGACGGCCAAGCCGCTGGTCGCCATCGGGGGGATTACTCTCGATTCGGCGCCGCTGCTGCTCCGGGCCGGCGTGGATTCGCTCGCCGTCATCGGCGCGTTGATCCCCGAAGCCTGCGCCAAATCCTCTGTTAGAGCGCGAGTGGAAGAATGGGTGCGCGGGTTGGATATGTTATAGTTCACCTTTTACCATCCGGGACGATTACAATCCAGGACCAAGGGAGACTCAACCACGATGAGTTTGTTCGCGACCAAACCACTCAGTCGCATCATCGAAGAATCGGAGGGTGGAAGCCACACCCTGAAGCGCACCCTCGGCCCCATGAACCTGGTGGCGCTGGGCATCGGCGCCATTATCGGGGCGGGACTGTTCTCTTTGACGGGCATCGCCGCGGCCAATCATGCCGGGCCGGCGGTGGTGTTCTCCTTCCTGGTGGCCGCCATCGGTTGCGCCTTCGCCGGGATGTGTTACAGCGAATTTGCGACGATGATTCCCATCGCGGGCAGCGCGTACACGTATTCCTACGCGACCATGGGCGAGTTGCTTGCATGGATCATCGGATGGGACCTTGTGCTCGAATACGCGGTGGGCGCGGCCACGGTTTCCGTGAGTTGGTCCGCCTATGTGGTATCGTTTCTGAACGATATCGGGATTGCCCTCCCCCCGCAGCTCACCGCATCGCCATGGAGCGCCGTCAAACTCGCCGACGGGTCGGCGGCGACAGGCTACATCAATCTCCCCGCTGTTTTCGTGGTGTGCGTCATCTCCGTACTGCTGATGACCGGCATTCAGGAATCGGCGCGGGTCAATGCGATCATCGTCGTCATCAAGGTCAGCGTTGTGATTGTCTTCATCCTGGTGGGGTGGAGCTACATCGATGCGAAAAACTACCAGCCCTTCATTCCGCAAAACACGGGAACCTTCGGTGAATTCGGTTGGAGCGGAGTGGTTCGCGCGGCCGGCGTGATCTTCTTCGCCTATATCGGATTCGACGCGGTGTCCACGGCGGCGCAGGAGGCGAAGAACCCTCAGCGAAACATGCCCATCGGCATTATCGGTTCGCTCATCATCTGCACCATTCTCTATGTGCTGTTCGCGCACGTGCTCACCGGGATGGTCAACTATGCGGATTTCAAGGGAGCAGCGGCGCCGGTGGCGCTGGCTATCGACAAGACGCCGTACCTTTGGCTGAACAAGGCGGTGAAACTCGCCATCATCGCCGGCTTCACTTCCGTGATCTTGGTGATGCTGCTCGGACAGTCGCGCGTGTTCTTCTCCATGTCGCGTGACGGCCTGCTGCCCGGCATCTTTAGCGACATCCACCCGCGGTGGTTCACGCCTTATCGCTCGAATATGTTGTTCATGGTCTTTGTGAGCTTGTTCAGCGCCTTCGCTCCCATCGAAGTGGTGGGCGAAATGACCAGCATCGGAACGCTGTTCGCCTTCGTCCTGGTGTGCGCCGGCATCCTCGTGATGCGCAGGACCCATCCGGACTTACAGCGCCCCTTCCGCACTCCCCTCGTTCCCATCGTGCCTATCCTGGGCGTGCTGGTGAACTTCGCGCTGATGTTCGGGCTCGGGTGGACCAACTGGGCGCGCCTGTTCGTCTGGCTCGCCATTGGCCTGTGCATCTACTTCGGCTACAGCCGGCATCACAGCAAGCTGGCGGCGAAATAGCGAGGTCCCGTCAGCCCGGCCTACTTCTTACCCGGCTGCTTGGCGATGATCACGTCCTTGATCCTGTTGTAGGTAGCTTCCGGCAGGATGTTCTTCTGCGCCAGTTCATTCTTCGCGCGGTAGGGCCGTCCGTCAGCGATCTTCTTCGAATAGGCCTTACCGATGCCGGGCAGGCATGCCAACTGATCCACGCTCGCCGAATTGATATCGAGCGGCTCTTTTGCCGTAGCCTCCTTGGCGCACGCGGCGGCGGCTTCTTTTGCCTTGGAAGAGGCTTTCTTTGTTTGTGCGGTAGCCAGTACCCCGGCGCTCAGAATCGCGGCAAGCAACAATGTCAGTAGGCGCATAGCGACTTATCGTATCATGGGGCCAGTAGGGGCTGGAGCACGAGATGAGACTATTCGCAGCATTATTTCTGTTCGCATTCCCCGGCCTCGCGGCGGACTTGAGCGGAAAGTGGGACGTCACCGCGTCTCCCGCCGGCAAGGCGCCGCTGAAGCTGAACGCGGTCCTGAAGCAGGCCGGGACCGATCTGACCGGCGCCGTAAACAGCATGATCGGCTCGGGTCCCGTGAAGAACGCCGTTCTCGGAAGCCCTGATCTCACCTTCCAATTCATGCTCGGCCAGTACCTCTTCGACGTCAAAGCCGTGGCCGGCGGCGACGAGATTAAGGGCACGTTCACCGGTCCGCGAAACATGAAAGGAACGTTCCTTGCCAGGCGAGCCATGATAGCCGCTGCCGCCGCGGCCGCGAAGTTCACCGGACCCGCCGAGGGCGTGGAGACCGGGAAACTCGGCGAAGCGGAGTATCGCATCGACATTCCCAAGCACTACAACGGCAGCCTGGTGGTGTACTGCCACGGTTATAGCGCGGCGCCCGGCAAGTTCGACAGGAGTAAGGAACCGGACGGTCTGATGAAAGAGTTTCTCGCGCTCGGCTACGCCGTGGCGCAATCAGGATACTCCGCCGGCGGTTGGGCGGTGAAGGAAGGCATGGAGGATACGGAGACCTTGCGGAGGTTCTTCATCGGCAAGTACGGCAAGCCGAAGCGCACGTTCGTGACGGGGCATTCCATGGGCGGCGCCATCACTCTGGCGCTTGCCGAGACCCACCCGGAAGCCTACGACGCCGCTTTGCAGATGTGCGGACCCATCGGCCCCACGCAAACGATGTTCCAAAAACGCCTCTTCGACACCCTCGTGGTTTATGACTACTACTTCCCGGACATCATCGGCTCCCCGGTGGCGATTGCCGAAGACTTGAGCCTGGAACAGGAGTTCCTGGAGCGCATCGAGAAGGAAGCGATGAACTTCCCGAACCGGCTGGCCGCCTTCCAGAAATGGAGCGGTCTCCAGAGCGAGACGGAAATAGCGCGCGTGGTGGCGTTCTATGCGCTGATTCAGAAGGAACTGATGACGCGCGCGGGCGGCAACGCCTTCGACAACCGCAATACGCTCTATCAGGGCAGCCCGGACGACGGCCTGTTGAACCGCGGCGTGAAGCGCTACTCGGCAGATGCCAAGGCGATGGAGTATCTCAAGAAATATTACACGCCGAAGGCGGATCTGAAGATGCCCGTCCTGTCCCTGCACACCGTGTATGACCCGCTGGTGCCGGCGTGGCAGGCAAACGCCTATGGGGACATGCTGCAATTGAACGGCGGCGATGCGCTCTACGTGCAGCGCTTCGTCAGCCGCGGCGGGCATTGCAAGTTCACCCCTACGGAAACCATCCACGCCTTTCAGGACCTTGTGACGTGGAAGGAGCAGGGCAAGCGGCCCGAAGCGGGAGAGCAGAAATAACCCGTCAGCGGGAATACACGGTCTTGCCGCCAACGATGGTCAGGAGGGCCTCGATGTCCTTGATGTGGTCCACCGGGCAGGTGAGGTAGTCCTCGGAAATCACCACCATGTCCGCGAGCTTGCCCGGTTCGATGGATCCCTTGGTTTTTTCCTCGAAGGAGAGGTACGCGCTGTTGAGCGTCCACAGCCGCAGCGCCTGTTCGCGCGTCAGCGCTTCCCCCGGGTTGAGCGTGGAGCCGTCTATCATCTTCCGGGTAATGGTCATCCACATCGCCCAATAGGGATTGTAGGCGTTGATGGATGTGCGCGAATCAAAGCGGATCATATGATCGCTGCCTCCCGCCACCACGACGCCCTTGGCAAGCATGGCGCGCAGCGGCTGGAACTGCTTCATGCGCGATGGGCCAAACACCGGAGCCAGGGCAGGGCCGTCGAAGTAATACCACTGCGGCTGGCAATCGAAGGCGACGCCCATCCTCGCCGCGCGGGCGATGCTCTCCTCGCTGGGAAAGTTGCCGTGCGTGACGGTGAACCGCCGGCCAAGGATCGGCGTTTCGCGGTTCACCGTCTCATAGGCATCCAGCAGGGTATCGGTCGCCCCGCCTCCGGTGGTATGTGCCGTCATCTGCCATCCGAGGCGTACCGCCGTGCGGGCCATTTCCGTGAGGTTCTCTTTCGATACCGCCAGCACGCCGCGGTAATCCGGATCCTTGTAGCCATAGATCTCGGTGTGCTCGCCGTATGGTTCGCGCAGGTACGCCGTGCCGATGAGTATGCCGCCGTCGGCGACAGTCTTCAGCGAGCCGACGCGGAACCACTCGTCGCCGAATCCGGTAGCGAACGGGATGCGCTCGATTTCCCGGCGCACGTCGGCGGGCGCGCCCTGCGCGGAGATGAGGTAGGTGACGTAGCTGCGCACGGTGAGCTTGTTCCGGCGTCGCAGCGTCTCATACGCGCGGAACCCTTCCGGACCCTCGCCACGGTCAATGACGCTGGTAAGCCCAACCTCGTTGTATTTCTTGTGCATGCTTTCGAGCGCCCAGAGCATGTCTTCGGCGGTGGGCGGCTTTGCGCGGCGGAACTGGCCGAGCAGTTGCGGCGCGCCCAGGATCAGGCCGGTGGGCTCGCCGTTGGCGTCCTTGATGATCTTGCCGTTCGGCGGTTGCGGCGTGTTGCGCGTGATGCCGAGCTTGGCCAGAGCCTTCGAGTTCAGGACGGAGGCGTAGCCGTTATCGGTGAGCGCGATGTGGTTCGGGGCGGCGGCGTCGAGTTCGTAGCGCGTGGGATACCGGCGGTCCTTCAGCCGCGTCGAGTAGACCTTCGGGATGAAGAGCACGGCATCGGGAGCCGCGGCGGCGGCCAGTTTCCGCATGTGCGCCTGAATCTCGGCGATGGAGTTCATCACCGGCACGGGACCATTCTTTTCGCTCATCGCCGCTCCGATGGGATGGACGTGGCTGTCAATCAGGCCGGGGAGGACCGTCTTTCCGTGCAGATCGATCCTGCGCGTGGAGGGGCCGGCGGTCTTCAGCACGCCGGCATTGGAGCCGGCGTCGAGGAAGCGATCTCCGCGTATGGCGACGGCTTCGACCACGGGGCGCCGGTCCCACATGGTGATGATCCTGGCGTTGTAGTAAATGGTATCCGCGGTCTGGGCGGAGAGGATGGGTGCAAGAAGGAAGAGGAGGCGGCTCATGTGGTGATCTCATGCGCGCCCTGTACGGCGCGGCAGACGTAGATTTCCGGAGTGATGCCCGTCGCCTCATGGTAGGCGGCGGCCACTTCCCGCCGGAATTGGTTGACGTGGGGCGCATCCACCAGGTTGATGGTGCAGCCACCGAAGCCTGCTCCGGTCATGCGCGCGCCGAACACTCCGGGCCGCGCGCGCGCCAACTCCACCATGAGGTCGAGTTCGGCGCAGGAAACTTCGTAAGCGTCGCGCAGGCTTTCGTGCGACTCATACATGTAACGGCCGAAGAGCGTGAGGTTGCCCATCATCAGGACACCGGCGGCGCGCTCGGTGCGTTCGATCTCCTGGATCACGTGTTGGGCGCGCAGGCGGATACGCGCCGGGAGGGCGCCGGCCGATTCGGTGAACATGGCCGCGGTCACGTCCCGGAGCGAGGGAACGCCCATCTGTCGGGCGGCGGCTTCGCAATCCTGACGGCGGTCGTTGTAGGCGCTGCCGGCGAGTTGATGTTTCACCATCGTGTTGCAGATCACCAGGCGCACGGAAGCGGGCAGACGGACCACGCGATATTCGAGGGAACGGCAGTCAAGGAGGATAGCGGAATCCTCGCAGCCGTGGGCGGAGACGAATTGGTCCATGATGCCGCAGCGCATGCCGACGAATTCATTCTCCGCCTGGAGGCAGGCTTTGGCGAGATCGAGCCTCGAGAGGGTGTGGCCGGAGACAGCGGCGAGAGCAAGGCCGCAGGAGACTTCGAGCGCGGCGGAGGAGCTTAGACCCGCGCCAACGGGGACGTTGCCGCGGATGAAGAGACTGGCTCCGCTGAGGGGATAGCCGGAGTGATGCAGCACAAGCGCGACGCCCCGCGGGTAGTCAGTCCAGGAGTGGCGCGGCTTGGCATCGAGGTCATCGAGCGGGAAGGAGAACGTGTCCGGATAGTGCTCCGACGCCAGTTCCACCGTGCGGTCCGGCCGAGGTGTGATCTCGACGGTGGTGGAAAAATCGATGGCGGCGGGGAAGACGAAACCGTCGTTGTAGTCCGTATGCTCGCCGATAAGGTTCACTCTGCCAGGAGCGGAGAAGGAACGGGTCACTCCTCACTCCCGCGGGCGCGGTGGGCGGCGGCAAGGAGCAGGACGCCTACCACGACGAGCACCCAGCCCCACCAGAGGTTGACATTGATGCCGAGCGAGCGGGCATAGATAGCGGGGTTGCTCGCGAGGCCGTAGCCGGAAAGCAGGATACCGATGATCGTGAGGAGGAGGCCAATCGGCATTCGCAGGTCAAGTCCCATAGAAAACGTCAGGCTATCAAAAGAGGAGGGGCGGCAGAAAGGGCCGCGCCGCGGGGGGTGCTTAACAGTTTTGGGGAATAAGGATCGAACCGGCTCTTGAACCGCAAACTCGCCCCGCGGCGACGCCCCGACTGGAAAGGTCTGGGAACAGTCTGGAACAGTCACGCCACCGAGGATGAGACGGTCGCTGTAAAAAACATTTGCGAGAAGTCTTGTTGTTTTGTCAAGCTGATAGTAATATTACTATCAGATGACTTCCGATAGCGATTCTCCCACCCCTCACGGCTCCGAAGCATCCCGCCTTCGCCGCCGCGCCCGCCTCCTCATCGCTCGCTTCCAAGTCCCCGGTGATGCCCTTCCAGGGTCGCTTTCCCTTTCTCACCGCCGTTGCGGAAAGCCCTCCTGCCACTGCGCCAAAGGCGACGGCCATCCTCTCTGGACTCTCACTTTTATGGCTGGCGGCAAGAAACGTGTCGAAGCCATTCCTGTCGACTGGCTCGATGTGATTCGTCCTCGCGTCGAGGCGGGCCGGTTCTTTAAAGAAGCTGCCGCCGAACTGCTGGTCATCAACGCGGAGTTGTTGGTGCTCGCCCGAAACCAGCGCCCCCGTCCATCCCGCCGTACTGTTCCACCACCCCCATAGATGGAGAAGTTATGCCCAAACAACTGCCTCGCCAAGAATCCGCGGCGCCGCCCACACGGCCTGTTTTGGCCGATGATGCTTTATGTTTCTTGTCGCTGGAACGAGACGTGGAGATCGAGTTTCGCCCTCAGATATTGGCGGCACTGCAAGGCAAAGTTGATGCCGTCGCCCGTGCCGCGCGTGGCACTGTGCCCTCGTGTCCGCATTGCGGTCAACCGATGCGCTGCCAAGACACGCGAGCGGTCTCGTGGCTGGCTCGCTGTGGGTGTCTGCACGCTCCTGTATCGCGGTATCGCTGCCCACCCTGCCGTTATGAGTGCCGGCCCTTGCTGGATCTGCTGGGAGTGGAACCTGGCCGCATCAGCGGCGCGCTGGCCCGCTTGCTGGCTCTGCTGGCCACGGTGGTGCCCTATCCGCTGGCGGCACGCCTGGCCTGGTTGCTGTTGGGTGTAACGGTCAGTCCCATGAGCATATGGCGGGTTGCGCAGCGATTGGGCGAAGCGGCGGCGCATCATACCGAGGCCTTGAGCCAGTATCATGCCGACAGCCGCAGTTC
Organism: Bryobacterales bacterium; assembly: GCA_026954325.1. Lineage (GTDB taxonomy): Bacteria > Acidobacteriota > Terriglobia > Bryobacterales > Bryobacteraceae > CADEFT01. The sequence goes on along the minus strand of JAIXKK010000060.1, from coordinate 11,653 downwards.
AGGCGCATCCACGCAGGCGGCTCCGGCAGCTGTAGTGCTGGGGGTAGATGGCTGCAGTTTGGGAATGCAAGTACGCTCTACACGGCGTCGCCGCAAAGACGGTGAAACACTGCCTCCGTTGCAGCCCATTGAGGAGGGCCACTTCCGCGAAGTCAAAACGGGCGTTTTGCTGCTGCCCAGCGAACGGGTGGAAACCTCTCCAGGGAGGCGCTCTGTAGTGCGCCGATTTCTGGTGACCTGTCTGGGTGATGCTGACGCGATTTTCGCTCGCCTATATGCGCAATTGCGGGAACTGGGCTGGGTCGGCGCCCACACGGTAGTAGTCATTGTCGGCGATGGCGCGGAATGGATCTGGAATCGCGCCAGCATGTTTGTGCACCGTTGTGAAATCCTCGATTTCTGGCACGCTCTGGAACACGCCTGGGGATTTGCTCATCTCCGCTACGGGGAAGGTTCTGCACAAGCCGATCGTTGGGTCCATAAGATCGCTGAGGATCTGCGGGCCGGAAAGGTACAGCAGGTCATTGCCAGACTGAAGCGTCTGCAGCCGAAAACACCGGAACTGCAAGAGAGTTTGCAGCGGCTCATCCACTACTACAGTGAGAATGCCGGGCGCATGCGCTATGACGAATACCTGCGACTGGGCTATGGGATCGGCAGCGGCGCCGTGGAAAGCGCCCATAAGCAGGTTGTCCATGCTCGTTTCCGCCAAGCGGGAATGCGCTGGAGTGAAGCGGGAGCCCGTCGCCTGTTAGCACTACGTCTGCTGTTGTTGAATCATGACTGGGCGAAGCTGGACAGGATGCGCATGGTCTCGCTCGCCTAACCTACTCCGCACTGCGGCCCCCAGCCGTTGACCTCGATTTCGCAATACGCCATCATCGGGCCATGGCCCGTCGCTCCACAGTTGAAGTCCCTGTTGATCTCCGCGCCCGTCTGGAAGCGGCGCGACTCGATCTGCTGGCGCTGTTTCGTGCTCTCGACAGAATGGATCTGACACCGTCGGAGATTCCCCAGCGATTGATTCGACAGCTCTTTGAATTGGATGCCGACTATGCGGAGGCGCTCTGGGCACTGGATCAACCGCTGGGAACCCTGGACTTAAACGCCATGCTCCGCGATATCCTGGCCGCCTTGGATCAACTCCCAGAAGCCGAGAAGCGATTCCGAAAGAATCTCCCCCGCCGTGCTCAGCCCACTCTCGGTCAACTGGAAGCCAGCATTCGCAACGCTCTGCGACCCGCTGAGGCCTACAACATGGTCCCCGGTCGCGATCCCCAAAACGGTTAAGCACCCCGCCGCGGGAGGGAAGATTTCGCTTGACGTCGCGGGCGGAAGGTGCGAATATTTTGGCATATGCTAAAAAATACGCAGGACCGGCGGCCGTGAGCGCGACGGGCGGCCTCAGCCGCCGCGAGCGCCAGATTCTCGACATCCTCTATCAGCGTGGAAAGGCCTCGGCCGGCGATGTGCGCGAGGCGATGGCGGATGCGCCCAGCTATTCCTCGGTCCGCACCCTGCTGCGCGTCCTCGAGGAAAAGGGACACGTGAAGCACAAGGCGGATGGTCTGAAGTATGTCTACTATCCGGCGGTCGCCAGGGAGAGGGCGAGGAGGTCCGCCGTGAAGCATCTGCTTGAAACGTTCTTCGGCGGCTCGCCGGAACAGATTGTCGCGTCTCTACTGGACGTATCGTCGACACGGCTGAGCGGTGAAGAGTTGGACCGCATGGCGCGCATGATTGAAGCAGCGAAGAAAGAAGGGAAGTGAATCAAATGGCGAACATAGTCTATCCCCTCCTGGGGGGCGCGGCGCTCAAGAGCGTGTTGGTTCTGGCGGCGGCGTGGATGGCGGCGCTCGCGTTGCGGAAGCGTCCGGCGGCGGCGCGGCATCTCGTCTGGAGCGCGGCGTGCGCGGCGCTGCTGGCGCTGCCCTTGCTGACATTGTCACTACCCGCATTGCGAATCCCGCCGGCCGGAAATTACCTGCCGGGCGGTGTGGTGTTTCGAACCGCGGTGTCGGCGGCGAACGCTCCTGTGGGGATTCCGAGCGCACAGGCCAACCCGGCCGCCACTGCCGCGGCCCGTGGCGGCGGAGATTGGCGCCCGTGGGCGGCGCTCATGTGGGGAGGCGGGACGGGACTGGCGCTGCTGCAAATGATGACGGCGTGGCTGAGGATGTGGCGCAGGCGGCGGGTGTCGCGTCCATTCACCGGCTCGGAGCGGGTTGCGGAAGTGGACGTGCTCGAAGCGGGTTGCGGCAGTATGCCGATGGCGTTCGGCGTGCTGCGTCCGGCGATATTCCTTCCCGCGGAGGCTGTCCGATGGAGCGAAGACCGGCGGCGCGTGGTGCTGCTCCATGAACTGGCGCACGTTGAACGCGGAGACGTAGTCACGCGGTTGCTGGCCCGGGTGGCGCTGGCCATGTACTGGTGGAATCCGCTCATGTGGGTAGCATGGCGCGAGTCGGTGAAGGAGCAGGAGAAGGCCGCTGACGACCTGGTGCTGGGCACCGGGACGAAGGCATCGGAATACGCCGGGCACCTGCTCGAAATTGCGCGCACGGCGCGGCCGGCAATGGGATGGGCGGCGATCGCGATGGCCCGGCCGTCGCAACTCGAGGGCAGGGTACGGGCGATTCTGGATGGGACGCTGCCGCGCCGCCCGATGCGCCGCGCCTCGGCGTGGATGGGGGGAGCGCTCGCGGTGGCGCTGGTTGCTCCGATTGCGGCGCTACAGGCACAGCCGGAAAAGATGCCTCCGTACGAAGAGGCGAAGAAGCTTCTCCAATCCGAATTGCGAACGACGGCGTCACGGTCTGGAGAAACGAGCGCCGAATATGGATTGCTGCTGCTGAAACTGGGCGCGCTGGAACACAGGGCGGGGCATTTCGAAGAGGCGGATGCGGCATACGGCAGGGCTGTTTCCGTGCTGGGAGAACGGCCGCAGGCCGCGGGCGCACTGGTGCAATTGGGAATCTCGGCAATCGGAAAGAAAGACCTGGGGGGAGCTTTCGATCAATTCGAGAGAGCGGAGCGGTTGGACCCGGCGCATGCCGGGCTGCCGGTGATGTGGATGGGTGTGGCGCGGCAGCGGGAGAAGAAGCCCGAAGAAGCAGGCGCGCTGTTTGAGCGGGCGCTGTCGCTGGTGGCTCCGGGGTCGCAGGAGGAGTCCCTGATCGGGCATGTCTATTTACGGTTCCTCCGCGAGCAAGGCCGTCCGGAGGAGGCGGCGTCGCTCGAGACTCGCATTGCAGGTTTGCAGAAAGCGAATGTGAGGGCGGCTCCGGAGCGGCCGAGCGGCGTGTATCGCGCCGGCGGCGCGGTGAAGCCTCCGTCATTGTTGAAGAAGGTGGAACCGGAGTACAGTCCCGATGCGCGGGCAGCGATGCTTGAGGGTACGACGGTGTTGAGTGTGGTGATCGGGACGGATGGGAAGGCTCGCGATGGAGTGGTGGTGCGGGGGTTGGGGCTGGGACTCGATGAGAAGGCGCTCGATGCGGTGAGCCAGTGGGTGTTCCGGCCGGGAACGAAGGAGGGCACAGCGGCGCCGGTAGCGGCGGTGATTGAGGTGAACTGGAGGCTGTTATGAGGGGCCTCGCTCGGGTGGGGTAGTTTAGCGGGCGCGGGCGAGGAACTGGTCGATGGTTTGGATGTTCTTCTTAGCCATCTCGGACTCACTCAGATCGGGGTTGAGGCGGATGGATTCCGCGAAGTGCTTGCGCGCGGCGGGGAGCATTCCAACGTCTCCGGAGGCGTCCGCCTGGCGCATGTAGGCGAGGGCGAGAGCGTAGTGGGTAAGCGGGTCGTCCTTATCGAAAGAAAGCGATTTCTGGCAATAGGCGATGGCGTTGTCGAAGTGGAAGAGGCGGCGCTCGCAGTCGCAGAGATCGAAATAGGCGAGGCTACGCATCTCGCGCCATACGTCCGTGGTGCCGGCGCGTTTCTTCTTGAACAGGCCGAAGCCGATGGCGTAGTAGCCGACCTTTTCGAGGGAACTGCTATCGAAGTGGCTTAGCTGCAAGTACTTTTGATAGGCCTGCACGGCGTCAGACCAGCGGCTGTCGTGGCGGTAGCCTTCGCCAAGCCAGTAATAGGCTTCGGCGTTGCCGGGTGTAAGACGTACGGCGTGCCGCGCAGCGTCGATTCCTTCCTTGTACATCTCTTTGGTGATGTAGGCCTGGGCGAGGATGTACCAGGACATGCCATGGTTCTTGTCGTACTGGAGCACCTGGTTCAACTGGCGGATGGCTTCGTCGGTGTTGCCGGTATCGAATAACATGCCGCCATAAGTGGAGCGCGCCTCGACGGAATCCGGATCGATCTCGATCGCTTTCTTGAAAGCGGCCTCGGCGTCGGGATAATCCTGTAAGTCGCGATAAGCGCGAGCCAGGTAGAGGGCGGCCTCGCCGTAAGTAGGATCCATGGCAAGGATCTCTTTAAAGTCGGCGACGGCCCGGCGGTACTGTTCCGGGCCGCGCGCCTTGAGGTAGCGTTCAACCGCTGAATCGAACTTGTCCAGCACGGCTTTGGTGCGGCGGCGGGGGATAGTGAGTTTGAAGGTGATAGTGGTGTCCTGACCGGGGTAGACCAGCTCCTCACGGGGGCCGTCGGGTTCGTAACCGGAGTGGACAGCCTTGACGGTGTGCGTGCCGGGCATGATGCCTGGCAACCGCAGCGGCGCGCCTTTGTTCACCTCGCCTACCAGTTTCCCGTCCACGTACACCTGGACCTTGTCGCGGTTGCTCTCGAAGATGAACGTGCCGTCTTTGGGCTTGGGCGGTTCGCCGGTCTTCGCGCCGGCGGGAATGTAGGCGAGCAGCATGTTGTTGTCGAAGCTGCCGCCGACGGTGGGATTCTGACGCGTGCCGGAAGCCTCGCGGACGTTGCGCTGGACGTAATTGGCCAATTCGTCGGCAGTGACGATGCCGTCTTTGTTTTCGTCAGCCTCGCCCTCGAGTCCTTTGACAACATAGTAAGTGAAGATTCCGTGGCCTCCGCCCCATTCCGGCGATTCGAACGACTGTTCGCGGTCGCGGCTGGCGGTAAGGGAAAACAGCGACTTACTCATATCCTTCAAGCGGCTGTTGATGGTGTTGACATCGGTGTCGGAGGTGACCGCCCCGGAATGGCAGGCGTCGGTGAGCAGCACCTTCCACTTGCCCTTGATCTTGCCGCCGAATGCGTTTCCGAGGGCGTCGGTGGAATAGCCGGTGCCCGAGGGGTTCTTGGGGTCGAAATCGGCCGGCGCGAGGTAGACCTTGCCGCCATAAACGAAGCCGTGCCCGGCGAAGTAGACGAGGACGCGGTCATCATCTCTGGTGACCGAGGGCAGCCAGGTTTCCAACTGGTAGCGGATGTTGGCGAGGGTAGCTTGTTGGCCGATGAGTTTGTGGACGTTCTCGGCGCGGAAGTTGCCGCCTTCGCGGCTGATGAGAACCGAGTAGATGGCTTCGGCGTCGCGCTCAGTGAACTTCAGTTGCAGCTTCGAGCCGAGATTCTTATAGTCCGATACGCCGATGACGAGGGCATAACTGCGCGGCACGGTCACTTTGCCGGAGGCAGGCTGGTCAATGGTTTCGTCTACTTCGTATTTGAGGTCACGCTGCTGGCCGGGCGGTTGTTTTTGGCCCGGGGCCTGCGCGCCCCAGAGTATGGAGGCCGCAACGAACAGAGTGAAGATGGTTCGCGTCATGGATTCTCTCACTTATGCGCAAGGCGGAATTCGAACACCACGGGTCCCGCCAAAGGCGCGGGCGAGGAGACCACGCTGCGGTGTTGCTTCTTCATGAACACCAGATCCTGCGAATCGCCGCCGGCCGATGGCTGTATGTTTTCCGGCAGTTTGGATTTGTCTTCCACGGCCTGGGGGCCGGCATCCGTATCGACACACTCGCCCCGTGCGCGGAGGATGGTGTCATCACAGCGGGGGGTGAGACTGGCGCGCATCTTCGGCAAATCCGTGGGGGGCGGCGGAAGCGGTTTGTAGGCGGACTGCATGCCGATGTCGATAGGCGTCACCACCCAGTAGATGATGTCGTATCCCGGGGGGCCCTCGATGCGGAACATTCCATCCGTGGCCGGGACCATGTACTCCTTGCCGGCCTCGATCTTGTTCGCCATGCCGGTGTCTTCGCGGGGGAAGAGCTTCGTATAGGAGCCGCCGGTGCCCTGATTCATGACATAGAGGTAACCCGAGAAGTTCGTTTTGTAGCGGAAGCGCACATGGTCGCTTTTGGCGAAGATGAAGCCCGGGTCGACGGCGCGCCAAACGCTGCCGATTCTCCGCTCCATGGTAATCTCCATCCGGTGTGGCCCCTGCGACACGGATTGGGTTTGAGAAAGGGCAGGCAGCGCCGCCCAGAGCGCCATCACGCTCAGCAAAGAATGTTTGCGGTGCATGGCTGGTGCTCCCTTACTCGTGCCTCAGTTTTATGTCGACCACCAGGCGCGCATCGGGGCTGCCGCTTTTCTCCACTACGTAAAGCGCGGCTTCCTTCTTTTGCGCAGTGGCGCTTTCGGTGTCGTCCACCTTCTCGAAGATGAGGTCGCGCGAGAGCATTTGGCTGCGCAGGCGGCCTACCAGCGCATCGTCGATAGGGGAGATATTCTGGGCGAGCATCGTGCGCCTCGGTTCCGCTGGAGCCGGCGCGGTGTGGGTGGTGGGAGCGGGTTTCTTCGCTTCGGGCGCTGGAGCGGCGGCGGGCTTCGAACCCTGATTGAGGTCGTAGATCAGCCGGTCCACGTCGGCCACGGGCTTGCGTGAGAGCACAAGGAAGAGCTTTTCATCGCCCCGCCGCTCGTCGAGCGTCCATACGCCCCGGCTCGAGGGGATAATGAGCGGCTGGGAAGCCTCGACGAAATTATCGCCGTTACGGATGGCGCGCTGCGGGAAGAGAACGTCCCAGCGGCCGCTGGTGCCGCGCGCCACCAGGTAAAGATAGGCATCCTCATTGGATTCGATGCGAATGCGCAGTTTGTCTCCGGAATGGAAATTGGAATCCGGGTTCACTTCCTCGTAGGAGCCGTCGCTCTCACGCTTGAGGATGCTGTAGCGAAGCCCCAGGGGGCGAGGGCCGTTGTAGCTGGCGGTCATGATCATCACGGGAGCCTCGGATTCCAGCGGCCGGGGTTGCTGATGGATCACAGGCGGGCGTGTAGTTTTACCGGAGGCCACTTCTTTGCCGCTGGTTGCGGATTTATGAGGGGTGGTTGCTTTCCTGGGGGCCGCGGAGGAGACGGCGGCTGCCGGCACGTAGAATAATTCGCGAGCGGTCAGTTGCGGCTTGCTCTGCGCCGCCGCAAAGGCGACCGCCGCGAGCAGCGCGGCTGGAATCCATTTCTTTCTATTCATATTTCTTACTCCTGACTCGAGGCTTCGTGGCCGGACTTGGCGTGGCGTGTCCATCTAGCCCTCTACCCTCAACTATATATGTGAAAACTATCGGTGAAAACCATCATTGCCGGCTGGGCCGCCCGCGCGAGGATGGCGGCTCACATTAGGACTGGCGCAAAATGGAGTCAAAACCTCGCACCGCGCCGGAATCGCTGCTCGATCACATATCACGCCTGGACAGGGCGGTGGATGCGCCGCTCGAGCGCGGTGCGTTCCAAAAGCCAGCCGAAGCGCCGCCACCCGCCGGCGGCAGGGCTTGACAGGCAGGCGGCGCGCTCCAGACGAGCGCGCGGCGTAGTATTCCCCGAGGAACGGGCAAGAAATCCGCCGGACGCATTTCCTCTATGATGCTTTTATGGCATTCCTTGACGAGATTGAAGCAGCGCTGGCCGGAAAAGCCGGCTTGCAGCGCGTTCTGGATATGACAATTGGCGAGATGAAGGCAGAAAGCGGGACCATCCACCTGCTGGAACAGGACGGGGTGCTGCACTTGAAGGCGGCGACCGGCATACCCGATGTCGTGCTCCAGGTGGTGCAATTGATTCCCGTAGGCAAGGGCATGGCGGGGCTTGCCGTGGAACGGGCCAAGCCGGTGAACGTATGCAACCTGCAAACGGATACCAGCGGCGACGTGAAGCCCGGGGCGCGCAAGACAGGGATGGAAGGGGCTATCGTCGTGCCGGTCATGGCGGCGGGCAACGCGGTGGGCGCGTTGGGAGTGGCGAACCGGGAGGAGCGGATATTTACCGGGGAGGAAATTGCACTGCTCATGGAAGTGGGGCGAAGGATCGCGGGTTAGAGTTAGAGGCAAAACGCCACCTCCGCCAGATTCCCTCCAACGCCAGGCGCACCAAAAACGGAGCAGCCATCTTGCGATGGCCACTCCGGATTGGCTGCCTTTGTGTCAGGAGGAGGCACGGCCAGAAAACTCGATATGACTCGCCGGTCAACCGTTCTTTGAAACCTGCAGGTTGTTGGTTACCGAGAAAACTCCCGGCACTCCATTGGCGCGAATGCCCGCCAGGTTCTTATCCATCTGGCTGGCCACAACACCTTCCAAAGTCACGTTGCCATTCTTCACGATGATGTGGATGCCGGGAACGGCGCGGAGGGCGTAGCGGTCGAGTCCGGGTTGCGAATAGATGGCGCGGAACGTCCGGAGGCGGATACTGTCGTCGAAGGGCGACAGCGGTAGAACCTCGATGTCGTTCACAACTTTACTGACGCCGGCGATATGCTTCACAACGTTTCCAGCGTCCGACTTCAGGGCAGGCCACGTCACCTGGCCATAGAGGGTCACCTCATTCCCGTTCACCTGAAAACTCAGGCTGTCGAACACATTGTAGTAGGGAAGCATCAGCAGTTCGTGCCTTACCCTATCGGGAATATTCGGCGGCGCGTTGCTGTTCTTCGTGGACGCGGGCAACACCATCGCGAATGAAAGTAATCCGGCTGCCAGAACGAGAGCCAATCTGTTTTTCATTGTTTTTTCCTCCCTTCGATTGTGTCTTCTATCTCTCCACACCCGAAAAGACGGGCGCCTGAAAGCAGCGGTTTCAGATATCCAAGAGCTCAAAGTAAAGATTTGTGAAGAAATACGGGGAAGAGAAAAATTACAGGCTGGAACGGGCCGTGAGTACAGTCTCCATGGCATTGTCAAGCGTGGGGGCGAGAGCCGTGAGGTGGCCCATTTTGCGGCCGGGCCGGGCCTCCGTCTTGCCGTAGAGGTGAATCTTGACGCCAGGAAAGGCGGCGGCGCGGTCGAATCTCGGGGACCCATTGCTCCAAAGGCCGCCAAGAAGGTTTGCCATGGCGGCCGGGCAATGAAAGGTGGGCGCTCCGAGCGGCAGACCGCACACGGCCCGCAGTTGCTGTTCGAACTGGCTGGTAACACAGGCGTCAACGGTGAGATGGCCGGAGTTGTGGGGCCTGGGGGCAAGTTCGTTGATGAGCAGGGTATTCGTATGGGTGAGAAAAAATTCGACGCATAGCACGCCCACGACGGAAAGCTTTTCGAGCACGGCGCGGGCAAGTTCGGTGGCCTCCCGGGCGACGGCGGCGGATATGCGCGCGGGCGAAAGGGAAAGGTCGAGGATATGATTGCGATGTTCGTTTTCAATGACTCCGTAGTGCATGAACTCGCCGTTGAGACCTCGGGCGGCGACGACGGAGACTTCCTTGGCAAAGGGCACGAACGCTTCAAGAACCGCCTCGCGTTCGCCGATGGAGCGCCACGCAAGAGGAGCATCCGTAGGGCTGTCGATGCGAAACTGCCCCTTGCCGTCATACCCGAAATCGGCGGTCTTGAGAACGGACGGGCAGCCGAGTTCCGCGATGGCGGCGATGAGTTCACCGCAGTTGCGCACGACACGGAATGGGGTGACGGGCAGACCGGAATCGAGGAGGAAGGTTTTTTCGCGGATGCGCTGCTGGGTGGTGTGAAGGACGCTCCCCGCGGGACGGACAGGCGCGGCCGCCGCCGCTGCCGCGGCCGTGGCGGCCGGCACATTTTCAAACTCGAAGGTCACCACCCGCACTTTGGAGGCGAAGCTCCGCACGGCATCGAGATCATCGTACGATGCCGTGACCTCAACGTCACTGATCTGGCCGGTAGGGGTATCGCTATCGGGAGAAAACGTATGAACGCGGTAACCCATGCGGCGTGCGGCGAGGGCGAACATGCGGCCTAACTGCCCGCTGCCGAGCACCCCGATGGCTGCCCCGGGAAGAATGGGGTTCATGAGAGGGAATCCGCGCGAACCTTGTCCGTCTGCTCCTTGCGGAAGGCGTGCAATTTGGCGCGCAAATCCGCGCGCTGGTTGGCGAGGATGGCGACGGCTAGAAGGGCGGCGTTGGCGGCTCCCGCCTTGCCGATGGCAAGCGTGCCGACAGGGATTCCACCCGGCATCTGGACAATGGAAAGGAGTGAATCCATGCCCTTGAGCGCATGGCTTTCCACGGGAACGCCGAGCACCGGCAGCACGGTTTGGGCAGCCACCATTCCGGGAAGGTGGGCGGCGCCTCCCGCTCCCGCGATGATCACCTCGAGCCCGCGGGATTCCGCCGTGGATGCGTATTCGGCCATCCACGCCGGCGTACGGTGCGCCGAAACAATGCGGCACTCATGCGGCACGCCGAACCGCTCGAGCATTTCCACGGCGTGCCGCATGGTTTCCCAATCGGACTTGCTGCCCATGATGATGCCGACCAGGGGAGCCGTTTCGCTCATGGTTCAGGCCGTAAAGCCGGGCTGCGAATCGAAGTTGTAGAGGTGTTCCGTCTTGATGAAATCGAAGCCGGCCCCGGCAATCTTGCCGAGCAGTTCAATCACCTGCTGGTGCGTGGCAATGCCCTCGCTGAGAAACCGGCAGCGCCAGTTGTCCCCCGTGAGCGTGTCGGGAAAGCCGCCAGGATAGACTTTGACGCCACGGGCAGCGATATTGTTCAGCTTCAGCGCACCGGTGGAGCAGCCTTCGATTTTGCCGCCAAGATCGTCGGCCGTCCCGCCGGTCCAATCGAGGAAGACATCGACGCCGACCAGGTCCTTCTTCGCTGGAACCCGCGCGCGCGTGGCGCTGGAGGCATCCTGGGCCGGGGCGGAACTGTAGGTGACTGCCTTGAGCTTTTCGGGCTTCTGGCCGAGGCGCGCGGCAACGGCCTGGGAGAACTCCTTGGTGCCTACCTTCTCCTTGCTCACGCCCTCGGAGTAGATGTCGTAGGTGTGCACGCCGTCTTCAATGGTCTTGAGCCAAGCGTTATGAACGCGCTCGGCGATATCCGGCTGATTGATGTGAACCAGCATGAGGATGGCGCCATGGAGAAGGCCCGAAGGGTTGGCAAGATTCTGCCCGGCGCGGCGCGGAGCCGAGCCGTGAATCGCCTCGAACATGGCGTATTTCTCGCCGATGTTGGCCGAACCGGCGAGCCCCACCGAGCCGGCGATCTGCGCGGCGACGTCGGAGAGGATATCTCCGTATAGGTTGGGCATGACGACGACGTCGAACGCTTCCGGCGTGTCCGCCAGTTTGGCGGCGCCGATATCGACAATCCAGTGCTCGTTTTGAATGGAAGGATACTCAGCGGCAATCTCGTCGAAGACCTTGTGGAACAGGCCGTCGGTGAGCTTCATGATGTTGTCTTTGGTGAAGCAGGTGACCTTCTTGCGGTTGTTGCGCTTGGCGTATTCAAAAGCGTAGCGCACGATGCGCTCGCAGCCCGGGCGGCTGATGAGCTTGAGACACTGCATGACCTGGTCCGTCT
>JAIXKK010000079.1 GCA_026954325.1 Bryobacterales bacterium | reverse complement strand
ATTGCCGGCAGTCCCACGCCGCCGGACCGCGTATTCCGTTCACTGGCGGTAACCGTGTCCATCAGCGCGAAAAAGATCACCTCCGCATCGGTTCCCGTGACCTCGAGGACCGATGGCGATGCGTCCGTCGACACGCATCACGTGGTGACCGTGGACCTTCAGCCCGTGTGGATGCACTCCCCGAACAACGGCAGCCGCGGCACGCACCAGGTCACGATGATCATCGTGCATCACACGGGCGGCCCCGTCATCGGCCCGGCCATCAACACATTCCTCAGCACGGGAGAACAGACCAGCGCGCATTACGTCATCAACACCGACGGACAGATTGTGAAGATGGTGCAGGATTCGCGCCGCGCCAACCACGCCGGCGAAGCGCATTGGGCCGGAGTCGCGGATGTCAACTCCTGCTCCATCGGAATTGAAATTGTCAATTCCACGGGCACGTATCCGCAGGCGCAATACACGGCTCTGCTCGATCTGATCGCGCGTCTGCGAACGTCCTTCCCCACCATCGTGGATTGGAACATCATCGGCCATAGCGACATCGCCACCACGGCGGGCAAACTAGGGCGGAAAAGCTCCGATCCCGGCCTGCAGTTTGAATGGTCGCGCCTCGAAGGGCGGCGCTTCGGAATGACGATGATTTTCGGGCCGTTCCCCACCACCATCTATGCCGGCTTTTTCGGATCCTTCCCGAGCGAATCGCTGCGCAAGGGCGATAACGACACCAAGCGAATCTTCGGAGGCGCGAAACGCACCGCGATCACCGGGAATCCGGTGCGCCAATTGCAAGATGATCTCACCACCATCGGCTACCATCTGGGGACTCCCGATGGGGACTTCGGCGACAAGACCCGCGCGGCCGTGCAGATGTTCCAGGAGCATTTTTTCGCCGGCGGACGGGGTCACAAGGCGCCGGACGGAAAGGTGGACTGGCAGACGGCGCAATTGGTCAAGAGTGTCGCCGGCGCGCACCCATGAAATAACGCACAAAAGACAATTTTGTATGGATTTATCCGCTGTATACTGAGGGCACAGGTCTTCTTATGCCTGACTCTCAGTCCGGTGGGAGCCGTCCAAGCGAGTCCATGCTCGCGTCGGCTTCGTATGACAGAACACCGCGTATCGGTGTTGTCCTGTCCAGTTTCCACGGAGCAACAGAACACGACGGAACGCCCATTCGCGGGCTCGCCGGCCCGCGCCCGGTGGACGCGGAACTGACTGCCGCGCAGTTCGACGCCATGCTCGGCAAGGCGCTCGAACTCGGCAGTCGGGGAAGACGCGGCGGTCTCCCCGTTTCTCCCGATGAATGGGTGGTCTTGAAGATCACTTCGGGACCCGCCGCAACCGACCCGCGGATGGTTGACGGCATGCTGCGCAGACTGCTCGAAGATGGGCGCGGCAAGCGCTTCACCATTGCCGATGCGGCGCCGCCGGGCGAGGCGTACACGGAGATGCTCCGCCGGCTTCGGGAGCGCCATCCGGGTGTACGTCTGGAATACGCCGACCTTTCGGCGGACGCCTGTCTCGAAGTGCCCGCCCAGCGCCGCACCTTCGCCGCGCGCAATCCGCAAGGCGTCTATGCCATCCCCCGTACCATCCGCGAATGTGACAAGCTCATCACCCTGTCGCCGCTCCAGACCAGCGCGGTGACGGGCGTGGCATTGTCGGTTTCGAGTTATTGGTCGATGGCGCCCGTCAGCGTCTACGGCCCGCGCCGCGAGAAACTCGCCGCGCTCGGCGACCCCGTGGACGTGCTCAATGATCTCTATCTGCATCATCCGGCGGACTACGCCATCCTCGGCGGCGCGCTGCACCATGACGCCGCCGGCGTGGTGCGCCACAACATTGTCATTGCCGGTGGAAACGCGCTCGCCGTGGACGCCGTGGGAGCCGCCGTCATGGGCTTCCAACCCGAGCATCTGCCGCTGTTCGACAAACTCGAGGCGCGCGGCTTCGGCGTCGCCGGCACAGACTCCATCTGGACCCGCGGCAACGAAATCGAAGACGCGCGCCGCCCGTTCCGCAAACCTCCTCCATGGGACAAGTCATGAATCGCCGTGATTTTCTCTTCTCCTCCTCGGCAGCCGTGGCGCTGCCCGCCTTCGCCGGAAATACGCGGCTGGGCCTGGTCCGGTCGGCGCACGCCAAACTGCGGCAACCCGCGCCGCCCGACGATGCGTTGACCTATCCGCAAGTGCGGGAGATGGTGTTCCGCGCCATCGAATACGGCGCGCCCCGCGCGGGTTCGCTCGAAGCGAAGATCAAGCCCGGGTCCTGGGTGGTGCTGAAGCCCAACATCGTGTTCCTGCGCCCGCATCCCTCCTATGCCCCCGGGGACATCACGGACTTCCGCGTCACGCGCGCGGTGCTCGAATATGTGGCCACGCGCTCGCAAGCCGGACGAATCACGATCGCCGAAGGCGGCACCTATCGCAACCTGAAAGACCCGGCGGAGGACAACGTGGTTCTGCAAGGCGGCAGGCGCGCCACGGCCTACAGTTTCGATTGGGGACACCAGGAATTTCCCGGCTTTGGCGGCTCCTTGGGAACCATGCTCGCGGAGTTCCGCTCGCGGCATCCCGAAAAGAAATTCGACTACGTGGATCTGAGCTACGACGCCGTGCGCGATGCGGGCGGACACTTCCGGCGCATCGAAGTGCCCAAGGCTTCCAACGGCGCCGGAGCATTCGGCGCGCGCTCCGATTATTTCGTCACCAACACCATCACCGGCTGCGACTTTCTCATCACCATTCCCGTGATGAAGGTCCACCTGCAGTGCGGAATCACGGCCTGTTTGAAGAACTACGTGGGTACGGCGCCCCGCGAGGCATACGCCATTCCGGGCGCGTTCCACAACGCGAATCTGCACGAGCAGCACTCCGCGGGCGGCCGCATCGATCCGTTCATCGTCGACCTGGCCTCGTTCCATCCGCCGGATTACTGCGTCATCGACGGCATTCGCGGTTTACAGACGCAGGAACATTCCGTGCAGCGCGCCGGCCAGACCGTGCGCGGCAACCTGGTAATGGCCTGCGAAGACCCCGTGATGTCCGATGCCATGGTGGCGCGCCTGCTCGGCTTCCGCGAGCACGACATCGATTTCCTCCACATGGCCGCCAAGCGCGGAATGGGCAGCATGGACCTGAGCCGCCTCGATCTGCGCGGCGATGAACCGGACCGCGAAGCGCGCAAATGGGAGAAGCCCGGCAATTGGTATGGCCGCTGCAACCGCGAGTGGCTGCTGCGGGGACAGAACAGCCGGTGGACGCCCCATGCCGCGCCATTCGACACTATCGACTTGCCCGCGGCGACGCAAGTGGCGCCCGCCGCGGGCGTCACCTACACGGCGGCGGTGAATGTGCAATCGGAGGGTCACCGCCGCGGGTACTTGTGGCTCGGGCTACGCGGACGCGTGGCCGCGAGCGTGAACCGCGAACTCGTGGCGCGCACCGAGTCGCAGACCCGCTACCGCGTCGGACAGTTCCAGTTCCCTGTGTCG
Source organism: Bryobacterales bacterium (assembly GCA_026954325.1). Classification (GTDB taxonomy): domain Bacteria; phylum Acidobacteriota; class Terriglobia; order Bryobacterales; family Bryobacteraceae; genus CADEFT01. The sequence continues at coordinate 2,709 of JAIXKK010000079.1, read as the reverse complement.
CTGAAGCCGGGAATGAACCGGCTCGAGTTCGAAGTGCAGCCGCTCGACGGCCAGGCGCTGCTGAGCGTTTTGATCACCGGACCACGCAATGACGGCGACACCATCGAGGGAATCCGCTGGATGAGCTAGCCGTTCAGCCTGCCGATCACCGCTTCGAGCGCGTCCGAGGGCGCGCTGTTCCGCATCAGCTCCAACTGCGCGAGCGCGGAATCCTGCTCGTTGCCCGCGGCGTGCTGGAAGGCGGATTCATACTCTCCCACCACCTCGCCGACATGCTCGCCGAGGGTTCAGGCGAAGAGGTATTCCACTGTAAGAGCGTCCGGCAGGGCCACGCGCGCCCAGAAATCGGGGCTGTTTTTCGGGAGCCTGGCATACGCGAGAATCTCTTCGGCGGCTTCCCGCAGCGGCTCATACGGATTACCGAGTGAGTATTCGAGCATCAGCCAGTTGATGCCGGAAGACGTGTCAATGAGGTTCTCTTTAGCGCGCCGGAACGTGTATGCTTCCCGGTACAGTTCCGCCGCGCGGCGGTAATGCCCGCCCCGTTTCTCCTTGTCCTGTTCCTTCTCCCCGCGTCGCTTCGAGATGGCGCCCAGCAGCGAAAGACGCTCTCCGCTGGGACCAATGGCGGCATTGAGGATAGAGAGCAGTTTCTCCGCCTCCGCCCACAATTGCGAGGCTTTGGCCGCCTCTTCGTTTCTCGCGCCGCGGTCCAGCACATTCGCAAGCTGCTCCAGCGCTTCGATGGGCGCGCTCGCCCGGGGAACCGCAATGGCGTTGCGATAGGCGTCAATGGCGGAGGGGAAATCCTTCAACGCCTTGTACGCTTCCCCCAGGGCAAAGAGCAGTTCGCCATCGCGCATGGTGGAAGGGCACCCGCGATCGAGTTCGGCGGCGCGCCCGCGAAGCTCCTCCGCCTCCTGGGAACTCGCGCCTTTCGCCGGCGCGCTGATGTTGCGCAATTCGTTCATGTACTCGCGCTTCGAATAGAAACGGAAGGCCGCCCGCGCCGTGCTCGCCGGCCGCGGATCGGCGATGGCGGGCCGGGCGGTAGGCGTGGAATATTCGATCTTGACGATGGAATCGGGCGCGGTGTCGACGCGCGCCGCCGCCCGCGCCTCTCCCCGGCGCGCCGGAACGATAGCATGCGAGCTTGCCGCGCGGACGTTCAACAGTCCCGCTATCTCGGGCTCGGATATGGTTTCAATAGGAATTCCAGGAATTACGAAGGATATCGCCTGATTTGCCACCGCCGCCCTCCTCGCTGGGCTATTAGTTTATCGCATGCCGCGGAATGCGTTTAGACTGGATGGGATGCTCAGTATTGTGGTTCCAGACGACTATCCGGCAGTGCTGGCTCCGAGCGCTGCTTATCAACGGCTGTTGGCCGAAACCCCCGTCGCCTATTACGACTCGCTCCCCGGCGGCGAGGAGCGTCTCATCGAGCGGATCCGGAGTTTCGAGGCGCTCATCAATGTCCGCTCCTCGACGAAGTTCACCGAACGTGTGTTAGCCGCCTGCCCGCGCTTGAAACTGCTCTCCATTTGGGGAACCGGAACCGACAACGTGGACCTCGCCGCCGCCGCGCGGCACGGCGTGACGGTGACCAATACGCCCGGCGTCGCCGCCGTCTCCATCGCCGAGCATTCTCTTCTGCTCGCGCTCGCCGTGGCGCGCCGCATCGTCGGCATTCATAACCGCACCGCCGCCGGAGAATGGCCGCGCGGGCAATCGGCGCAGCTTCATGGAAAGACACTGGGCATCATCGGACTCGGCGCCATCGGACGTCAGTTCGCCCGCCTGGGGCAGGGAATCGGCATGCGCGTCATCGCCTGGACCATGCATCCCAATCCCGCCCTCGGCTTCGAACTCGTGCCGCTCGAGGAACTGTTGCGGTCGAGCGACGTCGTCAGCCTCCATCTCCGCCAATCGCCCCGGACCATGGGCTTCCTCGGCAGGGAACAGTTCTCTCTCATGAAAAAAAGCGCTATCTTCGTGAACACCGCGCGCGGCCCCATCGTCGATGAAGCCGCCATGATCGAGGCGTTGCGCGAGCGGCGAATCGCCGGCGCGGGTCTCGATGTGTTTGAGAAAGAACCGCTGCCGCAAGGGCACATCCTCACCACCTTGGACAACGTCGTGCTGACGCCGCATTGCGCCGGAGTGACGCCGGAAGTGCTCGAGGCGGGCCTCGCGCTCTCTATCGAAAACATTCGCTGCTACGCGGGAGGCAAGCCGCAAAACGTCGTTACAGCTTGAAGAAGATCTTGCGCTGGTAGAGCCAGTAGCAGGCGTACCACATCACCGCCACTACCAGGACTTGCTGCGGAATCGCTCCCGCGCCGCCCAGGAACGCGAAATCCCCGGTGAATCCCTTGAGTCCGCGGTCAAGCCACCCCTTGATGCCGATCTGGCCGAGTGAGTAGATGAAGATGGAGTTCATCCCCACCACTACCAGCGGGAACGTCCAGCGCTTGATTTGCTTCACGTCGATGATCCAATAGAAGACGGCCAGCATGAGGATCACCCATCCCGCGCTGAAGAAGGTGAAACTGGCTGTCCACAGCCGCTTCACCATCGGGTTCCAGGGTTCAAGCGCAAGTCCCAGGACGAAGCAAGCCGCCGCGCAGCCAAAGAGCGTCTTGAGTTTGTATTGCCGCGGCTTCTCTGTCCGCAGCAGCGCTCCCGCCCAGCAGCCGAACAAAATGG
>JAIXKK010000094.1 GCA_026954325.1 Bryobacterales bacterium | reverse complement strand
CCCATACAACCATAGCCATGTCCCCACCGGTACAAGCACCACATGCGCCCACCCCCATCGGCGAAACCACCCCTCATGCTCCCGCATCACCCCCCGCGCATTTTCCTTCCTCCGCCACCCCTTCCACATCCCAATCCCCAATTGCCACGCCAACGCCAGACCCGCCATCCACGATCCCCGCCACGCCAGCCACCCGGCCCCCACCATGGCGGCGCAGTACACCACGTGCGCCGCCAGCGCCAGCCGCCATAATCCCGGCGCATAAAAGCGAGTAATCCGCATCTGCCGCGTGATCCATCCTAAAAATTCCATCCCGCCCGTATGGTCCGCCGCCGCCACCATCGCCCCCGGCGCGAACACGATCCTCATCCCCGCCGCCCTCACCGCCTCGCTCAGCCGGTAGTCGTCGCTCACGGCGCCTTTCCACCACCCGGAAATGTCCAGGCGCTCGAACGTCTCCCGCCTCACCGCCATCGCCCCGCCCCAGCAGAAGCGCGGTTCCCCGGGGCCCATCCCGTCCGCGATCACCCCGTTCCACACGCTCCGCAGCAGGCTCCAGAAATCCACCGGCTGCGGCACGTGCCACCGGTACCCCGTAGCCGCACCCGCGCGCTCTTCCTCTAACGCCGCCACCAGCGCGCGCAGCCACGCCGCGGAGACGCGCCCATCGGAGTCCGCAAATGCAAACACCACGGATTCTTTCCGCGCCGCCCGCACCGCCGCCAGCAGATTGTTGATCTTGTCCCCGGTCTCCCCACTGCCTTCTCCCGCGTACACCAGTCGCGCGCGATCCGGCGCCACGCCCGGCGGCACATCCTCCGCGCCGCGCGAAACTACTATCAATTCATAGTCCGGATAATCGAGCAGCGCCAGCGAGGCCAGATTTTCTCGTAGCCCCTCATCCTCCCCCTTCACGGGTACAATCACCGTGGCTGCCGGCCAGTTCCCTTCCAGCGGCGCGCTCCCACGCTCGCGCCAGTACCTCGCCCGCGCTCCTTCCCCGTACAACGACAACGTGGCCAGCAGCAGCGCCAAGACAATCAGTGCCCATACCATGGAAAACCGCATTGTACTCGATGCGGTAATTTGGATAAGGAATGCCCTCCCTGCCGGTGCTGCTCCTGCTCGCGGCGCTATCGGTGTCCCACAGCGAATACCAGCAGCGCCGCACCCGCCTTCGCCAGGCCCTTCCCAACTCGGCCATCGTCCTGCTCGCCGGCCCCGATACCTCCTCGGACCCCCGCAGTCCCATGCTCCAGGAGCCGAATTTCTACTACCTCACCGGCTGGTCCGAGCCGAGCGCCGTTCTCCTCCTCCTCCCCGAATCCGCCGAGCCCAACGAAATCCTCTTTCTCCCGCCGCACAACGAACGCAACGAACGCTACGAAGGCCGCCGCGCCGCCGCCGGCGACAACGGCGTCGAAGCCCTCACCGGAATCTCCCGCATTCTCAGCGCCGATATCTGGGAGAGCGAAGTCCGCCGCCTCGCCGCTGACCTGCCGAAACTCCACACCCTCACCCAAACCTCCTCGGCCGGCGCCGTCAAGCGTGTCCTTCCGAACGCGGAATGGGCCGACGCGGGCCCGGCCATCACGCGCCTCCGCATGACCAAGTCCCCGCGTGAAATCGATATGCTCCAGCGCTCCATCGACGTCTCCATCGAGGCGCACCTTGCCGCCTGGAAGCGGGCCAGACCCGGCCTCTACGAATACCAGATCGCCGCCACCATGACGGGCGCCATCCTCGAGCGCGGCTGTGAGCGCAATGCCTACCGCCCCGTCGTCGGAGCCGGACCCGATAGCGCCATCCTTCACTACAGCGCCAACCGCCGCCACATGGATCGCGGCGAACTCCTGCTCATCGATGTCGGAGCCGAATGCGCCTGCTACGCCGCCGACATCACCCGCACCATCCCCGTCGGCGGCCGTTTCAACGCCCGCCAGCGCGAACTCTATGAAGCCGTTCTCGGAGCCCAGAAGGCCGCCATCGCCGCCGTCAAACCCGGCGAATCCCTCGGCCCCCGCGGAGCCGTCATCCAGGCCGCCCGCGACTATATGGACCAGCACGGCCCCCAAATCAACGGCCAGTCGCTCAGCAAGTACTTCATCCATGGCATCGGCCACCACGTCGGCCTCGAAGTCCACGACGCCGCCGCTCCCGGCGAACCCCTCGAACCCGGCAATGTCATCACTATCGAACCAGGCGTGTACATCCCCGAGGAAAACATCGGCATCCGCATCGAAGACATGGTGCTGGTCACCGCCCACGGCGCCAAAGTACTCTCCTCCGCCCTCCCCCGCGACGCCGCGGAAATCGAAAGACGGCTGGCGAAGTAAATGCCGAAACCCGTCTCGCGCCCCATCCTGCCCTACTACCTGATCGCCGCCCTTTGTCTCGCCTTCGCCCTCATCGCCGGCTGGACCCCGCTCGCCGGACGCATCGATAATTACCACTACGATTGGACCCTCCGCCTCTACCCGCCCGCCGAACCCGCCCTCGAATCCGCGATCCTCGAAATCGACGACCTCACCCTCCTCAAGTACGGCGGCGCCCGCAACCTCCGCCGCACTCTCGCCCTCGCCCTCGACAAACTCGCCCCCGCCAACCCGCGCGCCGTCGCCATCGACCTCATCCTCGCCGAGGAGTCCGGCAAAGATCAGGACCAAACCCTCGCCGCCGCCTTGAGCCGCATCCCAAACCTCGTCCTCTCCTCCGACCTCGTCCCGAACGCCGATCAGTGGGAGGAACCCTATGCGCTCTTCAGCCCCGCCGCCAAAGCCGTCGGCCATGTCCACGCCGACCCTGACCGCTACGACGGCATCGTCCGCGAAGTCCAACTCGAGAAGGCCGGCAACCGCGTCCGCCACTGGGCCCTCGCCCTCGACGCCTTCCGCCTCTCCCGCGGAGCCCGGGACATCATCGAATCCGACGCCGATCTCAAGATCGGCGGCATCCGCATCCCCGTCCCCCGCCGCGGCAACCGCGGACGCCCCATGTTCATCCGCTACCGCGGCCGGCCCATCCCGCGCGTCTCCATCCGCCAGTTGCTCGAAGAGCCCGGTTCCGCCCGCAAACTCACCGGTAAGGTCGTCTTCGTGGGAGTCACCAGCCAGTCCCAGGCCCGCGACCGCCTGATGACTCCCGTCTCCACCATCACCCCCATGCCCGGCGTCGAGATCCACGCCCACATCTACGAAACCATCGCCCAAAAGGAATACCTCTGGCCCGCCAGTAACGTGAGCATCGTGCTCGCCTGCCTCATGCTCGCCATGGTCACCGCCACCGTCTTCGCATTCCTCACCGGATGGCAGGCCTACGGCGTGGGCGCCATCCAGATCCTCTGGGCACACTCCTTGCCCCACCTGCTCTTCCAGAGCGGCATCATCTTTCCCCTCCTCGCCCCCGCCGCCAGCGCCTGGCTCTCCGTCATCTGCTGCGCCGCCTGGCAGTATTCCGTCACTCGCAAACAGCTCTCGAAATCCGAAGCCGACCGCTCCCGCTATCAGCAGGCCATCCACTTCGTCTCCCACGAAATGCGCTCCCCGCTCACCGCCATCCAGGGTTCGAGCGAACTCATGAGCCGCTACAACCTCAGCGAAGAGAAGCGCAGGCAGATCGCCCAGATGATCAACTCCGAATCGAAGCGTCTCGCCCGCATGATCCAGGCTTTCCTCGATGTCGAACGCCTCGGCGAAGGCCGGATGGAGTTGAAGCGTGAGCCCTTCTCCGCCCGGGACGTCATCATCGTCTGCCTCGAGCGCGCCCGGCCTCTCGCCGAGAAAAAACGCATCCATCTCGACGCCGGCGAACTCTCGCCCGAAGAGTTGCTAGGCGATCGCGAGCTAATGGAGTACGCTGTATATAATCTGATCACGAATGCCGTGAAGTACTCTCCGCCGGAGACACAGGTCCTGGTCACCGCCAGCCGCAAAGGGGACCGTCTCCATCTGGCGGTGCGGGACCAGGGCATCGGTATGGACGAGAAGGAGTTGAAGCGAATCGGCACCAAGTTCTATCGCACCAGGAGCGCGGAAAAGAGCGGCGAAGCCGGAACAGGCATCGGCCTCTCCATCGTCCACCAGATCGTGGAACACCATGGCGGGCGCATGGAAGTCTCGAGCGCGCCCGGAAGAGGTTCCTGTTTCACCATTATTGTCCCGTTACATGCCGCCAAACCGGCGGCTGAAGTCAAAGGATGACCGGATTGCGGCGAATTCTGATCGTGGAAGATGATCATTCCGTACGCGAGACGTTGATTACGTTTCTCCGCGATTGCGAAGGCTATGAGGTCGATGAGGCGGCCTCCACCTCGGAGGCCTTCCGCCTCCTCGACAACGGCGGCTACCCGCTCGTCATCAGCGATGTCTACCTCGACGAGCGCACCGGTCTCGATATTCTCAACGCCGCCAAATCCGCCAACCCCGATTGCGCCGTCATCCTCATGAGCGGACGCGGCTCCATCGAAACCGTCATGGAGTCCACCCGCCGCGGAGCCTTCGATTACGTCGCCAAGCCCTTCGACCTCGACCACATGCTCGAAGTGGTCAAGCGCGCCGAAGCCGCCGCCCTCAAATCCTCCGACGAAGACACCGACATCGACGACCTCCCGGTCAGCGAAATGATCGGCAGTTCCCCCACCATGATCGAGGTCTACAAGACCATCACCAAGGCCGCCCCCACCGACGCCACCGTCCTTATTCAGGGCGAAACCGGCACCGGCAAGGAACTTGTCGCCCGCATGATCCACAACTACAGTTCCCGCGCCCAGCAGTCCTTCGTCCCCGTCGATTGCGCCTCCATCGCCGCGTCCCTGCTCGAAAGCGAACTCTTCGGAGCCCTCCGCGGCGCCTACACCGGAGCCGACCGCGACCGCATCGGAGCCTTCGAAGCCGCCAACAACGGCACCGTCTTCCTCGACGAGATCGGCGACATCGACCCCGGCTTCCAACTCCGCCTCCTGCGCTTCCTCCAGGAGAGGGAGATCAAACCCCTCGGCGCGGCCCGCCCCAAGCGCGTCGATGTCCGCGTCATCGCCGCCACCAACCGCGACCTCGGCAAACTCGTCGAAGACAAGAAATTCCGCGAGGATCTCTTCTACCGCCTCAACGTCGTCCCCATCCGCCTCCCCGCCCTCCGCGAACGCCGCGGCGACATCCCCCTGCTCGCCATCTTCTTCCTCCGCCGCGCCAACGAGCGTTACAGTCTTGACGCCCGCATCACCGAATCCGGCATGCGCTCCCTCCAGGAATACTCCTGGCCCGGCAACGTCCGCCAGCTCCAGCACATGATCGAGCGCCTCACCATCCTCGCCCCTCAATACCGCATCGATGAAGAGGCCGTCCTCGACGCCATCGCCTCCCTCTCCTCCAAGGAAAACGCCGGCGAAAGCCTCGCCGACACCGAAGCCGACCAGATCCGCAAAGTCCTCGCCGCCACCGGAGGCAACAAGAGCCGCGCCGCCAAAATCCTCGGCATCGAACGCAAAACCCTCTACCGAAAGCTCGAAAAAATGGGCGTGGCGTAGAGCAAAGCAAAGTAGGACAGGCCTCCTGGCTGTTTTCTTCACACTGCAAATGCGTCCTGACGTATCTCGCCTCGCCTTTTAATTTAAGATCCGCCAAAGACCTCGCCTTTCGCAAAAGACTCCCCTGCATCAGGATGCTGCTCCATGAAGGCATCGAAAACCACCCACCCTCAACTCCCCGCCCGCGTAACCGGCTCGGCCATCTCTTCCCCGTTCCTCAAGAACGAAATTGCCTCCGCCAGGTAGTGGTCCCTTTTCAGACTCGTGAGAGATCTTCTTCAAGGAGTCGCCGGCAGTGGGTTACTTTGACTTGATTTTCTGCTTTGCGAGTTTCCTGTCCGTATCATCGAAGAGATCAGCCCAGTGAGGATGCAAGACAAGATTCTCGACGGTGAGATCAAGCCGGTTCGCTTTTCTCAAGAACTGAAAGCCACCAGTTCCGGGCTTTAAAAGCACACCTCGCACGGCAGCAATGCCACCTTTATACCTCTGGCAACCAGGCGATTGTCTGGCGGAAGCGTTCCGCGCGATACCCCAGAACGTCACGCCATTGCTCATACAAACGAAAGAGCGCGCCTTCCAGAGCGCGCTCGCGAGATTTGTCAGCCATTGTGAGATTCTACCGAACGCTGCTCTTTCTAACCTCCGCTCATCAGCTCCCCAAGCAGCACTAGCGGGAGTTTATTAAAACGAGAAGCGGACGAGCCGCAGGTTGTTTTGGA
>JAIXKK010000040.1 GCA_026954325.1 Bryobacterales bacterium | reverse complement strand
GCGCTGGATGACACGCGAGGAGTTCCGCGAGATTGAGCCGCACGCCGGCGGCATTGCGGCGCTGCGCGTCCCACAGGAAGGTATTGTCGATTACGCGGCGGTAGCGGCCACGCTGGTGAAGATTATCGAGTCCAACGGGGGCCGCGTGCTCACCGGCGCCCGAGCCATGAAATGCCGTGCGGCCCCCGATGGGTGGGTGGTGGAGACCACGAAAGGCGAGCACGCGGGCGCACTGCTGATCAACTGCGCGGGACTGTATTCGGACCGGGTCACGGAGATGACCGGAAACCGCCGCGAAGTACGCATCGTACCCTTTCGCGGCGAGTATTACAAGCTCCGCCCGGAGCGCCAGAGTCTGGTGCGCCATCTGATATATCCTGTCCCGGATCCGAAATTCCCTTTTCTCGGCGTCCACTATACGCGGCTCATCCACGGGGGAGTAGAGTGCGGACCGAATGCCGTACTCGCCTTTGCGCGAGAGGGCTACCGCAAGTCCGATATCAAGCCGGGCGATCTCTGGGATGCGCTGAGCTATCCGGGCCTGTGGAATTTCCTCAGGCGCTATCCGAGGATGTGCTTTGATGAACTGCGCCGGTCGTTCAGCAAGCAGTTGTTTTGCGAGTCGCTCCAGAAGCTGGTTCCGGAGATCCGCGTGGACGACCTGGAGGCTGGCGGGGCCGGGGTCCGCGCCCAGGCCATGAGCCCGAACGGGGATCTGGTTCAGGACTTCCACTTCGTCAAGGCGCGCCGCGCGCTGCACGTGGTCAACGCGCCAAGCCCTGGGGCCACGAGTTCGCTCGCCATCGGCGAGGAGATCACCTCGATGGCGGCAGGGTTGCTCACGTAAAAAGATACCGAGGATGTGGTACAGGAAGCGTTTGTGCGGCTGCATCGCCATGGGTTGAGATTCCCGGCCGAGGCTGCCTTGGGGGCGTGGCTCTACAAGGTGACCGTGAATCTCTGTCTGGACAGGGCGCGGGCCGCGCGCCCATCCGGCGAGTTGAAGGATCTCGATAAGGATACAGAACAAACGATGCGCCTGCCGAACACCCAGGGAAGCGCACAAGCTCCCTTCGCCACGGCGCAGATCCGTATCCATCCGGAATCGGTCAGCCGAAGAGACACGGGCCGCTATGTGCGGTTTTACCGGATGAACATCGGCTTCAGAATCCCTTATACAGTCCGCGACGCAGCGACCTATCAGTTCATGGAGGTGGGCCTGAACACGGCCGGGGATTTCAAGGAAGGGCAGAAATCCGTGCTTGGCAAGGTTTCGGGAATTGACGACGAAAGTGCGATTTTCGTCGTCGTTTCCCTGAAGGTGCTGGACTAGCGGAGGAAGGCCTCGGCGAGTCCGGCGTCGACCGGGATGACGGTTCCGGTGGTGCGGAGGCTGCGATCACTGGCGAGGAAGATGATGGAGTCGGCGCAGTGATCGGGGAGGATGGGCTCCTTGAGCAGGGTGCGGCTGGCGTAGTAATTGGCGAGGCGGGAGCGCAGGGTGTCGGTGGTCTCCTCCTCTTTGTAGGGCAGCTTGTATTTGGCGAGCGAACTGATGACGCGCTCGCGGGGAAACATGGTGGAGCCTTCCACCACGGTTGCCGGGGCGATGCCGTTCACGCGGACGAGGGGGGCCAGGCCGACGGCCAGTTCGCCGATGAGGTGATTGACCGCGGCTTTGCTGACGTCGTAAGCTTCGCTGCCCTTCTTGGGGACGACGGCGTTGGCGGAGCCGGTGAGTACGATGTTCGCCGTCAGGCCCTGGGAGGAGAAGACGTGGTGCGCTTCCCTGGCGAGGAAGTAGTTGCCGGTGACGTTGACATCGAGGGTGATGCGCCAGTTGTCTTCGGAGATGCCGCCGCGCGAATCGGGAGGGATGAAGACCGCGGCGGTGTTGATGACCACGTCGAGCCCGCCGAACTGCATCACGGTGTGGCGGATGGCGGAGCTGATGGAGGCATGGTTCCGCAAGTCCACTTTGCAGTACGCCACTGCTTCGCGGTCGAACTTCGTGCACAGACGCGCGGTGTCGTGGGCGGACTCCTCGTTGATGTCGGCGATCATCAGGTGCGCGCCTTCGGCGGCGAGTTTGAGCGCCGTGGAGCGACCGACTCCGCTGCCGCCGCCGACGATGAGTACGATCTTGCGGGAGAACTCCTTTTCGGGGGGCATGCGGCGGAGTTTGGCCTCCTCGAGTTGCCAGTACTCGATGCGGAAGGCCTCACGGCGCGGGAGGGCGACGTAGTTGTGGAAGCTGGTGAACTCGCCGGCGCGGGATGGATCCTTGGCGTGCGGGAGAGGGCTGTCCGCCGCGGCGGCGTCTTCCATGCCGTTGGCTCCCATCATGACGCGGATGGCGTTGCGGTAGAACTCGCCGGTGATGCGGGCCTCTTTCTTTGAGCGGCCGAAGGAAACCATGCCGACGCCGGGGATAAGGACGACAGTGGGGTTCTGGTCGCGGAGCGGAGGGGAACCGGCTTCCTTGTGCGCTTCGTAATAGGCGAGGTAGTCCTTGCGATATTGGCGCAAGCCGGTATCCAGGGCATGGTCGAATTCGGAAAGGTCTGTTGTCTGGGGATTCCAATCGACGACGAGGGGGCTGATGCGAGTGCGCAGGAAGTGATCGGGACAGGAGGTTCCCAGGGCCGCAAGTTCGCGGGCCCAGTTGGAGTTGATGTATTCGAGGGCTTCGGGGGCGCCGTCGAAATGGCCGATGCCGCGGCGGGAGGCTCCCACGCGGCCGCGGATTTTGGGGAGAATCTCCGCCGCTACCTGATGGGCATCATGCCGTGTGGCGCAGCGCGGCCCACCGAAGATGACCTTGCCGTTGCCGCTTTCCTGGACCAGTTCGCCCAGTTGATCAATGATGGTGACGCTGTTGAGGTAGCATTCGCGCTGGGTGTCGCCCCAGGTGAAGAGGCCGTGGCTGCCGAGAACGATACCGTCGCAAGCGGGGTTGTCTGTTACGGCCTGGCGCAGCATGAGGCCGAGTTCGAAACCGGGGCGCTGCCAGGGGAGCCACACCAGGCGGTGATGGAAGCGCTGGTTGAACTCCTCCATTTTTTGCTTACCGTTGCGGCTGGCGGCCATGGCGATGGCCCAATCGGGGTGGAGGTGATCGACGTGATCGAAGGGGAGGAATCCGTGGAGCGGGGTGTCGATGGAGGTGGCGACGGTGTTTCCGGCGAAGGCGCAGGAGGGATACATGCCGACCATGTCGTCCTCGAACTGCTCGCCGCGGTAGACGTTTTCGAGTTGTGACAGACGGTCCATGTAGAGCACGGCGAATCCGCCGCGGGCGATGCTGCCGAGGTCTCCGCCGCTGCCTTTCACGGCCATGACGCGCGTGGGCTTGCCAGTGAGCGGGTCGGTGACTTCGTATTTCGAACTGGTGTTGCCTCCTCCAAAATTCGTAATCCGGAGGTCGGCTCCGAGGAGATTAGAGCGGTAGCGCAAGGACTCGAGCGGATCGTCGCCGAGCGCGGCGGCGTCTGAGTCATTCCAAAGATCTTTCAGGTATTTGAGCATTCTTATCCTATTGTATTGACACGCTGGAGGGATGCGCCCGAGAACGGCAATCAGGCGGAACCGAGAGCGCGTTTCAGCCATGCCTCGGCGAGCCGCTGCTCACGGCTCACCTGCCAGGCGGGGATGGCGAGGATTTCGGAGATTTCGACGCCGGTGAGACCGCCGAAATAGCGGAGTTCGACGATCTGGGCGAGGCGCGGTTCTTCCGCGGCGAGGCGTGTCAGGACTTCGTCGAGCATGAGAAACTCTTCGATGCGGCTGACCTCGCCGGCGATGCGGGCTTCGAAGGATTCGGGGGCGGCTCCGCCTCCGCGCTTGGCGGCCTTGCGCGCCCGCGCGCGGTCCACAAGCAGCTGGCGCATCACTTTCGCGGCGAGGGCATAGAAGTGCCGGCGTCCGTTGTAGGTGGCGTTCTGGCCGGTGAGGCGGATGTAGGCCTCGTTCATCAATTCGGTGGGCTGGAGCGTGGCGTTCGGAAAACGGCGGAGGTAGCTTTCGGCGATACGGTGCAATTCGGCGTGGATGAGCTTGGAGATCTTGGTGTAGGATTCGGGGTCGCCCTGCTGCCACTCATTCAGGAGACGAGTAACTGCTCCCTGCCCCTCAGGGTCATCCATCCCATCATGCTAGCAGAGAGCAGGATTCACGATTTCGGCGAGCGGGTGAGAGTCTGCGCAGCGATGGCTCTTCTGAGCCGGCTTACGTTGTAGGACTCGTATTTCAGGAGTTTGTGGAAGGAATCGCCCGTCTGTGTCCAGGCTTCGAAGGCACGGGCCCACGCAAGGCGGGGGTCCGGAGTCTGCTCCGGAGGGAGGTTCACCCGGAGCGCGGCGGTTTCCTCGCGTGCGACGCGGCGCAGAAGCCAGAGGGAAACACATAACTGGCCGACGCGCGCGGCCTCTTCGGGGGTCGAAGGGAGAAACCGGCCATAGGCGGCACGGTGCAGGTGAAGACACTGGTTTGCGGATTCGCCGGGTTCCAAACGGATGGAATTGGCCGTGAGGCCGTGTTTCCACCCATTCAGGGACGCGATACGTTTACCTTCGGCCGTGACAGGGCCTTTCGATTTGGCTCCGTTCTCTCGGGCGGTCTCGGCTTTAGTTTTTCCGGGAGTCATTGGAAGTTCCTTTGCGCAGAATTAGAGGTTGAAGGACGGAAGATCGGGATACACAATCGGTTCAGTTGGAAAATTGAGTGATTGCGGCGTTTACCTCCGGTGAGGGAAGGGCGCCGCCTCGGGGTGATGTTGGGCTTATTTTCAGAGCCGGTCATGGGATACCTTACTTTGCCGGCCAGCGGCCGGTCACGGCTTCACTTTACGACGCCTTGCGAAGGTTTTCCCCGGAGAAGAGGCAGCAGAGAGGATGTACTTATCTGATATCTATAGCGTTTGCCGCCTGCATATTTTTTGTGGATTCGTTGTGACCGCGCGGTGGATGAAACCTCCGGAAGGCTCCGCTGGTGTAGGAGCCGGCGTCAGGCCCTTGGCGCGGAAGTACACCCGTTGCACGCGTTCCGTTCTGTTCCGTTCTGTTCCGCGCCCGGACTGGAGACGCGGCGGAGGCTGGAATCGAAAGCGCAACGTTGGCCGCTTCTTCAGTGAATTGTTATGACCTTACCCGGTATTTCTCGAGAGCTTCCTCGTCGATATCCAGGCCGAGGCCGGGATACTGAGGCGCGAGCAGATAGCCGTCCCGCACGTCGAACAGCGTCTTGCTTCGGAGAACTTTCAGCGCCGGCGCCCATTGCTCGGCGGGAAGCAGGGGCGGAGTGACCAGGGCTACCTCCTGCCACGGGCTGCCGATGGCGAGCGTCGCCTGGAGCCATCCGGCCAGCATCAGACTCATTGTGCCGTGGAGAATGCAGGGAACGTGAAACGACTCGGCCAACATCGCCACCTTGCGGCACATGAAGATGCCGCCGGAGCCGCGTCCTTCGGGTTGTACAATGTCGTAGGTGCGGCGGAGCAGACACTGGCGGAAGGGCTCGAGACCCGAATAGCCTTCGCCGCCCGTGATGAGTATATCGACGGCGGCGGCAAGCCGGGCAGGGGTCTCGTAGTCGTCCCGAGCGAAGGGTTCTTCCAGCCAGTAGGCGCCGGCCGCTTGCAGACCTCTAGCCACCTTGAGGCCTGTTTCGAAATCCCAAATCTGTTGTCCGGCCATGTCCACGGGCGCATGGGCGGTCCGGTCATACATGAGATGGAAGCCCTTGCCCGTGGCCGCCAGAATTTCCCGCGCCACCTCCACGTCGTCCATCGGATTGGGCCGCCAGGCGCGAATCTTCATGCCGTGGAATCCGGCCTTCTGGATGCGCAGCGCCTGTTCCACCTGGTCGCGATAGGGGACCTGCGCCTGGTCCGCATTGCCCTTCCAGACACACGTGATGTAGGCGCGGGCGCGATCGCCGGCGCCTCCCAGCAGCCGGTAGACAGGCTGGCCGGCGATCTTTCCGATGGCATCCCAAATGGCGTGTTCCACTCCGCCGTAGCGTCCGAGCCCGGCGCGAAGATGGTGGTCTACGGCGAAGAGGTCCTTGCCGGCGAGGAGTTGCTTCACCGCGGGCAATTCTTTTGGCGAGGGTCCGGCGAAGGAATAGCCGGTTACCCCGGCGTCCGTAACCACCTTGGCGACGCTGTAACTGTTGTAGAGCCCAGCCTCGGTTTCTTCCTTCGTGATGGGGATGTGAATGGCAAAGACGTCCACGTCGCGAATGCGCACCGGCTTCACGGCCGCTTCGAGCGAGCCGAGCGCGGCGAATGCCGCGGACAGTCCACGCC
>JAIXKK010000035.1 GCA_026954325.1 Bryobacterales bacterium | reverse complement strand
CGCCTACCTCGTGCACAACCAGACGATGGGACGGTGGGATCACAACTTCGGCGATAGGGCCCGTTTGATGTTCCGCGTAATTCAGGAAAACCAAAGCGCTACCAACTACCAGGGAGCCTGGACCGACGACGCCTTCCCCTCCGTCAACAGCGACCTGTTCTACACCGGCAAAAACGTGGCCGTGAATCTGACCGACATCATCACGCCCCACCTGCTCAACGACCTGCAGTTTGGCTATGACGGCCGCCCCTTCGGACTGGTGGACGGCAAGACCTCCGACCCGAAATTGCTCTCGCGGGAAGGTTTCACCTACACCGAGTTGTTCCCACAAACCAGCGGATCCTGGCCCCGCGACCACGGCTTCGACGGCTTCGACAGCATCAAACACCAGTCAAATTATCTCAATCACATGCGCATCCTCCAGTTGCGCGATAACCTCTCCTACACCTTCGGCGCGCACAACCTCAAGGCTGGCTTCGATTGGAGTTCCGGCCAGTTGAGCGAGATGGCCAACGGCTCGGGCGACTTCACCGCAGGTGACTTTCGCTTCCGCACCATCGAGAATCTGCTCCGGGGAAAGATCCGCTCCTACCAGGAGCAGGAAACCACCAATGTCGTACCCAGCAGGCTGGCCGATCTGGGCATCTATGTCACTGATAACTGGAAGATCCGGCCAGGTCTCACTCTCGACATCGGCTTGCGCTGGCAATATCTCAGCCCGGCCCGTTCGGCCGAAAACAACATCTCGAACTTCTACCCCGGCCTCTACGCCCGCTCGCGTTGCTCCGCCGCCGCCTTCGACTCCAAGGGCATGGTCGATCCCGCCCTCTGCGACACGATGAACGGCATCGTCACACCCCGCGGTCCGGGCATTCCCGGCGCGGCCCTGGTTCGGCATCATTATCGCGATTGGGAACCGCGGCTGGGCATCGCCTGGACCCCGCTCGGCAATCGGAAATTCGTCGTCCGCGCCGGTGCCGGCATCTATCACGGCCGCGACGCCGGATCACTTACCAGCGCCCTCGGCCTGCCGCCTCCCTTCAACCGCACCGTCGAAATCGACAACCTGACCTTCGCTGACCTCGCCCCGGGCAGGCTCGCTCCTTTCAATCCCCAAACGCCGCAGGCGCCGGCGTTCCTCCAGACCCTCGATCCGGTTTATAAGACCCCGGAAAGTTACCAGTACAGCTTCGGCGTGCAGTATGCCTTCGCCGGCGACACCACGCTCGACGTCAGCTACATCGGCAGTCACCAGATCCATCAGGGCAGAAACCGCGATATAAATCAGGTTCCGCCCCAGTTCCGCCTCGATGTTTTCGAGGGTAACATCAGCCCCGATCTCGTCCGCCCCTACCTCGGCTTCTCCGACATCTACGTCAATGAGCGCGTCGCCAACACGCGCTACAACTCACTACAGTCATTCTTTTCCCATCGCGCCGGCGCGGGTCTCACCCTCCAGGCCGGATATACCTACTCCACGACCATCTCCACCACCAGCAACCGCGACTCCGAGGCCATCGATTCGCCCGTCTACGACGCCTACAATCCTTCCCTCGAGAAGGGTTTCGCGTCCGCCGATCAGCGCCACTCCCTCACCCTCAACTATAACTGGGAACTGCCCCTCTTCCGCTCCGCGAAGGGCTTGTCCAGATCCGTTCTGGGCGGCTGGCAGCTTTCCGGCGTCACCGCGTTCCGTACCGGACTCCCCTCGACCGTGTGCGCCGAAGGCGGATTCTCCGGCATGTTCGGATACGAATGCGAACGCCCGAATCTGGTGGCCCCTCCCAATCTGCCGCGGGGAGAACGTTCGCTCCTGCGCTACTTCAACACCGATTCCTTCCGCCTCCAGGCGCCTGGAACCATCGGCAATGCCTCTAAAGGCATCGTCCGCCAGCCGGGCATGAATAACTGGGATCTCTCGATTTTCAAACAGTTTGAAATGCCCTGGTTCGGAGGTAAACTCGCCGGCGAAACCGCGAGAGTGCAGTTCCGCGCTGACTTCTTTAACGCCTTCAACCACACCCAGTTCTGCGGCGTCAACACCGATTTCGTCCCTTTCAGCGATACCGCCGGTGCAAAGGCCGATCCCAATACGGGCTTCGGAGCCGTCAATTGCGTCCGTTCTCCGCGTGAGGTGCAGTTCGGCCTGAAACTGGTCTGGTGACCGGTCTGCCGGCGCCCGGGCGCGCAAAGCCCTCATCAGTCTCTGCGCGCTCCGCGCCTCTCCCCGAACCTCACCTCCTCCCACCTCAACTCCCGCCACTCTCCCGGCCGCATTCCGCCAATCCCCAACTCCCCAATCGCGCATCGCACCAACCGCAGCGCCGGATGTCCCACCGCCGCCGCCATCCTCCGCACCTGCCGGTTCCGCCCCTCCCGCAGCGTCATCTCCAGCCACCTCGCCGGAACCGACTTCCGGTACCGGATCGGAGGCTCCCGCGCCGGCAGGTCCGGCGCCCCATCGAGCATCCGCGCCTCGGCCGGCTTCGTCCGCACCCCCTGTATCTCCACACCCCGCCTCAGCCGCTCCAAAGCCTCTTCCCCCGGAACCCCCTCCACCTGCACCCAATACGTTCGCGGATGCCCAAACCGCGGCGCCGTCAACTGATGTTGCAGCGCCCCATCATCCGTCAGCAGCAATAACCCTTCGCTGTCATGATCCAATCGCCCCGCCGGATAGATCCCCGGAATGTCCAGATAGTCCTTCAGCGTTCCATGAGCCGAGCCGGGCGCCGGCGTAAACTGGCTCAAAACCCCATACGGCTTATAGAACAATATGTAGCGCGCCACCTTACTCCCGCACGCTCGCCCGCACTGCTTTCCCCGGAAACACCCCTTCCTGAACCTTGCCCTCCACCACCACCGGAACCCCCGCCACAATCACGTACGGTATCCCCGCCGAAGCCAGCGCCGGCTCGGCAAACGTCGCCTTGTCCCCCACCGTGGCCGGATCGAAGATCGTCAGGTCCGCATCCGCCCCCGCCTCAACCCGCCCCTTGTTCTTCAACCCCATGCGCCGCGCCGGCAGCAGCGTCATCTTCTCCACCGCCTCCATCAAAGACAGCGCCTTCCGCTCCCGGCGCCAGTACCCCAGCGTCCGCGCATACGTCCCCGCTCCCCGCGGGTGCCCTTTTCCATTCACCAGAATCCCGTCGCTCGCGATCATCGTCAGCGGGCTCGAAATCGCCTCCTCCACCACCTTGTCCGGAATCATGTGCATGATCACCAACCCCGGCTGCTTCCGGTACTTGCGGAACGTCTCCTCCGTCAACCGCTCCCCCGTCGCCGTCCACTCCAGTCGGTCATAGCTGATGCCCAGAATCTTCTGCCACCCCTCATCAAACATCGCCGAGTTCAACTCCGTCATCGCCGCGTTATAGGGATAGCACTCCGTCGTCACATCCATCCCCCGCTTCCGCGCCTCCCCAATCGTTTGTAATAGCTTCGGCGTCTCCTTCAACCCGCTCGACGTGATATGCACCACGTGCAGCGGAGCCCCCGTCACCGCCGCCGCCGCCAGCACCTCCTCGAGCGCATTCAGCGCATCCGGAGCCGCGTCCCCCATGTGCCGGATATGCACGAACACCGGAGCATGGAACCGCCCCGCCACCCGGAACATCTCCAGAATCTCCCACCGCGAAGCCGCCGGCGTGTACTGAATCCCAAACCCCACCCCAAGCGCCCCCTGCTGCAACCCCTTCTCCACCGCCCGCTTCATCAACGTGATCTCCTCCTCCGTCGCCGCGCGGTGCGCCCCATCCCCCGAAGGCGTCAGCCCGCTCGAAACCGACGGGTCCCGCATCACATGCATCCGCGCTGGCACATGCCCCGCGCTCACCCCCGAGTGGATCAACCGCTTCCCCTCCCGCTGCGCGTACCACTCCTCCACGTCATACGTCCCGATCTCCAGTTCCAGAGCCGTCGTCACCCCATCCCGCGCCTGGTACCGCTGGTTCTCCACATCCTGCCCGTGCGCGTGCAAATCGATAAACCCCGGAGCCACCGCCAACCCCCGGGCCTCGATCACCCGCCCGCCCTTCAGCGGACTCGCGCTCACCGCCGCAATCCGCCCATTCCGGATCCCGATGTCCCGAATCGCATCCAACCGCGTCTCCGGATCGAGCACCCTCCCCCCGCTAATCACCAGATCATAGGTCTGCGCCGAAGCCAGAGCCGAAAACAGCAACACGTATAGTCTCATCTGCGCTCCATTCTCCCAAATCAGCCGCGGCACTGGATGTATTAAGCCGTTCACACGCTTTCTGACTTTATCTTTCTCAATGAATTCAACTGCTTTCCGCGCGCCGCCCCCCGCCCGCCGGATCGCCATCGGTTACCCTGAAGCCGGATAAGCCAACGGCCTTGTCCAAATCCATCCCAGCGAGAACCTCCTCATGCTCGGCTCTCTTTTCAACAAATCCCGCTCCCGCGCCCAAATCAACCGCGAAAACGCAAAACAATCCACCGGCCCCAAAACTGAAGCCGGCAAAGCCGCTTCCAGCCGCAACGCCCTCAAGGAAGGCTTCTCCGCCTCCTTCGCCATCGTCGCCCCGGAAGACCAGCAATGCTACGGCGAATTCCTTGCCGGTCTCCGCGCCGAACTCCAACCCGCCGGAGTCCGGCAAGAGGACCTCTTCCGCCGCATCTGCCTCGCCTCCTGGAACATCCGCCGCATCGAAAAACTCACCTGCGCCCTATATGACGAAACCGGCGGCGACCCGCTCGCTTCCGATGACTCCGCCGTCCTCGCCAAACTCGAACGCTACACCCGCCACCAAACCCTCAACGAGCGTTCCTACTACCGCGCCATCAAACAACTGCGTCTGCTTCAGAACTCCCGCCCGGTTGGCGATCCGCCCCAAACCGTGTCGGAACCGGTGACAGAACAAAGCCCGCCCCCTGCCGCTTCCCCATCCACACCCCGGGAAACCGAAAATTCCAAAAATGACAAAACGAAGCCCGCCGGATCTCCTGCTCCGCCCCCTCAAAATGAGCTGGCGAACCAAGCCGTCCCCGATCCTGACCCCGAACAACACGATTTCGCCCCCAACCACCTGCTCCTCATCGTCAAATGATCGCCGCCAAACACGCTGCCGCCCCGGTCCTCAGGCCCCATCTGCGTCCGCGCTCAATAGACCGCCGGCGCTTCCCACTTCCCGGATGCGGCGGACCGGAAGATGGCCTCGATCACCGCCATGTTCCTCAGCGCGTCTTCGAGCGGCGCCGGCACGGGACTCCCTTCTCTGATCGCCGCCGCGAACGCCTCCCCTTGAATCGTGTACTGGTCGCACACCGGAAACTCCTCTGTCGTAATCGTGCTCCCGAACAGATCTCCTCCGTCGTCAATGAAGATCCGCGAAGGCCGGTCCGGCGGCGCGTTGTAGGGGATCTCCAACTCCACACGCCCCTTCGTTCCATGAAATTGCATCCTCTGCCAGGGAGCCATCTGTGTGCTGCACGTGAAAATGCACTGCCCGCTCGGATACTCCAGAATCGCCGACGTCAACCGGTCCACCTTCATCCGCGGATCATACTCCAGCGCCCCGATCACCCGGCGCGGCTCTTCCCCGAAGACGTACCGCGAGCAGTGAATCGGGTAGCAGCCGATATCCATCAGCCCCCCGCCGCCCCACTCCGGAACGTTCCGCACGTTCGCCGGATCCGTCATGTAATAGCTGAAGTGCGCCCATGCGCTCCGCAATGCCCCGATCCGTCCCGATTGCGCCACCTCGCGCGCTCGCAGCCATTGCGGATGCGTGTGCACCATGAACGCCTCGCCGATGCACACGCCCTTGCGGTCGCGCACCTCTATCAGCTTCTTCACCTCTTCCACGTTCAGGCTGATCGGCTTCTCGCACAACACGTGCTTGCCCGCCTCCGCCGCTTCCATCGACAGCGGCGCGTGCAGATGGTTCGGCAGCGGATTGTACACCGCGTCAATCTCCGGGTCCGCCAGCATCTCCGCATACGATCCGTATGCCTTCGGAATCCCCAACTCCTTCGCCGCCGCCTCCGCCTTCCCCAACTCCCTCGAAGCTATCGCCACCACCGGCGTCAGCGCGCTCTTCTGCATCGCCGGAATCACCTTCCGCACGGCGATCTTCGCCACCCCGATCACGCCCCAACGTACCGGCTTCATCTGTGTCCTCCGCTATTTCTGCAACAAAAAATGACCCACGAACATCGAGTCCACGCCCGACGAATAGAAACTCCTCACGGCGTCCCGCGGCGAGCACACCAGCGGATCCCCGAAGAGGTTGAACGAGGTGTTGTACAACACCGGCAGCCCCGTCTTCTTCCCCGCCGCGTGCAGCAGCCGCCAGTACGCCGGGTTGTCCTCTTCCCTCACCGTGTGTACCCGCACGGTGTCCCGGCCCAGAATCGCGCTCTCGAACGTCTTCCGGTGCGCCGCCTTCACCCGCCCTACCGTCGCCAGATTCCGGGCATTCGGCCCCACCTCGAAATACTCCCCCGCCACTTCCGCCGGCGCCGACGCCGCGAACTTCCGGAATGCTTCGCGGTGTTTCACAAACGCGTTCAGATTCTCCGTCGAGTAGGGATCGAGCGGCGAGGCAAGCAGGCTCCGGTTCCCCAATGCCCGCGGCCCGAACTCCATCCGCCCTTGCATCCACGCCACTATCTTGTGCTCGCCCAGTTCCGCCACCGCGCTGTCTATCAAGTCGTCCGTCGTCAGCAGATACCGGAACCGCAGCTTGCAGTTCTCCAGCACCTGCTTCACCTCCTCGGCGTTATATTCCGGCCCCAGAAACAGGCTCTCCATCCGCACCCGCTTCGATTCGCCAAGCGCTGTGTGCCATACATGCACGGCCCCGCCGATCGCCGTCCCCGCGTTCCCCGCCGCCGGCTGCACATACACGTCCTTCCAGTTTCCGCAGCGCTCCAGCGCCGCCACTAGCATCGCGTTCAACCCCAGCCCGCCGCCCAGGCAAAGGTGGTCGCCCTTCCCCGCCATCCGCACCACCATCTGCTCCACGGCGCTCTGTACCCCCGCCGCCACGTGCGCCTTCAACTCCTGCGGTACGGGCTCTCCGTCCTCCAACCCCAGCCGGTGATAAAACTTCGCGCTGAACGCCCCCTGGCTCATCCGGTCCGCGTCAAAGAACGTCCGGTCAATCCGCGGCCAGTCGCTCCTCCCCGCCGTGATGATCTCCAGAAACAACTCCGTGAACCGGTCATCCCCCGATGCCGAAAGCCACTGCACCTTGTGCTCATCGGCCTCCTCTTCAAACCCCAGCAGTTCCGTCACTCTTCCATAGAGTTGTCCCAGCGAGTCCGGAAAGTACAGTTCCCGCTCCATCTGCATCCGCGTTCCCTGCGCATGCCACCGCGCCCCGCAGCGGAAGTCTCCCGCCCGGTCCAGCGTCAACACCGTCGCCTCTTCGAATGGAGACACTCCGTACGCCGCCGCCGCGTGCGCCACGTGATGGTCCACCATCACCACTTCGCAGTTCGGAAACCGCTGCCGCAGCTCCAGGTGCAGCCTCGCCTCCGGAGCCGCCGCCAGCGGCCGCACCATCGCCAGACAGTCCACCTCGAACGCCGCCGCCTTCGCCTGTTTCAAACAATATGCCAGCGCCTGTTCCGGCAGTTCCCCCGAATGCGGGTTCCGCGAAAGCTTTCGCTCCTCCACCGCCGCCAGCAGCACGCCGTCCTTCAGCACGGCGCACGCCGCCTCGCCGATGATGCCCCCAATTCCCAAAATGATCATGAATCCTTGCGCCTTCGACTTCGAAGTATGAACTACCAGTATAGAGGTCCGCCCCCTTTCCCCGGCGAAATCCGCCGTTCGCGGGAGGCATCGATTTGGATGTCACTCGGCAAGGAGGGCGAAAATGAGATTCGCAACTGTCTTGTTCATCAGCCCCGCCCTGTTGCCCGGACAGCCGGGAGGCGGCCGGACCATCCAGGCGTATGCGCGGCGATGGCGGCGAATACGGGAGATGTACCGCCGAAGTGGAAGTGGACGATACCGCCGAACCGCTGTCAGCGGCGGCGCCGGCCGCATCCGCAACCTTGCCGGACGCGGCGCGGGCCGGGTCCCTTTCGTTACTCACGTGCCAATTGCCCGGTCGCTGGCCAACTCCCTCAGCCGCCTCCACAGATCCGCCAGTTGCTCCAGGCTCAGTTGCTCCGCCCGCAGGCGTGCTTCCGCGAAATCGCCCATCTCCCCGTACACCGCGGTCAGATTGTTCCGCAGATTCTTTCGCTTCTGGTGAAAGCATGCCGCGGCGAACTTCAAAAACCCGTGCATATCTTCCACAAGAGGCGTTTGCCGCATGGTCAGCAGAACTGCCCCTGAGTCCACTTTCGGCGGCGGCTGGAATGCCCGCGGCGGCACGGTGAACAGCAGTCGCGCGTCGGCCTGCGCCTGTGTACGCACGCTGAGGTATCCGTAATCGCGGCTCCCCGGCGCGGCCACCAGACGCTGCGCCACTTCCTTCTGCATCAGGAACACTGCCCGTTTGAGAAGCGGCCCCAGCGCCAGGGCGCGCTCCAGGATCGGTGACGTGATGTAGTACGGCAGATTGCCCACCACCACGGCCCGCCCCCATTGCCCCAAGTCCGCGGCGAGCACATCGCCCTCCACCAATTCGAACTGAGATGCGTGGGCGAACTTCAACCGCAGCCCAGCCGCCAGAATGTGGTCTAACTCCACCGCCACCACTCGTTGCGCCCGCTCTACGAGATACGCGGTGAGCGCCCCCCGCCCTGGGCCGATCTCTACCACCAGTGGCTCCCGCTCCTCGCACGCAACTCTGGCTATGCGATCCAGGATAGAGGTGCGTACCAGGAAATGCTGTCCGAGCCGTTGGCCCAAACTCAGCCCTTCACGTCAATCCGGCTGCGGCGGAACGAGAGGAGTAACTTGCCCGCCATGGGCTGTCCGAAAGAGAGCGCCGGCGTGAAGCGGGCAAACAGCAGAGTGTTCTCAATCTCGCTGCGGATCTCCGCATTCACTTTGCCCTGCGGCAGGCTGTAGTCGATCACCTGCCCCTGATCATCCAGCATCACTTCGACGACAATCTCATCGTCACTGATGCTGAACGGAGCCACGCTCTTCACGCTCGGCTCCTGGTAGAAGGCGGTCGGAACGTCATTGGACAAATTCCGCGCGGTCCCGGCTGGAAAGGAGGGAACCAGCATGCTGAACAGCACCATCGCGGAAACCAGACCGCCCGCAAACGGGAGCGCCAGCGGCCGCATCAGATTGCTCGCGCGCTGCTTCATCCCTTCCAGCGCAAACTGAGCCATGCTTTCGTCGTGCGCGATACTCCTGCGGCAAGCAGCCTCTTGCAAGGCCATCTCCCGCAGTCTCACGCTCAGTTCGGATGGAGGAGCCATCGATGGCAGCTTCTTCACCAGACCTCGCGTTCGCGAAAGCTCTTCATACCGGAGAGCGCACTTGCCGCACTCCCTCAGGTGTACCGAAACTTCCCGCCGCTCGGCATGGGCCAGCACGCCGTCCACGTATCCGGACAGTCGCGAACCCACCCGCCAGCACGCTGGGGAGCTCCGGGGAGAGAACAACGCGGTCAGCAATCTCATATTCATTCCGCCGTCTGTGCCTTCCAACTGAATTCCGGTCCCGGCTCCAACCGGCCAGCCAGTGTTTTGCGCAGTGCTTCGCGTCCGCGCAGAATCCTTGATTTCACAGTCCCGATAGAGACCTGTAGAACTTCCGCAACCTCCTCGTAACTCATGTCTTCCATATCGCGCAGAATCACGGCCGCGCGAAAGACGGGGTTCACCCCGGTGAGAGCATCCTCCACCAGCGCGCGTGTCTCGCTGCCCGCCGCGAGGTCGTATGGGGACCGCCCGGAATCGCAAAGCACATCCTGCAGCGGCCTTGCGCCTTCTTCTTCACCCTCCAGACCCACTTCCCTCCGCCGGTGGCGCGCAAACCAACGCCGGTGATTGTGCGCCTCATTCACCGCAATCCGGTAGATCCAGGTCTTCAGGCTGCTGTTCCCCCGGAACGAACTCACGTTGCGAAATACCTTCAGAAATACTTCCTGCACGACGTCGCTCGCATCCGACGGATCATCCATCAACCGGTACACCAGATTGTAGACCGGCTGTTGGTAGCGGGAGACTAGAGCCTCGTATGCGTTTTCATCACCCGTGCGCAGCCCTTCCAGCAGCCATACCGGATCGGCCGGCGCGGCCTGTTCCACGCGCGAGTCTATCGCGAAGCCGACTGTGGTATCCGCCACGAAAACGCCTCTAACTTAGATTCTACTCCCTGGGACCAGCTTCAATCTTACAGACACCGCCGGGCGGAGAAAAGTTCCCGGTATCCTAATGGACAGTGGAAAGATGCGGAGTTTCCCGGGGTTTCCCCCTCGGGGTGAAATTGTTCTCTATTGGCCTGCTGGCAGCGGGCTTGTGCGACGCCCAACCGGCGCGCGACCTGGTGGAGCGCGGCATGGACCGCTTCGTCCGCGGGGAGATTGCCGCCGGCGTGAAGGACTTCGACGAAGCCGCCAGGCTCGAACCCGCCGCCTCGCCGCAACTGTGGCAGCGCGGCATTGCCCTTTACTACCTGGGCAGGTTCGAAGAAGGGCGGCGGCAGTTTGAAAGCCATCGCGCGGTGAATCCCAATGACGTCGAGAACGCCGCCTGGTGGTATCTCTGCATGGCCCGGCTCGGCAAACGGGAGGAGGCGCGCGGCAAGCTGCTTCCGGTTGGCCCGGATGACCGCGTGCCGATGATGGAACTCTACGCCCTTTATTCAGGCCACGGCTCGGAAAAGGACGTGCTCCAGGCCATGAACGCGGGAACCCCTTCCTTCCAGGACAAGCGGTTCCGTGCCTTTTACGGCTATTTCTACCTCGGCCTGTACTGGGAAACCGAGGGCAATGCGGCAAAGGCCCGGGAACAGATCCGCAAAGCCGTCCAGACCAACATCGGCGGCTACATGTGGGAAGCCGCCCGCATCCATCTCGAACAGATGCTGAAACGTAGATAATGGCTACGTGCCAGCAATCCTCCTCTTCTTCCTCTCCTGTTCCCTATTCGCCGCCGAGACCGTCACCGTCTCGATGACCGGCCCGATATCCACACTGACCGCCGCGCGGGACGCGGTTCGCGCGCAGCGCGCCCGCGGAGCATCCGGACCGTTCACGGTGCGCGTTCGAGCCGGGCGTTATTTCCTCCAGGAACCTCTTGCTCTCTCGGGCCAGGACAGCGGCGTCACCTGGGAAGCCGCTCCCGGGGAGCGCGTGCTGCTCAGCGGCGGGCGGGTGATCACGGGCTGGAAGAAAGGTTCCGGCGCCGTCTGGACCGCCGGCGCCGGGACGCAGCCATTCCGCCAGCTATTTGTATCGGGACGACGGGCGCAGCGGGCGCGAACCCCCAACTTCGGCTTCTACCGCATCGACGGCCCGAGTTCGCAGGACAAGCCCTTCCGTCTGAAGTTTCGCGGCTCCGACATCAAGGCGGAGTGGGCCGGGACGGACACGGAGGTGGTGGCCCTGCTCGCCTGGGCGGACATCCGCATGCCCATTGCGAGCGTGGATGAAGCCGCCCACGTGGCCACGCTGACATCCGGCCCGCGTCCCTCGAACAAAGAGAAGGATGCCCGCTACTACATCGAAAACGCCCCCGACGCCCTCGATTCGCCCGGCGAGTGGCGGCTCGACCGCGCATCCAACACCGTCTCCTACTGGCCCTTGGCCGGCGAGGATATGGCCAAGGAAGAGTTTGTCGCTCCACGGCTGACGGAACTGGTGCGTATCGACGGAGCGCGGGACTTGACCTTCCGCGGCTTGGAGTTCCTCCACACGGATTGGACCATGGACGCCGACGGCTACGCCGATACGCAGGCCGCCGTGGCCGTGGGCGCCGCCTTCGAAGCCGTAAACGCCGGCAACATTTCCATTGAGAAATGCCAGTTCCGCCACCTGGGCAACTACGCCATCGGATTCGGCCGCGGATGCCATCATAACCGCATCGTTCACAATCAGATCTATGACATCGGCGCGGGCGGCATTCGCATCGGCGAACCGGTGTTGCGCGCCGAGGAGAAAGACCGGAACTTCGACAACGAGATCACCGACAACGACATTCACCACCTTGGCTATGTCTATCCGCCCGCAGTGGGAGTCTTCGTTCTTCAGGCAAGCCGGAATCACATCGCCCACAACCACATCCACGACCTCTTCTACACCGCCATCAGCGTCGGGTGGACTTGGGGCTACGGCGAAAACCAGTCGAAGGAAAACGTGATCGAATACAACCACCTGCACGACATCGGCAAGGAGATGCTGAGCGACATGGGAGGCATCTACACGCTGGGCATGCAACCGGGCGCCGTCATCCGCAACAATCTCATCCACGATATCTCTTCATTCACCTACGGCGGTTGGGGCATCTATCCCGATGAAGGATCAAGCCACATCCTGATTGAGAACAACATCGTCTACCGCTGCGCCAGCGCCGGCTTCCACCAGCACTACGGCAAGGAGAATACGGTTCGCAACAACATCTTCGCCTTCAACCGGGATTTCCAGTTGATGCGCAGCCGCGCCGAACCCCACCTGTCCTTCACCTTCGAACGCAACATCGTGCTCTTCGATCAGGGGCGGCTCCTGGGAAGCAATTGGACAGGGGGCCAGTTCCGCATGGATCGCAACATCTACTACGATCTGCGCTCCACGCCGATCCGCTTCGCCGGCAAAACCTGGGAGGAGTGGAAAGCAGCGGGGCAGGACACCCACTCCGTGATCGCGGATCCGCTGTTCGTGAACGCCGGCAGCTACGACTTCCGGGTGCGGCAGAATTCTCCCGCGCGGATGCTGGGCTTTCAGCCTATCGATATGAGCACCGTGGGTCCGCGGCCGGAATGAGCAGCGCTTACCGCGCCGGAGGCAGGATCTTGATCTTCGACGACAAGGTGAAGATGTCGTCCTTCAAGTCCGCGTTGATCTGAACGTTCTCCGAGAATATCTCGAAGATCTTTTCGCCGTTGCGCTCGCGCTGGATCTGATAGGGCCACTGCACGCCCTTCACCTCCCTGTATTTGGCGAAACGCGTGACCTCTTCAAACCGGTCGCGGGTCTTCTCATCGCGGCGCACGTATTCCTGCCGCGCGGGAAGTCCGGTACCGGTATGAAAAAAGACCCGCACCACCTTGTTCTCGGAGTCCGTGAAGTTGATGATATCCACGGGCTGATTCTCGACGATATCCTGGCCCTCGTGTTCGATCAGCAGGCCGGGTTCGCCCATGCGCTGCCGCAGGATATAGAACACATTGCGCCGGGTGCTATCGCGGAATCGCTCCACAATTTCAGGAGCGATGGGCCGCGCGCCGCGGTAGGTGATAGTCCACGCGCCCGCTTCGGTGAACAGGGAAGCGTTATCCTCCTTGTCTTTGCCGAACGATTGCCGCTCGCGCAGGCCGAAGAAATCGATGCGCGGCGGCTCGGGGCGCGTCAGGTAGCGTGTGTAAATGCGGGCATGAGAAAGGCCGCTGAGCCGTTCGCGATAGAAGGAATAGACGCGGCCGGCTTCGACGCGGTCTTCCATACCCGTGAAGTTGGCGCCGCCGAGCCCGGCGATGGCGCTCTCCACTACCTTCTTTCCACGCTCCTGCCGGCTTTGCGCAAATACCGGCAAACCCGCGAATCCGAACAACAAACTCCGCCGCGTCATGGCTTCCGTGCGAGATCCTCCGGTTTCAATCCCGAGTTCAGCTTGTACTCGGTGACACTCACTTCAGCGGCAGGCTTGCCTCCCTGGCTGATCTTGATCTGGTACGGGAGCTTGATGCCGTCCACGGATTTCCAGTCTTCGTAAACTGCCTCCACCTCGGTCGGCCCGGTCATGCCGACACCGCGGTAGGCCGCCTTGGCGATCAGCCCGGTTGATGGATCAAGCGTCAAACGAATCCAGTTGTTCTCCTTGTCGCTGATCTCCACGGTGTGGCCGCCGGTCGCGTTTACTGTACGTTCCGGATCCCGATCGCTCAGCCAGAGCAGCGGGTGATAGCGGAACAACTCCTCCTTCGCCTGTTTCGCGGCCTGCGGCGGCAGCGGAGAGGCGCCCTGCGGACCCACCATGAATCCGCCGCCTTTGCCGTCGTAATAGATGATGATCTTGCCAAAAGGCAGTTGCTGCTCGAAGCGGATCTGTGGATAGATGACCTTAGTGATTTGCGTCACCTTGAGCCCGGCCTGCGCGCCGGTGAGCGTTACCTGCGCCGTGTGCGTGTAATCCTTGACGGCCGCCAGTTTGTCCGCGCCGCCGACGGCTTTCTGGAGGCCTTCGAGCAGTTGCCTGCCCTTGGCCAGGGAAGCCGGATCGGCCTTGACGGCTTCGTGTTTCGGCTCGGGAATGGTGAGGTCGATGTTATGGACGGGCAATCCCAAAGCCGATAGAGGCGTGCCGAAATCTTCGGATTTTCCGACGGCGACGATGACGAAATCCTCAGGCTTCAAATACTCCTTCGCAACACGCAAGACATCGGCCTTGGTGACCGCGGCGACAGCCTTCTGGTACTGGAAGATGAAATCGTTGGGATAGCCGTAATACTCATAAGTCATCAGCCGGCTGAGCACCTTGCCGGGAGAGTCGAAGGCGAAGACGAAGCTGTTCAGCGTGCTCTCCTTGGCGATGCGGAGTTCTTCGTCGGTCACCTCGGCGTCGCGAATGCGGTCCACCTGCACGCGGATCGCCTTCAGCGCCTCGACGGTGGACTGCGATTTCGTCCCGCCGCTGATGAGAAACATGCCGGGGTGATCGTAGGCTGCGCGCCAGGCCGAACCCACGTTGTATGCCAGGCCGAGATCGCTGCGCACCTTCTGCACCAGGCGGCTGCTGAACTGGCCGCCCCCGAGAATGTCATTCATCACGTCGAGCGCCGGATAATCCTTATCGCTGAACCTGCCGCCGAGGTGGCCCAGGCGGAAGGAGGTTTGGTTCACGTCCTTCTTTTCGGCGAAATAGATGCCGGGCACTGCCTTGTTAGTGACAGGAGGCACGGGCGGAACGGGCGGCTCTCTTGGATTCCATTCAGCAAACAGCTTCTCGAGCTTCTCGCGCATGGTGGAAGAGACGAAGTCGCCTTGAATGGCAAGCACCATGTTAGCGGGGAAGAAATAGCGGTGATGGAAGTTGATGAGGTCCTGGCGCGTAATGCTGTCGAGCGTCGCGTATTCCATCTGCCGGCCCCATGGCGTGTTCCGCCCGTAGATGAGCCGCTCGAACTCACGCGAGGCGATGCCGCCGGCGTTATCATTGCGCCGGGCAATGACGCCGCGATACTGGTTTTTCGCGATATCCAGTTTTTCCTGGCGGAATTCGGGCTGGGTGAGAATGTCCTTGAAGATGGCGAGCACGGTATCGGTGTTTTCCGTGAGCGTGTTGAAGGAAACAGTGCCGGCGGTCTCGCCGATGTCGGTCTCGACGCTCGCCGCCATGCCTTCGAGCAACTCGTTCAACTGGTCGCCGGTTTTATCTTTGGTTCCACCGGTCCGCATGACCTCACCGAAGACATCCGACAGCCCGGCCTTATCCGAGGGATCGTAGATGTTCCCCGCATGCAGGCGCAGCGAGCCGCGCACGAGGGGCAACTCATGGTTCTCGAGAAGATAGACCTTCATGCCATTCGCCATGGTGAAGTTCGAAATCTCGGGCAGCCGGAGTTCCCGGAGCGACTTGAATTTCAGGTCCTTATAGGACCGTGCCGCCGCGGCGGGCGCGCTCTTGCGCTGGGCGGGAGCGAGTGGAGCGCTGACGGCGAGCGCGAGGGTAAGGATGAGGGCAGATCTCATTTGCCGGCTCCTTTTTCGGGGGCTTTCGAGGAAACAACGGTACGAGCGGAGTCGATGAGATAGGTCTTGGCGACACGCTGAACGTCTTCCGCGGTCACCTGATTCACCTCTTCGATTTGCGTGAACAGCTTACGCCAGTCACCGAACAGGATATAAGCTGAGGCGAGTTGCCGCGCCATGCCCATGTTGCTGTCGAGACCGCGAATGAGATCCGCGCGGACCTTGGTTTTGACACGCTTCAGCACCGTATCGTCGATCTTATCTTTCTTCATGCGCTCGACGATCTCGAGCATCGCCTTTTCGTTCTCCTCGTTGGTCTTTCCTACCGCCGGAAGCGAATACATGAAAAACAGGCCGGGATACTTGTTGCCGGAGAAATTCTCCGAAGCGGCGGCGGCAAGCGCGATCCGCTTCTGCTCGACGAGTTCCTTGTAGAGAATCCCAGTGCGTCCGGAGGCGAGCGCGCCGGCGAGGACGGTGAGGGGGGCGTCATCGGGGTCCGTTCCCGGTGGCCGCTTGTAGCCCATCAGCAGCATGGGCTGGCTGGGGGTGTCGATGAAACTGCGCCGCTCGCCTTCCTGCCTGGGCTCCTCGGTGATCACGCGCGGCGGCGCCGGTCCGGTGCGCATGGGCGAGAAATACTGGCCGGCAAGGCGCTTCATTTCCGCGGGTTCGACATCCCCGGCAATCACCATCACCATGTTCGAGGGCACGTAATACTGGCGGAAGAAGGCGGCGGAATCCTTGGCGCGAAGGTTTTCAATGTCGCTGGCCCAGCCGACAATCTGGCGCTGGGGGTGGGCCAGATAGGAAGTGGTCATGAGGGCGTCCACCATCTTGCCCTGGGGGTTCGATTCGACGCGCATGCGGCGCTCTTCGCGCACGACGTCGCGCTCCTTGTAGAATTCCCGCATGATGGGTTCGCGGAACACCTGGGAGGTGAGCAGGAACCAGAGTTCGACGCGGTTCGAGGGGAGGCTGTAGAAGTAGACGGTGGATTCCGTACTGGTGCCGGCGTTCATGCCTACGCCGCCGTTCTGCTGGATGACCTTCGAGTAGGCTTCCTTATCCACATAGCTGTTCGCCTTCTCGATGGCGGCCTTCACTTCCGCTTCCAGCTTTTTGATGGTTTCCTCGGAGCCGCGCGGGCCTTTGTTTTTCTCCGCGTCCAGCTTGTCATAAATGGCTTCGATGTCCGCAAGCCACTTTTTCTCCTCCGGCCAGTTGGTGGTTCCGAGCGTTTCCGTGCCTTTGAAGGCCATGTGCTCCAGCATGTGGGCAAGGCCCGTCCTCCCCGCCGGATCGTTGGCGGAGCCGACGTTGACATAGGCCACCATCGACGCCACGGGCGCCTCGGGGCGCCGCAGGACGATGAAGTGCAGGCCGTTGCCGAGGGTGAACTCAGTAACCTTTTTCTCGAACTCCTTCAGATCCTGGGCGCTCAGGCAGAGCGGCACAAAGGTACACAGGACCCGTCGAACCCATTTCATTTGCATCAATCACTCCAGATGGAAATTGCCTTTCCCTATTGTAGTGGCAGGAAGAGGGATGTTTGAGGAACACTCTGCTACGATAAACAGACGCGGCAAAATGGCCTGCGGATTCCTTTTTGTTACATATATGGACCGCCGCGAGTGGGTTCGATTGATGGCCGTACTGGCCGCGGCCGCGCCGGGCGCCGGTTCGCAACAACAGCCCGGGGGTGCGCAGGCGCGGCGCATCAGCAAGGAAATGCTGGTGAGCGCGCTGAAGTTGATGGGCCTCGAATTCCCGGATGCGCAACTGGAAATGATGCTGCCCCGGGTGAACCGTGGGCTGGGGAGCATCGAGGCGCTGCGCAAAATCAACGTGCCGCTTGACACGGAACCGGCAGTGACGTTCTCGCCGAGGTTGCCGGGGAAGCGATGGCCCGCGAGCGCCGTATTCCGTACCAGCCGCCCCACGATACCCCGCGACTGGAAACAGGATGGCCGGCTTCCCTTTCTTTCTGTCCTCCAGCTCGCGGCGCTGGTACGCAGCCGCAGGGTCACCTCGATCGAATTGACCAGTCTGTACCTGGCGCGTTTGAAACAATATGCGCCGCGA
Organism: Bryobacterales bacterium; assembly: GCA_026954325.1. GTDB lineage: Bacteria > Acidobacteriota > Terriglobia > Bryobacterales > Bryobacteraceae > CADEFT01. The sequence goes on along the minus strand of JAIXKK010000035.1, from coordinate 34,698 downwards.
TTGAATTTCGTCATTACGTTTACGGAGGACTTGGCCCTGGAGCAGGCCAGGCGGGCCGATGCCGAGATTCGCCGCGGCCGGTATCGAGGCCCGCTCCATGGCATCCCGTGGGGAGCCAAGGACCTCTTCGCGGTCAAGGGAATCCCCACGACCTGGGGCGCCGAACCGTATCGGAACCAGGTGTTTGACTACGATGCCACGGTGGTAGAGAGGCTGGAGAAAGCCGGCGCCGTGCTTCTCGCCAAACTTTCGATGGGCGCTCTCGCGATGGGCGGGCTTTGGTTTGGCGGCATGACGAAGACGCCATGGGACCAGGACCAGACATCGAGCGGGTCGTCGGCGGGATCGGCGTCGGCGACCGCGGCGGGTTGCGTGGGCTTCTCGCTCGGGACCGAAACGCTCGGCTCCATCATTTCTCCATCCATACGCTGCGGAACAGCGGGGTTGCGGCCCACCTACGGACGGGTGAGCCGCTACGGGGCGATGGCGTTGAGCTGGACGATGGACAAGGTTGGGCCGATTTGCCGGTCGGCGGAGGATTGCGCGCTGGTGTTGCGGGCCATCCACGGACCGGACGGGCGGGACGGGACGGTGATCGACGCTCCGTTCGCATGGGACGCGCTGCGGCCGCTGTCGCGTCTGCGAGTGGGCGTGCTGCACAAGGACTTCGAGGGGTTGAAGGGCGAGGAGAAAAAGGTATACGAACGGGCGCTGGCGGACCTGGAAAAGGCGGGCGCAAGGATGGCCCCCGTGGAGCTGCCGCCCTTCGATGCCGGACCGCTTCTGACGATTCTCAGCGCGGAAGGGGCCGCAGCGTTCGACGACCTCACGCGCGGCGGCGGTTTGGATCAGTTGAAGGACCAGGGGCCCGGCGCCTGGCCGAATTCGTTCCGGTCGTCGCGGTTGATCCCCGCGGTGGAGTACATCCGCGCCCAGCGCGCACGCCGGTTGTTGATGCGGGAGATGGAACGGTTCATGGCCGGCTGGGATGTGCTGGTGAGCCCGCCCTATGCGGGCCAGATCCTCACTATCACCAATCTCACCGGACATCCGCAGGCGGTGACGCCGTGCGGGTTCGCCGAAAAGCTGCCGAGGGGGATCGTATTCACAGGAAGGCTGTGCGAAGAAGGGCTGCCGCTCGCCGCCGCGCTCGCTTACGAGAAGGCAACAAAGTGGCATACGCTTCGTCCGCCGTGGTCGTGAGGGCTAGTGGTATCGGCGTTCCTTCATCTCGGCTTGCACCTGATCGAGGGTGATTCCCGCTTCGGCCAGGAGGCGGCCCGCGTGAGTCTCCTTGTGTTTGACGAGGGCCCAGAGAAGGTGCAGGACGTCGATGGAGCCGTGGGCGAGGCCATCGGCGCCCTGTGCGGTTGTGGAGAGAATCAGCTTCGCTTCATCGCTCAAAGGCATGTCCGCGCCGGCGGGAATGGCGCCGCCGCGAGGGACAGTCTTTTCGATCCTGCCGATGAGGTCTTCGGCCGTCTCGGCATAGAAGAAAGATTTCTCCTCGTGCAGGACGCCGAGGAGGAGATGTTCCGAGGACAAGCGTGAGGCGCCGAGGCGGGTGGCCTCGGATCGCGCCCAATGCATGGCCCAGCGCGCACGTTCGGTAAATCGTTCAAACACGCCGCACCGCCTTTCTACTTCTTCGCCACAGTGGCCCGCGTGGCTCCGGTGGAGATGCCGCCGTCCACAAGCAGGGTCTGGCCGGTGATGTAGCGGCTCTCTTCCGAGGCCAGGAACACCACCGCTCCATCAAGGTCATTGGGAGCGCCGGGACGTCTCAGCGGAATGCGGTCGCAGATGTATTCGTACCACTCCTGGTTTTCGTAGAGCACCTTGTTCTGCTCAGTGCGGAACCAACCCGGGGCAAGGCAATTTACCGTGATGCCATGCTTGCCCCAATCGTCGGCGAGGCTCATGGACATCTGCTTGACGCCGCCGCGGCTGGCCGTGTACGGCGTCAGCCCGGCATAGCCGAACACGCTGGTGACCGAGCCGATGTTGATGATGCGCCCGTAGCCGCGGGGGATCATTTGCCGGGCAATCGCCTGGGCCACGAAGAACGTCCCGCGGAGATTCGTATCAAGCACGAGGTTCCATTCGTCCCAGCTGATCTCGAGCGCCGGTTTGCGCACGTTGCAGCCGGCGTTGTTCACGAGGATGTCGATTTTGGGATAGGCTTTGGCGGCCTGCCCGGCCATGCGCTGGATGCTTGCGTGATCGCGCACGTCGAGTTCGAGCGGCACTGCGTTGCGGCCGAGAGCTTCGATCTCCCGCTGGAAGGGCTTGAGAGAATCCAGCGTGCGGCTGGTGATGATGAGATCGGCTCCGGCGCGGGCAAGGGCGCGGCCGAAGTACTGGCCCAGACCGCGGCTGGCGCCGGTGACCACGGCCACACGTCCGCTCAGATCAAAAAACGGATTGCTCATGTTCTGTTTCCTCGCTCAGGGCTACGGCTGCAAGATGACTTTCATCAGATTGGGCTCATTCTTGTAGAGCCGCGAGAACCAGGCGGCTCCCTCACTTAATGGGACCTTGGCGCTGATGAAGGGATCGACGCGAATGAGGCCGCGGCTGAGCAGGTCGATGCAGGCGGGATATTCGCCGCACGAGCCGCAGGAGCCCTGGAGGCGCACTTCTCGCGTCACCACCTGCTGGAGCGGCAGTTCGATGGTGGGTTTGATGTTGCCGATGAGGGTCACGGCGCCGCCCTTGCGAACGGCGGCGATGGCGGTCCTGATGGGCTCGGTGGCGCCCACGGCTTCGAGGGCGATATCGGCTCCCCGGCCGCCCGTGCGGGCTTGAATTTCCTTCACCACATCGCAACCGCGGGGATTGAAGCCTTCCTCCGCGCCGAGTTGCTTCGCCAATTCGAGCTTCGAATCCTCGACGTCGACGGCGAACACCCGGCTGCAACCGGCAATGCGGGCAGCCTGGATGGTGAGCAGGCCGATCATGCCGCTGCCGACAACCACCGCCGTGTCGCCGAGTTCCACCGGCGTGAGGTTCACGGCGTGCACGGCGATGGAGACAGGCTCGATCATGGCCGCGTATTCGAAGGGCAGGTTGTCCGGAAGCGGATAGAGAATGTTTTGCGGAACGGCCACGTATTCGGCAAATGCGCCGTGGCGGCGGTAATCGCCGCAGGAAACTCCCAGCACCTGGCGATTTTCGCAGAGGTTGATTTCCCCGCGGCGGCAGAAAAAGCAGTTGCCGCAGGAGACCATGGAATCGAACGTCACGCGGTCGCCGCGCTTGTAAGCGGTAACGTTGCGGCCGGTTTCAGCGATGGTTCCCGCTGCTTCGTGGCCCATCACCAGAGGAGGAATGCGCCGTCCGGTGCTGCCGTCGATGCCGTGAATGTCACTTCCGCAGATGCCGCAGGCTCCCACCCGCACCAGCACGTCATCGTCGCCGGGAGCCGGATCCGGCATCTCAGTGAGTTCCAATTCCATGTATTGCTTGAGTAACAGGGCTTTCATGTGTCTTTCCGATTCTAGCGTGCCGGTTCGTCTGCGCATCGCTCGTGCCTCCGGAGGGGAGTAAGCTCTTAGTTTATGACATGGAAACGACGAAGCTTTTTACTGGCCGGGGGAGGCGCTTTCCTGGCCGGGGCCGCGCCTTCAGACGAGGTGTCGCTGGGGGTGATCGGTAGCGGCGGACGGGGGACGTTCGTCATGACGGTGTTTCAGAAGGACCCCGCGCTGCGCGTGAATGCCATTTGCGATGTGTATGAGCCGAATCTCGAGAGAGCGCTGTCGGCGGCGCGAAAGGCGCAGCGGGACGCGCCTAAGGCGTATCGGAGTTATAAGGATCTGCTGGCCGACAAAAGCATCCAGGCGGTGTTGATCGCCACGCCCGAGCACTGGCATCATCGCATGGTTCTGGACGCCATCGCGGCGGGCAAAGACGTGTATGTGGAGAAGCCGCTCTGCCAGACTCCGGAGGAAGGAGTGGAACTGGTGGAGGCCGAGAAGCACACCAGGCAGATCATCCAGGTGGGCATGCAGCGCCGCAGCTACGATCTCTATATCGAGGGACGGAAGATTGTGGCGGCGGGAACGCTCGGCAACGTGCGCATGGTGCGGTCGTGGTGGCTGAACACCTACCTGGGTTCGCGCCCGGCCACAAAGCTGGACGGACCGCTCGATTGGGAGCAGTGGCAGGGTCCGGCAAAGCGCCATGCGATGGATCCGGACCGGTTCCGCAATTGGCGTTTCTATTCAGATTACGCCGGGGGTATCGTGGCGGACCAGGGCGCGCACGTGTATGACGGAATGCACATGCTGATGGCGGCAAGTTATCCGCTGGCGGTGACGGCGGCGGCGGGAAGACCGCACCGGGAAGGCTTCGATCTGCCGGAGTCGGTGGTGGTGACGGCGGAGTATCCGGAGGATTTCATCGGGGTGTTCTCCATCAATTACGCCGCCATGAAATACAAGTCGCGGAACGATCAGTTGAACCAGTTGGACGGGGACAAGGCGCGAATGGACATCGGGCGCGAGGAGTTGAAGGTTTACTTGCAGGGCGCCGAAGATTCCCCGGCGATGACACGGACTTCAGAGAAAGGATTCGGGCATGCAACAGATCTGCACGTCCGGAATTTCCTGGAGTGTGTGCGCACGCGGAAACGGCCGACGGCCCCGATGGCGCTGGGGTTCCAGGCCGCGTTGGTGGTGCAGATGACGAACCTGTCGTTGAAGCACGGGCGGCGCGCGCGGTGGGATGCGGAAAAGAAGAAGGTGGAGATGTAGGGGGTTCTTTCGGTATGTACAGAGGTGATCTGATGGGTGTGCGGCCCATGCGATCTTCCGGCCGGCAGGACCCCCCCGGCGCGCCGGGGGCAAATCGTAGGCCATGTTCGGTTGATCGCCTCCGGCGAGACATGGGAGGTCAAGTCGATTGCCGTAGCGAAGAACATGCTGGGCCAAGGGACGGGCGCGGCACTCATGCGCAAGGCTCTCGAGCGGGCATTCTCCGCGGGAGCGGCTCGCGTCGTGGCGGCTACGGCGACGGCCGGCGCCGGCAACCCGCGGTTCTACCAGCCCCTTGGATTCCGGATGGAGGGCGTGGAGCGGGATGTCTTCCGCCCCGGTCGCGGCTATCCCAATGCGGAGGCCGCCGGCATCGAAGTTCGCGACCCGGTCTGGTTCTCGATTGACGCGCCAAGCCATTGACCTGATTGTTTGCAGACGCTATCGTGAGAGTAGCCGCGTCCTTCAGGAGTAATTCCATTGTTGTATCGACTGGCCATCTGTGTCTTCCTATGCGGCCTGCCGGCCGCGGCCGCCGAGCAGGATGCGCTCGCCATTTCGGCGAATATTCAGGCGCGCCATCTCCCGTTCGGCACGATTCTCGATCCCGTATTCGACTCTTCAGGCAACGTGACCGGATATTCGCGGTGCGGAGACTCCGCCATCTGGACCGGCCATTACCTGGCGGCCGAAGCCTTCCGCTATCAGGTGACAAAGGATCCCGCGGCGCTGAGCAATGCCCTGGCGGCGCTGCGCGGAATCAAAGGGCTGGTGGACGTCACCGGATACAACAGCCTGGCCCGCTGCTATATTCCCAAGGACTCCCCCTATGCGGGGGGACTCATTCAGGAGGAATCGCGCCACGGCATATACGAAGGCCGCTGCCTCGAACGCGCCTGCCAGTGGGTGGGGAACACGTCGCGCGACCAGTACATCGGCGTTTTTTTCGGGTTGGGGGCAGCGTGGGAAATGATAGGCGATCCGGGCGTGCGGTCGGCCATCGGCGATCTGGTCACGCGGCTGTTGAACCGGTTGCTCGATGACAACTGGGCGGTGATCATGCCCGACGGCAGCGTGAGCACGGTGTTCTGGCTCCGCCCCGATCAGAAGCTGAGCCTGCTCGCTATCGGCGCGAGAATCAACCCGGACCGTTTTTCTTCGAAATACCGCTGGAGCCGTTTCTTCGAAGGCAGTCTCACGGCGACGCCGGTCCTTCCCGAACTGGCTGATCCGCACGGGAGCTACTTCAAGTTCAACCTGGACGTGCTGACGTTTTACCACCTGGTGAGATGGGAAGGGAATCGCACGTACCACCGCTATTACGAAGACGCTTACAAGATCCTGCGGCGGACAATCGACGGGCACGGCAACGCGCACTTCAACATGATTGACCGCGCCATTCGGGGGCCGGATACGGGGCGTGATGAGGAGGCGCGGGCGCTGCTCGAGCAATGGCTCCAACGGCCGCGCCGCGATGACTACATCGACCTGCGCGGAGTCTATGCGGCTTGCGGCGAGGATCGGGCATGCGATCCCATCCCCGTTCCGCGGCGCGTTCGGACGGACTTCCTATGGCAGCGCAGCCCCTTCCTGCTTTACGGCGGAGGCGAAGGCAAGATCGAGACCGCCGGAATCGACTACATCCTTCCTTATTGGATGGCGCGCTTCCACGGAGTGCTATAAAGAATACGCATGTGGATCGTGCTGGGACTCATGCTCGCCCTGCCGGCGCTCAGTCAGGTGTGCCGGCTGTCGGTGGCAGGGCTGAACCGCAACCGCAGGGTGGTCGGCGCGATCACCGCAGAATGTCCTAATCCCATTCACTCCGCGCCGTTCGGAAACTGGGGCGTCACCTCGAATTTCGGCGTGAAGCACGACGGCCACCAGTTCGACGGCTGGTGTCACAACACGCCTATTTGCGATAACGCGGGCAACTGCCGCACGGACTGCACCGACGGCTGGTATGAATGGAACAGTTGCACGAACCACGATCTCTACAAAGCGCCGAACTGCACTCTGTACAACTCAGCCGGGTGTACCGAGCAGGCGACAGTGACGGGAATCAACGTAATCGGGACGCAGACCGTGGACATTCCCGTGAGTTGCCCGTCAACCTCGGCCGGAGCGGCCACCTACAACCAGGGGGGCTGCAACGAAGTGCGCCAGTATTCCCGTAACAACAACTTCCTGTCGCTCTACGAACTCGACCCGGTGACGGGCGATGAACTGGTGCAGAGCGTCTACTACCCTTCGCTGCTGATCCCGCTCGAGTGCAATGCGTGGGGATGCCCGGCCGCCGGCAGCGAATGGGCCAGCCCGATCGGATGGGACTCGCCGAAAGAGCCGGCCAAGGTCTTCGCGGAGATGGCGATGGTGGTGAACTCGGGAGCGTTCGTGGACAGCGGGAACGCGTGCCGGGTGGCCGTCCTTCCCCTGCGTGCGGTTTCTTCGGCAACCCTGTCCAACGGGATTGCGGCTCCGGATTCGCTTCTCACGTTGTTCACGCCGGACGTGACGGCGGCGACGGAATCCGCAAGCGGCATCACGCTGCCCACGACACTCGGCGGGGTGCGGGTGACGGTCACCGACAGCGCCGGCGTCAGGCGGACGGCGCCTCTTTCCTATGTTTCGCCACGCCAGATCAACATGGTTGTTCCGGTGGGGACTCGTGAGGGGACAGCGGCCGTGACGGTGAGTTCCGGAAACACGGCGCGGAGCACGGGAACGGTGGCAATTGCGAGGGTGCTGCCGGGCCTGTTCACGGCCAACGCCAGCGGCCAGGGCACGGCGGCGGCAGTGGGGATTCGCATCGATGCCGCCGGCGCGCAGACGTGGCAACTCTCGTTCGAATGTACTTCACGGGATTGTACGGCGCTTCCGCTGGACCTGGGCTCCAGTTCCGATCAATATGTGCTTGCTTTGTTTGGGACGGGAATCCGCGGCGCGGGGATGGGAACCGTTCAGGCTTATGTGGGCGGTATCCCGGCGCAGGTGCTCTATGCGGGGCCGCAACCAACCCTCGCCGGGCTCGACCAGGTGAATCTGTTGCTGCCGAAATCGCTTGCCGGGCGCGGAGTGGTGGATATCGTTCTTACGGCGGATGGCAAGAACGCCAATGCGGTTACCGTGTGGATACAATGACCGCGTACAACATGCTGGAGCAGCGGAAGACATCGAAGCGTTGAAGCGGCATGTGGAATGCGGCTTCGGCTACTCGATGCCGCCGGAATAGGCGCCGCGCGGCAGGGCCCCCCGATTCTTCCGGACGTTTCGCGTGGCCGGCCACCGGGCCGTGCGCCACCATGCGCAGGCCTTGGGTCTGACTCCGCATCCGAGGCCGCCCACAACATCCATCGCGCGGTTCCTTACTGAAGTTCGCTTTCAGGGAGCCGAAGGCGAAGCGAAAGATAGGTTCGGAAGAGGATTGATTTTACGGCCGAAACCGAGCAACCGAGCCGTTCCGCCACCTCGTTGTAGTCGTAACCCTCGAACTTGTGGAGCAGGACGGCATCGCGCTGTCGCGGCGGGAGGGCGTGAATGGCCTTGTGTACCCGTCCTCGGGCCTCGCGTTCCATGTGGAGCCGTTCGGGATTCTGTGTCCGTTCGAGCGACCATTGATAGACCGGAACCGGATGAGCGGTCTCGAGGCTTTCCCTGCCGGCAAGGCGCTGTCTACGGATCCATTTCAGCGCGCGGTTCGTCGCAATGCGGAAGAGCCAGGTGGTGAACTCGGCGGTTGGCTCATAGCGCTCGCGCGCCTGAAACACGCTCAGGAACACGTCCTGCGCCAGTTCCTCGGCGATATCCGCGTTGCGAACCATCCGCTTCAGATGTTGGATGAGCCTCCGGCGGTGCCGCTCCACCAGCACTTCCATCTGTTCGGCATGGCCGGCCTTCACCAGCAACATCATTCGCACGTCATCAGAGAGTGTTCGTTCGTTGGGAACCTCGCAACGTGTACCCTGCATGGGATCTAACCCAAGGATGTGCGGCCGGCGCAAATGGTTTACACAAGGCCAGGGTCCTTAACAATTCTTTACCTGCCGGAGGGGAAGACGCGAAGGATGTGCCGGTGGAGGAGATTGTCCGTTACATTGCGAGAGATGGATTCCTCGCATGCCGCAAGCGCATCCAGGTAGCGCGCGCCCATTTTGGCGGCAACCTTATAGCCAACGTGCAGAAGCTGACGCATGTGCGGGTTGTAGTCTTTGCACGTCTGGTCGTGGCGCAGGGCGGCGGTCATCCGCGCGGAGTTCCAACTTTGCACATCTTCCGGCGCGGGCAGCCTCGCCGGGTCGATGTCGATGACGGCGGCGTAGGGAGCGCAGAGGGCATCGCGATCGTGATAAGCCTTCGCATAGACTTCCTTCGACATCGCTAGTCCTTCGCCGCCCGCCTCGGCGAGCCCGATGATCTCCTCGAGCCAGGTGGTGCCCGCGGTTTTCACGTGAACACCGGCTCCGGTCCGCGCAACCGCGTCGCGAATTGCTCCGTAGATGGAGAACTTGTCGCTGCCGGAATGGACGCTCAGCTTCAGGTTGCCCGGAAGGGAATAGCGTTTCACGGCATGGGCGATGACGGCAAGATCCGCCGAGAACTCCCGCGCGAACCCCTCCGGGTCGCCCACGAAATCCACGCCCTTGTTGAAGCGGCCGGTGAACTTGGGGGCGATGGTCTGGATGGGGATGCCGTAATCGGCAATGGCCGCGAGGATGATGAGCAGTTCGGGCGGGGTTTGCGGGGCATCGGTCTCATCCATGGATACCTCGGTGATGAATGTCCCGGCGCCTTTCCGGTTCTCGATGTGGCGGTAGATCCGGCCGGCCTGAATCACCGCGGCCAGATACTGGGCGACGGTCCTTGCCACGCCGTCCGGGGTAAACCGGATGGGCGTGGCCAATCCCTCCACCTCCATGTCGCCCGACAATTCGGGGCGCCGCTTCAGGAACGCCCGCACTTCCGCTTCGGGGGCGGGTTGGCCGATAGCGGAGGCGACGTCGATGGTGAAGAAGTCGCTTGATGAAAGGAATCCGCCGGCGGTGTCGAGGTTAATGTGGTCCGCGTCGACATGGTAGGGCTTGTTCCAGCCCAAGGCCCTCACCGCCGCGTCGGCCGCGTCGCGAACGCTTTGCGGCTGGGAGCCGACGATCCCGTGTTCCCGGAACGACTTGTTCCACACGGGGGAGATCGCGATGCCTTTTTCCGCCGCCAGGATGCAGGCGCGTAACTGCGCCTTTGCCTGGTGCGCGAAGCGGTCGCCCACGCCGAGAGAATAGCGGTCAAGTAGTAGCATGAATCCTGCCTGTCGAAAGTTCGTGTGTCCCGACAAAACAATTCTAATCCGCCGGACGCGCCCGCGACTTTCCGGTTTGACTACGCCGCGCGCGCGGACGTATAGTTTGGTTCTATGCGGAGATCCATCCTCCTCCGCATCCTGGAGACTTATCGTTAATGAGCACTTCCAGCCACTTGGAACCGCCCGTTGCGTTCCCGCCAGGCCCTTCCCTCGAGCCCGAGGCGATAGAGAACAGGGTTGCGGAGGAGTTAGCCCGCATCCCGTTCATCGACATGCATACACACCTCTTTTCCCCCGCGCTCGGGGAGTTGGGGCTGTGGGGCATTGACGAACTGGTAACCTACCACTACCTGGAAGCGGAGCTTTTCCGTTCGTCTTCCGTTACGCCGGAAGAATATTGGGCCATGCCAAAGCGCAGCCAGGCGGACCTCATCTGGCGGACGTTGTTTGTCGAGAATGCTCCGGTTTCCGAGGCGACGCGGGGCGTTGTCGCGGTGCTTCGGGCCTTCGGGCTACCCACCGGGGGGCCCAATCTGAATGAGGCGCGGGAGTATTTCGCCGGCCGGAAGCTGGAAGATCACATCGATCATGTCTTCCGCCTGGCGGGAATCAGCGAAGCCGTAATGACGAACGATCCGCTGGACCCGGTGGAGGGTCCGTTGTGGGAATCGGGAGCGCGGGGGAACAGGAAGTTTCATCCCGTTTTGCGGCTCGATCGCGTTTTGAACAAGTGGACGGATCACTGGCGGGTGCTTGCCGCGAAGGGCTACAGCGTGGACGCGGAGGCGTCGGGAGAGAGCATCGCGGAAGTGCGCCGGTTCCTTGCGGATTGGCGCCTCAGAATGCAGCCGGTGTATATGGCTGTCTCCTTGCCGGACACATTTCAATACCCCGAGGAGAGCATTCGCGGACGGCTGTTGAAGGAAGCCGTGGTTCCCGCCTGCCGCGAGTTCGACATTCCGCTGTCGCTGATGATCGGCGTGCGCTATCAGGTGAATCCGGCTTTGCGGCTGGCGGGTGACGGCGTAGGGAAAGCGGACTTGCGCGCGCTCGAGCGCCTCTGCGTGGAATTTCCTTCGAACCGTTTTCTGGCCAGCCTGTTGAGCCGCGAAAACCAGCATGAGCTTTGCGTCTATGCCCGCAAGTTCCGCAACCTGATGCCGTTCGGGTGCTGGTGGTTTCTGAACAACCCATCGGTGGTGGAGGAGATCACGCGGGAGCGATTGGAGATGCTGGGTACGAGTTTCATTCCGCAGCATTCCGACGCGCGCGTGCTCGAACAGGTCATCTATAAATGGAAGAACACGCGGCGGACGCTGACGCCGGTTCTCGCCAACTCTTACCGCCTGCTGATGGAGGACGGGCGCGCCGTGACGCAGGCGGACATCCACCATGACATCACCCGGCTGTTCCGGACGAACTTCGAAGCGTGGGCCAGGTTAAAATGATCGCCGAAAAGCAATCCGCGAATACGCGCACAATTCCTCACTTACGCTGGTACATCTGCGGATTGTTGTTCTTCGCCACCACCGTAAACTACATCGACCGGCAGGTGTTGGGAATCCTGAAGCCGGTTCTCGAAAAGCAGATGAACTGGTCGGAAGCGGACTTCGGCTGGATGCTCTCCGCGTTCAACGGGGCCTACGCCCTGATGATGCCGCTGGCCGGACGCCTGATGGATTGGCTGGGCACACGGGCCGGTTATGCGTGGGCTGTGTTCGTGTGGACGCTGGCGGCCATGGCGCATTCGCTTGCGGGGACGGCGGCGCAGTTCTCGATTGCCCGTTTCTGCCTCGGCATCGGCGAGGCGGCGAACTTTCCGGCGGCGATCAAGACGGTGGCCGATTGGTTCCCGAAACGGGAGCGCGCGCTGGCCACGGGCATCTTCAACAGCGGAGCCAACGTGGGCGCCATTGTGGCGCCGCTCATGGTTCCATATCTGGCCGCGACGTTCGGGTGGCGGTCCGCATTTCTCGTCACGGGCAGTCTCGGCTTTCTCTGGATCGTGGCGTGGGTGACGCTTTTCCGCGAACCGGCGGAGCACAAGAGGCTGAGCGCGGCGGAGAGGCAGTGGATTGCTTCCGACGGCGAAGAGGAAGCTCCGCGCAAGGTGAAGTATGTCAAGTTGCTCGGCAAGCGCGCGGCGTGGGCGTTTCTTATGGGCAAGTTTCTCACCGACCCCATCTGGTGGTTCTACCTGTATTGGACGCCGGGATTCCTGAACCGGCAGTACGGGCTCGACATCACGCAGTTAGGTCCGCCGCTGATTGTCATCTACCTGCTGGCCGATGCGGGGTCGGTGGGCGGCGGATGGTTGTCGTCGGCTCTGCTGAAGAGAGGCTGGGCGTTGACACCGGCTCGTAAAACGGCCATGTTCGTTTGCGCGGTGGCCGTGGCGCCCGTCTCGATGCTGATGTTCACGGGCGAGCGCGTCTGGGTGGCGGTGGCGCTCATCAGCCTGGCGGCATCCGCGCACCAGGGCTGGTCGGCGAACCTGTTTACCCTGGTCTCGGATGTCTTTCCGCGGTCCGCCGTCGGATCCGTAGTGGGGTTGGGAGGGTTTGGAGGAGCAATCGGTGGAATGCTGGTTTCACCGCTGATCGGCTACTGGCTGGATTTTTCGCACGGGTCCTATGGACCATTATTCGTGATCGCTGGGTTGATGTATCTGATCGCCTGGGTGCTGTTGCACGTGTTGCTGCCGAAGCTCGAGCCCGTGAAGATCTAACCCGGCGGCTTTGGAAGACAGGTCACTGGGCCTGGTTATTGGCCCGTGGATACGCTCGCTGCCGCGGGTGTGCGGTGCTTGAACTTCAATAGGTAGTTTTCCGGGAACATATCATCGCGGCGTTCGGTAAGGTCAAAGCCTGCATTGAGGAACTCGTCCGTGAACGTGCCCTCGCCCGCCCGCACCATCTTGAGGATGAATTCGCGCGAGATGCCCTCGATCCGTTTGAAGTCGATGAGAAGCAGCAGGCCCTCCGGGCGGAGCGCCTTCTTGATCCCGGCAAGCATGTCCTCGTGGAACTCGAAGTGGTGGTACGCATCGATGATGCAGACGACATCCACTGAATTCGGGGCGAGTTTGGGAGAGTGCGGGTCGCCGAGGACGGCTTTGAGATTCGAAATATTTTCCTCCTCCGCGGTCCTGGCGATGAGATCCACCATGTTCCTGGCGACATCCACGGCATAGACCGTGCCGCCGGGAGCGACACGCTGGGCGATGAGCCGCGAGATGAGTCCGCTGCCGGCGCCGATATCCGCGACATCCATCCCGGGCTTGAGCCCCATGGCGTCAAGGATCTCGAAGCGCTTGTCGAAGATGGCCCGTCCTTCGTGCTCGAAGCGCTGCTTCCAGTGCGCGGAATCGCCGTCGAAATCCTTGTTTAGCTGTTTGGCGGTGGGAGTAATGGCTTGCTGCGCGGGGGCGAGGGAGGCTCCAAGGGTGAGGGCGGCGGCGAGCAGGAGTTTCATGATAAACACCAGGATACACGGGATGGAGCGCATCCGCGCGAAGCAAGGTGATTGCGCGTTCGGTTCCCGTGTAGGGACGAGTTGGCGCAGGTGGCCAACCGGGGGCGTGAGTGAACTTCGGACAAGCTGTGGAGGGGCGCCGGGCGATTGCCCCGCACTTCCGATCAGGCCTCGATGCGAGCCGTAAATCTCGATTAGATGGAAGTCCGCATCCCTGACCGCTCTCGCCGGTATACCAGGAAGGACAGCACAAACGCCCCCGCCAGCAAAGCGCCGTCGCGGGCGAGCGTTGCGGGGCTCACCGCTTCCCCCACTCCGAAGCAACCGCAGTCGATGCCGAGTCCGGAAAGGTAGGCGCGCACCATGGCGGCATAGAAAATCAACAGCAGCAGGGTACAGACCGGGACGGCGTAGCGAAGGTACAGCCCGGCAAGCAGCAGCAGGCCCAGCGCCAGTTCCAGCCACGGGAGAGTGCGCGCCACGGCGAACACCATCCACGGAGGCAGAATCCGATAGCTGTCAACGGACATGGCGAAGACCAGCCAGGGTTGCCGGAGTTTCGACCAGGCGGCGTAGAGGAAAACCACAGCCAGGATAAGGCGCAGAACCAGCCGGATTCTGGCGGCCATTAGTTGACTAAACTATCCAGGAAGCGGCTGAGCACCGCATAGCTGATGGGTCCCGTGACGGGGTAGCGCTCGCTGCCGTGCGTGATGATCAGCGTGGGAGTACCGGTGACCTTCTCGGCCTGGCCTTTCTGGATTTCTTCGTCCACTTTCTTGGCGATTTCCGGACTCTTGGCAAGCGCCGTCACCTTCTTTGCCTCCGCCGGGGTAAGCACGCGGCACGCGGCTCCCGTAACATCCCCGTTGGCCGTCCACTGCTGCTGAGTGAGAAAGAGTTGATCGGAGACCTGGAGGTATTTGCCGACCTGCGCGGAGGCTTCGGCAAGGCAGGCGGCTTCGCGGGCGAACGCATGCATGGGGAGCGGAAATTCACGCTGGATAAGGTAGACCTTGCCGCGGTTCACATAGTCGGCGATGAGCGGGCGGAGTGTCTCCTCGTGGAACTGCTTACAGGCCGGGCACTGGTAGTCACTGAACAACTCGATGCGGACCGGGGCATCCGGCTTGCCGAGCATCTTGCCGCTGGTCTGTTGCGCCAGAAGCGCGGCGGCGAGGCAGACAAGCAGAAACGGGAAGCGCATCATCCTCATGTAGATCAGGATAACGTTTTTCCTCGCGGCGATAAATAAACGAACCTTCTCCCCCGCGCCTTCGTATCATTGATCGGAGCACTCATATCATGGCGCAAAATCGCAAGAGGCGGAGATTCCTCTATATCTTCTCAATCCTTCTCCCGCTCTTCGGCGCCGCGGCATTCTTTTCGCTGAAGGCAATCGGCCGCGGCGCCCCGAAGATAGACCCCAAAAAACTGGTGAAAGCGGAACGTATCGACCTGGTGCGGTCCGTGGTGGCTACTGGAAAGGTGGAGCCTGTCACCAAGGTGGAAATCAAATCGAAGGCCAGCGGCATTATTCAGAACCTGCCGGTAAACGTAGGCGATGTGGTCCGCAAGGGCCAGGTGATCTGTTCCCTCGATGAGAATGACCTGCGGCCGCGGGTGCGCGAGGCGCAGGCGGCGCTTGAAGTGGCCGAAGCGGCGGTGAAATCGGCGGTGGCGGATCTGGACCGCTATAAGGTGGAAGCCGCCGGGCCGGACCTGCCGTTTCTCAAACGGGACATGGAGCGGGCGCGGATGATGTTCGGCGAGAAGCTGGTTTCCCAGAGCGCGCGCGACGACGCGGAGAAAAACTACGAACTGGCGAAGAACCGCCGGCAATCAGCGATTGTCAATCTGGGGGTGGCGAAGGCCGCCATTGCGCGCTCCGAAGCGCAGAGAGAGCAGGCGCGCGCCGTGCTGGCGCAGGCGGAAGAGAACCTGCGCAACGCCACCATTGTTTCGCCCATCGACGGCGTGGTTCTCTCACGCGAGCGCGAAGTAGGCGACGCGGTGAGTTCCATCCTCACAATGGGCTCCGGCGCCACGCTCATCATGACTCTGGGGGACCTGGCCGAGGTCTACGTGAAAGGCAAAGTGGATGAAAGCGACATCGGCAAGGTGTTCCTGGGACAACGGGCGCGGATTGCCGTAGAGTCCTTCAAGGATCAGAAGTTCCAGGGGAGAGTGACGAAGATCTCGCCGATGGGGGTGGAAAAGGACAACGTGACCACGTTCGAGGTGCGGGTGTCCATCTCGAACGAATCGCGCAAGCTGCGCGCGGAGATGACGGCAAATGCGGAACTTGTGCTCGACGAGCACAAGGGAGTCGTCGCCATTCCGGAGGGCGCCATCCTTTATAAGAAGGATAAGTCCACGGATGTCGAGATCCCTGACCCGACTTCCGAGACCGGCAGGCGCCGCGTGGCGGTGGCCGCCGGCATCAGCAACGGTTCGAAGACGGAAGTGACGAAGGGGATTGTCGAGGGCCAGGACGTCATCCTCCAGTGAGGCTCCCATGGGCTACTTACACGAGTTGCTGAGCCAGGTCATCTCGAGCCTGCTGCGCAACAGGCTGCGCAGCTTTCTCACCATGGCGGGCATTGCCTGGGGCGTGGCGTCGATTGTGCTGATTGTGGCGATGGGCGATGGGTTTCAGCAAGGACAGCGGAACAACATCAAACAACTCGGGGAGGACATGGTGCTGCTGTTTCCGGGCCGCACGGAAAAGCAGGCCGGCGGACAGAGGGCGGGACGCCGCATACGCTTCAACTACGACGATATCCGTTCCATCCGGACCGAGTGCTGGCGGGTTCGGCGGGTGATTGGGGAGTTGCAGACGCAGGTGCAGGCGGTGAGTCCGTACAACAGCGGGACCTTCAGCGGGTTGGGCGTGGAGCCGCTGTACGCGCGGATTCGCACGACGCCGATTGCCGAAGGGCATTTCCTCACGCAGGCCGACGAGGCGTCCGGGCGGCGCGTGTGCGTCATCGGCTCGAATGTGCGCAAGCAGCTTTTCGGAACACGCGGGCAGGTACTGGGTACGGAGATCGCGCTCAACGGATTGCCGTTCCGAATCGTCGGGTTGATGCCGGAAAAAAACCAGAACAGCAGCTACAACGGCTTGGACGGCGACAAGATTTTTGTCCCGTACTCGGCCATGACGCGCGATCTGCCGCCGAAGGATCCGAACTTCGTGCCGGGCATTGTGAACGACATTATTTATCAGCCGGCGTCGCTCGCCGAATGGAAGGCGGCGCGGGAGCAGGTGCTTGCCGTGCTGGGCCGCAACCACCGGTTTGACGCCGGCGATGACGGCGCGGTGCATGTTTGGGACACGGTGGAGAACGCGGAACTCGTGGACGGCATTTTCGTTTCCATGAAGGCATTCCTGGGCGTGATTGCCCTGGTGACGCTGACGCTGGGCGGGGTTGGCGTGATGAACATCATGCTGGTGTCGGTGACGGAGCGGACACGCGAGATCGGGCTGCGGAAGGCGGTGGGCGCGACGCGGGGTCGCATTTTGGCGGATTTTCTGACGGAAGGCATCCTGCTGGCCACGGCCAGTGGATTCGCTGGCTTCCTGGCCGCATACGGGCTGGCATCGCTCGTGAATTCCTTCCCGATGCCCGAATTTTTCTCCGGTTTGCCCGTCAACGGGGCTACCGTGGTCTGGTCGTTTTCAGCCCTCGCCATCGTGGCCGTACTGTCGGCGCTGTGGCCTGCCTGGCGGGCGGCAAACCTGACTCCGGTGGAGGCGCTGCGCTATGAACGTTAGAAGCATTTTTCACGAAGCCGGACAGGCGCTGAAGTTCAACCGCCAGCGGAGCATCCTCACCACCATCAGCCTGGCGTGGGGCGTGGCCTGTTTCGTGATTCTCTACTCCTATGGAGACGGGTTTCACGTAGCGCTCCAGACGGCGTTCCGGGCGGTAGGGCAGGATCTGATCCTGATGTACGGCGGGCAGACATCGGCGCAGGCGGGCGGCGAACGGGCCGGCCGCCGCATCCGGCTCGAACTCACCGACGTCGATGCGATTCGGGATACCGTGCCGCTGGTGGCCGCCGTATCGCCGGAAGTGCTGCTGCGCGGGGCGACCGTGGTGCGCGAGTATCGCACGCAAAGTATGACCGTGCGCGCGGTTTATCCCGTCTATGGCCGCATCCGGAACATGACCATGTCCACCGGACGCTGGCTCAACATGGAAGACCAGGTTCACAAGCAGAGGATGGCGGTGCTCGGCGCGAAAGCCGCGGAAAAGCTGTTCGGCGAGATCCCGCCGGAGGGCGAAGAGATCAAGGTGAACGGGATGCGGTTCCTTGTGGCCGGCGTTCTCAAAAGCAAGACGCAGATCTCGAACTACAACACGCCGGACAATGAGTGCATTTTCATCCCCTACGAGACGGCGGCGCTGCTGCGCGACATCAAGTATCCCGAGTTCATCGTGTGGATGCCGGCCAATCCGATCTTCCGTGACGAGGCCGTGCGGCAGGTGCGCGAGACTCTGGCGCGGCTGCACAACTTCTCACAGAACGACGAGCGCGCGGTAGGGATTGTCGTGTTCAACGAATTCATGCGCATCATCGACACCATGGGCCAGGCGCTACAGATTCTGCTCGGGTTCATCGGAACGTTGACGCTGGCGATCGGCGGGGTCGGGCTGGCGAACATCATGCTGGTCTCGGTGACGCAGCGGACGCGGGAGATCGGGATACTCAAGGCGATTGGGGCGACCAGGCGTTCGATCCTCCTGCAATTTCTTCTGGAGGCCATGGCGATTGTCACGCTGGGCGGCGTGCTGGGTGTGCTGGGCGGGTATCTGGCCACCAACACTCTGGGAACTCTGCCGCTGCTCGGGCCGCTGTTCAAGGACACCACGGGCGCGGGCGACATTCACATGCGGATTTCGCGGTTCGCGGTGGTCACTTCGACGGTAATGTTGGAAACCGTCGGGCTGATTGCCGGGCTTCTCCCCGCGATTAAGGCGGCGCGGATGGACTCGATTGAGGCCTTGCGCTACGAGTAGCGGCCACAGTATCGTCAGGAAATGAACATCTCCCGCCGCGCTGCCCTCAGCGCCTTTTCCGCGGCAGCGGCCGCGCGGGCGCAACGCCGCGAATACGCCAACTGGAAACCTCGCCTCGGCGTGCTGGCCGTGTACTCGGACGCGAACCTCGAGTTCGCCAGGAAAGAAGGCTTCACGAGCATGCAGTTGCGGCTGGACCCCAACAAGCTGACCGATGCCGAAATCGCGGGGATCAAGGAGAAGATCGCGCGCTCGGGAATTTACGTCTCCTCGCTTGCCGTGGATGGAAACCACATCGATCCCGATCCGCAAAAGCGCGCGCGGATGAACGAATTCGCCGCCAGGTGCATCGAGTTGTGCGGCAAACTGGGGATTCCGAACATCGGCGGGCAGTCAGGCACGATCCGGGAGAAGCCGCTGGCCGCGCAGGTGGAGGAAATCGAGCGGGTCTACACGGAGAAATACTTCCCGCTTTGCGAAAAACATAAAGTGCGGATTTTGTGGGAGCCGTACGCGGGCGGCCCGAACATCGCGACAGGACCGGTGGGATGGGAAGCCCTGTTCAAGGCCTTTCACGACAGCCCGCACGTGGGTTTGCAGTTTGACCCGTCGCACCTGGTGTGGCAGTTCATGGACCCGGTGGCGGCGGCGCGCGAGTTCGCCGGCAAGATCCACGACGTGCACCTGAAGGATACGGAAATCTTGTGGCATGTGGTGCGCCGCGCCGGGATACAGCCGGTGAACAAAGCACGCTGGTGGCGGTTCCGCGTGCCGGGATACGGATCAGTGGATTGGAAGGGGTTCTTTTCCGTGCTGGCCGAAGCCGGTTATACCGGGGCGATGAACATTGAGAACGAGGACGAATTCTACTATCCGGCCTACAACGGTTCGGATTTCACGCCGCAATTCAAGCGCGGGTTCAAAGTGGCGCATGAATTTCTGAGGACGCTCGTTCCTCCGTTGGCCTAACGCAGATATTTCTCCATGAACTGGAGGAAAACATCCCAATCCCAGGGGATAGCGCCGTGCCCGCCGGCGTGCATGGAATAGCCTGGCGTGTGAAGGATGGGCTGGCCGGGCGGCGGGAATCGGTCCGTCCCGAGATCTTCTTTCCCCAAGAGCCGGTACACGGGACCGGCGGCCACCGCGGCGAGGAATTCGCTTTTGGGGTCCGGCCATCGATCCTGATCGCCGGTGCTCAACAGCAGGGGACGCGGCGCGATGAGCGCCGGCAACATGTGGGCATCCACGGGCAGGCTTTCCGGATGATCGCCGAATTTTTGGTAATTCCCCGCAAATTGATAAGAGAATCTCGTGTTCAGGTTCTTGATGGTCTCGCCGTAGTTGCGGCGGCTGAGGGCGGCTCCGCCTTCGCCGGAGCAGGAAGCAATGACCATGGCGAAACGCTGGCCCCGCGCCCCGGCCCAAAGCACGGTCTTGCCCAGGCGCGAGACGCCGATGATGGCGACGCGCCTGGCATCGGCGTTTTTATCCGTCTCGGGTAGTCCATGGCGCGGCTGAGGCCCAGGCCCAGGCTCCGATGGCCCCCCAATCGCCGGGACCGGGTTCCGTTTGGCCCGGCCTCAGAAACAGACCGCGCACGCCGCGCGGGAAACTCCGGCGAAGTCCGGTTCGATGTCGCCATAGTAGACGGTGGCGATGCCAAATCCGCGCGCGATGAAGTCATCGACGCGCAATGTGCCGAAACCGCGGCCCTGGCTTGCCGGTACCAGCTTCTTTTCCCGGTTCCAGATGAGCCCTTCCTTGACGCCCGGGTCGTCGACGGAGAGCGAGTTGGCGGTGAAGCTGAGATGCGGCAACACCGGCACGGGCTTGGAAGAATGCGCCGGGACATACAGCAGCAGGTCCATCCTGGGGCCGCTCTTATCCGCGGTGAAGTGGATGGTGATCTGCTTGCGGATCGCCTTCCCATCGCGAACGGCGGTCCCTTTGTCGAAGACATCGAAGCTCATGCCGGCCGGGCGCGGCGGGGGATGGCCGTGCCTGTTCTCTTCGAACAGGCGCAGGATCTCCGGGCGGCGCTCCCCGTGCCACGTTTTCACACTGCGCACGCGCTTGCCGTTCGCGAGGACGAGCGGATCCGGCAGGGTGCGGGAGCCCACCTTCGATTCGTCGTAGTTGGCGGGCGGCGGAGATTGCGCAAGAGAGCGGGCGCGAGCAGCGCGCAGAGAGTGAGGATGGCGCGGTTCATGCCGGTTCCGGCTCAGCGCGGGCGCAATTTGATATTGCGGAATTCGATGCGGTTGTCCTTCTGGCATTGGAAGCCGATGACTCCCGAGGAGTGCTTGGCGTCGCTTGCATCCAGAATATTCCGGCCGTTCAGAATGACCGTGAAATGATCGCCCCGCGCGGTCACCTCATACCGGTTCCACTGGTTGGCCTTGATCTTGACCGGCGATGCCTTGAGCGAGCCGACGAGGCTGCCTGTGTTGTAACCCGCCGGCTGATAATCCCAGATCTGTAGCTCATATCCGGTGATGTGGGGCTGGCCCTCCTTTTGCGAACGCAGGAAAACGCCGGAATTCACTCGCTCGGCGCCGCGGAATTCCAGGGTCAGGGTGTAGTTGGAATACGTGTCCGTGGTGCCGATCCAACTCGGGGCGGCGCCGGTGCAGACAAGGGCGTGGTTTTCCACCTGCCAGCTTGGCGCGCCGTGGACTTCCCATCCATTGAGGGATTTTCCATCGAACAGGGATTTGGCGGACTGCGCGTTGGCGGCAGCGGCCAGCGCAAAGAGAGTGAGAAGAGTGTGCGATGAGGACATGGCTCAATGAACGTATATCACATCGTAAGTGAGCGCGACGGCGAGGCTCGCGTGGAAGCTCCGGTGACAACCCGTCACAACGGGCATGTGCGGCGGGTCCACGCATCCGGGCGGCAACATCACGGGTCTTTGCGGCTACAATGCCGCGTCGGCCATTGCCGCCGACCTCGGGCTGCCCGTGTGGTGGAATCCGCCGGACGTCGAAGCCGCATTGCAGTCCCTGTGATGATCTAATGAAGAACAAGATGAAAACAGTGATGTGGATGGTGCTGGCCGCGGCGGCGCCAGGCATGGCGCAGTTGCAGCCGGGGGAACCGTCGCGGGTTGGGATGTCGGCGCGGCGCCTGCAGCGAGCCGCGGCGCTCCTCGATTCGGAAGTGAAGGAAGGAAAGCTGGGGGCCGCCGCTATTCTGGTGGCGCGCCGGGGCAAGATCGTGTTGGAGAAGGGATACGGCAGGCTCGACGGCGGCGCGAATTCTCCGGCCGTGAAGCCCGGCTCCATCTTTCTGCTCGCTTCCATCACAAAGCCGGTGACGGCTTGCGCGCTCATGCTGCTGGTGGAGCGTGGACTGGTGTCCCTGAATGACCCCGTCTCACGATACCTGCCGGAATTCACGGGCGGCGAACGCAACAAGGCGCGGGTGCGGGACCTATAGCCCCTGCCCGGACGGCCAACGCGCTGCGCCGGGCGCACGCCGCTCTCGAGCTTCGTCGCCGGAACCTCGACACCCTTGCTGTACACACCGCGGGAGGACTTTCGCTATCAGAGCATGGGCGTCCTGCTCGCCGGCGAGATCGTGGAACGGATCACCAAAATGCGCTTGCGCGACTTCGAGCGGAAGGAGATCTTTGAACCGCTCGGCATGAACAACAGCGCGCTGGGAATGAAGCAAGGGTGGCGCATCGAGGATACCGTCCAGGTTTACGAATCGCCCACGGGGAACCGGGAAGACCGTGAACGGTTCGGGGCCAACAGCGCCTACTGGCGCGACATGGGCCATCCCTGGGGCGGCATGCACAGCACCGCCGGAGACCTGGCAATCCTGATGCAGACGTTCCTGAACCACGGCAACTACGCGGGAAAGCAGTGGATGAGCCCAGCCGCGGTTGCGGCCATGACCACTGATCAGAATACGCGTCTGCACAAGCCGTGGGGGCTCGGCTGGGCTTTGTCACACTCCACCGTGTGGATCTACGCCGGGGAGTTGGTGTCTTCCCGAACATTCGGACACGCGGGGGCCACGGGCACCGTGGTCTGGGCGGACCCGGAATCGCAAGTGCTCTGTGTGATCCTCACAAACAGACCCATCTCCATCGACGGCGGGAGGCTGCTGCGGCTGGTATCGAATGCGGTGAGCGCCTCCGTGAACTAGGGCTAGGGCGTTGGAGGCAGCGTCTCCAGAGACACGGGGGGCATGTACACGCCAAGCAAACGCCGGGTCCACCATGCGCCCGTTTGGCGGTTACGGACGCCATGGACGCCATCGGCGCTGCCTTCGACAATAATCTCCGGGCGGATGGTGGTCATCACCGCGAACAGGCCGTAGGGATTCGCGATGCCGAATGGAGCCAACGCTTGTACAGCGGCGCCGAAGACGGGAGGCATCGCGCCCGTGAGCCCCACGTAGAATTGGGCGGCGCCGAGGGGAACCAGCAGCACCGCCGCCGCGATGGCCGAACGGCTCCGCGGCCCCCCTCTGCTTTCCGCGGCCACGGGCAGGCATAGCGCGATGGCGAGCAGATTGAAGAACGTGTAATTGCCTGTCAGCAGAATGCCGGCCTGCAACATCACGGTGAGCGCCGCACCGGTCAGGCGCACGCGCCGCGGGCCGAAGAAACAGAACGGGACGAGGAGTTCGATGCCGAACATCACGGCGGCGCACGCAGTGAGCGCGGCATCCGGCAAATGGGCCGCGTACCATGCGATCGGGTTCGGGATGGGCTGGGTCCAGAAGTGATATTGGAGAGCCGTCAGGTTCCGCCATGCCGGATCACCGCTGAGGAGTTTCACCGCGCCTGAAAGAAACATCAGCCGGAACGCGAGCCAGCGGAACAGCCAGACGGCGAGCGGCGATTCGTCGAAGAAGATGGCGAGGAATCCGGCTTCGAGCAGCAGCATGTCCCACTGGTAGGACATGAACTCCTGCCCTGTCGTGGCCAGGGAGAGATAGAGAACATAGCAGGCGGCCAGCGCCCAGCGGCGGAAGATGCCCAACATCACGAGTCCGGCGGCAAGCACGCCGAGCCGGCACGCCGCTTCGAGCGCGAAGTCGCCCGCCGAGATCCAGAACAGGGTGGGGACTTTCCACACGGCGGCGAGGCCGAAGGCGCGATGAACCGCCTCCAGGTAGGGCGCGGCCGGGAGAATGCCATTGGCCCCGTTCAGCCCGCGGATCTGGCCGCCGTAAGAGGCAAAGGCAATGGCGTAGATCGCGCCGAGAGAAGTCAGGAAGACACGGCGCGGGTCGCCAACCATGTGACAGTTATAAACTACGGAAGAACTCCATGGTGAAATCCTCGCTTCCATGCCCGAGTGCATGAAGATGGGGATGGAGTACGCTGGTGTGTAGAAGTTTGCCCGATCCGACGATAGAGGAAATATGATGCGCTATCTCGCGACCGCCGTGCTCTGCCTGGGTGTGTTCACCGCGCCCTCCGAAGCTGGTCTGTTCCGCCACAAGAGCTACAGGCCGAAGAAGGTGAAGGCGAAATACGGGGTGAGCCGGCAGAGCCAGAAGAAGCGGGCGGAAAAGGCTCGCGGCCGGCAGATGAAGAATCGCGAGAAGGCCCTCGGCAAGCGCGGCGGAAGGATGCCGAAGGTGCACGCCAAGAGCAGCGGCGCCGGCGATTAACAGCCCGCGGCAGGATGTAACCCCAAGGGATATCCACAAATTTCACAAAACAACTTAGACTGGATGGCATGAAGCCACTTCTTGTCTTGCTCCTGTCGGCTGCCGGAGTTTTCGGACAGACGGTTCCCATTCCAGGTTTTGCGCTGAATCCCGGTCCGCCGCTCATCGAATTGAAGCAGTATCTGGCGCTGACCGATGCGCAATATGTGCAGTTGTTCGACAACATGGACCAGTCCCGCCGGACAGTCGCGGGTTACCAGCAGCGCATTTCGCAGTTACAGAACGAGATCGCCATCGAGACGGAGCGCCCGAATCCGGACCCGATGGAACTCGGCACGCGCTACGCGGAGATCGAACAGAATTGCCGCGCCATCGCGAACGGAAGCAAGGCGCTGCGGGATAAGAACGGCGGTCTGTTGACGGATACTCAGAAGGCGAAGCTGAAAACGCTGGATGACGCACTGAAGCTGTACCCGATTGTCTCCCAGGCGCAATCGGCGAGTTTGCTGGAGGGTGCGACGGGTGTGTATCCCGTGGGGATGGTTAGAGGCGCAATTGGCACGATAACGCCAATCCTCGTCGTCGTTGCGGGGTGTCATGCTCCTTCCCCGGGGGACATAATTCCAGTGGCGGGACAAGAGAACAAGAGGTAAGACGCCATGAAGATTGGACCCATCTTCCTGTTGTTTTCCTCCGCCGTCTACGGCCAGGATTCGTCGAAGCTGATCGAATACCTGTCGCTTTCCCCGGACCAGGCGGCGAAGTTAGCCGCGAACATCAAGGACTACTCCACCTGGCTCAACGGAAAGGAGCAACGCATCGTCTCGCTTCGCAAGGAGATCTCTTACGAGACGGAACGCCACGCTCCTGACCCGGGGGAACTTGGCTGGCGCTACGTGGAAATCGAAATGACTTGCCGGGCGCTGATCGAGGAGCAGAAGCAGCTACAGGCACGAAATGTAGCCGTTCTCAATGCGGCCCAGCAGGCGAAACTGAAGGGCTTGCAGGACGCGCAGAGGTTGTATCCCGTCATTGCACAGGCACAATCGGCTTCGCTACTCCAGGGCGGTGGGAGCAATGCCGACTTCACGGCAATCTACGATCCGGCAGCACGGCTCTTCGCTCCTTCCAGAACCGCTTGCGACGGCGGGATTCCGGGCTCTTTCAGCGCTTTCCTGCCATAGGTCACGGATTTCGATTCGCAGACTTGCCGGCGCAGGCCACAGCCTCGCGAAAATGGCATAGACTGTCGGCATGAGGTCAATTTTTGTCTTTATCCTGGCCGTGGCCGGAGTTTCCGCGCAAACGGTCCCCATTCCCGCACCCAACCCCGGCCCGCCCCTGATTGAGTTGAAGCAGTATCTGTCGCTGACCGATGCGCAGTATGTGCAGTTGTTCGACAACATGGACCAATCCCGGCGTACGGTTTCCGGGTATCAGCAGCGAATTTATCAATTACAAAGCGAGATCACCGTCGAGACGGCGCGGCCGAACCCGGACCCGATGGAACTCGGCTCGCGCTACGCCGGGATCGAGCAGAATTGCCGGAGCATCCGGAATGAAAGCAAAGCGCTTCGGGATAAGAACGGCGGCCTGCTCACCGATCCCCAAAAGGCGAAGTTGAAAACGCTCGAGGACGCGCTGAAGCTGTACCCCATCATCTCCGAGGCGCAATCGGCGAGTCTGCTCGAAGAGAGTGCGCCAGGGGGCTACCCCATTTTCATAGGCGTTTACGCGGGCGCCGGGCTCACCCCCGTCTTCACTGCTCCCGGATGTAATGTTTCGCAGGGCCTTCCAACTGTGGTCAACAGACAATGAAACTTCTCGTTGTTCTTCTTCTCGCGGGTGTTGCCCGCGGCCAGGATTCCTCGACGCTCGTGGGCTATCTTTCTCTCTCTCCGGACCAGGTGTCGAAGCTGTCCGCTAACATCAGGGATTATTCCATCTGGCTTGACGGAAAGCAGCAGCGCATCGGCAGCCTCCGCGGCGAGATCGCCCTGGAGACGGCGCGCGACACTCCCGACCCGGGCGAACTGGGCTGGCGCTACGCGGAGATCGAAGTGACCTGCCGGGCGCTGTTCGAGGAGCGCAGACAGCTTCAGGCGCGCAATGTAGCCATCCTGAACGAGACGCAGAAGGTGAAGTGGAAAGCGTTGCAGGACGCGATGCGCTTGTATCCCGTCATCACGCAAGCGCAATCCGCATCACTGCTGGAAGGGGGGAGACCGAACGGCATCTATGCGGCGATCGACGATCCCGCATTCGGCCTGTTCACTCCGCGCATTTTCGCTTGTGCTGGGCGATAGCCCTACAGTTTCGGCGTGCGCACGGGCGTTTCCACCACCCGCGCCGATTCCATCGGCTCCCCCGTTCCCGCTCCCAGTTCGTGCACCCGCCGCGCGCCGGGGACCACTTTCGACTCCCAGGCCTGCAACGTGCGGTTGTAGGCGTGGACGGCCCGCTCGAGTTGGCTTCCGAGCACGGACAATTCCGCCGCCATGGCCCGGAGGCGTTCGTAAAGCTGCGAGCCCAGATCGCGGATCTCTTCGGCGCGCTCAGCCGCGCGCTGCTGCCGCCATCCATAGGCCACCGCCTTCATCAACGCGATGAGGGTGGTGGGCGTGGCGAGGATGACCTTGCGCTCCGCTCCGTATTCGAGCAGTTCCGGCTCCGCCATCAGCGCCGCGCTGAAAAAGGATTCCCCCGGCAGGAAGAGCACGACAAACTCCGGAGCTTCGGCAAACTGTTCCCAATAGGATTTGGCGCTGAGACGCACAATCTGCGCGCGGACTTGCGCGGCATGCTCCTTCAGTTTCGCCGCGCGGACCGCATCATCGGCGGTTTCCGAGGCGTCCAGATAGGCGGAGAGCGTGGCTTTCGCATCCACCACCATCGAGCGGCCATTCGGCAGGTGGATGAGCATGTCGGGACGCATGCGGCGGGAGTCGCCCTCCGCGGTCACCTGTTCGGTGAAGTCGCAATGCTCGGCCAGCCCGGAAAGCTCCACTACACGGCGCAGTTGCAACTCTCCCCAACGTCCGCGCACGCCCGGAGAACGCAGAGCCGTGGCCAGGCGGGCCGTCTCCTTCTGCAACTGCAATTCGGAGGCGGCAAGGTTCTTGATCTGCTCGCGCAGGCTCGCCTGCGCGCCTTCCCGCGCTACCTCGAAGCCTTGCAGTTTCTCCTCCATCTGTTTCAGAGATTCCCGGAGAGAATCGGCAACCACTTCATGTCCGGCGGCGGCCTTGCGGAAGATGAGCCACACCACCGCGCCGCCGAGAACGAACGCGGCGACGAGGCCGGCAAATAGAAAGACTTGATCGACCACGGATTCTCCAGGGAGGCCCGGCGCTAGACGGCTACGCCGGCGGCCTCGATTTCGGCGATCTCCTCAGCGCTCAGGCGGAAGCCGAGCGCTCCGATGACGCCGTCCACCTGCCCGGCGTTGCGCATGCCGACAATGGCTCCGGTGACGGCGGGATGGCGCAGGGTCCAGGCGATGGCGGTCTCGCCGGGAGTGCGGCCGTGGCGTTTGCCGATTTCGCGCAGCACCTCCACCAGCGCCAGGTTGCGCGTCAGTTGCGGTTCCTGGAAGGCCGGGTTGCGGCGGCGCCAGTCGTCCGGCGCAAGATTGAGGGCGCGCTCGCGCGTCATGGCGCCGCTCAGCAGGCCCGCCTTCATGGGGGAGTAGACGATGACCCCGATGTTGTTGGCCAAAGCGTGGGGCAGAATCTCCTTTTCGGCGTCAGGCGTCACCAGCGAATAGGGGGGCTGGAGCGAAGTGATGGGTCCAAGTGCCTGTGTCCGCTTCATCTGAGAGACGGAGAAGTTGGATACGCCCACCCAGCGGACCTTGCCCTCTTCCTTGAGCTTGAGCATGGCGGCCCAGCCTTCCTCGATGTCTTCATCGGGCTCGGGCCAGTGCATCTGGTAGAGGTCGATGACGTCCACTTTGAGACGGCGGAGGCTCGCTTCGCATTCACCGCGGACGGAATCGGCCTTGAGGCGCTTGCCGATCTGGCCGTTCTCATCCCACACGCGGGCGCATTTGGTGAAGACGTACGGCTTCTTCGCAAGCCCGTCGAGCGCCTTGGCGACCACTTCCTCGGAGTGGCCCAGGCCATAGACGGCGGCGGTGTCAATCCAGTTGACGCCCGCATCGAGCGCCTTGCGGATGGCGGCCACGGAATCGGCGTCGTCCTGCGGACCCCAACCGAAGGCCCAGCCGGAGCCTCCCATGGCCCAGGCGCCAATGCCGATCGCGGTAATCTCGAGATCACTATTTCCCAGTTTTCGTGTTTGCATTCGGGAATCAAGCCTTCCATTTGTAGAAGAAGAACAGCAGCGGAACCGCACCGGTGTTCTTGATGCCGTGCCGTTTGTTGGCGGCGCAGTACATCATGGCGCCCGGTCCCACTCTGGTGGTCTTGCCTTCGACTACGATCTCGCCCGTGCCTTCGGTGATGACCATGAACTCCTCTTCCGGGTGCGTGTGCGGTGGATGGGGGCTCATGCCGGGCTTCAAACGGAGGCTGCCGGCTGTCATCGACTTGACCTGATCCGTGGAACCTTCGTAGTAGGTGCGGAGGTCGCCGAAAGACTCGCGGGTCAGCTTCGCCTGGGATTCGGAGACCGTCCCGTCAGGCAGCGTGTGCGCGCCACCCGCCAGGAGCGCGGCTGGGAGGCCTGCAAGAGATTGCAGGAACTTTCTTCTTCTCGCCATAAACCTTGGATTGTATCAACCGGATGGGGGCGGAAGCCCCTGCGCCAGATCGGCGAAGAAGTCCTTGAGGCGGTGATCGCCGGTGGGCAGCGCCACGCCGTCGCGGGAAGCGAGCAGGGCAAACGCCTGGAGCAGGGCCGAGGCGTTCGCGTTAAATGGCCGGCAAACCACGCCCGCGCTCTTCATCGCCCAGCCTGGGATATAGCCGTAGCGAGGTTCCTTGCGCAGGGAGTGAAATGCCATGTCGCCGATCTGGCGGAGGGAGAAAACATCGGGACCGCCCACCGCGTAGTCCCGGTTCCAGCCCCCTCCGGCCATCAGGGACAGCAGGTGAGACGCAATGTCGGCTCCGTGAACCGGGTTCAACCGCGCCGACCCATCGCCCGGCAGCCACACCTTTCCCGAACGGGCCATGCGGAAAAACTCCTCCATATCATTAAAAAAACCGCTGGGCCGGAGGATGATCCACTTCATCTTAGAGGCGCGAATGCGATCGGCCACTCTTTCCCGCGCCTCGGCCAGACGGATTTCGGAGCGTAGCTCATCGCCGCGGAATACGGAGACAAAGACGAAACGAGGCGCGCCCGCGCGAAGCGCCGCCTCCACCAGGTTGAGGTTCGCCTGGCAATCCACTTGCCAAAACGTGGGATGGCGGTGGACATGGCGGATACCGATGGAGGAGAAGCAGACGTCCGCCTGGCGAAAGAGCCCGTGGAGAGTATCCGGCACGGTGGCCTCGCCCCGAAAGATCTCATCGCAAAAGGGGCGGATGGAGGCGCAACCGTCCGGATTGCGGGCCAGGGCGCGGACCTTCCACCCCGCCTCGGCAAACGCCCGAACTACAAAGCCACCTAAGTATCCGGTAGCCCCCGCTACGACGGCACGCATAGTAATACTCTATTCCTTTATTCAGATCGTTTATTCGGAACGTTCGACAATGCGGAAGATCTGCGCGCCGTATTTCTCCACGATGCTTGGGCCGATGCCGGGGAGTTGCAGCAGTTCGCGCAGGGAGCGCGGGCGACTGGCGGCAATGGCCTCGATCGAGCGATCGGTGAGGATGCGGAAAGCAGGCACGCTCTTCTTTCTTGCCTCAGCGAGTCGCCACGCCTTGAGCGCGGCCTCCAGCGAGTCTTCCCTTGCGGCCGCTGGCTGAGGTTTCCCACTGCTCCTCGCGGCAGGGGCCGCGGGGGCCTTTCCCGTCTTCTTTTTCCCCTTTCTGGCCCGGCGCGCGGGCTCATCCGCTTCGCCTTCGAGAGGGATTTTCAGTTCCGGCGAGGCGGCGGACTCGCGGCCCAACGCGGTGATGGAAGCCTTGCGGAAGTCGATCCGCTTGCCGTCTTTTTCGAAGGAGGCTTCGGCGAGTTCCACCAGGCGGCAGCGGGCCATGGCTCCGAGCAGTTCCTCGAAACCGCGGCGGTCGAGGGCGCCATCGGGAAAGACCTGTGCGTGATGGCGGCCCGTGGCCACGGATCCGGCCGTCTGCAATGCCGCGAGGATCCGTGCCGCGTGCGCCTTTTCGCCCTCGGAAGCCGGACGGAACTGCTGCGCGATGACTCCTTCGGGATCGCAGATATCACAGACGCCGCAGGTGTTTCGCGAATCCTCGGTATCCCCGAAGTACCGCACCAGCGAGAGCATGCGGCAGGCGGCAAGTTCGGTGTAGGCGATCATGCGCTCGAACTGCTGCATCTTGTGCTCGCGCTGCTCGATGTAGGATTCGCGCCACGCGGGCGAACCGGCGGTCATGTTTTCGGCGTAATCCACCACCGCTCCGCCGTGGATCCAGAGTTTTTCCATGGCCACGTCGAAGACTTCCCCGGGAAGACGGGAACGCGCATGCACGATCTCCTTCGGTTGCGGCTGCGCGGTGAGGTGGCGGAAGATCTGCTCGATCACGGCGGGCTCGGGATAATCACGCTCATAGAAATAGTCGTGGGTATGGCGGTCCGAGTAGGCGTGCATGAGGATGGCGCGGGAGGGAGCGCCATCACGCCCGGCGCGGCCGATTTCCTGATAGTAGCCTTCGACGCTGCCGGGGAGCGCGGTATGAATCACCGTGCGCACGTCCGGCTTGTCGATGCCCATGCCGAAGGCGATGGTGCCGACAATGACATCGACGCGGCCCTCGAGGAAGGCGGTCTGCACTTCCTCGCGGCGGCTCGCCTCGAGGCCTGCATGATAGGCCCGCGCCGGGAACTCCGAACTGAGCATCGAGGCCAGTTCCTCGGCATCGCGCCGGCGCGGCGTGTAGACGATGGCGGGCCGCCGCTCGCTCGAGCGCAGAATGCGGCGGGCGAGCGAATGGCGAACACCCTGAGGCGCCTTCACCACTTCAATAGCAATATTGTCGCGGCGGAAACCGTGGATGAAGCGGCGCGGAGCCTGCAACCCCAACTGGCGCGCGATGTCGTTCTGCACGAGGGGCGTGGCCGTGGCGGTCAGCGCGATGACCGGGGCCGGGCGGAGGGATGGGAGGTGCCGGCCGATGTTGCGGTAATCCGGCCGGAAATCGTGCCCCCACTGCGAAATGCAATGCGCTTCATCGATGGCCACCAGCGCCGGCTTGCGTTTGGCGAGCATCTCGGGAAAGCCCTGCACGCGGAGGCGCTCCGGCGCGATGAAGAGGAAATCGAGGCGGCCTTCAAGATAGGCGATGCAGGCTTCGCGCGAGGCGCGGCGGTCGCGATTCGAATGGATGCGCTCGGCGGCAAAGCCCATGGCGTTCAATTTCGCCACCTGGTCTTCCATCAGGGCGATGAGCGGGCTGATGACGAGGGTAGCGCCTCCCAGGGCAATGCCGGGCAACTGGTAGCAGAGTGATTTTCCGGATCCGGTAGGCATCACCAGCAGCAAATCGTCGCCGGCCACCAGAGCGCGGCAGGCCGCTTCCTGATTGGGACGGAAGTCCGCGTAGCCGAAGCGCTCGCGCAGGATTTGGACCAGGCCGGAATCGCTCTTATCCGGCGAAGCGGCCGCGGGCTTGCGGAACGGCACCGGCGCGGGAGGAGGCGGCGCCTTGGGCGATGACGGCGGCGAGCCCGCCTTGCCCACCACTTCGCGGACGTAGTCTTCGATGCCCTTGAGAAAGGGAGCAAGCCGCGCCTGCCCGCGCTGGATGCGCCCGAGGTAGGCCTCCCACTGTCCCGTCATGGCGGGGCTTTTCACTTCCGGATGCACGATCTGGATGAGGCGGATCCCCTTGTCCGTAGCCTCGAGGCTCTTGCCGCGGCGCGCAATGAACTCGCGCTTGAGCAGGACTTCGATAATCTGCGCGCGCGTGGCCGGGGTGCCGAGCCCGGTTTCCTTCATCGCGTCCGAGAGTTCCTTGTCGTCGAGCGTCTTGCCGGCCGTTTCCATGGCGGTGAGGAGCGTCGCGTCCGTGAGCCGCTTGGGTGGGCGGGTTTTCTTCTCGACGGCTTCCACTTCGAGAATCTTCTGCGGCCGGCCTTCTTCGAGACCCGGGGGAAGAGTCTGCTCCGCCTCGCCGGATTCTTCTTCCGCCTCTTCCCCGCCCCGCGCCTTCTTGCGCTCGCGCTTCTTCCCTCCGCCGATGTCGAGCACCTTCCAGCCCACCTGCTGCACGGCTGTGCCGCTCGAATGGAAGCGGTCCTCGATTTTTTCGGGACCGCTGGTGACCAGAGTAATCACGGTGGTCACGGACCAGATGTGATCATCGTGCCATGCGGCAAGCAACCGGCGGCAGATGAGATCGAAGATCTTCTGCTCATCGGGGGAGACGGATGCGCTCTTGGGCGATACACCGGTGGGGATGATGGCGTGGTGATCGGTGACTTTGGCATCGTCGGCGAAGCGCCGTCCGAGGGGTTTTTCGCCCGTGCCGGGCGCAAGAAGACCCTCGTAGCCGGAAGCGATGCCGCGCACGATTTTCGGAAGCGTCTTCGCGACATCCTGGGAGAGATGGCGGCTGTCCGTGCGCGGATAGCTGATGAGTTTGTGCTTTTCGTAAAGCGCCTGCGCGGCTTCGAGCGTGCGCTGGGCGCTGAAGCCGTAGAGACGGTTGGCGTGGCGCTGGAGTTCGGTGAGGTCGTAGAGCGGCGGCGGCGGCATGCGCCTGGTCTGCGCCTCGATCTTTTCGATGCGCGCCGCTCCGGTGGGGACGCGGGCGGCGATCGCCTTCGCCTCCTCGCCATCGGCGGGAAGGCGCATGGCGGCATCGAGCGGCTCCACTCCCGGGCGGAACCATGTGCCCTCGTATTCCTGGCCTTCGCGCGGCGAGAACTTCGCGATGACGTGGATGTAATCTTCAGGGACAAAGTTGCGGATGACGAGTTCGCGTTCGACGAGGATGGCCAGCGTCGGGGTTTGCACGCGCCCGACGGATACCTCCTCGCCGGTGGCCAGCGCATAGGCGCGAGAGAGGTTCATGCCCACCAGCCAATCGGCGCGGCTGCGCCCGCGGGCGGCATCGGCAAGCGGGTCATATTCGCGGCCGGCGCGGAGGCGGGCGAAGCCGTCGCGAATTGCTTCCGGAGTGAGCGAGGAGATCCACAGCCGCTGGACAGGCTTGTCGCTGCCGGCTGCTTCGTAGATGTAGCGGAAAATCAGCTCCCCTTCGCGCCCCGCGTCCGTCGCGCAGATGACGCTCGAGACCTTCGGCGAGGTGAGGATCTTTTGGACCACTTCGAACTGGTCCTTCGTCTGCTCGCTCACCACCAGCGGCCAGGACTCGGGCAGCATGGGCAGCAAATCGCGCCGCCAGGACCGCCACTCGGGCCGGATTTCATGGGGCTGCGCCAGCGCCACCAGGTGGCCGATGGCCCAAGTGACGACGTAACCGCCCCCGTGCAGGTAACCTTTCCCTTGCGCGGTGGCCTGAAGAACCCGTGCGATGTCGCGGGCCACCGATGGCTTTTCAGCGACCACAGCGACGCTCTCTTGCGACGCCATTTTCGACCTTGAGGATAGCATTGTTGTCCGGGTTGCGACAGGGATATGAAGGGGTTTCAGCCGATTCCCGGCTATCTGCTTCAGCCTCGGCCGGCCCCGGTTGACACTCGGACAGATCTGTCCGAAGCTGAGATAGCGAAGGGCGTGGAATTCGAGCGCGGAGTCCGGAGGATCGCAAGAAAGAGATTGGCCGCGACCTGTTGGCCAAAATGTGCGCGGATCTCAAGATCGATCCGCACGGCTTGTAGGAGGCAAAACCTATGTTCCTGTTTCGCTATCCCGCGAAATTCACGACCGGCGCCGGCGGCCGCGTCCTGGTCGAGTTTGCCGATCTGCCGCGTGTGGCTACCGACGGCAAAGACGAGCGCGAGGCAATGGAAGAAGCCATGGATGCTCTCGGCTCCGAACTCTCCATTCGCCTGTCTCTCCGGGAAGAGATCCCTGCGCCCTCGCGGGTGAAGCGGGGTCAGCGCCAGGTGCCTGTGCCGCTCTGGCTGGCGCCGAAGCTCGCGCTCCACATGTCCATGCGCGAGCAGCGCGTCAGCAACTCCGAGTTGGCGCGCCGCCTGGGATTGCACGAGCGGGTGGTTCGCCGAATGCTCGATCCCAAACACGCCACCAAGGCCGGGAAGATCCAAGCCGCCCTCGCGGTTCTGGGCAAGCAAATGATCGTGGAAGTCCGCGATGCCGCGTGAGGCGCCCACGCCGATTGGACCGGCGCAAAACTAATTCTGTGGCTCACCAATCCAAACGTTGCCCGTGAGTTCCCACACGCCGAATATCAGCCTGTCCGGAAGCGGCGCGGGACCGAAGTTCTGATGGGCTGGATCCAGCCCCATGCGGACCCCATGCACGTGCTGGATAGCAAACGCT
>JAIXKK010000047.1 GCA_026954325.1 Bryobacterales bacterium | reverse complement strand
GTGGTGATGTATCCAGACAGCGCGCTTGCCGTGGAAAGCGTTCCGGTCTTGGCATGAATGGCCGAGGCGAGGCGCGCCTTTTCGAAGCGCGATTCGAGGGTGCCGTCCTCCCCCCCAACCGGCAACATCCGGTCCCATCCGTCATGCTCGCGGCCATCCATGTAGACGAGCAGACGCGTGATCGCCGCGGGAGTCACCAGCGTCCGCCGCGACAACCCGGAACCGTCCTCGAAATGATAGGCATCCGGCGGCGCTCCGATTTCGCCAAGAAACTGCTCCATCTCTTTCAGCCCGGCTTCCCTCGTGGCTTCCTTCCGGCGCACCCGGGCTACTTCGCGCAGCAGAATCTCGGCGTGCAGGTTCTGGCTCACCTTGTCCACCACCCGCGCCACCTCGGAAAGCGGAGGCGATTCCCGCCGCGCGAGTTCCACGCCTTCATTCGGATCAAACGGCTCCTCCGCGGACCAGCGATGGCGGGCCACGGGAACCCCGTCAATCCGCACGCCGCGCCGCGTCAGTTCATCGTAGAGGACATACGCCGCATAGAGCGCCGGATCGTCCACCGCCAGCAACTGCCGCACTCCTTTGCTCTGCAATCGCAGTTTTCCGGTGACGCGCACCTCGCGCGAGCCGGCCAGCCGGTTTATCTGCACGTCTGAAACATCGCCGTCTCCTACCGTGGTGACCTGGTTGTCGATGACAAGGGGGAGCGCGGGAGGGCTCAGCATCACGCGAGCGGGTCCGCCCGCTTCCCTGGCGGGCCGCACCACGAGGGTGAACGCGTTGTCGTTAAACAGCAGCGCGCTCACGGGAGCGCCGTATTCCCAGATGCTGTCATCGACGGTCCAACCTTCCGGGTAGGGGTCGTAGGGAAACAGCCTGTCATCGCCAACAATGTCGCCGCTGATGACGCGAACCCCGCGGTTAAGAACCGCGTTGCAAAGCAATTCGACGGGCTCGAGCGGATTCGGCGCATCATCGTCCTTGCGGTAGGGATACGCCCTGCCGGAGAATGTGGGGTCGGCCCCGCCTACCAGGCGGAGATCCCCCTCGATGCGCCCCGCGGCGTCCGGATTTTGATCCGCGCGCACGGTGGTCGCGAAACGGTAATCCTTGCCCAGCCGCGACAACGCAAGCGCGGTGGTGAACAGCTTCGCGTTCGAAGCCGGCGCGAAATGCTCACCGGCGTTACGTTCGTACACCACGCGGCCGGTCTTCAAACTCACCACATGAATCCCCCACTGCGCGTTGCGCGCCGCCTTGGTTCCCAGCAGCGTGTCGATGCGGCGCTGCACACTGAGCGGGGGCGACGACCTGCGTACCGGCTTCCGTGCGCCGGTTTCCGCGCCCGCGCACACAGCCGTCGCCAACAGCGCCGCTATCCACATCACACCGCCTGACAATTGCATGGGATGCTGACGTACCACGCCCCCCGCCTCCGCGGAGAGCCTGTTTCAGCGCGCCGCGGAAGCAAACTCCTCGGCCTCGCCGGCAGCGCTCTCCACGGGTCCCTTTCCTTCGAACAGCCGGTAGAGGGCCGGCACCACGATGAGCGTCAGTTGCGTCGAAGTGAACAGGCCGCCGATTACGACAATCGCCAGCGGGCGTTGCACTTCCGACCCCGGGCCGGTGGCGAACAGGAACGGCGCCAGTCCCAGGGCCGCCACCGTCGCGGTCATCATCACGGGACGGAATCGCATGAGCGCGCCTTCCACCACGGCGCGTTTTTGTTCCAGCCCTCCCTCCCTCAGTTTTCGAATACAGGATACGAGAACCACGCCGTTCAACACCGCAATGCCCCACAGCGCGATGAAACCGACCGACGCCGGAACGGAGAGGTACTCGCCGGTGAGATACAGCGCAACCACCCCGCCGATGGAAGCGAACGGCAGCACCGTGATGATCAGCGCGGCGAAGCGGAGGGAGCCGAACAACAGAAACAGCAGAAAGAAAATCGCGCCGATCGTGATGGGCACGATAATCTTCAAATGCCGCAGCGCCCGGTCCATGTTCTGGAACTGCCCGCCCCATTCGATGTAGTAGCCGGCGGGAAGCGCGACGCTTCGCGCCACCTCTCCGCGCAACTCCTCCACAAAGCCGCCCAGATCGCGGTTCTGTACGTTGACGCCGACGACAATGCGGCGCTTTGCCATGTCGCGGTTGATCTGCGCCGGGCCTTCCTCCACCTGGATATCCGCCAGGCTTTCGAGCATCACCTTGCCATTGGCCGGCGTCTCGAGGATAATCCGCCTGATCTCTTCCACGCTGTTCCGCAGAGACACCGGAAACCGGACCACGGACTGAAAGCGCCGTTCGCCTTCGTAGATCTCCGTGGCGGCCTTGCCGCCGATGGCCGTCTCGATCACGTCGTGCACGTCGGAGGCGTTCAGCCCGTAGCGGGCGATTGCCTGCCGGTCAATGGTAATGTTCAAATACTGCTGCCCGCCGACGCGGTCGATCCTCGTATCGCGCACGCCGCGAATGGCGTTCGCCACCTTCCCGATCTCGTTGGCCTTCTCCACAAGGACGTTCAGATCATCACCGAACAACTTCACGGCGACGTCCGCGCGCACTCCGGTCACCAGTTCATCCACCCGGTCCGAGATAGGCTGGGCCATCACCAGATTCACTCCCGGTATCTTCAGAAGCCGGTTGCGGATTTCCTCGGCAATGGTGTCCTGCGTCCACCCCTTCGGCCATTCCTCGCGAGGTTTCAGCGAGGCGATGACGTCGGCTTCGTTCGGACCCGCCGCGTCCGCGGGCGATTCTCCGCGCCCGAGGCGCGAGACCACCTTCTTGACTCCGGTGACGGTCCGCACCATGCGCAGCGCCTCCATCTCCACCTTGATGGATTCATCAAGCGAGATATTGGGCACGCGGTCGATGTTGGGAGAGATGGACCCCTCTTTCATTTCCGGTATGAACGAAGTTCCGAGGAAGGGAAACAGAGCCCCTGCCGCCACGAACAACGCAAGGGCCAATACGATGGTTTTCTTCTCGTTATGCAGCGCCGCGCGGAGAACGTAAACGTAGGGTTTCTTCAGCATCCGCACCAGCAGCGTGTCATGCTCGCCGCCGCCCTTCAGCAAATAGGACGAAAGCACCGGGGATAGCGTCAGGCTCAACAGCAGCGAAATCGCGAGCGCGATGGCGATGGTGTAGGCAAGCGGAGAGAACATCTTCCCCTCCATGCCCTCGAGCGTCATCAGCGGGAGGAATACCAGGATGATCACGCTGATGCCGAAGATTACGGGCGTGCCGACCTCCTTCACTGCCTCGAATACCATCCGGAGCTTGTTGCCGGAGCGCTGATGGCTGAGCTTGGCGAACACGTTTTCCACCACCACGACGGACCCGTCGACAATCAGGCCGATGGCGATCGCGAGGCCGCCGAGCGACATCAGGTTCGCCGAAAGGCCGGCGTGATTCATCACGATGAACGTGAGCAGCGGAGTCAGCACCAGCGTCGCAATGACGACCAGGCTGCTGCGCAGGTCGCCGAGGAACAGAAAAAGGATTACCACCACCAGCACAATGCCTTCAATCAGCACCTTGATCACCGTGTGCAGAGCGGCGTCCACCAGTTCGGAGCGGTCATAGTAGGGTACAATCCGCAAGCCCTCCGGCAGCATCCCGCGTGAGTTGATCTCAGCCACGCGCTCTTTGACGCGGCTCACCACCTCCTTGGCGTTTCCTCCCGCGATCATCATCACGATGCCGCCCACCGCCTCCGTGTAACCGCCCTTGACCATCGCGCCGTAACGAACCTCTTCGCCGAACTTCACCTCGGCCACGTCACGGATGAACACCGGCGTGGAGCCGACCTCCTTGAGCACGATGGTGCGAATGTCCTCGAGGCCGCGGATGAGGCCGACGCCGCGAATGAGGTACTGCTCCGCGCCGCGCGGCAAAATGCCGCCACCCGAGTTCGCGTTGTTCCTCGCGAGCGCGTGCGAAACGTCCTGAATGGTGACGCCGTAATAGCGTAACCGGAAGGGATCCACCAGAACCTGGTACTGCTTGACGTAGCCGCCGGTGGAGTTGATCTCCGCCACCCCCGGAATGGAGCGCAGCAGCGGCCGCGCCACCCAATCCTGCACGATCCGGCGCTCTACCAGTTCTGCCTTGCTCAATACGCGTTCGCCGTCGTCCGGCCTCTCGATGGTGTATTGATAGACTTCTCCCAGCGCCGAGGATACCGGTCCGAGTGTCGGCGTGATGCCTTCGGGAAACTTCCCGCGCGCCTCGGAAAGCCGTTCACTGACCAATTGCCGCGCGAAATAGACGTTGGTGCGGTCTTCAAACACCAGCGTCACGATCGAAAGCCCCGGCTTGTTGAGCGAGCGCATTTCCGTCAAACTCGGCAATCCCGTCATGGCGATTTCCACGGGCACGGTGATGAACCGCTCTACTTCTTCCGGAGACCGGCCCGGCGCCTCCGTGGCGATCTGCACCTGGACCGTGGTGACATCGGGAAACGCATCCACGGACAGTTTCCGCGCGGCATGGATGCCGAAGAAGAAAAGCGCCGCCGAGACAACCACCAGCACAAGACGCTGCCGGAGCGCCGATTGGACTACAAAATCCAGCATCCTTCAACTCCCCTGCGTCGCCAGCCGCTTGCGTTCGTTGTTGAGATGGAATGCGCCGTCCAGCACGATCTTCTCGCCGGGACGGACTCCATCCGCCAGCACGCACTGCTTGCCGAACTCGGCCCCCAAGGTGACCTGCCGCAGCAGGAAACTGCGCTCCCCGGTTTGAATGAACACGTGGTCCTGATTGCCTTCGCGCACTACCGCCGTTTCCGGCACCACCTGTTTGCGTTCCGTGTTGTCGGAAAGCCTCACCGTCGCCAGCATGGCCGGCTTGAACCGGCGGTCCGGGTTCTTGAGATCCATGCGGATGCGGACGGTCCGCGTTTCCGGATTCACGGTGGCGCTGACGAAAGTGAGCCTCCCGCGAACCGTTACCCCCGGCAGAGCCGGAATCTCCGCCTCCACCGTCTTGCCGATATCCACTGAGCCGGCTGCCTGTTCCGGCACATCCGCCACCAGCCAGACGTTCGACAGGTCCGCCAGCACACACACGATCTCCGCCGCCTGCATCACCTGTCCAATGGTGGCCTTGCGCTCGAGGACGGTGCCCTCGATGCTGGCCAGCACCTGCGAAAACGAGCTGATCGATGGCGTTGTTTCGAGTTTCGACAGCGCCTCCTCCGACATGCCAAGCACGCGCAGTTGGTCGCGGGAACTGGAGAGATCCACGGCGGCTTGGGCCACTTCGGCTTCCCGGCGCTGCAGTTCCGCTTCCCCGATCACGCCCGCCTCGAGCAGCAATTTGGCCCGCCCGACGGCCCGCTCGGCAAGCCGTTTTTGAGACCGCGCTTTCAGATAGGACGACTGTTCGTCGGCAAGCTGTGTGCTGTGGATGACTGCCAGCACTTGCCCTTTGTGAACATTCTGGCCTTCGATGACGTTCAATTCGGTAATGCGCCCCGTCACCGGCGCGCTCACTCGCGCGATACGGTTTTCATCCGCCTCCACGCGCCCGGCCACGCGCAGCGTTCCCGCCACCTCGGACCACCGCGGCTCCCCGATCTTAATCTGCCGCAACAGGTCCTCGTTGATGGTGATTTCCATCGGATTGCGCGCCGCCGCATTGGACGCGGCGGCCACTTCGCCCGAACTCCCTTGTTGGCAGCCCGCGAGCAGGAAACTCAACAGCGCAACAATGGCGCCGCGAAAGATGTATGGATGATTCATGGCTGTTTCCCCAAGTCCGCGGCGCGCAATCCCTCCACATCGATGAGCGCCGCCTGCAAATCAAACTGAGCCGTGACAAAATCGGATCGCACCGTGCGCAGCACGCGCTGCGCGTCGAGAACCTCGATAATGCCCCTCTCGCCGAATTTGAACGCCGCTTCGGCCGCCTGGAGCGCGGCTTCAGCCTCTTTTAAAACCCCTTTTTCATACGAGGCCACCTGCTGGCCGGCAACCTCGTACTGCCCGTAGGCCCGCTCGAGCGCGGCCGTCAACTCGATGCGCCGCATTTCGGCATATGCCCGGGCTTGATTCAACCCCGCCACGGCCTCGCTGATGGGGCCCTCCCGCTTGTTCCAGACGGGAATCGGCAGCGACACCCCGAAGCGGTAAAAGCCCAAGTCCGGCTGCCGCTCCCATTCGGCGTACAGTGACGGCTGCGGCTTGCGTAGCGCGAATTCGGTGTTCAGCCGCCGCTGCGCCCGTTCGATTTCCGAGCGCGCCAGCGACAATCCCGGGTGATGCGCCATCATTTCCTTCTGCAGGACATCGAGCGGCGGGAGGTGTATGGAGATCTGGAGCGCTCCCCGCGCGTCGACATTCGGAGGCAACGGTGCGCTCACGGCCGTGCGCAGCGACGCCACGGCGTTGAGAAAACGCAAATGCGCGCTGTTGACGAATGTCTGCGCGGTGGCGACTTCGGCGTCCGCCCTCGTCAACTCCAACCGCGCCGCCTCGCCTACATTCACTTGCACCAGGATCCGCCGCCGCAGATCCTCCACCAGCCGCAGATTTTCGCGCGCCAGTCCAATCTCCGACTTCCTTCGCAACACCAGATAGAATGCTTGTTTCACCCCGGTGCGCACTCCAAGTCGCGCTTCCAACTGGCCGTATTCGCTGCTTTTTCGCCCTTGCTCGGCGGCGCTGATCCGCGTCTTTCGCAGTGAAGGCAGCTCAAGCGGCTGCGTAACGCTGTAGTGTTGCAGTAATCCCGGCTCGGCGGAGGGCATGCGCCGGTACTGGGGCCCCACCATCGTTGTGAACTCCGGGTTCGGATACGCGCGGGCGGTGACGATTGCCGCCTCCGCTCCTTCGCTTACGGCCGTGGCGAAGCGCAATTGCGGACTGTACTGATCCGCCAGTTCGAGCGCTCGCTCCAAGGTCAAGGGGTCGTCCGCGGCGAATGCCGCGCGGAAAAGAATGCCGGCCGTGAACGCTAGCAGAGAAAAAATTCGCATGAGCTTTAATCGAAAACAACAGAAACCACGGGCCGGACAGACGGCCGCGGCAGGTCTTATGCAGGGCTACTCGGACAGGGAAACTTACAGAGAACGCGAATCGCGTGGAGGACCGCGGCCGGCTTTCTTGTACAGGAACCGGCTGATGGGAGTATTCTCAGGCAGGTATTCTTTCGTGGAAGGGGGGGCCGCGAGCGTCCATCCCGGCCGCGCGGATACGAGGCCCATCAAGACCTTCCGGGCATAGCTCGCGAGCGAATGACTTACTTCGCGTTCGGCCTCAATGGCCAGCGGCGCCGCTTGCGGGGACTCGATCCCGCTTTCGACGGCTGGACATACTTCAGGCGTATTGACGGCGCTATCCGCTCTCGCGCGGATGGCGAGCACGAAGAGCAGCGCGAACGCTAGAGAGATTCGACTCATGTGCCGTAGTGCTTACAATTACCGAATGTTAATACATTTTAATCCATTTTGCCCACCCCGCGCCAGTTCAAAATTCCAAACCCCGTGGAGTGTTGGCATCCGGTTCCCGTCTACGCTACCCTTCCCCTAGGCATGACGTCTTCGCATCCCGATCTTCTCCATATCCATTCCATCGAGAAGGTCACCCTGGAATTCACCACGCGCTGCAATCTCAAGTGCGTATATTGCGCCGTAACCCGCCCCTGGCACCGGAAGAACGACCTCGACCTCGCTTCCTTCGATGTTCTGGTGGAGGAGATGAAAGCCCTGGGCGTGCGCACCGTCCAAATTTCGGGCGGGGGGGAAACCACCATCGTGCGCGACTGGGACCGGTATCTGAAGAAACTGCTGGATGGCGGCTTCCGGGTTTCCATCATCAGCAACCTCGCCAAGCCGATGACCGAT
Source organism: Bryobacterales bacterium (assembly GCA_026954325.1). Classification (GTDB taxonomy): domain Bacteria; phylum Acidobacteriota; class Terriglobia; order Bryobacterales; family Bryobacteraceae; genus CADEFT01. The sequence continues at coordinate 45,710 of JAIXKK010000047.1, read as the reverse complement.
CAAGCCATCCGGGCGCTTTCCCTGTGCGGTGAAATCACCACCAGCATCGATTCGGTTGACCCGGAACTCTACGAAGCCATCCGCAACGGAGGTTCGTTCGAGACCTTCGCGGCCAACATCCGCCGCATCCGCGGCCAGTGCGGGCAGGAGGGGCGCAAACCGCCCTACATGATCTGGAATGCCGTCGCCAGCGACCGGATTATCTCTCTGGTGGACCAGTGGGTGGCGAAAGGCATCTCCCTCGGCATTGACCATTTCCAGATCTCCGAATTGTTCCAGTACGACGAACTGCCGGGCGCGATCTCCATCCACCCGGTGGGAACCATGAGCGAGGAGGATCTTGCACGCGCCCGCCGCGCGGTGGAACGCGCCCGGTGGCTCGCCAAGGACGCGGGGAAGTGGTTTGCCGTCCTTCCCTCGGTCGAGGAGGCTCTGCACGGGAGCCGCAAGGTGATGCGCACGGAAGTGGAACTCGACCGGAGCGGTGAAGGCAAGCCGGTGTTGAAGGCGTCCCGAACCTTCGTGCAGATCGTCGGCCATGACGGCTCCCGCCGCGAGGTCCCGGCGCCGCCGCCGAGCCCCATGCTTCCGGGAAAAAAGACGAAGAACTGCTTCATGCCGTGGACTGAAGCCTTCGTCTGGGCCACCAACGACGTCGCCCCCTGCTGCATGTACAAGCGCATTCGTCCGTTCGACGGTACTAACCTCACCGCCGCGCTCAACTCCCGGCCGTTCGTGGAAATCCGCGAAGGGCTGCTCAGCGGGAACCTCTCCCACGCCTGCAACCTGTGCCCGATGTTCGAGCAGGTGGATGTGGAGGAATTCCGGCAGCGCGTCGCGGAACGCATGGGCGCGGTCCCGGCGGGAGCGTAGGGGCCGGGCGCAACCCGCTGTTACAATGGCGTCGATGTGGAGCGAGAGGTTGGACCCCACGCTGCGGGCGTGGCTCGAAGCCGTGCAGGCATTGGAGAAACCCCCGATGTGCACGCTGACGCCGGAGGAAGGCCGTGCCGCCGCGCTGGAAATGATGAAAACCGTGTGCGCCGCTCCCGAACCAGTGGCGCGCGTGGAAGACATCCGCATTCGCGGGCCTGAGGCGGAGATTCCGGTTCGCGTTTATACGCCCGAATCCCTGGCGCCCCGCCCTGGCCTGGTGTTCTTTCACGGCGGCGGCTGGGTGCTCTGCGGCCTCGAAACACACGACGTGGCCTGCCGCGCCATCGCGCGGAGGGCGGGCGCTGTCGTCGTCTCCGTGGACTACCGCCTGGCGCCGGAGCATCGCTTCCCCGCTGCCGTCAACGATTGTTACGCGGCGTTAGAGTGGACGGCCGCAAACGCCGGGCCCCTGGACATCGATGGAAGGCGAATCTCGGTGGGCGGCGACAGCGCGGGCGGGAATCTCGCGGCCGCGGTGGCGCTCAAGAGCCGCGATGAACGCGGCCCTGCCATCGCCGGACAGGCGATGGTGTATCCGGTAACGAATCTCGCTTCCTTCGACACGCCGTCCTACGAAGAGTTCGCCGACGGGTATCAACTGACCCGGGCTTCCATGGAGTGGTTCCGCAACCACTATCTGCAACGGCCGGAGGACGGGCTCCATCCGTATGCCTCGCCGCTGCTCGCTCCCGATTTGGAGGGATTGCCGCCGGCCCTCGTGCTGACCGCGGAATGTGATCCGCTGCGGGATGAGGGGGAAGCCTTTGCCGGACGTCTGGAAAAGGCCGGGGTGGCCGTGACGCGCGCTCGCTATGAAGGGATGATCCACCCGTTCTTCTCGCTCTCGGGAGTGTGTTCCCGCGCCTTTGATTCGTTTCAGCAGGTGGCGGATTTCGTCCGCGCGGCGTAATGTGAATAGTGATGCCGTGGATGCGTTTCGCCGTTACCTTGCTGCTGGCCGTGCCAGCGTTTTCCGGCGGCTGGAACAAACAGCTTGCAGCCAACTACCTGGATCAACGTCAACAGGCCTGGTTTGCCTGGCAGCCCGCAACGGCAGTGGGAGGGCCGTGCCTTTCCTGCCACACCGGCTTAACCTACCTGCTGGCCCGGCCCGCGTTGCGCCGTGCGCTCAATGAGACAGCGGACGGCCCTTACGAACGGGGATTGCTCGAAGGGTTGAAAACGAGACTCGACCAGGGTGTGAAGGGAAAGAGCCCGCGGGCGCAGGGAGTGGAGGCGATTCTCGCCGCGCTGCTGCTGGGACCCGGAGAGACGAAAGCGCTCGATCGCATGTGGTCCTTGCAGCTTCACGATGGGAAGTCGCGCGGAGCCTGGGAATGGTTCAGCCTCGATCACGATCCGTGGGAAATGCCGGAATCCACGTTCTACGGCGCGTCGCTGGCCGCCGTAGCGGCGGGAAGCGCTCCTTCCGCGTACCGGAGCCGGCCGGAAGTTCGGAAACACGAAGCCGGATTGGCCGCCTATCTGCGGCGTGAGCGCGAGGGACAACCGCTGCACAACCGGCTTCTGCTGCTGTGGGCGGGAGCGAAACTGCCGGATGCGCTGCCGCGGTCCGTCAGCAGGCAAATCATCAGTGAAGCGTGGGGGAAGCAGCAGCCGGATGGAGGCTGGACACTCGACGCGCTCGGTCCCTGGAGCCCGCACGCGGGCGCGCCCCGGTCCGCCGGCGGCAACAGCTACGCCACCGGTTTCGCCGCATTCACCCTGCAAAAAGGCGGCGTCGCGGCATCGGATGCGCGGCTGAAGAAAGCGCTTGAGTGGCTGCGGGCCCATCAGAACCGTGAACACGGTAATTGGCGGGCGGAATCCATGAACAAGCGCTACGAAGCGGGTTCCATGCCTTTGCTCTTCATGACGGACGCGGCAACCGCGTATGCCGCGCTGGCGCTGCTGGAAGCCGGCCTGTAAGCGATATCGTGGTCCACCATGGGTTAGCCCGCGTCTCGTCGTGTTCCTCTTGTCCGCTTGCACCTTTCTCTTCGCGCAAGCGCGGAGCGTTCCATTGCCGGCGCCATTTCCGATCCCGCCGGGCCGTGGTCACCGTCAACGTGATTCTGGTGAATGACGGAACCGGATTTGCACGCGTCGCCACGGCCAACGACAGTGGCCAGTTTGTCGCCTGCTCTGTGCCGGCCGGAGCCTACACCATCACCGTGGAGCATCCCGGCTCTCTGGGAACTCGCGGCATCGATATCAACGGCAAGCAGATGGCGCTCAATCTGGTTGATCACCTCGGCTGAAGAGGTCCGAACCCGAACCCCGACTGCACCACGCGAAGCGAGGAATCGAGAACCGCGGTCGCGACAAAGCGCGGAGCCGAGGGTGCGCCGAACCGCAGGTCCATGGCCTCCACGCGGACGCCGCCTTCCGGAGTCGCCACCGGGGAAACCTGCCAGAACGGAAACTGCGCAAACCGCAGGTAGCGCTGGAACACGTCCGTCCGTCGCGCCGCTTCCATTGCTTGCGTGGAATGCGGATAATAAAATGTCTCGCCGCCCGTTGGATCATAGGGCGCGAGCAGGTTGATGCGTTGTACCAGCACGGCGTTCGAGGTCTCTACGGCGGTGCTCCAGGAAAAAGGGTTGACAAGATCCGGAAAGGCTCCCACACGGCGGGGCGCGGCGCCCGAATAGTTATAGCTCTCGAGCAGGTTGATGGCCCGCTGATGGACGAGATAGCGCCCGCCTTCATAAACGCTCATCGCGAGCAGCGCGAAAATTGCCGCCCCGCGCCCCGTGCCCGGCTTCGCGCCGATTTCGCTGCTCACCAGGCGCGAAAGCAGCGGACCCGCCACGCAGAGAATCAGCAGCCCCCAGATCCACAAATCGACGACATTGGTGATGTCGAGCCGCAGCCATTCGCTTGAAAAGGGCAGCAGCAGCCGGACGCCGTAGGTGTTTGTGTAATCGAGCAGAAGGTGAGACAGGACGCCGGCGCAACCTGCAATGATGGCGCGCATCCAGGATAGAGGCTTACGTCCCGCCAGGCGCACGATCACCGCGGTCAGCGCCGCCAGGATCGGGACGGAGATGAGGGCGTGAGTGATGCCGCGGTGATGATCGAGGTAGTCCAGCGCGCCGCCGCGGAAATAGACGGCATCGATATCCGGAATGTTCGAGCTGATCAGAAGAATGGCGGTGGCTCGCGGAAGCCGGCGGTTAAATCCCGCCCGCGATAGCATCAATCCGGTCAGGGTGTGCGTGAGGTTGTCCATCGTTGCCGTTCGCGTTCGAGAAAATCGGCCGGAAGCAGCAAGGTTAGCGCATCCGGCGCCGTTTCCACCCGCGCCGGCAGCGTTCCGGCGTCTTCGCCGTCTATTTGAATGTGAACACTCTTCCGGCCGGCCGGCTGCAGCATGAGACAACGGGCCTTGAGCACGTGGACCCCGCGCATGCCGGCCGCTTTGCCGAGCAGCACGCCCGTGAAGTACTTCACGAAACGCAGGGGATTGGCGCCTTCAAACAGCACCAGTTCGAAATGTTCGTGAAGCAGACTGGCGCCGCGCGCGATCTCGAGATCGCCCCCATAGTTGCGAACCCGGCTTGCGAGCGCGAAACTGCACCGGACGCGCCGCCCGTCGCATTCCACATCCAGTTCCTCCAGCCGGCGGAACGCGGATTGCCACCCCGCGAGCCAGTAGGCGCCTTTGCCGAGCACCCTCTTCACGCGCGGATTCAGGTGAGCCACTATGTTCGCGTCCAGCCCGGCCCCCGCCATGAGTAGAAAATGCCGCGGCGGCGCGCCGGCCGCCGCGCGCAGCAAGCCAACCGCGATGCGAACCGGTTCGAGGGCGCCGAAGCTGCTCGCCACCCCCACGGGATCACTGCCCAGACGGGTCTCCGTGGCCAGCACGTTGGCCGTCCCGGCGGGCAGAATGCCCAGCGGCACTTTGGACCCGATCATCCCGTTGGCCACTTCATTAATGGTTCCGTCCCCGCCGGCGGCCAGAATCAGATCGGCGCCCCCGCTCACGCAGCGCGCCGCGATTTGGGTCGCATCGCCCGGCCCTCCGGTGGGCCTCGGAGTGATGGCGTGCCCCTGCTCCTCGAGAACCGACACGGCTCCGGTTAGCAGTTTCGGATTCCGCCGTAATCTGCCGGCGTTAGGATTGTAGATAAGGAAAGCGTTCCGGTAGACGGGAATAGTGTAATCGATCCTTTGCTACCTGCCATAATAAAACGTTCATGAAAGATTCTGTTGCCGAACGTATCGAATCCTTGCGGGCCGGGATCCGGCGGCACGAATACCTGTACTATGTGCTCGATCAGCCCGAGATCTCCGACGCGGAATACGACGCGTTGATGCGCGAGCTTCAGGCGCTTGAGAAGGCCCATCCTGAACTGCTGACCCCGGATTCCCCAACACGGCGCGTCGGCGGAAAGCCGCGCGAGGGGTTCGTGAAAGTGCGCCATAGCGCGCCCATGCTCAGCCTCGACAACGCGCTGAACGAAGGCGAATTGCGCGATTTCGACCGCCGCGTTCGCGATCTGCTCGCCGGGGCGGAATTTCAATACGTGGCGGAATTGAAAATGGACGGCCTTTCCATGGCCGCGCATTACGAGGATGGCCTGTTGCGCCTGGCAATTACGCGCGGCGACGGCGTGGAGGGCGAGGATGTCACGGAAAACGCGCGCACCATTCGCGCTCTGCCCCTGCGTGTGAAGCCGCCCGCGCCGCGGTTTGAAGTGCGCGGCGAAGTGGTGATGCCGCGGCTCTACTTCGACCGGCTGAACGAGGAGCGGGAAAAGGACGGCCTGCCGAAATACGCCAACCCGCGCAACTCGGCGGCCGGCAGCCTGCGCGTACTCGAGCCTTGGATCACCGCTTCCCGCAAGCTCGACTACTTCGCCTATTTTTTCTTCGTGGACGGGAAGCCATACTATCCAAGCCAGTGGCAATCGCTGGAAGCCCTGAAGAACCTCGGCTTCAAAGTCAATCCGAACCGTAAACAGTGCGCGGATGTCGAGGAACTTTACGCCGTCTGCCGGCAATGGGAGGCCAGGCGCGGCGAATTCCCTTACGAAATCGACGGCGTTGTGGCAAAGGTGGATTCCGTAGCCCAGCAGGATTTGCTCGGCTCGACCGCGAAAGCCCCCCGCTGGGCGATTGCCTACAAATTCCCCGCGCGGCAGGCCGAAACGGTGGTGGAAAACATCGAAGTGCAAGTGGGCCGCACGGGCGCGCTCACTCCCGTGGCGCATCTGCGGCCGGTGTTCGTGAGCGGAGTGACCGTCTCGCGCGCCACGCTCCATAATGAAGATGAGATCGAGCGGCTGAACCTGCGCATCGGCGATACCGTCGTCGTGGAGCGTTCCGGCGATGTCATTCCGAAAGTGGTCCGCGTCGTCAGGCAAGGCGGCGAGCGGCGCGCCTTCCACATGCCGAAGCAATGCCCGGTGTGCGGTGGCGGCGTGGTGCGCGCCGAAGGCGAGGCCGCCAGCCGCTGCATCAACAGCAATTGTCCGGCTCGGCTCAAGGAAACCGTACGCTTCTTCGCCTCCCGCGGCGTGATGGATATCGATGGAATGGGCGAAGCGCTGGTGGACCAGTTGGTGGACCGGGGCCTGGTGAAGAGCGTGGCGGATGTTTACGGCCTCACCCTCGAGCACTTGCTGACACTCGAACGGATGGGCGGGAAATCCGCTACGAAAATTCTTCAGAACGTGAAAAGCTCGCGCGGACAGCCTCTGGCTCGTCTTCTCAACGGACTCGGCATTCCCTTCGTTGGAGAGCGAACCGCGCGGATTCTCGCCGATACCTTCGGCGATCTCGACAAGATCGCGGCGGCGGACGCGGACCTGCTCCAGACCGCGGAGGAAGTCGGCCCCAAAGTGGCCGAAAGCATCCGGCGCTTTTTCCGCGAGCGGCACAATCAGGAACTCGTGGAGCGATTGCGCGACGCGGGCCTCCGGTTCACGCAGGAGGTTCGCAACCATGCCGCCCAGGGCGTCCTCGCCGGCAAGTCCTTCGTCCTCACGGGCACGCTGCCCACCATGAGCCGCGAAGAGGCCAAGGCGAAAATCGAGGCCGCCGGCGGCAAGGTGACCGGCGGCGTCAGCGGGAAGACGAATTACGTGATTGCCGGCGAGGAAGCGGGCTCGAAACTCGCAAGAGCGCGGGAGTTGGGCGTTCCCGTGCTCGATGAGGACGGAATGATGCGTTTGATCGGCGGACAGGCGGTTTGAAAAAGATAGTCGCGATTCTGACTTCCTGGGGCCCCGCCGGTCTCTTTGTTCTCGCAATCCTTGATTCCGCGGGCATTCCTTTGCCGGCGGCGGTCGATGCGCTGGTGGTGGCGACAGCGGCGGTGAACCCCGCCTCCGCCTACCTGGATGCCGCAATGGCCGTGGTGGGTTCCGCCATCGGCAGCATGGCGCTCTTCTACATAGGGCGCAAAGGCGGAGAGGCGTACCTCGACCGCATCACCGCCAGCAGGCGGACCCACCGCTTTCGTGAATGGTTTCAAACCTACGGACTGATTACGGTATTCATCCCCGCCCTGCTGCCCATTCCCATGCCCCTAAAGGTGTTCGTGCTTTCGGCCGGCGCGCTGGGCGTAAAGCCGCTGCATTATCTCCTGGTGATTCTGGCCGCCCGCATCCCGCGCTATTTCGGACTTGCCTATCTGGGATCGCAACTCGGCGAGCATACCATGGGCTGGCTCAAAGCCCATGTCTGGCACCTCGTGATTTTCGCCTTGTTGCTGGCCGCCGTACTCGCGCTGGCCGTCAGGCTGGTATCTCGCGGATCACGCTCCCCGAAACGCCCGTGAGCCGCATGTTGCGCCCGTTGTAGAAGTAAGTCAGCTTCTCGTAACGGCCCGCCGCGGCGCCGCCCTTCACCCCGCCTCCCGCCGGCCATACCGTGAACACATGCGGATTAATTAATCCAACTCCTCATGCTCGGATCGCCGGGCGCCAGCGCCGCTCCACTCTTTCCGCCTTCAACCTGGACTCGCGGGTGCGCGGATCCAGGTCCGACATCTTGATCGCGGCTCCATGACAGCCCAGGCAATTCGACCCCACGATTTCGGACATCTGACGAGGCAAATCCTGAGCCCGCACACAGGAATGCAAGCGCTACCGGAAAGAGGGGCCGGACTACAGTGCCCGCATTCTACAGGATCAACGCCGGCGCTCGAAGGAACATCCTCTTCTTCCTCTGCGCGCTTGGCGGCTCCGCGAGAACCTTAGCCGGCTATTCTTTTTCCCTGCCCGCCCACCGCTCCCGCTTCCACTTCCGTATCTCCGCCAGCCTCTCCCCGATCCGCGCCTCCACGCCGCGGTTCGTCGGATGGTAGAACTGCGTTCCAACCAGCGACGCCGGCAGGCACTCCATCTCCGTCAACCCGCCCTCGAACTGATGCGCGTGCTGATACCCTTCGTGGTAGCCAAGCTCCTTCATCAACCGCGTTGGAGCATTGCGCAACTGCATCGGCACCGGCTCGGCGAGCGCGTGCTTCGCCTTTTCGGATGCCGCCGCCAGGGCCGTATACGCCGCATCCGATTTCGGCGACACCGCCAGGTAAATCGCAAGCTGAGCGAGCGCCTGGTCGCCTTCCGGAATCCCCAGAAAATGTACACACTGCTGCGCCGCGATTGCCTGCTCGAGCGCCCGCGGATCCGCCAGCCCGATATCCTCGATCGCCATGCGCACCAGGCGGCGCGCGATGTAGAGCCGGTCCTCCCCCGCTTCCAGCATCCGCGCCAGCCAGTACAGCGCCGCATCGGGATCGCTCGAACGCACCGATTTATGCAGCGCCGAAATCAGGTTGAAATGCTCCTCGCCTGATTTGTCGTAGAGCAGCGTCTTCCGCTGGATCACATCCTCCAGCAGTTGGGCCGGCACTGTGCCGTCCTCCCCCGCGGCAGCGGCGAGCAATTCGAGCACTGTGTAGCCCGTTCTCGCATCGCCGTTCGCATAAATGGCGATCTGCTCAAGCTGTTCATCGGTGATCCGCAAATGCCGCGCTCCCAAACCTCGCTCCTTGTCTTCGAGAGCGCGCCGCAGCAAAAAGACGATCTCATCCGGGTTCAGCGCCCGCAGCGTGTAGACTTTCGATCGCGATAACAGAGCCGAGATCACCTCGAACGAGGGGTTCTCCGTCGTCGCTCCGATGAGGATCACGTCGCCCTGCTCCACGTACGGCAAAAATGCGTCCTGCTGCGCCTTGTTGAAGCGGTGAATCTCATCGACAAACAAAACCGTGCGCCGCCCGAGTTTGCGGTTGTGCTCGGCCTCGGCCATGATGGCTTTCACTTCTTTGATCCCGCTGGTTACCGCGCTGAACGGGACAAAGTCGCAGCGCGTCAGGCGCGCGATCAGCCGCGCCAGCGAGGTTTTTCCCACCCCTGGAGGCCCCCACAGAATCATCGACGTGAGTTGATCCCGCTCGATCTGCACGCGCAGCGGCTTGCCGGGCCCGAGGATGTGCTCCTGGCCGGCGTACTCCTGGAGGCTGTGCGGGCGCATGCGCTCGGCCAGCGGGCGAGAAGCATCCACGGCGGCGGAGGCGAGCGGGGTTGGTTCAAAGAGGCTCATGCCTTCACCACGGCCAGGCGCCGCTGGCGGCTCGCTTCGTACAGGATCACGGTGGCGGCCATGGCCGCATTGAGCGATTCGACGCCCAGAGTTGGGATGGCGATCTCCCGCGCCGCTGATCGTAATTTCTCACTCACGCCGCGGCCTTCACTGCCCACAATCAGCGCGCATCGCCGCGTGAAGTCCACCTCCGTCACTTGAGCCGGCGCCCCCGGCACGGCCGCATAGACATCAAGGCGCCGCTGCGCCAGCGCCGTGCGCGCCAGATCGGCCTCCATCCCATGCACAACCGGCAGCCGGAACAGCGATCCCGCCGAGGCGCGTAGCGTTTTCGCGTTGTAGGGACTCACTGTCCCCTTCAGAAACAAAACCCCGGTGGCGCCAAAAGCCTCCCCCGCGCGCACGATGGCGCCCGCATTCCCGGGATCCTGCACGCCGTCTAACACCAACAACAGAGTGCGTCCGCGCAGCAACTCCTCCATCGTCCACCGCGGCGGTTTCACCAGCGCAAGCACCCCCTGGCTCGATTCCGTGCTCGAAAGCTGCGTGAAAAGAGCGTCCGGAACCACCGAAAAGCGCACATCCTTGAGATTCCGGATGTGCTGCTCGACCGTGCCGCGCACGGATTCCGCGGAGAGCACCACGGGCACATGGCAATCACTGCGCAGCGCCTCCTCGAGCAGATGAAAAGTCTCCGCCACGGCGCAGCCATCCTCGGTCAGCGTTCCGCGCAGCAGGGCGCGCCGGATCTCCTTGAGCAGCGGGTTGCGCGGGCTGGCGATGGAATGCATTTCAGTTACGAAGGGCAAACGGGAGAATCCTCACACTATTCTAGTGTCGCCCGAACCCCTGCGCGGCCTCCTCACCCGCCGGGGGCCTTAAGGAACGTCCCAGCCGCCGGAAATTTTTGGCGCTTTTCACCATCGAAAACCGCGTTAGACAATGTATGGTGGAGCAGGCCGCGGTTGCCGGTAGGAAGACGAATTGTGCGCGGCCCGCACTTTCCGGCGAAACCGGTGAGAAAGGTCCCATGGAATCAATCGGCCGTTACCGCGTGGTCCGGGAGTTGGGCCGGGGAGCCATGGGCATCGTGTATCTCGCGGAAGACCCGGCGATTGGCCGCCTGGTCGCCATCAAGACCATCAACCTCGACAATCTGAGTGAGCCGCATGAAATCAAGGCCCTCCAGGACCGCCTGTTCCGCGAAGCACGCTCCGCCGGCATCCTCTCCCACCCGGGAATCGTCACCATCTACGATATTCAGCACCTGGGACACACAGCCGGCATCGTGATGGAGTTTGTGGAAGGCGTCACCGTCTTCGACAAGATGAACCAGGGCGCTCTCGAACCCGGCGAGGTCTTGAGCATGCTCGAGCAGACCGCCGCCGCCATGGACTATGCCCATTCCAAAGGAGTGTTGCACCGGGACATCAAGCCGGCAAACCTCATGGTAACGCCGTCCGGTAAGGTGAAGGTTGCCGATTTCGGCGTCGCGCGCCTCGATTCCCAAAAGACAGCTACCTCCGGAATGGTGCTCGGAACGCCATCTTACATGGCTCCGGAGCAGATCTCCAACAAGCCCCTGAACCCGGCCACCGATCAGTTTTCGCTGGCTGTCGTCGCCTTTGAGCTGTTAACCGGCCAGAAGCCCTTTCAAGCCGATTCCATCTCCGGCTTGTTGTACAACATCGTCTTTCAACCCCCCACTCCGGTGAGGACGGTGAATCCCTCCGTATCGCCGGCGGTGGAGGTGGTGCTTCAGAAAGCGCTCGCCAAGGAACCGGGCGGCCGCTACGGAGGTTGCATGGAGTTTGTCCACGCACTGAAGAATGCGTGCGAGACTCGCAAGACCTGGCGCCCCACGCGCACCGTGCGCGGCTCGCAAGTCCAGGCGCCCCCGGAAATTGCCGCTCTGCCCGCGCCGAAGTGGGAACTGCCGCAATCCGCCGCAGCCCCGGTGGCGCAACCGTTCGCGCCTCCGAAGCGAGAGGGAAGGAAGGCTCTGGTGGGATTCGCGGTAGGAGTCCTGGTGGTTGCGGGTGGATTCTTCGCCTGGTTTTCGCTGCGAAAATCGGACGTCCCGATTCCGGCCGGCCCGGCGCCTGTTGCCACCTCAGCGCCTGTCCAGAGAACACCATCCCCGAAATCACCCGAAACCACCCCGGCCCGGAAACCAGCCCCAGTCCCGCGGAGCCAGCCCTTGGCAACGGCGCCCGAGCCCGAAGTGGTCCCCGTCGAGATCCTGACGGGTCCTCCCGGCGCGAAGGTGTCGGCAAAAGGCCAGCGCTGCGTCACGCCCTGCTCCCTCGATTTGCCCAAGGGTGAATACTACTTATCGGCATCGCTTGAGGGCTACAAGGACACACATCGTCTTATCCGCGTGCCGGACCAACTGGACATCTCCATCCAACTCGATCGCCCCATGGGGCTTGTGGCTGTGCACGGTCACACCGGGTCCACCATCTATCTCGATGGGAAGCCCTGGAAGGACAAGGCCCCGGCGCGCCTGAGCCTGCCTGCCGGGACGTACACCATCTACCTGGAATTGCCGGACGGAGTGAAGACGCCCACCCAGACGCTGGAGATTACCGAGAACAAGATCATCGACATCCGCTGACGCCTTTACAGAGTCCGTGTAACCTTACTGAGCGTGCGCGGCTGGTCCGGATCCAGGCCCTTCTCCACCGCCAGGCCGGCGGCGAACAACTGTGCGGGAATGATGTACGGGATGGGCGTGAACACCTCCTCGGGAAGCGGACCCGCGTGCCGCAGTCTTGCCGGAACGGTGATCACACGCCGCTTGTCGAGCGCCGCCGCCTCCCGGCAGGAAGCATCGGTGATGAGCAGCGTTTCCGCCTTCAAGCTCGTCAGCTTGTCGTGCATCTCTTTCATCGAGGCCCAGGTGACCCCGCCCGGCGCGAAGAGAAACACAGGGAAGGAACTCTCCACCATCGCAATCGGGCCGTGCAGGAAATCGGCCGAAGAGAACCGCTCCGCCACCACGTAGCACGTCTCCATCATCTTCAGCGCGAATTCGAAGGCGTTGGCATAGTTCAGGCCGCGGCCGACAACCACCGAGTGCGTCATGAAACGGTACCGCTCGGCGCGGTCCGCAATCTCTTTTTCCAGCTTGAGCGACGCCGATGCCCAGTCCGGCAGCCGCCGCAGGTCGTCCAGCTTCACCCGCGCCCCCAGCGCATAGGCGAGCAGATAGAGCATCAGCAACTGCCCGGTGTACGTCTTGGTGGCGGCGACGCTCTTCTCCTTTCCCGCGCGGACCAGGAAGGTGTATTCAGCCATCCTGGCGAGCGTGCTTTCCGGCTCGTTCGTGATGCCGATGGTGAGGGCGCCGCCTTCCTTGGCGCGCTCGAGGACGAGATTCGTGTCCGTCGATTCTCCTGACTGCGAGATCGCCACAACGAGAGTCCCGTCAAAGCGAAGCGTAGCGCCGTACAGGGTAAATATGGAAGGAGCGGCAAGAGCCACCGGAATGCCGGTGGCGATCTCGAGCAGGTAGCGGCCGAACAGGGCGGCGTTGTCCGATGTACCGCGGGCCGCCAGAACGATCATCCGCGGAGGATTCGCCGCCAGCCGCTTACGAAGCTTCTCCACGTTCCGCAATTCCAGCCGCAGCGTGCGCTCCAGCGCCGCCGGCTGCTGCCGGATTTCATCACGCATCTTCGACATAAGCTTATGAGGATAGCACCTGAGACAGGGGGCGGATGCATCGCGATGCGGGCCATCGTCATCCCGGCAGGCTGCCTCCCGCCGCGCCGAGATTGCTCCCATCCATGGACCCGGCATGAATGAGCGTGGCGGATAACCGCACGGGAGTGTGCGGTATTTGACCCCAGCCATGGAAAGCGAATGACCATGCGCGTGGAGGATGCGGCCTGACAGCCCTCACTTTTTCGTGACCGTGGCAGGCTTCTTCGGAACCGCCTTCCTGGTGACCGGCGCCGCCTTCTTCTGCGCCGGAACCGCCTTCTTCACCACGGGCGCCACCTCCGGAGCGTTCGGCGGAACCGGACCCACGCGCTGAAACGTCACCGAGAGGATCTTCACATCCTCCAGCGGCTTGTCCCGCTCATTGCGGGGAACCCGCGCGATCTCGTTCACCACCTCCTGACCCTCGATCACCTGGCCGAAGATCGTATGCCGCTGGTTGAGGTGCGGCGTCGGAACCTCCGTGATGAAGAACTGCGACCCGTTGGTGTCCGGCCGCCCGACGTTCGCCATCCCGAACCGGCCGGGACGGTCGAAATTGTACTCCGGGTTGAACTCGTCGGGAATGGTGAAACCGGGGTTGCCCGAACCGGCGCCGGTGGGGTCTCCGGCCTGGATCATGAAGCCCGGAATGACGCGGTGAAAGATCACGCCGGGCATCAGCGGGCGGCTCACCATCTTGTTCTCGGCCTTGTCAAACCACTGCTTCCGCCCGAGACACAAGTCCACGAAGTTCTTCACGCTCACCGGCGCCGCCTTCTCGTACAACTCAAACCGGATCACCCCCTTGCTCGTGGTCATAGTCCCGTAGAGACCCGGCTCCAAACCCGGCGCCGCGGGTTTCGGCGGCACGGCGGCGGGCGGCGCCTGTGCCCACGCCGCAAGCCCTGTAACCAGATAAACAACGAACGCGCGCATCAGCCAAATTATACTGGAAAGTGTCGCTAATCCGTCTTTTTCTGCTGCTTTCCTGCGCCGCCGTATCTCTCGCCCAACAGGTGAAGATCACCGTACTCGCCACCACGGACCTGCATGGCAACCTCTATCCGTATGACTACTTCACCGCAAAGCCCGCCGAACGCGGGCTGGCCAGGATTGCGACGCTCATCCGCGAGGAGCGCGAGCGCAATCCCAACCATCTGCTCATCGATTGCGGCGACACCATCCAGGGCTCCCCGCTCGAATCCGTCTACCAGAACTACATCCGCACCGGAAAGCTGCCGGAAGGCCTCGCCTTCACCGGACGGCCCCTCCGCGCTGATCCGATGATGGCCGCCATGAACTCCATCGGCTATGACGCCATGGTGGTGGGCAACCACGAATATAACTTCGGCCTGAAAAACCTCGAGCGCGCCCGCGGCGAAGCCCATTTCCCCTGGCTTTCAGCGAACACCTCCGGCGTGGCGGGGACCATGAAGCCGTTCGCGCCGTATCTGGTCAAGACCGTGGCGGGAGTGAAAATCGGCATCATCGGCATCACTACCCCTGCCGTCCCCGGTTGGGAAAAGCCCGAAAACTACCGCGGCCTCGAATTTCACAACGCCGTGGAATCGGCCCGGCGCGCGCTGGCGGACTTGCGCGCCAAACACCATCCGGACCTGGTTCTGATTGCCGCCCACGCGGGCCTCGATCGCGATCTCAAAACCGGCCGCATCCGCGCCGGAGAGACGGGCATCGAAAACCCGGTCTACCAGCTTGCGACAGAGGTACATGGCATCGATGCCATCGTCTTCGGCCACTCTCACCAGCAGTTGGAGGATTCCCGCGTTGACGGCGTGCTCCTGGTCCAGCCGAAAAACTGGGGAATCTCGCTCGCCCGCCTCGATTTCGAACTGGAGCGTAAGGCCGGTGAATGGAAAGTGGTATCGAAATCCGGCAAGCTGATTCCGGTGACCAAGACCACGGCGGCGGATGAAACAATTCTCGCGCTCGCCAAGCCCTATCATGACCTGACGGAGCGCTACCTCGACCTGCCGGTGGCGGAATCACCCGCGGAAATGGACGGCGCCCTGTCCCGAGTGGAGGACACGCCGCTCGTCGACGCCATCGAGCAGGTCCAACTCTTCTATTCCAAGGCCGATGTCTCCCTCACCGCCATGTTCAATCCGCGCGTTCGCTTCCGCCAGGGACCGGTCACGGTACGCCAGATAGCCGCCCTCTACATCTACGACAACGAACTCTACACCATCGAAGGGACCGGCAAGATGCTCCGCGAAGCGCTCGAGAACGCCGCGCGATATTTTATCGGCTGCCCCCAAGGCGCCTGCCCAACGGGCGCTTTGATCAACCGCGGCGTCATGGGCTTCAATTTCGACATGGCCCAGGGAGTCCAGTACGAGATTGATCTGACGCGGCCCGAAGGGGCCCGGATTCGCAATCTGCGCTTCCGCGGTAAGCCTCTCGACGATGCCCAGCCGCTGCGCATCGCCCTCAACAACTACCGTGCCGGAGGCAGCGCCGGCTACACCATGTTTCGCAATGCGCGAGTCGTCTGGAAGTCTGGCGAAGAGATCCGCGACCTTATCATCAGCTACTACACGGATCACAAGATTCTGCCGGCAAAGGCCGATGGAAACTGGCGCATCGTTCCCGAATCCGCGCGCAGCCGGTTGCTTGAAGAAGCACGCGCCGAGACGGCGCGTAGCGCCGGCTATTGAGCCCGCACAGGGCCTGCCGGCTCTCCCAGCCTGTCGAGGAACTCGCGGATCACCCACCCGGCGAGGCTCCGTTGTGCGGGCGAGTTTCCTGGAAGGTTCAGTGCTGCCGTTCAGCGGTGGGCACCGCGCGCAGTTGGGCATCCTCGAGACGCGAGGTTTCCTGATAGGTGTGCACCATGCGGTGGATCACCGTGATGTTGCCGAGAACAGCGATCACCCACAATACGGGCGCCATGCGGTCCGCCAGGCAGCCGATGATCAGCAGCACAATCCGTTCCGGACGTTCCATGAACCCGACTTTGCAACTGGGGATCGTGTTCTCCGACCGCGAACGCGTGTAACTGATCATTACCGATGCGGTCATCACGATGGCCGTCATCACCACATAGAAATTCCGGTTGATGGAAGCGTAATACACCAGCAGGCCCATCAGCAGGGCCAGATCTGAATATCGATCGAGGACGGAATCAAAGAACCCGCCGAACTTCGTCACGCGATTCGTCTCCCGCGCCACGCGCCCATCCACCATGTCGAAAATACCCGCCCCGATGATCACCGCACCCGCCCAGCGAAAATGTCCGAACGCCAGCAGCACCGCCGCCGCTATGTTTATAAGTAGTCCAATAAAAGTAAGCGCGTTCGGAGAGATGCGGGAAAGAGCTAAACCACGAACGATCAGCACGATAACCTTGTTACAGGCCTCGCCGATTGCCCGAGTGTATGTCATACTGCGTCCTTTCGGCCGGTTCCGCCGGCCGCTTAATCCGCCTGCTCGTGGATGGTGGTCAATTCGAGAATCTCCACTTCCTTGAAACCACCCGGAACAGGGATCTTGATCTCATCGCCTACCTTCTTCCCGATCAGGCCTCGCCCGATCGGCGAAGAGGTAGAAATGAAACCCTTGGCCACATCGGCCTCTTCACTGGTGACCAGCTTATAGGAAATCTTAACGTCCTTCTGGAGATCGAGCAACACCACTTTCGAGCCCAGCCCCACGCGGTCGTGTGGAATCTTCGACATGTCGACCATGGAAAACTCGCGCAACCGGGATTTCAGTTGAGCCAGGCGGGCATCCACATAGCGTTGACGCTCTTTGGCGGCATGATATTCCGCGTTTTCGCTCAAGTCGCCATGAGCACGGGCCCGGAGAATTTCTTTGGGAAGCTCGTTGCGCAGTTCGTACTCGAGGGTCGCGATTTCTGCTTGCAGTTTTTTCTTCAGATCTTCCATTGTGGCAGCGTGGACCTAGGCCCCCAATGCCACATTATAGCCCGTTAACGTTCGATGGAACGGGAAACCCGCATGAAGGCCGGACGCGTCCAAGCCGGCAGGAGTGAGAAAATAAAAAGGAGGGCGCCATGATTTTCCTGTTGCTATTGATATCGGTAAGTGGTCTGACGGCTGCCGGATTTGATCTGATGCCTGCGCTGAAGAAGGTGGAAGACCGATATAACAATGTCCGCACCCTCGAACTCGACTTCAGCCAGACCATGAGTTTCCTCGCCCAGCCCACTGCGAAACGAACCGAGAGTGGCGTCCTCTACTTGCGCAAGCCCGGCAAGATGCGCTGGGATTACCAGCAGCCCGCCAGGAAGGTCTTCCTCTCCGACGGCAAGGATGTCTACTTCTACACCCCGGCGGCGAACCGCATGGAACGTTCGAAACTCAAGCAAACCGAAGACATGCGCGCCCCCCTCGCCTTCCTCCTCGGACGCCTTGACTTCAATCGCGACTTCCGGGAATACCGCGTTCGCCAGGGGGACGGCGGCCATTGGATTGTCGCCAAGCCGAAGTCGGACAAGGCTCCCTATAAGGAGGTGGAGTTTCTGCTCCTTCCCGATTCCCGCATCAGCCGCCTCCGCGTCCTGGGGCAGGACGAGTCCCTCATGGAATTCACCTTCCGCAACGAACGCCTGAATCCCCCCATCGACGACAAACTGTTCCACCTGGATGTGCCACAGGGCGTGGAAGTGGTCGAGGTCGCCAACTGAGCCGCGTACCGCCATAGCGCAACCGGCCTCTCGTTCTTGGTGAATCCCTCCCCCAAACGGAGCCGGGTGCCGCGGTTCCCCCTTCCGGAGCGTTCTTCCTGTCCCAGGCGGGATAGCCGTCCCTTGTTCGCGGCGGCCAAGCCGAACAACAGATTCTCGTACAGTACCGGGTTGCTCATACAGCAACACCCGTTCCGTGGCCCAGTGTAGACGCCTTTGTCCACGCTCATGAGACCACCGGCGCCGCTTCCGCTACAATCAACCAATGCCGACAAGGAAGTCCATATTCTTTTTGATGCTCGCCTCCGCCGGATTCCTATCCGCCCAGGACATCACCCACACCATCCACATGTTCCTGCCCGGCGAGTCTTTAACCGCCGCCAGCGGCAGTCCAAGCCAGGCCATCGCCATGGATTTCCTTCGTTCTCAAGCCCCGGCCCTCGACCTCCGTCCGGAGGCTTTAGACGGCGTTTATCTCTACAAGGAATATCAGACCGCCCACAACGGTGTGACCCACCTCGTTTACCGCCAGCGTTTTCAGCAAATGGACGTGGAAAACGCCGAATGGGTGGTGAATGTCGATCGGGATGGCCGCGTCATCAACTCCGGCGGCCTGCTGTTCAATCCGCCGCAACCCGGCGCCACGTTGCCCGACGTCACTTCGGCCATGAAGGCTGTCCGCGCCGCCGCTACCGCCGTGAACGAAACGGCCGGACGCGCCTTCCAGCCCTTTCAGAAAGGCGCCTCCTTCGACGGCCGCACACTCCGCTTCGAAGGCGGCCGTTTCGCGGGAGACATCCCCGGGCAACTCCTCTGGTACGGCGTGCGCGACACTGTCCGCCCGGCCTGGAAATTCCAACTCATCGACACCGGCGGCGTCAGTCCTTATATCGCGGTGGTAGACGGCGCGGGAGAACAGGTGCTGCGCAAACAGAACCTCCTTCTCGGCCAGAGCGCCGCCAGGCCCCGGGGCCTCGTTTACGAACTGAACCCAATCCCGAATCCGCGGCCCGGATATCCGCGCGAAGGGACGCCGGCTTTCGTTGACCGCAAAATCGTGTCCTTTTCGGGCGACCCTGCCGCTTCCCCGCGCGGTTGGATGAGCGGCAATGAAACCGCGGGCAACAACACCATCGCCGGAGCCAATCCCCTCGGTATCTCCTGCAACGTCGGCTTCGACAACTGCCCGCCGCGCCCGAAGACCGTCACCTCAGGCAATCTCGATTTCAGCTTCCCGCTCGAAATGGGGGTTAGCGCGCCCGAGCCCACCTACTTCGGCGCCGCATCGGGTACGAATCTCTTTTATCTGGTGAACCGCGCCCACGACCTCTTTTACTCGCTGGGCTTCGACGAAGCCGCCGGTAATTACCAGGCCGACAACTTCGGAAAGGGCGGCGTGGGTGGAGATCCCGTTTACGCCTATAGCCAGTACGGCGTCGCGGCGCCGGGCTCGCCATTGTTGAATAATGCGGCATTCTCTTCCGTCGAAGACGACGGAATCCCCGGCCGCATGCTGATGTATATCAATCCCGGCATCGGCGGCCAGATGCCCGGCTTCTTTACCGACGGTTCGCTCGACGCCGAAGTGGTCTTTCACGAATACACCCATGGCGTCAGCAGGAGGCTGGCACGGCAGATGTACTTCACCTACCAGGGCGGCTCCATGGGCGAGGCCCTCAGCGATTTCTTCGCCCTCGAGTTCACCGTGGCCGAAGGCGCACCCGCCCGCGGCATCTATCCCTTTGGCGAATACCTCTTCTTCCAGATCGGCGCGGGCATCCGCACACGGCCTTACTCGACCAACACCGAAATCAATCCCCTCACCTACGCCCAACTCGGCAAGGTTATCCCGCAGCCGGAAGTTCATGCCGACGGCGAGATCTTCATGGAGGCCCTATGGGAAGTGCGCGCCAACCTCATCGAGCAGTTGGGCGAAAAGGAAGGCCGCCGGCGCGTGCGGTTGATCGTCGTGGACGGAATGAAGCTCGCCCCGCCCATGGCGTCCATGCTCGACATGCGCGATGCGATTCTCCTCGCCGACCAGGTGGATTTCCGCGGCGAGAGCCGGAAACAGATCTGGGCAGGCTTCGCCAAGCGCGGCATGGGCGTGCTGGCGCAAACCGGCAGCGGCGACTCGGCTCACATCTCCGCCAACTACGATATGCCCTCTCCCGCGGGTTCGCTGAAATTCTACGAGGATAAGTACGTCATCGGCGAAACCGTGCGCATTGTCCTTCAGGACGCCAACTACACCAAACCCGCCGCTACGGTGCAGTTGCTCGCCACGTCCGGCGATCTGCAGCAGGTCACACTGCGCAAACAGGGCTTCGTCTACACGGGAGCCATCGCCACCCGGTACACGCCCGCCGCGCGCGGAAGCGGATTCCTCGGTCTCATCCCCGGCGACACCATCACCGCCTATTACAATGATGCAGACACTGGCCAGGGACCGAAGCAGGCGGAAACCAGCGCCGCCACGTTTCCGGACTACGCCGGTTTCTTCGCCGCGCCGGGGTTTCGCTTTGCCAACGAACAAGCCTTGCGTCTGCGCTCGCAACTCGGCTCCACCGCCGTTCCTCTCCCGTTCGAGTTTCCCTTCTTTGAACAGAAATACAGCGAAGCGCGCGTCTACTCGAACGGTATCCTCGTCTTCGGACAGCGCGACTTCACTCCATGCAATGACGTTGCCTCTTTCCGGCTGCTGCCCGCCGTTGCCCCCATGTGGATGGACATGCGCACCAACGGCTTCGCGCAGCCGAACGAAGATGTCTACATGAGCACCGGGAGTAATTCGGTGACGTTCCGCTGGGCTGCCGAAACCAATCCCATCTCCCTGTTCCAGGATCCCGATCCGCTCAACTTCGCGGCCACGCTTTACGCCGACGGGCGCATCGTTTTCCAATACGGCGGCGGCAACAGGAATCTGGCCGCGGGCGGGCAGGGCGCCGGTCTGGGATGCCCCACCACCACCGTGACGGTTGGCCTCAGCAACGGTCATGAAACCTTCGCCCAAGTGCCGAGCACCCACGACGGCGCGGGAACTCTCGAGAACGCGCCGGTCATCATCTGGGAGCCGCCCTACGCCAATATGGGCGGTCCGGTGGCGGATCTCGAACTGCCCGAAGCCGGCGAGAACACGGAAGGCATCATCATTGTCCAGGGCATCGCCTACGATGCCGATCCCGGAGCACGCCTCCGCCGCATTGACATCCTCATCGACGGACGAGCCATCACCACCGCTGCCTTCGGCCTGCCCCGCGCGGACTACTGCGCGCGGAACCGCCTTCCGCAGTGTCCTGCCGTCGGCTTCCGCCGTATTCTCGATCCCACCCTTCTCAATATCGCTCCGGGCACACACACCATCCAGTTGCGCGCCACCAACCAGCGCGGCGTAATGTCCACTTTCCCGGAGGAGCCGCGCGCCTTCACGGTGGCTCCCGGCCCGGCGAATCTCCCCGCCGGCTCTATCGAATCGCCCGCCGCCGGCGCCGAGGTTTCCGGAACCATCACCGTGCGCGGCTACGCCGGCGCCGTGAAACTCCTCATCAACTCCGTTGATGTGCTTATTGACGGAATCACCTATGGGCGCGCTCTCTACGGAACCTCGCGAAACGACATCTGCGCCTCAACCCCCGCCGCCGGATGCCCGGCCATCGGCTTCACGTTCAGCCTCGATACGCGCAGCGGCTCCATCCCGCTCGCCAACGGCGGCCACACGCTTCAAATCCGCGTCCAGGACGAGTCAGGCCGCTACACCCTCCTTCCGGAAGCACCCGTAGCCTTTACCGTGAAGAACGACAAGACCGATCCACCGAAAGGCGTTCTCGTTGCTCCCACCCAAAATCAGGTGTTGAGCGGCACGGTGCGTATCACGGGTCACGCCTGGGATCCGGTAGGCCGCATCACCTCCGTGCGTCTCCTGATTGATGGATTCGTTGCCGCTACCGTGCCCTATGGCAAGCCGCGCCCGGAGGAGTGCGCCGCGCTCCCCGATGTCCCCGCCTGCCCGAACATCGGGTTTGATCTCGATTTCGACACCGCGCGCCTTCCCAACGGCCCGCACACCATCGCTATCCTCGCCGCTAACGACCGCAATATCCTCTACGAGTTTCCGCGCATCGTCAGCGACGGCATCAACGTGATTGTGAAGAACGATTGAAAACGCGGCCCTTCGGCCGCGTCACGTGTGAAAGAGAGCCATCTGGCCGCCGGTGTGCCAGAACAGCGCATTGCCCGAGGAAGGGAGGCGGCCGCGGCGGATCCAATCGATCATGCCCGCCATCGCCTTGGCGGTATACACGGGATCGAGCAGGAAGCCTTCCATTCGCGCCGCCAACTCCAGCGCCTCGCGCCCGGCGCTGCTTTCCACCCCGTAGCCCTCGCCCACATACTCGTCAACAACGGTGATCTCACAATCCAATTCGACTCCCAACTTCCCGGACATCCCCTCGAGGATGCCGCTCACCGTGGATTGGATGCTCCCGGATGAGTCGTCGGGACTGATTCCGATGAGTCGCGTATCCGGGTGCAGGAACAGTTCCTTCCCGGCCGCGAGTCCGGCGTGCGTGCCGCCGGAAGAACTGGAGAAGAAAATCGCGTCGAACCGCAATTCCCGCGCCGCCAGTTGCGCCGCAAGCTCGGAGGCGGCGGAGACGTAACCGAGCGCTCCCAACGGCGTGGACGCCCCGACGGGGATAACCACCGGCCGCCCGCCTCGCCCGCGCAGTTCTTCGGCCGCCCGCTCCATGGCCGGAGTCCGCTCCTCTCGCGACGCCACCCGGACAATCCGCGCTCCAACCACCTCTTCAATGGCCAGACTCGCCGGCTTGGGGACATCCTCTCTTCCAGGCGCATTCAGCACCAGCGTGCACCCGAGGCCGAGCCGCGCCGCCAGCATGGCCGTGACGCGGCAGTGGTTTGACCGCTCACCGCCGCACGTGATCACCGAATCCACACCGTCAGCTTGCGCCGCGGCCAGCACGTACTCGAGTTTCCGGACCTTGTTTCCGCCGAAGCCCGCTCCGGTGTAATCATCGCGCTTGATGAAGAGCTTCGGGCCCCCGCCAAGCGCGCTCCGCAGCCGCGGCATCTTCTCGAGAGGCGTCGGATAATGGCCAAGAGCCAGCCGCGGAACCGCCTCGAAGCGCTCCACGGCCCGGTTGCGGTCAATGGGGTGCACGGCGCCGCCTTTACTTGCTGAAGTAAGCGTCGTCGAGTGTGATCACGGTGCTCTTTTTCAGCTCCTCAATCTGCTTCTTGGCAAGCTCCGGCTTCAGCTTCTGCTCAATCTGCGATTTCACTTCTTCCAGGTTCTTGTTGTTGTGCTCCTGAACCTGGATCAGATGATAGCCGAAGGGAGTCTTCACCGGGTCGCTGATCTTCCCCACCGGAAGCGAAAACACGGCCTGATCGAATTGAGGGACCATCTGGCCATGGCTGAAGGACCCCAGATCCCCACCGTTGGCGCCCGAGCCTGTATCGTCGGAATCCGATTTCGCCACCGCCGCGAAATCCTCCCCGCCGGTGATCCGCTTCTGCAACTCCTGGCACTTGGCCAGCGCTTCAGCCTCCGTCAGGTCCTTCGTGTTGGCGCGCAGCGGCACGCGCGAACCCTGGAACCGCACCAGAATGTGGCGTGCCTTCACCTGCTCGTACTCCGCTTTGTGCGTCTCGTAATATCCCTTCACGTCAGCTTCCGCCGGCTTGGTGGCGTCCAATACCTCCATGAACAGCGCGTTGGCCAGCAGGTTGTCTGTTTGCAAGGCAATCTGCTGCTTCACCTTGGGGTCGAGTTCGAGTTTCCGCCGGCGCGCCTCCTGCGAGGCGACCTTCAGTTCCACCAACTGATCCGCCAGTTTGCGCTTGTTCGGACCTCTCACCTCGGCTTGTACTCGCTCCGGCAGCGACGCAATGAGCTGATCAAACTGAGCACGCGTGTAGCTCTCCGAACCGACTTTGAACACAACCACGTTTGGATCCGCGGCCGGAGCGGCGGCGGGTGCGGCGGTCTTCTGCTGACTTGCGGGAGTAGCGGGTTTGGCCTGTCCGTAAACAAGCACAGACGAACAAAAAGTGAAAGAGACGAAAAGAAACTTCATGGGTATCTTGAATCTATCGTAGCGTGATCCGCTGCTATGGCGGCTGTCACTCCCTCCCCAGGTACGCGAAGCGCAGAAGAAACAGCGCCGTCAGCACCCACACCAGCCAGTTCACTTCCCGGTATCGTCCTGCCGCAAGCCGTAGCAGCGCGTACGAGATAAAGCCGAATGCCAGCCCGTTGGCGATGCTGAAAGTCAGCGGAATCGAGAGGATGGTCAGGAAAGCCGGGATTCCGATGAGCGGATCGTGCCACCGGATCTCCCCCGCATGCGACACCATCAGCGAGCCCACCAGTATGAGCGCGGGAGAGGTAGCCGCGGCCGGGATAGCGCCAAACCATGGAGCCAGGAAGGCCGCCATCAGAAACAGCAACCCTGTCACCACCGCCGTCACTCCGCTGCGTCCTCCTGCCGCTACGCCCGCCGCGCTTTCGATGTAGCTGACCACCGTGGACGTGCCCACCAGCGACCCGAATATCGTCGCCAGCGAATCCGCCGTCAGAATCCGCCCCGCGCGGGGAATCCGGTTGGCGCCATCGAACAACCCCGCCTTTTTTGCCCACCCCCACCAGCGTGCCGATGTTGTCGAACAGGTCCACAAAGAGGAACACGAAGATGATCTCGAGAAGCCCGAGTTCCAAAGTGCCGCGAACATCGAGATGCAGCCACGTGCCCGAGATCGCCCGGATATCCTGCGTGCCGGGCGTCCAATGCACCAGCCCCAGCGCGCTGCCGGTTGCCGTGATCAAGGCGATTCCCAACAGCATGGCGGCGTTCACTCCGCGCGCCATCAGCGCCCCGATGAGAATCAGTCCCGCCGCCGGGAGAATCGTGTTCGGGTCGCGCAGGTTTCCCACCGTCACCAGCGTCGCCGGATTCGCCGCCACCAAACCAGCGTTCTTCATCCCTATGAAGGCGATGAACAGCCCGATCCCCGCCGCAACCGCCGCGTACAATTCCGGCGGAACCGCGCTGAGAATCAGTTGCCGCAGCCCGCTCACGGTCAACAGCAGAAAAATGACGCCCGAAATCAGCACCGCGCCCAGCGCGGTCTCCCAAGCGACACCCATCCCCTTTACCACGGCGTAAGCGAAGTAGGCGTTCAGCCCCATGCCCGGCGCCAGCGCGATCGGGTAGCGCGCCAGCACTCCCATTAAAATCGATCCGAACGCCGCCGACAGGCACGTGGCCACCGTGGTGGCCGCAACCGGCATACCCGCGTCCTTCAGAATCGCCGGGTTTACGAAGATGATGTAGGCCATCGTCACAAACGTGGTCACCCCGGCCAGCACTTCCGTGCTCCAATTCGTGCGCAGTTCCTCGAAGGCGAAGTACCCCTCCACCCACTTCCGCAAAGGCATCAGAGATAGTATCGGCTAAAATGAGGCGATGGCCACTGGAACCCTAGCTCTCCCCACTCCGGAAACGATTGCGAAGTACGAACCGGTAATCGGCCTGGAAGTCCACGTGCAATTGGCGACGAACACGAAAATCTTCTGCGGCTGCCCCACCAGTTTCGGCGCGCCTCCGAATACGAACGTTTGCCCCGTCTGCCTGGGATTGCCTGGAGCGCTTCCCGTCTTGAGCAAAGCCGCGGTGGAGATGGCGATCGAAGCGGGGCTGGCTCTCAACTGCCGCATCAATCCGTTCTCGCGGCTCGCGCGCAAGAACTACTTCTACCCGGACCTGCCGAAAGGCTACCAGATCTCGCAGTACGACCAGCCGCTGGCCGAACACGGCAGCCTCGACATCGAAGTGAACGGAGAGCCGAAAAGGCTTGGCATTACTCGCGTCCACATCGAAGACGACGCCGGCAAAAGTTCGCACGAAGGATTTCGCGATTCGGACCGCTACACGTACGTCGACCTCAACCGGTCCGGCACCCCCCTCATCGAGATCGTGAGCGAGCCCGACATGCGCGGTTCCGATGAAGCCTATGCCTATCTGACGGTGATCAAGCAGGTGCTTCAGTTCGTTGGCGTGTCCACCTGCGACATGGAGAAGGGCCATCTCCGCTGCGATGCGAACGTGTCCGTGCGCCTCAAGGGAGCGGAAAAATTCGGCGTCAAGGCGGAAGTGAAGAACCTCAATTCCTTCCGTTTCCTCAAACTGGCCCTCGATTACGAAATTGCCCGCCAGGTGGGCATCATCGAAAGCGGCGGCAAAGTGGCCCAGGAAACGCGGCTCTACAATCCGGATACCGGCGAGACCGTGGGCATGCGCAGCAAGGAGCACGCGCACGATTACCGCTACTTCCCGGAACCCGACCTCGTCCCCGTGCGCGTCAGTGACCGGTGGCTCGGGGAGATCCGGTCCCGCATGCCCGAACTCCCTTCAGCCAGGAAGAAGCGCTTCATCGATACTTACGGCATCCGCGAATATGACGCCGATGTGCTCACCTCCACACGCGCCCTTGCCGATTACTATGAAGCGGCTGCAAAAGCATCGGCCGATCCCAAAGCCGCGGCAAACTGGGTGATGGGCGACCTTCTCGGCGCCCTGAAAGCGGAGGGCAAGGAAATCCACGACTCGCCCATCTCCCCCGGACAGCTTGGCGAACTGGTGACTCTCATCGCCAAGGGCGAATTGTCCGGCAAACTGGCCAAGGAGATCTTCCCCAGGATGCTTGCCACCGGGCAAGCCCCGGGCCTCATCATGGAGCGGGAAGGCTTGCGCCAGATCAGCGACGCCGGCGCCCTCGAGAAGATAATCGACGACGTGATCGCGGCGAATCCGAAGCAGGTGGAACAGTACAAGGGCGGCAAGACAGCCGTCGCCGGGTTCCTGGTGGGGCAGATCATGAAGGCCACGCGAGGACAGGCGAACCCCGGCGCGGTAAATGAAATGCTCCGTAAAAAGCTCGCCTGATTGGAACTGGAAGCCCTTTTGGACGGTGGCGGAGAGGTCTATCGTCTTGTCGTGGAGCCCTGGGGTGACCCAGCGCCAGACTACGGCGTTCAATTCGTGCGCGAGGGCATTGGTCCTGTTCAGGGAATTTCGCGGGGAGCCGGAAAGCACTCTCACTCCGGCCGAGTTAATCGCCCGCGCGGATGGGAGAACGGCTAAGCCTTCCCTGGCTGTCATCCTCGCGGAGGATCGCCGTCATCAGCGGTTCGCCTGCCGCTATCTCCGACGGCTCAATGTCCGGCGTCACGAAATCTACTTCGAACCGCTCCCTTCCGGTAGAGGTTGTGGAGAACAGCGGGTGCGGGAACGATACGCCGAAGCCGTTGCCGCATGCCGGCAGAGATCCGCCAAGGCGGTCACGGCTCTCGTTGTGATTATCGACGCTGCTACCGGCGATGTCGAAAGATGTATATGCCAGTTCCATGCCGGACTGGACCGACAGCATCTGGGCTACGCCTCTGGATCAGAGCGATCGTCCACATGATTCCCTGCCGCAACATGGAAACGTGGATTCTCTGCCTGCATGGAGACGTGGTCGACGAACAGACGGACTACAATCGAGAACCCGAAATTGACGAAAAAATCCCCGAAGCAGCGCAAAGGCTCTTCCGCTGGAGCCGGCCCAACGCCGTCGCGCCCAGCCACTGCGTTCCATCGCCGCGACGCGCGCTTCCTGAACTCCGAAGGCTCGCCTAACCCTTCCCCAAACACCCAAACACTTCCCGGTAAAACTCCGGGTGCGATTGCCACGTCTGCGCCGTCACCATTTTTCCGTCTCTCACCGCCTGCTTGCCGTCCCACGTGCCCCCCGCCATCTGCACTTCATACCGCACGTGCTCGTAGCAGGTGACGCAGCGGCCTTTCACCACGCCCGCGGCCACCAGCACCTGGATCCCGTGACAGATGGCGAACAGCCACTTCCCCGCCGCGTGGAACTCGTGCACCAACGTGATCAGCCTCTCGTTGTGACGCAGGTATTCCGGCGCGCGGCCGCCGACAATCAACATGGCGTCGTAATCGCCGGCGCGCACGTTGTCAATCGCGATATCTGCCTCCATCGTGTAGCCCGGCCGCTCCACATACGTATCCCAGCCCGGTTCGAAATCATGCATCACCAGATGGAGCCGCCGCTTCGAAGGCGCCGCCACCACCGGCGTGTGCCCTGCCTCCTGAAAGCGATGGTAGGCGTACCAGGCTTCGTAGCCCTCGCCTGCATCTCCCGTCACAATGAGAATCTTCTTGTTCATGTCGGCATCTTCCGGCAAGATCTTATGATACCCATGACGAGAGCAAAGCCGTCCTCAACCCGGCGGGTCTAAGATAAGGGTGAGCGCCGGGCTTGAAGAACTGTTCACCAGCCCTAGACAGCGCCTGGGAGTTCCATGAATGCAAGAAGCCGTCGTCATCGACTGCCTTCGGACGGCAGTGGGTAAATCGGGCCGCGGCGCCCTCAAGAATACTCGCCCCGATGATATGGGAGCCGCTGTAGTAAGCGCGCTGCTCGACAAGTATCCGCGGGTGGCGAAGGATGCCATCGATGACGTCATCATCGGCTGCGCCATGCCGGAAGCCGAATCCGGCATGAACATGGCGCGCGTCATCGCTCTCCGCGCCGGCCTTCCCGATTCCGTTCCCGGCGTCACCATTAATCGCTTCTGCTCTTCGGGCCTGCAAGCCATCGCCATGGCCGCTGACCGCATCCGCGCGGGCGGCGCGGACATCATCATCGCCGGCGGCAGCGAGTCCATGAGCATGGTCCCGATGAGCGGCAACAAGTTCGCGCCGAACCCCTGGTTTGTCGACCATCGGCCGGAAATCTACATGGGGATGGGGCTCACGGCCGAGTGCGTGCGCCGGAAGTACGGCATCAGCCGCGAAGACCAGGATGCCTTCTCCCTGCGAAGCCACCGGAACGCCCTTCAGGCGCAGGCCGAGGGCCGGTTCGACGAGGAGATCGTTCCTCTCGAAGTGGAAACCACGGTCCTCTCGAACGGAAAGCCCCACGCCACGAAGGCGGTGTTCCGGAAAGATGAAGGGCCCCGCGCCGACACTTCCCTCGAAGCACTGGCGAAACTGAAGGCCGTCTTCGCCGCCGATGGCGCCGTCACCGCGGGCAACTCCTCGCAGACCAGCGATGGAGCCGCCGCGGCCATCGTCATGTCGGAACTCCGCGCCCGGGAACTCGGGCTGAAGCCCATGGCGCGCTACGTAAGCTTCGCCGTCGCGGGCGTCCCGCCGGAAATTATGGGCATGGGTCCGGTTGTGGCCATCCCCAAAGCTCTGAAAATGGCCGGACTTCAACTCGAGGATATCGGCGTCATCGAGCTGAATGAAGCATTCGCGGTGCAGGCTCTGGCGGTGGCGCGCGAAGCAGGTCTTAACATGGACCGCCTCAACGTAAACGGCGGCGCCATCGCCCTCGGCCATCCGCTCGGCTGCACGGGCGCGAAACTCACCGCCACCATCCTCCGCGAGATGCACCGCCGCAACTCCCGCTACGGTATGGTCACCATGTGCATCGGCGGCGGGCAGGGCGCTGCGGGCATTTTCGAAAACTTGCGGTAACAGGGGAACTCATTATGGCAACCACGTCACTTGCTCTCCCGAAAACCAAGGGCGGCGCCTTTCTGCTGGAACCGCGCGCGCCTGAAGAAATCTATTCACCCGAGGATTTCACTGACGAGCACAAGGCCATCGCCCGCACCGCCGACGAGTTCTGGCGGAAAGAGATCCTGCCGAACATCGAGCGGATCCAGCGCCAGGAGCCCGGCGTGGCGCCCGCCATTCTCAGGAAATCGGCGGAACTGGGGCTCACCGCCGTCATCCTGCCTGAGCGGTTCGGCGGCATGGAACTCGACCTCACCTCCATGATCATCGTGGCCGAGCATCTTTCCCGCGACGGCTCCTATTCGGCGTGGCATGGCGCGCACACCGGTATCGGTACGCTGCCGCTGCTCTTCTATGGCACGGAAGAGCAGAAGCGGCGCTATCTTCCCAAACTCGCCGGCGCCGAGATGATTGCCGCCTACTGCCTCAGCGAACCGCAGGCCGGCTCCGATGCGCTGGCCATCAAGACGCGCGCCGATCTCGGCGAGGACGGCAAGCACTATATCCTCAACGGCCAGAAAATGTGGATCACCAACGGCGGCTACGCGGATCTCTACACCGTCTTCGCCAAAGTGGGCGGAGAGAAATTCACGGCTTTCCTCGTCGAGCGCGCCTGGCCCGGCGTCAGACCGGGCAACGAGGAAAAAAAGATGGGCATCAAAGGCAGTTCCACCACGCCCGTCTACTTCGACAACGTGAAAGTCCCCGTGGAGAACGTGCTCGGGGAAGTGGGCAAAGGCCATCACATCGCCTTCAACATTCTCAATATGGGCCGCTTCAAGCTCGGCCCCTTCACCAGCGGCGGCGCAAAGTACACGCTGCAAATCTGCCTCAAGTACGCCAGGGAACGAAAGGCATTCGGCAAATCCATCGGCGAATTCGGCATGATCCGGCACAAACTCGCCGAAATGGCCATCCGCATCTTCGCCGTGGAGACCATGAGCTATCGCGTCGTCGGCATGATCAACGCCGCCCTCGGCGATTTTTCCTGGGATGCCCCCGACGCGAGCGACCGGATGCTCAAAGCCGTCGAGGAGTTCGCCATGGAGTGCTCGTACATGAAGGTGTACGGCTCCGAAATGCTCGACTACGTGGTGGACGAAGGCGTGCAGATCCACGGCGGCTATGGCTATCACCAGGATTACGCCGTCGAGCGGGCCTACCGCGATTCGCGCATCAACCGCATCTTTGAAGGCGCCAACGAGATCAACCGCATGCTGGCCACCGGCATGTTGCTCAAGCGCGCGCAGCGCGGCCAGTTGCCGCTGGTCGAGGCCGTCAAGAAACTGCAATCGGACATCCTCGCCGGACCCGCGCTCGGGGCCACGCCCGATGACGCCGCAATCATCGGCAATGCCAAGAAAGTGGCGCTCCTCTGTCTCGGCGCCGCCTACCAGACCTTCCTCAATGAACTCGATCAGCAGCAGGAGGTGCTCGCCGGCATCACGGATATCGGCATGAACGCCTTCGCCATCGAGTCCGTCGCGCTGCGCGCCAAGAAACTCGAGCATCTGGGCCAAGGCGAACTTGCCGCCGATTACAAAGCCGTGTTCCTGCCCGAAGCCATGGAGGAAATCGAAAAAGCGGGCCGCTATGTGCTCTCAGCCTGCTCTTCCGGCGACGCGCTGCGTACGAACCTCGCCGTTCTCAAGCGCTTCACCCGGATCGAACCCGTAAACTCCGTCGCGCTGCGCCGTAAGATCGCCGGGCGGCTGCTCGAATTGGACCGTTATAGCGTCTGAAGCCGTTGCCACGCCCCAAAGTCATCCTACTCGTCGGCTTGCCGGGCTCCGGCAAGTCGACCTACGCCGCCCGGCACAATCTTCCCGTGCTGTCCTCGGACTCCGTTCGCAAGCTCCTCCTTGACGACGTGACCGACCAGAGCATCAACCGCCGCATCTTCGCCGAATTGCGCCGCCTGCTGCGCCTTCGCCTCGAACTGCGGCGCCCGGTAACGTGCATCGACGCCACGAACCTCACCCCCACGGAGCGCCGCCCCTACATCAGAATCGCGCAGATGCACGGCGCCGATGCCGAAGCCGTCTTCTTCGATGCGCCTGTCGAGGTCTGCAAGCGCCGCAACAGCGGAAGACCGCGCGTCGTCCCTGAAGACGTGCTTGACCGCATGGCCGCGCGCCTGCGTCCGCCCACTCTCGATGAGGGATTCACGCGCGTGACGGATGCACGCTCTGCTCCCGCCAGAGACGCTGCGCCAGCAGCCACGCCAGGCCCGGCGCCAGCATAAACGCGCCTGCCGTTGACGCCACCGTACCCACGTCAATCCCGCGGTCAATGAACATGCCCGCAAGCGAGCTGGATACCGACATCGACAGCGTCATGAACGCGAACTCCGCCGAAAAGACGCGCCCGCGGAATTTGTCCTCGGTGGTCATCTGGAGCAGAGTGGCCGAGAACACCCAAACGATGGACCCGCCCGCATGCGCCAAAACCAGCGCAAGTCCCGCCGTCACGGCGTGCCGCATCTGGCCGAGCAGCATATACCCGGCGCC
The DNA here is from genome assembly GCA_026954325.1 of Bryobacterales bacterium. Lineage (GTDB taxonomy): Bacteria > Acidobacteriota > Terriglobia > Bryobacterales > Bryobacteraceae > CADEFT01. Next base: position 13,716 of record JAIXKK010000047.1, on the reverse strand, counting down.
ACTGCACAGAAACCCGATGAGAATCCCCCATCTCAGCCTCGATTCCGAATGACCCGCCAGATACGTCCCGATGATGGGGCCGATCAACGCCCCCAAGCCCCGGCACCCCATCAGGATGCTCATGCCCAGCATCCCGGCCTCCTTCGAATCCATTCCCGCAATCGACAGCGGGAATTTCTGTTCTCCGAGAATCGTCACCAGCACCCAGTTGGCGCCCATAAATCCCAATCCGCACTTCACCAGTATCGTGGCGAACAGCCGCTGATCGCCGCGGACATAACGCAACCCCTCGGCAATCGGCGAAAAATCCGCCAGGTCCCGCGCCCGCATCGCCGGCAGGCGTTCGATGTGCGGTTCCGTGAACCGCATCCGCGAAATCAGAACAGCGCTCAGTATGAACGATAGGGCATTGATGACGAACACCGCCTGCCGCCCCGCCAGCGCCGCGATGAACCCGCCGATCGAGAAGCCGACCGCGAAATTGAATGACCACGTAATCGAGGCAAGCCCGTTCGCGATCAGAACATCGTCCCCTTCCGTAATGTTCGGAATCACCGCGTTCCTGCCCGGTTCAAACAACGCCCAGAACACCGTTTCGAAAAACAGCAGCACGTAAATCAACCAGACCAGGCCGAGCGTCTGCGCGTAGAGCATCAAGGTGACAATCACCGCCCTCGCCAGGTCCGCTACAATCATCAGGCTGCGGCGGCTCAGCCGGTCATTGAGCACCCCGGCCATCGGCGAGACCAGCAACTGCGGCAACACTTGCAGCACGAAGGCGAAGCCCACCGATTTCGCCTGCCCGCCCGTCAGTTCGAGCAACTGCGAATAGATGGCCACCGTGTACATCCAGTCGCCGATCTCGCTGACAATCTGCGCGAACCACAGCTTGCGGAAATTCGCGTTCGCCCGCAGCAGCCGCGCATAGGTGGCCAGTGTGATCCGGCGGCTCGATTCCATTCGTCAGGACCGCGTGTAGATTCCCATTCGCCGCTTGGCGAGATTCACCGTCGAATTCGCAATCGGGCTGACCCGCTCGCACCCCTCGGCAAGGATCCGGTCCACATACCCCGGATCGGCGGTGATTTCCCGGTAGCGCTGCTGGAGCGGCTCGAGCGAAGCCGCCACCATCTCCGCCACCTGCTTCTTCAGGTCCCCGTAACGCATGCCTTCGAAATGCCGCTTCATCTGATCGTCAGTCCAGTCGCCGAACGCCTGGAAGATCGCCAGCAGATTCCGCACGCCGGGCCCCATGTTTTCGAAACTCACCGCCGGATTCGAGTCCGTCGTCGCGCGCATGATCTTCTTCCTGATGACATTCGGCGGATCGAGCAGCGCCACCGCGTGCCCCGACCCTTTTTCCGACTTGCTCATCTTCTTTTCCGGATCATCCAGCCCCATCACCCGCGCGCCCACCGCGGGAAGCCGCGTTTCCGGCATCACGAAGGTCTCGCCGTAGAGCGAATTGAACCGCTGGGCGATGTCCCGCGCCAGTTCGAGATGCTGCTTCTGGTCCTCTCCCACCGGCACTACGTTCGCCTGATAGATGAGGATGTCGGCGGCCATCAGCACGGGGTATAGCAGAATGCCCGCTCCGATCGTTTCCTGCGCTTCCGACTTCGCCTTGTATTGCGTCATGCGGTAGAGCCAGCCCTCGGGAGTGACGCACGTGAGCAGCCACGCCAGTTCCGCATGGCCGTGCACCGTCGATTGCGCCACAATCGCCGAATGTTTCGGATCAATCCCCGCGGCCAGGAAAAGCGCGGTCAGTTCCAGAATTTTCGCCCGCAATTCCTCGGGGCTCTGATACACCGTGATGGCGTGCAGATCCACAATGCAGAAAATGCTTTCGTAGTCGTACTGGATCTTCACCCAGTTTTTCAAGGCGCCAAGGTAGTTACCGATGTGTAGGTTGCCTGACGGCTGTACGCCGGATAGAACACGTGGTTTCATGCTGTAAAGCGAGTGGGAGGGATAAGCTTATATGGTACGTGATCGAAACCACTGAAACAAACTCACCATACCGTGCCGTCACGGTGGAAAAACTGGTCTATGGCGGCGATGCCCTCGCCCGCGACAATGGACAGGTCATCCTGACGCCGTTCCTTCTGCCCGGCGAATCGGCGCGCGTCCGCGTCGTTGAGCAGAAGCCGCAATTGCTGAAAGCCCGCGTTGAGGAAGTGCTCGCTCCCTCCGCCCGCCGCGTGGCGCCGCGCTGCCCGCATTTCGGCCCCTGCGGCGGATGCCACTACCAACACGCCGCCTACGAATACCAACTTGAGCAGAAACTCGCCATCCTACGCGAGGTCTTCTCGCGCGTCGGAAAATTCGAGGCCCCCGCCGAAATCGAAGTCCTTTCCGGTCCCCCCTTCGGGTATCGCAACCGCGCGCAATTTCATTTCGACGGGCGCAACATCGGCTACCACGAAGCGGGTTCGCGCAACGTGCTCGCCATTCACGACTGCCCTATCTCCTCGCCGAAACTCCTCGAAGCCTACGCCGCGCTTCGCCTCATGTCGACGGACAGCCGCTTTCCCCGCTTCCTGCGCACGCTCGAACTGTTCACCAATGAGACGGACGTGCAACTGAACGTCCTCTCCTCCGCGCAACCCGTCGCCAAACGGTTTTTCGACTGGTGTGCCCGGGAAATCCCCGGCCTTCTCTCCGGAGCCCTCACCTATCCCGCCGCCGGCTTCGAGTTCCGCGTCAGCCATGACGCCTTCTTCCAGGTGAACCGCTTCCTCATCGATGCCCTCGTCGAAGCCGCCCTCCGCGATGCCGAAGGCGAATCCGCGCTCGACCTCTATTCCGGCGCCGGCCTCTTTTCGCTCCCACTCGCCAGGCGCGTCCCAAAGGTCACGGCGGTCGAATCCGGCGCCGCCGCATGGCGTGACCTGAAGTTCAATGCCGAGCGGGCAGGGGTTGTCCTGGACGCACGGCAAGCCTCCGCCGAGCACTTCCTGGCGGCAAACCAGGCCTCGGCCGATTTTGTCCTCGCGGACCCCCCGCGCGCCGGCCTCGGCAAGCATGCCGTTCAGCGCCTGCTCGAAGCAAGGCCGCGCCGCCTCACCATTGTTTCCTGTGACCCGGCAACGCTCGCTCGCGACCTCGCCGCGCTTCGCGGCGTCTACAGCCTCGATAGCCTCACCATGATCGACCTGTTCCCGCAGACCTTCCACCTCGAGGCCGTGGCCCGTCTCCGCCTCGCCTGACGGTCTCCCTCACAGCTTGTAGCGCTGGTAATCGAACGGCTCATTCACCAGGTGATAGAGCGGTTCGCCTTCCTTCTGGAGGTAGTAAGTCTTGAACATCGTGCGGGGAAAATCGGTCAGCTTGCGTGCGACAGGTCCCGTTTCGTCCCATTCGTACACCGGTACATCCCAGGGATTGAACGTGTCGCTCAACCCCCGCTCCTTCGCGATACGGTAGAAGTGAACGTTCCCCGGTTCATGCCCGCCGAGCCACAATCCCACCAGATCCAGCCGGAACGGGTCCTTGGCGAACATCACCATGTTCGGAAGAAACTCCTTTACCGGGTCGGTCGGATCTTCGTTCTTTGCGTAGATGGCCTCAATCATGTGCAGGCCGAACTTCAGCGTGCTCAGATGATCACAGGTCTTGTGCGCCCAGATCTCCTGGCGTATGGGGCTCAGTTCCGCCGTGCTCTCGTATCTCGAGTAGTTCATCCGCCGGTGGCTTTCAAAATAACGGTTCACCCGCTCCACAACGTCTTTGCAGATGAACGGCTTCATGTGATCCGGTACGCCCGTCACCATCGCCCACCCCGGGCAGAAACGCTGGAACGGCCACACTGTCATCCCTTGGGCGTTCTTGCAGGCTTGCGTCAGGCACATCCCGTGGGACCGCCACTTCGCGATGTTGATCATCCACGTGTCCCGCTCATGGATCGGCGGATAGTGCGGCACGCGGCCATAGACCACGGCATCGTCCGGCGTGGCGAAGTTCATCCCGTACTCCCGATGGTAGTGCGCTGCCCGCCTCTGCGGATCGAGCACGTCCACCCCCAGGCGCTCGTGCACTTCGTCGTATTTCGTGCTCCAGCGCGAGGACCGGTAGTTGGCCTCCACATAATAAAACCGCCGCAGCCCTATTTCGTGCAGAGACGTCAGCAGACCATCATAGAAGTCCGCATCCGTGCCCCAGTTGACCTGGTTTCCATGACGATTACTCGTCAGGACGTTTGGCTTCAACACTACACGGTGCGAAAGAGGAATTCCGGAACTTACGCTCGGCTGAAAGATGCTCCTCCCAAGCGATAGCCCCTCGCGCCGCATCCCCGGGAAATCCAACCGCCCCGCCACGCGCGTCCGGCGGATAAAGACGGCTTTGGGATTGGCTTCAATGAACGGGTGAACCTGGAAATACTGGTTCGAACCACGCAATCCCGCCTGTGCGGCGGCGCCGAGAGCGGCGGTGAGAAAACCTCTTCGTGTGACGTCCATGGTTGTTGCCCTGACCGTTATCATTTCGCAATTCGGCCCCGGGAGCAACCCGCCAAGACTACGGCTTTCCGAGCCAGGCTATGTAGGCTTCGAGAACGTTCGTTCCCCGGTAGATCTGAACGCGGCCGGTGGGCTGAAGGGGAGGCTGCGGGTGCTGCTCCATCCTCAACTCCACGGGCCCGGAGATCTTCCACGGCTTGTATTGCCGCACATCGGCGACAGCCTTTCGCGCCGCTAGTTGAATCCGGCGCTTCGCCTCGGCATGGGACAGGCTGAGCGTGGACATGGAACCGGCCAGCCGCTTGACGGCCACCGTAACCGCGTTCGGCTGAAGTTCCTTCATCTCCGCGCAGGCTGCCTCATCACCGGCGAGCATGATCACCGGGATGTCGTAAAACCCGGCAATGGCCGCCACCTGGCCCAGTTCACCCACCTCCTTCCCGTTCAAGGTAATGCGCTTCATCCCGAAGCTCTGCGAATGGGCGAGAACCGCGTCCTTCGCGCCCGCCATGGCGTGCTGGCCGACGAAAAGGATGCCGTCATAGAGCTTCTCCGAAAGATAGTAGTTGGCCGGCGTCGGCCGCCCCTGGAGCAGCCTGGCGCGGCCGTCGATCTCGTCAATCGAGAGGGTGCGGCTGCCGTCATGGCCGTCCCAGATCACCACCTCGGAGGCGCCGGCCGCGAAGGCGCCCTCCACCGCGGCATTCGTCTCGCCAATGAGGAGGCGCCGCGACTCCATGTAGCGGCGCTGGCCGGGCAACAACTGTTCGTCCGGGTTGTTGACGCCGCCCACTCCCTCCAGGTCCGTCACGATGAGAATGCGCGGACCCTGAGCCAGACAGGCGGCGGCAGTGAACAATAACGCGGCAATAGTTTGTCGGATCATGTCTTATCCCCACCACTTCTCGCCCGTGGCGAGGTGCGCTTTGACCACATCCGGATTGAGTTCCACTCCCAGCCCCGGCTTGTCCGGCGCCGGAATGAACCCATCTTTCACCACCAGGCCGTCGTGGACAATGACGTCATCCATCCAGTCGCGCCTGCCGATGACGGTTTCACAATGCACGTAGTCGCGAATCGTGGACGCCCAGTGGATGGTAGCCATGGTGTTGAGCACGCATCCGGTGTTGTGGTTCGCCACGGGCATCGCGAATGCATCCGCCAGGTCCGCAAGACGCTTGGTCTCGAGGAAGCCGCCCGTATTGCGCAGGTCCGGATTCACGATGTCCACGCCATTATTGATGACGAAGGGAACCGCGTCCGCGCGGCGGAACCAGTTCTCCCCGGTGCAGATAGGGACGCGCGAGGCGGCGCAGAGCGCCTTCCAGCCATCTGTGTAGGCCACCGGCATGGGGTCCTCCAGCCACAGAGGCTTCATGTCGGCCACCGCTTCAGCTAACTGAATCGAGGTGCGGACGTCGTACTCCCAGTGGTTGTGGACCATGATGTCGTGGTCCCAGCCGATCGCCTCGCGGACGTTTTCGAAACCGATGCGAACGTTGCGAAGCTCTTCGGTGGATAAGCGGCGGTTGGCGAGGTCGCGGCCCGGATCGTTCTCGGGTTTGGTGTGCTGCGGGCCGAACTTGTGGCCGCGGAATCCGCTCGGGTCGGCGCGGCAGGCGTCCGCCCAGGCGCGGACGGAGCCTTTGTCGAGCATGTTGCGCGGCGCGGCGTGGTTATAAACGCGGACCTTATCACGGAACCGCCCGCCCAGCAGCGTGCTCACCGGAACGCCAAGAAGGTGGCCGTTCAAATCCCAGAGCGCCATTTCAATTCCCGCAATCGCGCGCATGAAGTGGTGGGCGGAGCCGTCGCTATGGGGGCCGAGGCCCACGATGAGGGTATCAATCTGCGTGGGATCCTTGCCGATAAAGTACTCCCGGATGGCGTGGATCTGCTCGCGAACACCGGCGCCGGGGCTGCCGTAGGCGTCGGCGATGCCGAACGGTCCCGCATCACTCTCCACCTTCACCAGCGTATAGGTGCGCGGGCCTTGCAGAATCATGGTCTTGATGTCGCGGATTTTCACCTTCCCCTTCATGGGCGCGGCCATCAGGTGGTAGCCGGTGAGAAAGGATGCCGCGGGGGCGGCGGCGAGGGTCCTCAGAAAAGTGCGTCGGGAAAGCATGGTGGCACACATCATATCGAATTTGGGGGTATCCTCAGAGGGATGAAACGCGTGTTCCGGCTCTTTTTCTATTCACTCCTTATCCTGCCCGCGCAGAATCTCAAGCCTGTTGAAAACCACGACGAGTCGAAAGTAGGCGCCTACACGCTGCCCGACCCGCTCCTGCTCGCCAATGGCAAGACAGTGCGCGACGTCTCCACCTGGAAAAATCAACGGCGGCCTGAAATTCTCCATCTGTTTGAATCGAACGTGTACGGCAGGAGCGCTCCCAAGCCGGGCAAACTCGAATTCGAGGTCACCTCGCGCGAAACAAAAGCCCTGGGCGGAGATGCAACGCGCAAGGAAATCGCCATCTGGCTCACTCCGGAACAGAAGATGCACCTGCTGCTCTATCTCCCCAATAACACGAAACGCCCATACCCCGTGTTTCTCGGCTTGAACTTCCGGGGCAACCACGCGGTGGCGGACGACCCCGGCGTCGCCGTGTCTACCGCCTGGATGCGGGATGCGCCCGGCGTGGAAAACCATCGCGCCACCGAAGCGAGCCGGGGCACGGAAGCGGGAAGATTCCAGGTGAAAACCGTCCTCCGCCGCGGCTACGCGGTCGCCACCGCGTATTATGGCGACATTTTCCCCGACCGCAAGGATGCGCTCGCCGAGTCCATCATCCCCCACTTCTACCGCCCGGGACAGACCGCCCCTGATCCGGACCAGTGGAATGCGATCGGCGCCTGGGCCTGGGGCTTGAGCCGCGCCATGGACTACCTCGAAAAAGATCGCGACATCGACTCGAAACACGTGGCCGTGTGGGGGCATTCCCGCCTCGGAAAAACCGCCTTGTGGGCCGGCGCCACGGACCAGCGGTTTGCCATGGTCATCTCCAACGATTCGGGGGAGAGCGGCGCGGCGTTGGCCCGCCGCAACTTCGGGGAAACCGTCGAGGCCATCAATACCTCGTTTCCGCACTGGTTCTGCGCCAATTACAAGAAATACAACAAAGACGTGCCGGCGCTTCCCGTGGATCAACACGAGCTTATGGCGCTGATTGCGCCGCGGCCGCTCTATGTGGCCAGCGCCGAAGACGACCACGAGGCCGACCCGCGCGGGGAATTCCTTTCGGCCGTGGGAGCCGGCCCGGTGTACGCCCTTTTTCACGCAACCAGCCTCGGAACCGATCAGATGCCGGCTTTGCATCAGCCCATCATGAACACCATCGGCTATCACATCCGGGCGGGAAAGCACGACGTCACGGAATATGATTGGGAGCAGTTTCTGACCTTCGCCGGCAAGCACTGGAAGGCGCGTTGATGACGGCGGCGCGCCGCTGGTGGATTGTCTGCCTTCTCAGCCTGGGAATGATCATTGCCTACCTCGACCGGGCAAATCTCTCGGTGGCGCTGGCGGCCAAGGATTTCATTCACGAATTTTCTCTCACGGATAACGATCGCGGGCTGATGAACTCCGCCTTCTTCTGGTCCTACGCGTTTCTCCAGATTCCGGCGGGCTTCCTCGTGGACCGCTTCGGAGTGAAAATTCCCTATGCCATCGCGTTCGCGTTCTGGAGTGTGGTTTCCGCCGCCACGGCGGGAATCGGAACCGTGGGGCACTTGCTCGGATTACGGTTTCTGCTAGGGTGCGGCGAGGCGTTGGTAACCCCCGCCAGCATGCGTTGGATCCGCTTTCACATCGGGGAACAGCAGCGCGGCCTCGCCGTCGGATTGTACATGGCCGGAACGAAACTGGGACCGGCGATCGGCGCCCCGGTGGCTGCGTTTCTGATCGTGCATTATGGGTGGCGCGCGATGTTCGTCATCCTTGGGCTGGGCTCTTTGCTGTGGCTGATTCCCTGGCTGATCCTCGTGAAGGATGACGACCGGCAGTTGGAAGCGGCCTCGAAGAAGACCGGCGGAAATCCTGTCCCGCTCACCCGCCTGCTGCGTACGCGCCTCACCTGGGGAATCATCCTCGGAGCCTTCTGCTACAACTATTTCGTCTACTTCTGCATGACGTGGCTGCCGGCCTATTTCGCCGAGAGCCGCGGCCTGTCATTGAGCAAATCGGGAGCCTTCACCGGGTTCAGTTTCGCCGGCATGGCGGCGGTGGCGACTCTGGCCGGGTACATTGCGGACCGCATGATTGCGCGCGGCGCGGACCCCGTGAGGACGCGAAAGCTGTTCACCATCGCCGGGTTTCTGCTGGCGAGTACGGAATTGGTGGGCGCGCTGGCGAAGTCGAATGACGTGGCGTTGGCCTTCGCCATCGTCTCGCTCAGCGGGCTCGGCCTCGCCACGGCGAATTATTGGGCGCTCACCCAAACGCTCATGCCGGGCGCCTCCATCGGCGTCATTGCCGGGGTGCAGAACTGCGCCGCCAATCTTTCCGGAATTGCCGCCCCAATCGTCACCGGCTTCCTCAAGGACATCACGGGCAGCTATGCCGCCCCGATGTTCGCCGTCGGATTCCTGCTGATTGTAGGCGTCGCCGCATACGTCTTCCTGGTGCGGGCGGAGTATGCGCCGCCCGAATTAGACTGATACAGGGAGCCCGGGTAATGAACGAAACACAACGCACGCTGGTTCTGGAAGCCCTGGACCGCTTCGAAATCGAGGTTCCGTCGTGGGGGTTCGCCAACACCGGGACGCGATTCGGCAAATTCACTCAACTGGCCGCCGCCTCGACCATCGAAGAGAAGTTGAGCGATGCGGGACAGGTTCACCGCCACACCGGATGTTGTCCCTCGGTGGCCGTGCATGTTCTTTGGGATTTCCCAAACGGGGTCTCCGATGCGAACGGGGTGGGACGGATTGCTTCGCGCTACGGCGTGCGCATCGGCTCCATCAACCCGAACGTGTTTCAGGACCAGTGTTATAAGCACGGCTCGCTCGGCAACCCGGACCCGGCGGTCCGTCAGGCGGCGCTCGATCACATGACCGGCTGCGCCCGCATCAGCGCCGCAACGGGCAGCAGGGATATCTCGCTCTGGTTTGCCGACGGCTCGAACTATCCCGGCACCCAGCATATCCGCAAACGGCGCAGGTGGTTCCTCGACGGGCTCCGCGCCCTCCACGGCCACCTCGGCGAGGGACAGCGGATGCTGGTCGAGTACAAGCCGTTCGAGCCGGCGTTTTATCACACCGATATTGCCGATTGGGGCATGGCCTTGCTGCTGGCGCGTGGGGCAGGGGAGAAGGCGAAGGTCCTCGTCGATCTGGGCCATCACTACCAGGCGCAGAACATCGAACAGATCGTGGCCTGGCTGCTTGCCGAGGGAATGCTGGGTGGATTTCATTTCAATGATCGCCGCTACGCCGATGATGACCTCACCTTGGGGAGTATCGACCCTTACCAGCTCTTCCGCATCTTCCACGAGATCCGCTTCTGGGAATGGGAGACCGGAGCGCGGGCGGACATCGCCTACATGATTGACCAAAGCCACAACCTGAAGGGAAAGATAGAGGCGATGATCCAAAGCGTGACCCGCGCTCAGGAGATCTACGCGAAGAGCCTGTTGGTCGATCACGCCGCGCTCGGCAAACACCAGGATGCGTGCAACCTCGTGGATGCCGAGGAATGCCTGCAGGAAGCCTTCGCCTTGGACGTGAAGCCCCTCATTCTTGAATGGCGGCGCGCGCGTGGCGTCCCGGAGAATCCTTTGAAAGCGTTCCGCGAAAGCGGCTACCTGGAGCGCGTTACCGCTGACCGCGAAGCACGGAATCGCGGGGCGGTTGCCAGCTACGCCTGAGGCGCATTAGATTCCGAGGGGTTCCGCTGTTCGCGGGTCTTCGTGCCGCAGAGCGAACTTCAGGAACTGTTCCACCGGCGTGAGACTCAACTCCGCCGCACGCTGCAGCGTCAGCTTGCCTTCATGATGTAGAGCGAGCGCCAGCAGGCGGGTGAGTTCCGCCGATGAATTGGCGGAGTCCACACCGGCAGCCGCGATGAGTTCCGCCGGAATCTCGACTGTCACCGTTTCCATGCCTACACGGTAGCGCAACGGAACGCTGGTGTCCGGCGGTTATGGCCGTGCGGAGTCCCGGGAAGGCTAAACAGCGCTCTGGGCGAGAGACTCCATCTCCGGTCTGAGCGCCGAGAGCGTACTCTCCAGCCGCCGCAAAGCATCCTCGACATGATCAAGGTTGCCCTGCCGCCCCATCATTTCCAGCGCGAACGCGGCCTGATGGGCGGATTCCGCTCCAAAGTTGCCGATAGAACCCTTCAAGCTGTGCGCGGAGCGTTCCAAAGCCTTCGCATCCCGGGCTTGTACCGCCGTACGGACGAAATTCAGTTGAGACGGATACTCCTCCAGAAAGAGCTGCGCCATTTCCTGTAGAAGTTCCGTATCGCCGCCAACCCGTGACAGGGCTATCGCGCGATCCAGAACAGCCAACTGATTCGGAAAATTCACTTGGTCTCCCTCGACGCTCTTTCCAAAACCGTCGAAAACACGATAGTAAACCCGGCGCGGGTGTCCAGGCAACCATAATCCCGTCCGGACAGGAAAGAAGCACCTTCATCCGCTTCTATCGGCTTGCCAGGCCAGGAACTTCATGGAAGAATCGGGCCGAAAGCGTCCACGACGCGGAAATGTGGGATTACACTCCATCCCTGTCATACCACCACCGCTCCGCGGCCTGGAACAGAGGGCTCATCCCTTCAGATCCCCTGAAACGGGTTTTTCCCTGGGCTGCGCTGTTGTACACTGTATATTTGGGGAGGTGAATCTTCTCGAGTAGATGGCTGGCTGAAGCGTTGCCTTCTCTCGCTCCGCACGGGACCTGGTCTGGTCTTTTCAATCTCGTTTTCCCTGACTGCTGCCGGATTTGTAACACCGCGCTGACCAACGTCGCCCGGTATCCCGTTTGCCCGAAATGCCTTGACGGCGCCGCGCCGCTCCAGGCCGATTACTTCTGCGCCAGTTGCCGCACGCCCTTCCTCACGCCCCACCCCCTCGATGAACAGGGGCGCTGCGGGCTGTGCCGCAGGGGTATGAACGGATTCGACAGCGCCGCCAGTTACGGCTTCTATGAGGGCCCTCTCCGCAAGCTGATCCACCTGTACAAGTACGCCGGCATCCATACCTTGGCCAAGCCGCTCGCAGGCTATCTGCTGGCCGCGCTGCCGCGGCGGGAGCGTATCCATCTCATCGTCCCGGTGCCGATGCACTGGAGACGGAAATGGTCCCGCGGCTTCAACCAGTCGGAACTCCTGGCCCGGGAAGTCTCGCGCCGTACCGGTGTGCCCATGGCCTCCGCCTTGCGGCGCGCCAGGACAACACCGCCGCAAGCCGGGCTCAGCGATCACGCCCGCCGCGGAAACGTGACAGGCGCGTTCCGCTCCACCCGGAAACTCGATGGGCAGTACGTCCTGCTGGTGGACGACGTGATGACTACCGGAGCCACCGTCTCGGCCTGTGGAGCGGTATTGAAGCGTAGCGGCGCCGCGCGCGTGACCGTGCTGACGCTGGCGCGAACGGATAGAAGGGGTTTTCCTTCAGGGCTCGGCGCCCTGGCAAAATCGAACTTCGCTGGGGGATGGTAAATGTCCAGTCTGGACCGGTTGCATAATCCGGTGCTCGTGCTGAACGCGAGCTACGAACCCATCAACGTGTGCGCCGCGCGACGCGCGCTCGTTCTGGTCTTGAAAGGCGTAGCCGCCGCCGAGGAGCACGCCAGCGCCTATGTGCATTCCTCGATCCAGGCGATGCAACTCCCCTCCGTCATCCGTCTGCTCGAATACCGCCGCATTCCGCACCAGAGCCGCGCCCTGTCGCGCAAGAATATTCTTCTCCGTGACCGTTATACCTGCCAGTATTGCGGCCGCACCATGCCCTCCGGCGAATTGACCTTGGATCACGTTTTGCCCCGTTCCCGCGCGGGCGAAAGCTCCTGGGAAAATCTCGTGGCCTGCTGCCATACGTGCAACAATCGCAAGGGCAACCGGACGCCGGACGAGGCGGGAATGAAGCTCCACCGGGCGCCACATCCGTTCACCCTTCATACCAGCCGGCACCTCATGCGAATGCTCGCCAAGGGCGACACGCAGTGGCGGAAGTATCTGTTCTACTAAGACTCGTTTTGCTCCAGGCTTTTCTTGTGTTTCGGCTTTTTCCGCAGCGTCTTCGGGACGATCACCTTTTCGGCCGGCACTGCCCCGATTACATCGCGCGCCATGCGGCGTGCTTTCTTCCCGGCATCGGGTTGGGAGAGTTTCTTCCGTGGCATGATCACTCGATCCGGCCGGGATAACGCTTCCGCATCCAAGCGGCGAAGGAATCCGGCGCGGCCATCGTCGAAAGGCGTGGCTGGCGAACCAGGCCCCAATCACCAAATTGTTGCGATTCTTTGATTTCCGAAAGAGTCGTGGGCGGATCGAGGCGCCTCAGAAACTCCAGGTCCACGATGGCCGAACGCGCGTTCTTCGGGTCATCGCGCGGCTCGGACACAACGCGCGCCAACCCCACCACCGCCGTCTCGCCTCCGCTGTGATAGATGAATACCAGGTCCCCGGCGTGCATCTGCCGGATGGCGCGGACCGCCTGCGCATTCGTCACCCCATCCCAGGTGGTCTTCTGTTCCCGCTCGAGATTGCCGATGGAGTAGGTGTCCGGATCTGTCTTGGCCAGAAAGAAGCTCATGCACACTATTATGCGGAAAAACGGGGCGCGGACGGCAACAAACCCCGGGAAAGCCCCTTTCCAGACACAAGGCGTATAATAGCAGGGAGTGTCCAGGCTAGGCTGCCGGTTCTGAATCGGCCGGATTCCATTCCAGATTATCGAGGACTTCGCCACATGGCTAGAATTTTTCCCATTACGTATATCCTCCTCCTCATGGCGCCGGCTCTGCCCGCGGCCCAGCAGGGAGCGCAGGAAAAGAAGGAAAATCCTCAAGTCAACGAACCCCGGAAAACCTTGGAGGAAGTCAAGAATGCCGGCGGCGCTCCCATGCCCGTCGACCCCAAAACATACAAGTTGGGACCCGAAGACATCATCATGATCAAGGTCTGGCGCGAACCGGACCTTTCCGGACCGGTCTTTGTGCGCCCCGACGGTAAGATTTCGATGCCGCTGGTCGGCGAACTCCAGGCAACCGGGCAGACCCCGGAGCAACTGGGACAGGATATTAC
>JAIXKK010000108.1 GCA_026954325.1 Bryobacterales bacterium | reverse complement strand
GGTCCGCTCAACCGCTCAGCGCAACCTCACATTCTGTGCATAGGTCAGGTGATAAGACTCGTTTCCCTGACCGGCACTGGATAGACCTCGCGGATATTGTACTTGCTTCCCGATACTTCTATCCACTCAAAAGCAGGCGCTGGCGGTGCCCACTAAAAACCGCAAGCGGATTCAGTGCATAACCCGCGCGCGATTTGCTAAAACACGCAAGATCGCATCCAGCACGGCGTCCAGATCCTTCGCGACGTCCTCGGCGAGGAAGCGCAGCACTATATACCCGTTCTCCTGCAGGAGTTGGTCCTTACGCCGGTCGCGGCGGTACGCAACAGCGTCGCCGAGGTGCTGTGGACCGTCCAGTTCGATCGCCACGCGCGGCTTGTCGCACAACAGATCGACCTCCATGCCGCCCGATCCATCAAATGGGATCGGCAACCGCGCGTTCAATCGCAAACGTCCAGCAGTGGCTGAAAGTGTCTGAAGCCGCCGGTATAGAAAGGCCTCGGTAGCACTGCGCGCGCGATCCACGCCCTCCGCATCCGGAGCCGGCGGACACGCCGCAGCAACGAACAACGTGGCGAGCGGTGATTCCACGCCGTCCCGGACCAGCCTCCTCACGGTCGCCGCATAGTCGCACTTCCATGCTTGGTCGACAGGAAGCGGTACATCCGCGGGCCAACCGGAAATCGCTCCGGCCGACAGGACGATCGTGTATCCGACGGCCTCGTACCCGCGGCAACGCCGGTCGAACATCCGGGCCAGCATCGGAACGTCGAGATCCGCATAATCGTACACCCGCACCTCGCGTTTCGATTCGTGAAGCCGGTGAAGCCTGCCCACATATTGCGCCACGGTCCCGCGCCACGAAACTGGGAGGGTCACAAACAGTGTGTCGAGACGCGGGTCGTCAAATCCTTCCCCGATGTACTTGCCAGTAGCGAGGAGGACGCGCTCCTCCTCAGGCGGAATCCCCGCCAACCGCTCCCTTACAGCCGCAGTCTCCTTCTTCCCCATGCCGCCTCGCAGCACCACCAGGTGGCGGACACTTCCGACCAGCAGCGTCGCAAGCGCGTCCAGGTGGCGGTTGCGCTCCGTCAGGATGAGGGGCGACCGTGCCTCGCGTGCAGCCTGGATCACGTCCTCGCAGATCAGGCGGTTGCGTCCCTCGTCCTCCAGCAGTTCCCTGGATAGCGCCAGGAACTCATTTCGCTGGTCAGGGTCCGGTCCGCGCATCGAGTGAAAGCCCGTGGGACGGACGATCACCGTGTGCTCGAACGGCCTAAGCGCCGCCTGCGCTTTCGCGTTTACCCGGTAGCGCACGGGGCCGCATTGCATGAAGATGATCGGGTGGTGGCCATCCTTGCGCGCGACGGTCGCCGACAAACCCACAACGAACCTCGCTTTGGCGCGCCGCGCGACCTGCTCGAAGCTCTGCGCCGACAGGTGGTGACATTCGTCCACGATCAGGTGTCCATATTCTCCGACGCGGTCGTCTACTACTCCTTTCCTGACAAGGCTTTGTATCAGCGCGACGTCAATCGTCCCACGCGGCTTGCGTCGCCCCCCGCCGATTCGCCCAATGGCTGCGGCCGGGATGTTCAGAAACGCCGACAATCGTTCGACCCACTGCTCCAGCAGTTGCTGACGGTGAACGAGCACGAGCGTATTCACGTCGCGCTGCGCAATCAGCCAGGCGGCAATCACGGTCTTTCCGAACGCCGTCGTCGCGGCCAATACTCCGGTGTCGTGCGCGGCCAGCGCCTCTGCGGCCACCCGCTGCTCCGACCGCAGTTCTCCGGTAAACGCGACCTCGATTCGCGTGCCCGAATGGCGCTCGTCCCGTAGTGCCGACTTGATTCCGAGGCCAGCGAACAACTGACGCACATCGTCCAGGCAGCCTCGGGGTAAGGCAATATGATGCGGGTGTTCTTCGGCGCAGGAGATCACTCGCGGTTTCTCGTAAGTGGGCAACCGCATCGCCTGCGCCTTGTAGAACTCAGGGTTCTGAAAGGCGGCGATGCGGAGCAGGCGATTTCTCAAGGCTGGCGGCAGGCCCTCCCTGTCGATATAGATCTCGTTACCCAGCACAAGTTCCAGGCTGCGCGGCAACTCGCCTACAATCGGGGGCTCTTTCCGGCGGCGCGATGGCGGCGTGACCCAGGGCTCAGGCTCATCTTCCTCGGCGAGCGGAAATCGGACGCCAACCACATTCCCCAAGCGCTCGGCGTTACGTACGTGATCTTCGATCTGCGCGCGGCCAACCTTCCCGATTGAGCACAAAAAAGCCCATTGATCGCCGTAGGGATTGAAATCGTCATCGACGAACAGGCTGTTGCCCCGCTCGCGCGGTTGCTTCTGCAGGGGTAGGGCGATCAGGTTGCCGAATCCGCCCTGAGGCAAGGTGTCCTGGTTGGGAAAGAAACGGTCGTACGAGTCCAAGCCGACGTCGGGACGGCGCTCCATTGTTTCCGTGAGAATCAGCGATCCGAGTTTGCGAGCCAGCGCGGCCGGAATGGCCTCTTCAAAGAAGAGCCAGACGTGTGCGCCGGCACCCGAGCGCGAACGTTCAAGAGCGTACGGCAAATTCATGTTGCGGCACGTTTCGATAAAGGCGGCAGCATCTTCGCGCCAAGCCTCCTTGTCGAAATCGGCGGCGAGGAAGAAACATGTCTCGTCGAGGAGCATCGGGTAGACGCCCGCAACGAAAGGTTGCCCGGCATTGTCGCGACCCGAAAGGTGCCATAGGATGACGTCATCGGTGACGGCGAGGAATCGACGGTGGGGGCAATCCGCGCATTTGATGCGCGGTTTCTCGCAGATGCCGGGGACCCACTCGTTCCCGCATGCGGGGGCGTAGCCGCACTTCCCCGTTCGGCGGCTTTCGAAGCGGCGCGGATAGACGTCCTCACGTCCTCGGAAGAGCGAGCGAAACAGCGCGATCTTTGCGCCCGGTGCAGACCGGGAGTCGACGGATTCCATCCAGCGTATGCCTATCATACCCGAACGACAACTATGGCTTGCTCCAGTGCCTCGGCGGCGATCCCGCCGCACCGACCGACTTCTTCTCTCTGGACCAGTCCGGCAACACCACCGGTGGCGATTGGCGCAAAGTCTACTCCGGCAACTTCACCTACAAGGACAACTTCGCCGCCGGGACAGCGTTCATCGTCATCCGCCGCAGCGACGCCAAGGGCCTGCAACTGTCGAAGCCCGGCGATCACGCAATGGTCGCCAACGTGCAATCGGGTATGAGCGGCTGGGTGTGGACTTCGCCCGGCGTCCGCGTCTACGGTCCCCCGCTCACCAACAAGGTGTGGGTCGTCATCAACATGCTGCTCCGGGCGCGCGGCCTGCGTTTGGGTTCCAACGCCACCACCCAGCAACTGGACCTGGCCGAGACGCTTTTCGACGTGCAGGCGGCGATCGACGCGGCGGGGATCTGCAATGACCAGGTCACCAAGTTGGTCGGTACCGGCAGCGAGACGCAGTTCAAGTTCCGCGGCGTGCTCCAGGAGGAGAAACCCCTCCGCGACTGGCTCCAGGAAGTTCTGATGAAGTGCTTGGGCTACTACACCTTCGCCTTTGGCAAGCTCAAGATCGGCGTCCGAGAGAACTCATCGGCGGTGGAGGCCTTCAACCGCGCAATCTTCGACTCGCTCAAGCAGCAGGCGGGCGGCGTGTTTGACGCGCTGCTCCAGAAATCGAAGTCGGTTTGGTCGGCGATCGGCAACGCCTTCAAGACCGCCATGCTCACCGCGATCAAGGAAGTCGTTACCTCCAGGGTGGCGGCGCTGCTGATGCAGATGTTCACCGGCCAGAAGGTGTCCTTCGCGGGCGGCGGCGCCGGACCTGGCGGGTCGGGCGGCATCAACTGGTCGAACCTGAAGAACCTCGCCAGTTGGAAGAACCTCTACGGCGCGATGACGCTCGGCGGCGGTCTGCTGATGTTGAGCGGCGCAAAGAACGGAAACGCCATGAGCACCATCGGTGGCGACGCGCTCATGGACGGCGGCATCGGCCTCTCCGGTGGCCCTATCGGGGCGGTCGGCGGTGCTGGCATCGGCTTGTATCTGGACGCCATGCGGCGCGGCGGTTGGGCCGGCGTGGGCGAGGCCACGGCGGGCGGCGCGCTGGCGGGATGGAACATCGGCAGGTACTTCGGCAACCCGCTGCTCGGCGCTGCCATCGGCGCGGGCGTCGGACTCCTCTCCGGAATCGTCCGGTTGTTCGTGAAGGGAGCGTCGGAGAAGGCTCGGCAGAAGATCAGGGATCTGTACGGCGTCGATATCTCCGACCGGGCCATAATCCAGCAGATCCTCGATATCGCCAAGCAGATGTACGGCGGCAACATCGATATGGCGATCCGGACGCAGCAGGTGCGTGACCTGATCCAGTTGTACGCCATGAGCACGGGCCAGCAGACCAAGGGGATGCCCGCCACGATGCAGCCACTCAATCTCGCGCAGCGCGGCGGCTCGCTCTACCAGGCGCTGACTTATTCGGACGGCGCGGCGGTTCCCGGCTTGGGAGGTCTCCCGACGCTCGATAGTATCGGCGGTGGCGTAGCCTCCGGCGCGCAGCCTGTGGCGACCCAACTCGACGGTCCCGCGACCACGAGTCTCCTGCAAGGGCAGGCGGTGCAGGCCATCGACAGCAAGCCGCGCGTGGTGCAGGGCGCGGTCCTGAGCGCCTCGAAGTCAAACGCGGGCCGGCGGGAATTGGCCAGCCTGCGCCTGACCCCAGGGCTGTCACAGCCTAGAAACTCAAGCCGCGTGCCGGGGCAACACTTCCTCTTCGATCTTTGATCCGAGGGCGTCTTCGGCAGCTTCGAGATCGTACTTGGACTGTAAATTGATCCACATCTGAGCCGAGGTGCCGAAATAGCGGGCCAACCGTAATGCCGTGTCCGCGGTGATGCCCCTCTGCCCCTTAACGATTCCGCCGATCCGATTCGCCGGCACGCGCAAAGCCAGGGCAAGGGCGTTGATAGACAGGCCGGACTCCTTCAGGAGGTCCTGCAACACCTCCCCCGGGTGAACCGGCGGCAGAGGCTTCTCTTTCTTGCTGGTCATTTCAATGCTCCCTAGTGATAATCCACGATTTCCACACTGTGGGCGTCGCCGCCCTTCCAGTTGAAGCAGATTCGGAACTGGTCGTTGATTCGAATGCTGTGCTGGCCCTTGCGACCGCGTTTGAGGGCTTCCAGGTGAAGACCCGGCAGCTTGAGATCGCTGAGCGATTTAGCCGCGTCCAAAAGGGCCAGCCGGATCCGGGCTATCTTCTCGATGGACTGGAACTTCCGGCTGAACTGTCGATCCAGTAGATGCTGGACTTCTTTGTCGCGGCACGAACGGATCATACGCTTTCCATAATACGCAATTCGTACAACTCCTGCAATAGATGCCTGGCTGCGTGCGCGTCTAAGAAGTGGCGATCAGCGAATGTGCTTTTTTTGTCCCATGTATCCGTGCGTATATGATACGCTAGGAGAGGAGGCTCCTCAATGCCAACAACTACATCCCTCGACTCGCTTCAACAGCGGCGTGCCCAGATCGCCGATCAGATCGCCGCCCTGGGCGACCTGCGCTCTGGGTCCATCACTCCCACTTCGGGCCGGTGCGGCAAGCCCACTTGCCACTGCCACCGGCCCAACGACCCGGGTCACGGTCCAAATCCTCGTCTCACCTACAAGGTGGATGGCAAAACCGTCACCGAATCCTTGCCCAATCCGGCAGCGGTGCGCAAAGCAGAGCGCGAGATTGCCGAGTTCCGCAACCTCCAGGCTCTCCACAAGGAGTTTGTGGAAGTCAACGCCCAGATCTGCCAATTGCGGCCAACCGAACCAGACGAACTGTCCGCTCAGGAAAAAAAACTCTCGAAGCGATCCAGCAGGAAGCCCTCCGCGAAATAAGCCGCTTCACAGCTCAAATCTTCGCCGACCGCCGCAAGACCGGGCAAATCGACATGGAAGCGGTTGAGACGTTGGTTCGCCAAGGTATGCATCGTGTCGGTGCGACGGTTCTCTCCCGCCTCCTCAGTCAGGGACCGCCCGAACAAAGGACGATCCCCTGCGGTTGTGGTCAAACGGCCCATTACAAGGATCTGCGCTCCAAGCCCATTGTTTCCGTAGTGGGTCCGATCCGCTTCCAGCGTCCCTACTACGTCTGCGGCCAGTGCTCTCATGCTCCCAATCCGGTGGACGCAGCGCTGGGCGTGGAGAACCAGGAGTTCTCTCCGGGAGTCCGGCGCATGACGGCGGTGGCGGGCAGCGATTCGAACTTCGACTTGGCGCGAGAACAGATCGAGGCGCTGGCCGGCATCAAACTCAGCACCAAGTCGGTGGAGCGCCACGCCGAGCAAATCGGAGCCGAGATCAGACGCATCGAACAGGCCGAAATCAATCGCAGCGTCCAACTGCGGTTGCCGATTCCCGTGGGCAACCCGATTCCGGTCCTCTCTGTCGAGATCGACGGTACCGGCATCCATGTCGTCGAGAAAAAACTACAAGGCCGGGCCGGCAAAATAGAGGGCGAACCGGCACGCACGCGTGAAGTAAAACTGGGCTGTGTCTTCACTTCCTCCACCGTCGATGAGGAAGGCAACCCGATTCGAGATCCCCATTCCACCACCTATACC
>JAIXKK010000098.1 GCA_026954325.1 Bryobacterales bacterium | reverse complement strand
AATCATAACCACTTCGCTCGGCGCGAAGTCAGACAACTGCTCTTTTTAGGTTGAATGGGACGAGGACGAAGATGGTCGGGCGCCGATCCTCCTTATTGATGACCGGGAAATCGCGTGGGAGTAATTCGGCCACATGCTGATGGCCTCTGAAGGGTGGCAATTCAAGCCGGAGATTTCCGGGAAAACGCGGAACCCGTAGCGTCGAATTCCGTGTTTTCAATAGCTTACCTGCGATTCTGTTAACCACTGGGTGGTAGGTTGTCAGAGGCGAATAGAGCCAAAAATCCTGCTCCCGCGAGATTTCCGTTCCGTTCGTGAACGTCTCTCTCCGCGCCCAACTCCACAACTGGCCGCGATTCGAGCACTTCGGCGTCTCTCCGTCTCGGGCCAAATCAAACATGAAAATGCGCGTAAGCCCGCCGGACAGAAGACCGCGCGGCCGGCAAAGCCGTGTCCGGCCGCAACGCCCGCAAGGAAGGCTTCACCGCCTGGAACCTCCGCCGCATCGAAAAGCTCACCTTGGCTCGATGCGAAGAAACGAAACCAGCTCCGCCCGCCTCTGACGAGTCGGCCTCGTGAACAAGTTCGAACGCTATACCCGCTCCGTCAATCTACTTCCCGGATGCGGACGTTAAGCGGCGTCCCATAGCGCGTCACTTCAAAAACTCCCTTTGTGCCCTTCTTGACACCCTTGATCCGGTACTGATCCATCGTCAGCCCTCTGTCTTCCAGGGCCGTCGATTCCACCACATCCACCAGAATCTGGTCGCCGTCCTTCTTCATCGTGTTCGGCTCAGTGATCATGATGTGGCCTACCCCGCCGGCGCCATCGTTATCCAGCACGTATCCGTTGTCCGTACACATGCCGAACAGCAGGCATTTCAATCCCGGAGGTTTGAAGTCGCTCATCGAAGTGTAGTACTTGTCCTCGGGGCCCATCAGCGCCCGAATGGGCATGCTCGGGCCGATCATTGTTTTCGGGTCCGGCTCCTTGCGAAACCAGTTTGCCGCATCGTTTCGCCGGCGCAGGTAGCCTCCGACGAACCCGTTGCAGTCGAGGCCGATGAAATGCATGGACGCAAACTGAGCGAGGGTGAACGTGGTCTTCTGATACCGGTACCGCAGTTGCAACGCCATCTGCGCCTCTTCCGGAAACCCCTTCCCCGAAAACGGCGTCGTGGCGGCGTACATCATGTCGCGATACGTTCCGAAGCTCCGGGTCTCAATAGTCCCGTCAATTCGCTTGACCTTGATCTTGATGTCCTTGTGCCCTCCCGCGGCGTTATCAAGGTCGTCGCGGTAGGCATGGTCCGCCTTCTCATCGAACTTATTGTCATTGTTCTTGTCTTCATAAGAGGGCCCCAGCCGGTAACTCGCCACCCGCGTGCGGAACCAGACTCCGTGATCATCGGAGATTGCGGAGTCAATGGCGTTGGCTACGGCATCGCCGATTCCAGCGAGCGACCGCTTGGCGAAGTACACGCTCGCCGCCGGATGCACCAGAATCTCGGGGTATGACGGGACCTTCGGGGGAACCAGGTAAACCTCCAGGTTCCAATACTTCTCTGCGTATTCTTTGGGAGTCATAATGCGCCTGCTCTTACTAGCGAAATCCGCCGGAAAACCTAGCACTCCCGCCACGCGCCGCCACAAAGGAGCCACTTGTCCCTGGGTCGAGGGTGTGCGACATGAAAGCGGACGTCAAGCAGTCCGACATGCCTCCCAACTCTCTTCCTGACTCCCCCGCGGTCCGCGGCTCCGGATTTCCCACTCATCGAGCATGAGTTGCCGCGGCATCGCAACCTCACATTGCAATTGCCGTGGGAGAAGCACCGTCAAGCCCCGAACAACCCGATTTCGCCCCCGGCCGCCTGCTCCTCATCGTCAAATGATCGCCGCCAAACACGCGGCCGCCCTGAATACGCCATGGGAGGGCGTCCCATCACCGCCCTGTCCATCGTCGACTATACCGGCAACGAGGATCTCGATACCCTTGGGCAAACCCTCGAGGGGGAACTTCGAAAATGACCCAGGCCGCTTGCCCGGCGGACGGAGGAACAACCGCGAGTTCGCCTCCCGCGATGTGGCGCTCGGTTATTCGATCCCCCGAGGAGTTGGAAATTGCTTCTCTACAATCCGCCAGGCATCGGCCCCGCGCTGCGACGGGCTTGATGAGCCTCAGAATCTTTGGCCGGCAGTAGTATTTCCGCACCCCTCCGCCAAGTTGGCCGGTACCGGAAGATCTGCATCGCCGCGGTTGACGGGTGAGCCCGTACAGTGCTTTGTACAGTTCTTCGCGTGGAAGAGCAGCCGTGGTCTGATAAGATCGCCGGCGTCGACTGGTGCGCCTTCCGCCACCCGCGGGATGCGTCTGCTGCTCCACGGCCCAGCCAACGCAGCGGATGGCGTCACCTTCGCCATGACCTGCACACCGCTAGCGACGCTGCCCGCTGATTTGCCGCTGCGCCTAACCCTGGCACGCGGCCCCCATCGTTTCGAGCAGCGGCATCAATTCGCACCGGAGTTGGGAAATGCTCGCATAGCGCGCTTCCCTGTCCACGGCAATGCAGCGCCGCAGAACCGCGGCGAGAGGCTTTTCGATGCCTTCGACACCCGTTTCCGGCAGCGCCCCAGTCAGTGTTTCGACGATGATGCGCCCGATCGCGTAGATGTCGCTGCGCTGGTCGGCGTTGCCGCCGGTCAATTGCTCGGGCGGCACGTATCCCACGGTCCCGATGGTGGAAACACCCATCGAAAGGCGTTCCTCGCGGGAGAAATCGAGCAGTTGCATTCTTGCCAGGCCGAAGTCGAGAATCTTGAGTTGCACGCTGCCGTCTCCGCGGTCCGCCAGCATCAGGTTCTCCGGCTTCAAATCCCGGTGCACGATCCCCGCGTCATGAGCCGTCTCGATGCCATCGAGCAGTTGCGCGATCCAGGGATGGCAAATCGACGGCGGGATTGGACCCGAGCCGGTGTCCAATTCCTCCCGCCAACTCCGGCCTTCAACGTATTCCATGATCAGGAACGCGCCCATCCTGCCGATAGGTCCGTAATCGTGGACCTGCACCACATTGGGATGGTTCAGCCGCGCCGCCGCCTGCGCTTCGCGCTCGAAACGTTGGAGCGCCTTTTCGTGGCCGAACAACTCGCTCAGCATGATTTTGATGGCGATCCGTCGATTCAGCCGCAGGTCCCGGCCCGCATATACGGCGCCCATTCCGCCCCTCCCGGCAAGCCGCTCCAACTGATACTTTCCCTCGATGACCCGCTCGATCGGGAGTGTGAGAACAGGGACGGCATTGTCAGCCGGACAGCGTACCGTGTCACTGCCGTAGCAGGCGCCGCAGGCAGGGCACTCTCTCAAGAGATTCAGATTGGCGGACTCGGCGCCGGGCGGCGCGGGCGCGCTCGCCTGGGGAACGCTGTGCTGCATCAACGCGAACTTGCCGAGAGCCTTGCCGATCAGCCGCTTTTCCCTTCGCGTGTAGGCCTGTCCGTTCGTCTTCGGGCCTAGTTCCAGCATCTCTTCCATCGGGACTTCCGGATTGATGGCCACCCCTTCCGGACCCAGCGCCCTCTCGAGCCCGTGAGTCAGGACATACGTGAGGCTTTCCACCTGTTTGCAGGATTCGATCTCCAGAACCACCTGGCGGAGGTCCTCCTCCACTTTGGCTTCGTGTGGAAAGTACTTGCGGTCCAGCGGGAGAAAGTAGCGGTCCGGCAGAAAGGCCCCCACGAATCCTCGAAGCACGCCGACGGGACGGAGAAGATATTCGGCCGTAGCGGCGTAGGTGAAGCAGACCGCAAGCAGCGCCGGCAGCCACCCTCCCCTCACAGCGCCCTGTCCCAGCCCCTGCCATTGAAGAATTTCGACAAACGCTCCCGGGACGGCGAAAAAGATGCCGCCGGCCGCCAGCCACTCGATGCGGCGCCTCCAGCCGGAATCCGTTTCGCCGCGGAGCATGCTCCACACCCAGAAGCCGCTGAACAGGACAGTTATTGACAGCACCAGCGGAACTCCGTGCACAAGCAGGAGAGACGGCCGGGTATACTCCACATGATCCCAATGGATGAACGCGATCCCTTCCGGCACGGGAGCCGGAACGGCGCCCGTCATCAGCAGCGTCAGGACAAATGTCCCTGCGGCCCCATACATCCCCCACAACAGAACTCGCCAGGGTATCGCAGGCGTCAGATTCGGAGAAAACCGCAGAACCGCATGGAAGGCCAGTGGCAGACTGAATGCGACAGGCCACCAGAACACGAAGTATGGGTGGAATTCCTGCGGGCGGAAAAAGGTGCTGAGCGGGAGAATCGCCCATGCTCCCATGCGCAGCGCCGCGCACATGGCGCTGACGAAGCCGAGACGGGCCGGCAGGCTGTTCCAGTTCAGCAGCAGCGCCAGGCCGGCGAAGAAGATGATGAGACTCGACCCGAGCAGGGGGAGCCGCTCCTCGAAAAACGAAAAGCCGGCTCGCGTCCGGCTGCGCAGCCACAGTTCGCGCGTGGCGCCGTTCCGGACGATACGCACCGTGTACAGGCTGGCGGCGGCAATGGAGCGCAGCGATAATCCCAGGTTGCCTTCCGATAAGACGGGATCTCCGTTGAGAGCGGCTATCCGGTCACCTGGACTCAGTATCCCATCGGCGGGGCCGTGCTCGGTGACCGAGGAGACGTAAGAGGCCTCGCCAAGATGCCGCGCCTGCCATCCGAACTCGGTTGTCTTGACGCCATATTGCAGAATGATCCAGCCGGCAAAGACAACGAAGGCAAAATAGGTAGTCACGAGCGCCGCCGCGAGCGCTGCGAATGCAGTGGTACCCTTTGCCGGCCCGGATGCCGCCATACGAGGACTATCGGTGGAATGGGGGCGGAACTCCAGGGGAGGGTGGCAAGCAACTTAAGGAAGGTAACACCGGCGGATGCGCCGGACCGTGTCCGGGTCGTTAATCTTACTGGACGCAAGAAGATAACCGATTTGCCTGGCATACCGGCGCGCGTAGCCGGCCGAGTCCACAGGTTCGCCGCTTGCCAGATCGAGCAACGGATAGCCCAGCGCTTCCAGCATGCGGCAAACTTCCGCCACGCTGCCTCCGATTCCATCCACCTCGAGACCATGTGTCTCCAGCACCAGGTGCGGGCGTTCCGCGGCGAGCAATCGCGCGGCGCCGCGGAGCACCAGGCATTCGCTCCCCTCCACGTCGATCTTCAGACAGCGGGGCTGCGCCGGGAGGTTTTCGCAAAATTCATCCAGGCTGAGCAGCGGCACGGCCAGCGGAACCGCCGCGGCGTGAAACGCGCGGATTTCCGGGTTCCTCGTCGAAGCGACGCTATGGGCGCCCGGCACATGGAAGAAATCAACTGAACCGGCCGTGGATTCTCCAACGCAGGCATGGATGAGACGCGAGGTGGCATCCAATCCGTTCAGCGTCACAACCCGGCGGGTCCAGGCAAGGACGTCCTGGTTGGCGTCGAAAGAATAGATTGCGCCCGCTGGTCCGACCATCCGGCTCATCAGACAGGTGAAGACGCCATAGGAGCAGCCGACATCGAACGCCGTATCCCCGGCCTCCAGCACCGCCTCCAAGCCAATCATCGCCGGCGTCTCGAAATAGAGGCCGGGCCGGTCGGCGAGCGAAATCCCCACTGATCGCCGCAGTTGCCGCGGCACCCGGATCCGGTGATTGTTGACGAGCGCGGACACCGTGGCGGCGCCGGCCGCGCACAGCATTCGGTCCCAGAGCAGACTGATCATCTGGCCACCCCGGATACGGAACCAGCCCGGGGAATACTCTCAAGCAGTCGTCGAGCGTCCGTCCGGGAGGGATCGAGCGCCACGGCGCGTTCCGCATTCTCTCGGGCCTTTTCATATTGCCCGAGTTTCAGAAGGGCGGCGGCGCGGTTGTAGTGAACCCAAAAAGCGGCGTAGCCGGCCCGTTCGGCCGCATCATAGTAGCCGATGGATTTTCCCACGTCGAGATTGCCGGCGTGCAGCGTGAAGGCATAGCTGTAGTTGGCTTCCGCTGATTCGGGATGTGACTTCAGCACGGGCTCGATGAGACGCCGCGCCTGTTCGAACATGCCTTTTTCCCAGAGCGCGTCGAGACGCCGCCGCAGGTATCCGATCTCCTTGGGGTGCTTGTTCACATAGTCCACCAGCAACTGTTCCGGCAGCGCCCCAGGATCTCTTACCTTCTCTGAAGATTGCCGGACGTAGGCTTGTTTCTGATAATCGAGCAGGCGGCGCTGCAGTTCGGGGCGGCGAAACTCTTCCCGGCATGCCGGGGTGGCGGCGAATACGCGAACTTCGCCGTCTTCAAACGCAACCGGGGCGCCGCAGGCGCCCAGCAGGCCGGCGAAACGCCGCGATTCCGCCGTGACCAGGATGTAGTCGTTGGAGTCGATGCCGGCCTCGAGAGAATGCATGGCGCCCTCATATTGGCGGTAGCCGATCAGGGGGTGGCTGCGGTCATAGACTCGGAAGCCGGCCCGGTTGCCGGTGCGAAGAAATTCCACCCCGGTGGCGAAGCTTGCCTCGCCGGGATGATACTCGGCCACGCGTGCCTGGAGAGGCGTGTGGTCCCAAATCCAGCGCACTGCCCGCTGCCGGCCGGGGGAGGCGTGAGGCGCAAAGCGCCACCGGTCGCGGATGTCGCCGGCGAATTGGAGGCTCCCGGCCGCAAGGACGAGACAACTGACACAGGCGTAGGCCATTTGTTTTCGCTTGCTCAGTTGCTCGAGTTGGAAGGCGCACAAGAGACCAAACAGACAATGGGCGGCAAAGGAAAATCGCCAGAACCAGATCGAGTGATACTCCAGCAGGACGCTAAAGGCGAGTCCGGTGAGCACAGCGACAACCCAGCCCCCATATCGCCGCCCGAGTTGTCCCGTTGAGCCGGCGAGCCAGGCTCCCAGCGCCAGCAGAAAGAAGTATGGTCCATCGGCGGACATCAGCATGCCGATGGTGTAGCGAAACTGCCGGTTCACGGGAAACAGCGGATCAAAAGGCGCATCCACCTTCCCGGTTAGCGCCGGAAAGTTTACGGCAACAAATACCAGGAAACAGGCGCCGCCAACCAGCACGGCGTTGCGGACGGTTGGTTCCAGACCCGATCGCCGGACAAGGCTTCCCACCAGTCGCGGAGCCACCAGAAGCAGGCAGACCAAACCCGCCATGAATGTCATGTCCATGCTGGCGGCGGCGGTAAAGGAGCCCCATAAGAGCGCGGGGCCGGGTCTTCCTCCCGCCTTCGTGAACCAAAGCACGGCGAGCAGCGCCGATACGAATCCCAGGGCATGGTTTGGGATGTAGAGCATCCCGGTGAATGGCGTGAAACCGATCGTGGTGTAGATGCCGCTCGAATGGAAGAAACCATAAAAGTAGTTCACCCAATCCAACCGGGATGTCAGGCCCAGGTTCCAGAGATTAAAACTCACCGAAACCGACGCGGCGGCTGCCAGCAGCATCCTGCCGCGGGATGAGGAGAGCAGGATTCCAGCGATCAGCAGGATGGCGGTCGAATAGAATGCCGCCTGCAGGAAGGAATCGGCAACCAGGATCGGCAGCGCAAGATGGGGGAGCCACGCAATCTGCCCGGCCGTGAAAAGAAACGCGCCCAGCGGGTAGGAAAGCTGCATCCCCGCGGCAAGGGGGCTGCGCAAAGGGAAGCCGTAAGCGGCCAGGGAGATGGGGAAGCCAAGCGTGCGGACATCATCGAAGATGCCGGTCCCGGCGAGGACGTCTCCGCCATGGGACAAACCGAGCATCCAGGGAAGGCGCGAGGCGCACACGGCCAGGCACACCAGCCCAAGCATGCCCGCGGACCAGAGGAACGCGCGGGTGCGGCGAAACTGACGGTAGGGTTTCAGAAAGTCCGGCGGCGCGTCATTGGCCCCCTCTCTCACCCTCGGGAGCCACACGCACAGCCATCCGAGCGCCACGGCCGCCGGGATGCCGCGCGCGGAAAGCATGAAGGGTAGAGCGGCGTAGCTGAAAAGCGCATATCCGGGGAGCCCGAAGAGAAACGCCACCTCGGGCAACCTCGCCCGGAGAGGAGAAAAGCCTCCCATCCAGCGGCACAGTGTATCCCCAAGAATGAGAAACACGCCCAATTCCCACGCGAGCGAAGCCGCGGCGGCGGCCGCCTTCCCCACGGCCGGGTCAACCATGGCGCAGCCGTCGCACCTTGTCACGGATGCGCCACAAGCCTAGAAAAGCCTTCCAGGAGTTGATGGGAAGGGAACCCGGAGTGAGTCCCCGGCTCAGCCCGAAGATGCGCGGGCGATGGTGGACTTCGACCGGGTGGATGCGGTAGCCGAGCGCATGAGCGTAAATGGAGATCTCGGCATTGAGAAACGTGGGCAGGTCGCGGCAGTGGGCGAGACAGTCGAGCAGCGCCTGGCGGCGGGCCAGGCGGAACCCGAAGTTGATGTCCGAGCCGGGAACGGAAAACATGGCTCTCGCAATGCCGTTGAACACGCGCGAGGTGATACGCCGGATGAGCGGATCATAGCGAACGCGTTTCACTCCCAACAGAAAATCGTTGTGACCGGCGTGCCCGGCAAGCCGCCAGAACTCACTGGCCACGCACTGGCCGTCAGAGTCGCTGAAGAAGACCCATGGACAGCGCGCGCGATGATAAAGGGCGCGCGCGGCGGGTCCGAAGCCTTCCCGTTTTTCGTTGTACACAACATCGAGGAACGGCCACCGTTCCTGCAACTCCCGCAGGACTTCCCTGGTGCCGTCCTGGCTCCCGCTTTCCTCGATGAGAAACTCCGACCCTTCGGGAAGATGCCGGAACACCACTTCCACCAGTTCCGCGAGCACGCTCTCGATCCCCTCCACTTCGTCGCAGACCGGGAGGAGCACGGAGACAGGCCGGTCGAAGATGAACCGCTGGAGCCTTTTGGCGGAAGGCATCCCGCTCAACCTCCGCTGAAGGCGCGGTGCAATTTTTCGTAAGTTACATCGAGGTCTTCGGGAAGCACCCGAGTCTCGCCGATCGTGGTCATGAAATTCACGTCCCCGGGCCAGCGCGGGAGGATGTGCATGTGCAGATGGCCGGCGATGCCCGCGCCGGCGCATTCCCCAAGGTTCATTCCGATGTTCAGCCCCTTCGGATTGTAAACGGAGCGAAGATGCCGGGACGCTTCGCGGGTGAGGAGCATGAGTTCCCGCAGGGCATCCTCTCCTGCCTCTTCGAGTGTGGGGATGTGCTCATAGGGAACCACCATCATATGGCCCGTCGTATAAGGGAACAGATTCAAGACAACAAAACAACTTGTGCCGCGGTGAACGATGAGATTTTCGCGGTCGCGGTCCCCGGAGGCCTTCCTGCAGAATACACACTCGACGCCGGGGTCAGCCTTGCTGACGTAGCGGAAACGCCATGGGCTCCAGAGATGATCCATGCGGCGGCCATCAGGCGGATGGCACGGATTCTCCCTGTGTGCTGGCGACGGCCTGCGCGTGGTTCACCAGGTCCTTCAATTCCTTGCTGGGTTTGAAATAAGGAATGCGCTTCGACGGCACTTCGACACGCGTGCCTGTCTTCGGGTTGCGGCCGACCCTCGCCTGGCGCTGCCTGGTGCGAAAACTGCCGAATCCGCGTATCTCAATCTTGTCGCCCGTGCGAAGAGATTTGACGATACTGTCGAAAATAGCCTCCACGATGACCTCGGAATCCTTGCGGGTCATCTCCACGACACGGGACACTTCTTCAATCAGATCCGCTTTAGTCATTTCTTGTGTTTTCTCCCATTTCTTGCCGGAACGAGATGGCAGTCTACCGGCCCTCCCCCTGTCCCTTCAGGTGAATCACCTCTTCAATCGTCATGGTGGCCGCGGCGGCCTGGCGCTGATAATCTTCCAGGCGAGTCCGCTCCTCCTCCTCCGTGACGGCGCGCACGCTCAGGCCGATCTTCTTTTCCGCTTCGTTGAGTTTGATGATCTTGAAATCAAACTCCTCGCCCACCGGCAGCGCCGGTTCGTCGCGCTTCGAGGCGGCGCCCGGGATCTCGGAATTGTGGCACAATCCTTCCACTCCCGGCGCCAGTTCGACAAAAACACCGAAGTTCGATGCGCGGCAAACTTTCCCGCGCAAGATGCCGCCCACCTGGTGCGAACGGAAAAAAGTCTCCCAGGCGTCGGGCTGCAACTGCTTGATGCCGAGCGACAACCGACGGTTGTGCGCGTCGATGTTGAGGATGACGGCCTGCACCATCTGTCCCTTCTTCAACATTTCCGAGGGATGCTTGATACGCTTCGTCCACGACAGATCGGAAATGTGGACCAGCCCGTCAATGCCTTCCTCGATTTCGATGAATGCCCCGAAGTCCGTCAGTTTCCGCACGCGCCCCTCGACCACCGAGCCGATGCTGTAACGCTCTTCCACCGTGGTCCAGGGGTCCGCCTCGAGTTGTTTGATCCCGAGAGAGACGCGCTTCTCTTCGGGTTTGACGTCCAGCACGACAACCTCGACGCTGTCACCCGCCTTCACGACCTTCGAAGGATGTTTCAATCGCCGCGACCAGGTCATCTCGGTGATGTGAATCAGGCCCTCGACTCCGGGTTCGAGTTCGACGAAGGCTCCGTAGTCGGTGATGGACACGACACGCCCGATCACACGCAACCCGATGGGATAGCGCTCCACCACCGAATCCCACGGATCGGCATGAAGTTGCTTCAGCCCAAGCGAAATGCGCTCCTTGTCTTTGTCGAACTTGAGCACGCGCACCGTGATCTGATCCCCGACATGAAGGAGTTCGGCGGGATGGCCGACGCGTCCATAGGACATGTCGCTCACATGCAGCAACCCGTCAATTCCCCCCAGGTCGATGAAGGCGCCGTAGTCGGTGAGGTTCTTCACCACGCCCGTGACCACCGCGCCCTCGGCGAGCACATCGAGCGCCGCTTCCTTTCGATGAGCCTGGTCCTCTTCGATGGCGAGTTTGCGCGATACCACTACATTCCCGCGGCGGCGGTTCAGCTTCACAATGCGCACCGGAATGTCGGTTCCGATGAGTGAATCGAGGTTGTGCACGGGCCGTACGTCCACTTGCGAGCCCGGCATGAACGCTTTGGCGCCGACATCCACCAGCAGGCCGCCCTTGATGCGTCCAATCACGCGGCCGAGAATGGGAAGGCTTTCCTGAAAGGCTTTCTCGAGGGTGTCCCAACTGCGCAGCCGCACCGCTTTTTCGTGCGAAAGCGTGATGTAGCCTTCCACATGCGGGGCGTGCCGGTCAACCATGACGTCGATGGAGTCGCCGGCCTGCAGCGTGACGGAGCCATCGGGAAGTTGGAATTCGGCGATCGGGACTATGCCTTCGGACTTGTATCCGAAGTCGACAATGACTTCCTTGTCGGTAATCTTAAGGACGTGCCCGGCCAGAATCTCGCCTTCAGCCGGCGCGGCAAAGTGAGAGTAGTCATCGAGCAGTTGCTCGTACTCATCGCCAGCGGCCGAAAGCGGCGCTTCTGGGGTGCGATCCTCTGGTTCATCGGCCATCGCCATATCTCCGAGCCAGCGGCTGCGGTTCCGCCTACAGGAATCGGCACGCGAACCGTAGCGAGCGTCGCAATGCAACCCCTGATACCGACAAGCCGTTGAAAGATCAGTACTTCAGAAATATAGCGGAGTAGGGTGGGGAAGTCAACCGGAGGGTGCGCGGATTGGCCCGGAAATGCCTTCGGAACTATATTTTTTTCGCAAGAGCGTTCCGGACCTGTCTTTCAAGCACACCACCACGGGGTGGAAGAACGCGAAAAAAGACATGGCGGGCTTGAATCCTTTTTCGAACAGAAGGACTCTTCTTATATGGAGTCGGCCGGAAAGTCAGAACGAAAGGCTGAGACCGGCAACTCCGGGTTCTTTCGAATAATGGATTCATCTCGCCAGGACAGGCGCCGCGACGGCGCCTTCCGCGAAACCATCTTGCGGATGTGCCGCATGATCTGGCGCCGGTAACAGCCGGTGTTACGGTTTGAGACGCCCCCCCTGAGGGCGTCGGCATACCACCCGGCCAGCCGCTCAACAGCGGCAGAGGGCGGAACAGACCACGCGAAGGCGTCCGCTAGTTTCGAGAGCCGAAACGGCGCCTGACTGGCACTCCTTCCTGTCTCTTTTTCAGTGTAAGCTCCAGCCGCCGCGGCTCTCCGTGAACCGCGGCTTTTTTCTTTCTTTTCAACTGGCAGGGTGTATGATCCGGTCAAGATGCAGGCGGACCATCTCCCGTGCTCGGCGCAGGCGCGATTTCACCGCCGGCAAACTCAGCCCCAGACGCGCACAAACTTCTCTGGCCGGCATTCCCTCGATGTCATGCAACAGGTACACTTCCCTGTACATCTCCGGAAGCGCATCCAGAGCGCGTTTAAGGTGAAGGTCCAATTCCTCTTCCATCGCCGCTTCGTCCGGTTGCAGCACCGCGGACCGTAATTCCGGAATACCCGGGGGAAGCATGTCAATGCCTGTGGTGGGGTGATGGGCCTGCTGCTTCCTCATGCGGTGGTAGGCGCGGCGGGCGATCTGGGCCAGCCACGCCCGAAACGATTCCGGGTCCCGAAGTTCCTCTCTCGATCGGAATGCCTTCGCCAAGGCTTCGATAAGAATGTCCTCCGCGTCTTCCCGGTTATGACACATGCGTAGCAATTGGCGGTAAACCGCGTCCTTGTGTTCCCGCGCGAGAGTCTCAAAATCCATAAAGGCAAGCGTAACGCTGAGTTAGGAGCAAGATTCAGGCCAGAACCGGGAACCCACCGGCGCGTGTTAAGATGAAGGCGGTGCCGTGGATTTCCCCCCTTTTTCAGAAGGACTCACGCAACGTTATCCAGTGTTCTCCTCTGCTCGCTTACCCCTGGCTCGATCACGGCTTCGGCACCCGCCATTCGGAGTTCTGGAACCTTCGGCCATCCGCGGCCTTGAAGCAAATCCATTCGGATGTGGTGGTTACGGCAGGGGTTCAGGAAGGGGTGATGGGGGAAGGCGACGCATTGATTACAAACCGGCGCGGAATCTTCCTCACGGTGCGGACAGCCGACTGCGCGCCCATCCTGATCGCGGGCTCGCAGCGGCGGGCCGTAGCGGCTATTCACGCCGGTTGGCGGGGAAGCGCCGGTTCGATTGCCATCCGGACGGTTCGCCGCCTGGGTGAGGAATTTGACTGTGCGCCAAGTGGCCTTACTGCGGCAATAGGCCCTGCCATCGGCGCCTGCTGCTACGAGGTCGGACGCGAAGTCATGGGGCGCTTCGAGCCATGGCTCCACAGCGGCTCGAAGCAGGAAAGTCCATTTCTCGACCTTGTGGAAGTAAATCGGAGGCAACTACTGGAGGCAGGACTGCGGGCCGAACGTATATTCTGCGCACGGGCGTGCACCAAGTGCGCTGCCGGAGAATTCCACTCCTACCGCCGCGATCAGGGTAGCGCCGGCAGAATGCAATCCGCCATCGGCATCGTCTGAACGGAAGGGTTATCAGACACGAAAGGCGCGGTTTCGAGCCGCGCCTTTCCTTCAAAAAACTTCAGGGTGCTTAGGCTGCCGTCACCATCTCTTCGAAGAGGTCCGAATCGTCGAACTTCTCGCGATGGCGGTCGGCCATCTCCTGACAGCGGATGCAGTAAGGCGACCACGGCACGGCAGCCAGTCGCTTCGGGCTGATCTCTTCCTCGCAATGCACGCAGGTGCCAAAGGTTTCATCCTCGATGCGGCGCAGTGCGGCTCGCACGTTGCGCAGCAAGTTAGATTCACGGTCGAGGTTGCGGATGGCCAACTCACGCTCGGCAGCGTGCTGGACTTCGTCCAGGGCATCGGGACTCTTTTCGATGGCGATTGCGTCGCGGTTGCGCAGCACCGCCTCGAGTTCAGCCTGCTTCGTCTCCAGGATTGCTTTAAACTTGTTCAGTTCGCTCTTTGTCATTTGCTTTCGCTCCTCTCTCCTCTCGGATCGATGTTTTTGTTCTTGTTTTCCTTCTTCTTTCCCTCTGAAACGATATAGACGCCGTTTCCGATGAAAAGGTTACAAAAAATCTTAGCGGATCACGCTAAGAATTGTTAATGCCGAAGCCGCAAGGATTCCTCTCCTCCCATCAAAACCTCTAACGGCGTTGGAATCCACATAGTATATCACGTCCTAGCAATTCAGTTGCCATCATCCGCCGCTTTTCTCAATCTTTTTCCGCGCAACGGGAATTGCATCTCTTATCGTCTCCCGGGCTCACTTTGATTACGCCTCCGCAAGTCTTTATTGACGAACTTTCCGTACGAAAGTTTCAAGTTCTTCAGCCCCTTCTGTATCGGCCCGTCTCTCCTCATCCGACGAGAGCATCACCCGTCTGCGAAAAACATACCATCGTGATCCGCCGGTATTGCTCTTCCTACGCGGCTTGAACCCAGCCGCCCAAGCGGCGTTATACTGTAGCTTGTCCTCTTCCCAAACCTCGCCGCGAGTTGCCATTCCGGTACTCGCATCCTTGTTCATCATATTCCTTTTCAATGGGTTAGCAATCATCCCACACATCGGAATCCAGACGGATGAGGCCATTTTTTCAAGTCCTCTGTTTCGCGGCGGCTCGGGGTGGTTCGAAGTTTCCATCTTCAAGAAAAAAGTTCCATTCATGGTGATGACCTATCTCGGTACGGTCAAGACTGGCCTCTACTGGCTGCTTCTTCACTTCTGGACGCCCTCCGTATACCTTCTGCGCGTGCCCGTTCTCCTGTTGGGCCTCCTGACCATCCTCATCTTCTATTTCTTCGCGCTCCGCGCTACGACTCCCTCCACTGCTCTGTTCACCGCCGCCCTTCTTGCCACCGACACCAGCTATCTTCTGACGACCGCGATGGATTGGGGGCCGGTCGCCATTCAACACCTGTGCCATGTCATGGGCCTCTTTCTGATTCTTAAGTCCTATCAAACCAACCGATTAGTCCCTCTGGGCGGCGGCTGCTTCGCG
Organism: Bryobacterales bacterium; assembly: GCA_026954325.1. Taxonomy (GTDB): domain Bacteria; phylum Acidobacteriota; class Terriglobia; order Bryobacterales; family Bryobacteraceae; genus CADEFT01. The sequence goes on along the minus strand of JAIXKK010000098.1, from coordinate 40,213 downwards.
CTCGGCATCGGGCTCTGGGACAAGGCTCTCTTCCTATGGATGCTCTCCGGCGCCGGCTTAGCCTGCCTCATCGTCTTCTTTACTGAGGTAAAGCGTTTTCTGACGCCACGGAGGGTCATCACCGCCGGTTTTTTCTTTCTCCTCGGCGCCTTACCCTTCATCATCTACAACATACGACGCCCTTTGGAAACCTTCCGCGGAAATGCCTCCTTCTCGAAAGACGATCTCGCGAACAAAGTCCATCTCCTGCCTTATACAATGAACGGCTCGGTCCTGTTCGGCTACCTGGTAGATGAGGATTGGGCGGTGAAGACGCCTGGGGAACCGCGGACAGTCCTCGAGAAGGCGTCTCTCGCCCTGGCGCATCTCGGCGGTGAAAGGCGGGAGAACCTCTATTGGTATGCCTTTGCCGCGTCTCTCCTCCTGACCCCCCTCCTGCTGGCTACCTCCTGGCGGCGCCCGGTTCTGTTTCTGCTCCTCATGATGGCCGTGGCCTGGGCGCAAATGCTTGCCACGAAAGGCGCCGGCGGTGGCGCGCATCATTCCATCCTGCTGTGGCCCTACCCTTTACTGCTGGTGGGAATTGCCGCCTCCTGGGTTGCCTCGAAACTCGGGCGCTATGGCGCGCCGTTCCAACTGGGACTGGCGGTCGTGCTCTGCGGTTCCGCGCTTCTCGTGAATAACAACTATCTACGCCAGGCCATACGCGACGGCGGCGCCGGCAGTTGGTCTAACGCGAATTTCACCCTCGCCTCCGAATTGGGGAGGTTGCACGCCTCGAAAATCTACCTGATCGACTGGGGGATGTTTGACAATACCCGGTTTCTGACATCCGGGCGTCTGCCGCTCCTTCTCGGCAGCGATCCTCTCATGCGTCCCGAACCAACGCCCGGCGAGATGCGCTTTGTGAAATTCATGGTGGAAGACCCCAAGGCCGTCTTCGCCGGCAACACCGACGCCAAGCAGGTTTTCCCGGAGGTGAATCAGAGGATAAACGCGCTTGCGGCGCGCCTGGGCTACGAGCGCGAACTCCTCGAGACCGTTTACGACTACCACGGCCGCCCGTTCTACGAAATCTTCCGCTTCCACCCCAAGCCCGGAGACAAAACCGCTATTTCGCCTCCAACCCGATCATCGAAACGATAATCCCCAACTCGCGCCCCTCTACTGCCCCCGCCGCCAGAAATTTATCCAATGCGAATTCGATAGTTACAGGGTTGTCCCCGTGAAATGCCGATGCCGGCGCCTCTCTGCGAAAGGTATAGTCTCCGTCCTTCGAGTAAGTCTCACCCTCGATGGGCGCTCCGTTTACATTCGCCGTCAGACGAACCGGACCCACTCTGTTCAGCACAGCCTCCGGCATGGAAAACTTGAGCAGTAGCCATGCGCCGTCCCTGTCGGCATTCAGCGGCGGGCGAAGTGTGACCGTGAAGTTACCCTTGGTCCAGCGCCACGAATTCGATTCGAGCGCATGGAATCCGCGAACCAATTGCGCGGACGTCCGCGGGTCGGCGACGCTCACCACCGAACGTACCGCGTTCTCCGCCTCGTCCGCGGCGCCTGCCCGGACTCGCCGCGGCTTCCGGCATCCCGAGGCGAAGGCCAGCAGGAGAATTGCAATCGCCGCCGTGGTCAGTCTCCGCACATTTGCAATTATATCCTCCGTACTGCGAACCTGAAATTTCGCCCGCATGATCATCTGCCATAACCTAACCCGCCGTTACGGGCCGGCCGCCGTAGTCGATTCCATCTCGTTCCAGCTTCCACAAGGCAGCCTCTGCGCTTTCCTGGGGCCGAACGGGGCAGGAAAGTCGACTACCGTGAAAATGCTCACCGGACTCTTGCGGCCTACCTCCGGCACGGCTACCGTCGCCGGCCTCGCCGTCGGCGAACAGACCGTGGAATTGAAGCGCAGAATCGGAGTGCTCCCCGAACAACTCGGCCTGTTCGACCACCTCACTGTCGAAGAGCATCTGCACATGGCCGGACCCATTTACGGCTTGTCCAAGAGCGAGACTCACGCCCGCACTTCCCAACTGCTGCGCGCGCTGGTTCTCGAACACGGCCGGAATACGTACGCGGACCACTGTTCCCACGGCATGCGCAAGAAAACCGCGCTCGCCATGGCGCTGATCCACAACCCGATGGTGCTCTTCCTCGATGAGCCGTTTGAAGGCATTGATCCCGTCACCTCGAAGACCATACACGACCTGCTGCTGACTCTCTCCGGGCGCGGCGTGACTGTTTTCTTTACCTCCCACAGTCTCGCCATCGTCGAGCGTATCGCCACGCACTACATCCTTATCCGCCAGGGACGCATCGTGTGGAATTCCACGGCCGGGGAACTTCCCTCCTCGCTCGAGCAGATGTACTTCGATCTGGTGGAGGAACCGAAATCAGAGGACATTCCTTGGCTCGGATTGAACCGCTCCTGAAAGCGCTCGCCACGGCTACGTGGCGCGAGCTGCACGATCTCAACGCGATCACCGCAAACAATTTTTTCCTGTTCTGTTTGTTGCTGTCGCTCCAGCCGGCAAGCGCGGTTTTTCTATACGTCGTTTTCGGCCTGCTCCTGTTCTTTCCCCTGAGCGCCGATCCGATGCGCAAGATTCCGCCGGATCGCCTGCATCTTCTTCCGCTCACCACGCGAGAACTCATCGTGGCGCGCATTGCCAGCGTGTTCCTGAGCCCCGTCATCTGGCTCATTCTCGGCATACTGCTCTGGGGCGGAGACCGTTTTCGCGGCCTTTCTTACGAACTGCTGATTCTCGCCGTGTTCGCCAATGGCGCCACTGTCCTCGGCGAGCGGCTGCTCGGCGGCGCTCCCCGGCTCAGCCTGCTGCGCGACATTCCGGAACTTCCAGGCGTCCTTGGGGGGTTGGTGCGCAAGAATCTTCGCGAGATGCTGCACGTGCTCGATACCTATGCCGGGCTTGTCTTGACGGCCGCGGGAGCCTACTACCGTTTTTCCCGGCCCGATCCCCAGCCCGATGCGTTGTTCGGCGTCACCATGCTGGTGGTGCTCTCGCTCAGCACCTATGCCCAGCGGCTGTTCGCTTTGGACGCCGCGCGCGGATTCACGCGCTACCTGCTCATGCCCCTGCGCGGCTGGCAGATCCTCCTCGCCAAGGACATCGCCTTCCTGATCGTGCTCGCCGTGCTGGTGGGCCCGCTTGACCCGCTCCCCGGTCTTGCCGCCGGACTCGCCGTACTCGCGGTGGGCCATGAGCCGAGCGTCATGTCCCCCATTCCCCAGCCGCGCTGGCGCTTCGTTGCCGGCGCCTCCATTACACACGGGGTCATCCAGACGGTGCTGATGTTCGGCGCCGGAACCGCTGTGTCGCGGTTCCACGCGCTCGTCCTGTTGCCGTTTGCGGCCATCTGGGCCGCATCGTTGTTCTATTACGGCCGGCGCTTCGACCGCCGTTGAATGGCCGGGCTGCCTACGGAATCACCGGCAGCACAATATGCGAGGCGCGCGCCGCCGTATGGTAGATCTTCTGCGTGGCCACCTTCGTATTGGAAGTGGTTCCGAACGGCTCGCCCGTGTTCGGATTCCGGTCAAACTGCGGGAAATGGCTGCTGGTGATGTCCACGCGGATGCGATGCCCCTTCAGGAACGCATTGCTGGTGCCCACCATGTCAATCTGGAACTCGTAGGTCTTTCCCGGCTCCAGCAGTTTCGGCGCCGCCGGAGATTCACGATAACGCGCCCGCACGATTCCCTCCGCCATGGGCAGCGAACGTCCATCCGGATAGACATCAATCAGCTTCGCCACGAAATCCGTATCGACGCAATCCGAGCTTGCATACAACACCACCTTCACCGGGCCCGTTACCTCGATGTCCCGGTCAAGATATTCGGAGGTGTACACGAGGATGTCCCCGCGTCCTTCGATCCGCCGCTGATCGATGGGGCCCGCCGGCGTCGGTGTTCCGCAGCAGTTGTTCCCTCCCGTGCTGGCCACCGGATTCATCGGATCATAGCGGTAGGTGTCCGGCTTGCTCTCCGCCGCCGGCGCATTCCACGAGAGGCGGCCGTCGCCATTGCCCGTATTCGCGGCCCCGCCGCTGTGGAAATACATCTTGCGATACTGTGTCCGCGCCAGCGGATATTCGTTCTCTCCGCGCCAGATGTTCTTTCCCATGACATACAGGGTCACCGGCGGCTCTGAACCAATCCCATCATCTTTTCCCTTCAGCCAGAAATCGAAGAACCGCAGCGCCGCCGCTGACTCATCCACGTGCGCCGGCACGCCGAAATCGAGATCGCCGTACTTCTGTGAACTGCCGTGCCCCCACGGGCCCATCAGCATGCGGCTTCCCTTGCGAGCCTGTTCGGTCTTTCCGCGCGTGGCCATGCCCACGTAGCCGTGCAGCGTGCCCTGGCTGAAGATATCGAACCATCCGCCCATCGTATATACGGGCACATTGATCTGGTCGAACATCTCCTCGGCGTTGATCTTCTTCCAGTAGTCATCGTAGTCGGGGTGATGGATCCAGTCGTCATAAAACTTCGCATGGCGCCCGGCGAGTTCCTGCATGCTGATCAGGGGCAGATGCCACAGCAGGTGGTCATAGCCGAGGCTCGGCGGGCCTCCCGCCATGGTGTGCGGCCCCGTGTTCTGCATGATGCGCGATTCCTGCCGCACCGGACCCCATCCGAAATTGAACGAGAGCCGCCACGCGCCGTTGAGCGTGATCCAGTTGTGATAGAGACTCGTCGAAGCCACCTGCGGCACGATGCAGACCAGGTGCGGCGGTTTCGCCATCGCCGCGCGCCACTGTACGTGCCCAAGATAGGAGCCTCCCTCCATGCACACCTTCCCGTTCGACCACGGTTGTTTCGCGGCCCACTCCACCGTGTCGTAGCCGTCTTCGATATCGTTGCGGAACGGTTCCCACTTGCCGTCCGATTCGTGCCGTCCGCGCACGTCCTGGTAAACGAAAGCGTAGCCGCGCTGCGAGAAGAACACCGCCGCCGTATAAGCGCTCGGGTAGCGTTCCGTGCTGTAGGGAGTACGCGAAACAATCACCGGATAGCGCCCCTGGACAACCGGACGATAGACATCCGCGTACAAATTCACGCCGTCGCGCATGGGGACGGCGACGAGATTCTCCAGATGCACGTCATTGGTGGGAGGATACGGGGCAGGAAATTTCACCTGCGCGCCAGCGGAGGCCGCCAGCAGTATGAATACGAATTTAGGCATGATGTTGGAATTGTATGCCATTCCGCCGGCTAGGCCTTCATCACCTGGTCCCAGGGAACGACATTGGCCCGCCCGGCCCATGCCTCCCACTTTTGCTTCAACTCCCCGGCCTTCGCCGGATGGTCCGCGGTGCGATCCTCTAGTTCGGTGCGGTCCGCCGCCAGGTCATAGAGTTCCCACTTGCCGGGGAAGCGCGACACCAGTTTCCAGTTCCCCTGCCGCACGGCGCGGTTTCCTTCGTGCTCCCAGAAAATCTCTGAATGCCCTTCGCGCCGCCTGCCTTCGAGCACGGGACGAAGGCTCTTGCCCTCGAGCGGGGTGATGCGATTGCCCTGGTAAGTCCGCGGATACGCGGCCCCGGCCACGTCCACACAGGTGGCCATCAGGTCAATCAGGTGGCCGGGTTGGTGGGTGAGCGTCCCCTTCTTTTCGATGACTCCCGGCCAGCGCGCGATCAGCGGAGTGGAGATGCCTCCTTCATGCACCCAGTGTTTGTACAGCCGGAACGGCGTATTGCTCGCATTCGCCCATCCCTTTCCGTAGCTTTCGTAGGTGTCATCGGGTCCCGGAGTCACCCCGGGATCATTGCCGTAGCGAACCGCTCTGCCGTCGCGCGTCTTGACCGGCGCATGATAGGGCCATGTCTTTCCAGTGCGGCGCAACTCTTCCGCGCAGCCGCCGTTGTCGGCCAGAAAGAGGATCAGCGTATTCTCTTCGATGCCTGCCTGCTTCACCTTCCCGAGTATCCGCCCAACGTTCTGATCCATGCGGTCAATCTGTGCGGCGTACACTTCCATGCGCTTCGCCTGCCACTCCTTGTGTGGTTCCTCTCTCCATGACGGCACGTCCGGATCGCGCGGCGTCATCTTCCATCGCCTGTCCACGATGCCCAGGCGGATCATCCGCTCGTGCCGTTCCTGGCGCAATGCGTCCCAGCCGTCCTTGTAACGGCCGCGGTATTTCGCGATGTCTTCCGGCAGCGCGTGCAGCGGCCAGTGCGGGGAGGTGAACGCCACGTAGAGAAAGAACGGCTCCGGCTTGCGCGCGTACTCGCCGATGAATCGCGAGGCGTTGTCCGCGATGGCGTCCGTGTAGTAATAGCTCCGGGACTCCGCACGGATGGATGTATTGTCGCGAGTCAGCGTCACCGGATCGTAATAGCTCGCCGCGCCGCCGATCGTACCGTAAAAATGCTCGAAGCCGCGTTGCAGCGGCCAGTTGTGCTTCGATTCCGTAACCGGCGTGACGTACCATTTGCCGCTCATCAACGTGTGATAACCCGCGGGCCGCAGAGCCTCGGCGATGGTCACGCACTGGCGATTCAGATCGCCGCGATAGCCCGGCAGATGACGGTCATCCATCATGTGCCCTATGCCCGCCTGGTGCGCATACAATCCGGTCAACAGCGTCGCGCGAGTGGGACAGCAGCGCGCCGTGTTGTAGAACTGCGTGAAGCGCACACCCTCGCCCGCAAGCCGGTCGATATTCGGAGTATGAATCTCTCCTCCGTAGCAGCCGACGTCGGAGAATCCCATGTCGTCCGCCATCATCAGGATGATGTTCGGCCGCTTCCGTCCCGCCGCTGTTGCCGCGGCCGCTCCCGCGAGAGATCCGAGAAACGCACGCCTTGTAGTCTGCATCGAAAGGACACTCCATCAATGGGTATTCACACTATTCAACCTTCAAGGTTATGCTCCCGCCACTTCCACCCAATGAATAACGCAGGCGCTCCCGGCCCGGAGATCCACCACCACGAATCCATTCAATCCCGGGGGGGCGTCCCAGCAGGAAAGCCCCGCCGCCGGACCCGGCTTCCCGCCTTCCTCTCTTCCCGCGGGCTTACAGAGATCCCCGTTCGCGCGCAGTTCGGAAATCTCCCCGCCCTCCACTTCCAACCGCACCCGCGCCCGGCTCAGGCGCGGACCCACATGCAGCCGGAAGGCCGCCCACTGCCCCGGCTCCATCTTCTTCGGCAACTGCGCCGCGGAAGCCTCTCCCGGAGCCCACGTATCGGCGTACGTCACCACATGCCGCCGTTTCTTTCCCGCCATCGTCGCCAGTTGTCCGCACTCGCGCAAAAGCGTTGGATAGTTCTCCCGGTCCGGCATCTCCGTCTGCGAATCCATGTAGTTGAACAGATAGACACGGTCCGCTCCGCGGTCGAGCAATGACGCCGCCGCCCCGCGCACCGTCTCGAGGGAATTGAACTGGAGAGGCCGGTAGGCGGCATACGGCCGCAGCAGCAACTCGAGGCCCGCGGCCAGGGTCACCTGATTCCCCGCCAACCGCCGCCACAATTCGAGCGGCATGTCCGTCTCGATGCTCGCCCAGAACGGGGTCACCACCAGTAGATCCACCAGACCTTCGCGAGCCCACCGCGCCCCGTCGAGCCCCATCTCCCGCGCGGTTTCCGGCCGCGACGGCACGCGCGCGCCCAGCCGGATGCGATGGCCTCGCTTGCGTGACCATGAATCCGCGAGCCGCCGTGTCCTTCTCATGAACTCCGTCAGCAGCCGTCCACCCTCGATCTCCCGCCCCGGCTGGAAATGAAACCCGAACCGCATCCAATCGAGTTCCAGGCCATCGAAGTCGTACCTCTCGAAATACTCTTCCACCAGCCGGAAATGGTACTCCCTCACCTCCGCCCGGCCGTAATCGAAGGCGCGGTCGCGCCAGTCCACGGCGCGCCACGGGATCCTGCGGAATTCCGGATGCTGCTTCCAGAAGCTGCCGTGCAGGTAGCTCTCCGGATCATCCACGTTGTGCAGATCGTTCATCCGCATCGACATCCAGGGAGAAAGTCCTCTTTGCCTGGCGCGCGCGATCCAGAGTTGGTAAGGATCGATGCCCTTGCGCAACAACTCCCATGCCGTGTGGATCCACTTCCGGGCTCCGGCCCGTGCTTCGGCCGGCGTCGACCGGAACAATGGCTGGTCATCCGGCCCCTCCGGGTCGTATCCCTTCCACACCGGATCCCACACCTTGCTCGCAAAACTCGTTCGCTGCGAGTTGCCGGAAAACAGAATCTCCCGCACCCCGGCGCCGGCATACTGGTCTACAAACGAGGAGACCGACTCCGGCGTCAGTGTCTTCCCCGCGCGGGTGAAGAACCAGTGGCTGTTGTCCTCATTCAGGCAGAGAGCGGTGGGGCTTCCCGCCGCGGCGAGCGCGGCGGTTGCCGGAAGTGTGAGAAAGTGACGGCGTTGCAAGTTCCCAGCTTACCGCTACAATGAGGAGCAAGACGGCTGGTGATCCCATGAAACGCGCGCCGCTTTCTATTTGCGTGATCTTGGGCGCACTGTTTCTGATCGCCGTTGCCGCGTTTGCGCAAAGGGGCCGTTTCGGGTTCCGCGCCGCTGACGAAGACGACGCTCCGATGCCCGTCCGCGCGGCTGAGTTCCACTTCCTGCGCGTCGAGTACACCGACCTCCCGGAGTATCATCGTGGTTACGGATTTTCCTCCCGCGCCGGACTGGGTTCTGGCTGGTGGCTGGTCGATTGGCCCGCCGCCGACAACCACTTCACCGCCGGCATCCAGCGCCTCACCCGCATAGACGCCGGCGATCCGCGCCACCTCCGCCTCACCGACGACCGCCTCTTCGATTACCCCTGGATTTATGCCACGCAAACGGGATGGTGGGGTCTCACCGATGCGGAAACCGCCAGGCTCCGCGAGTTCCTCCTCCGCGGCGGCTTCCTCGTCGTCGACGATTTCTGGGGCGAGGAACAGTGGGAGATCTTCCGCCAAACCATGGACCGTGTTCTGCCGGGGCAGCCCATCACGGACATCGCCATGGCGGACTCCGTGATGCACGTTCTCTACGACATCGGCCCTAACGACCTCACCTTCATCCCCGGCTCACGCCACCTCCGCCGAGGTCCGGGAGGGACCGTCCAGATTGTGCAGCCTCCTGGAACCATCCCCGCGTGGCGGGCGATGTATGATCCGAAGAACCGCATGGTGGTGGCCGTGAACTACAACACCGACGTTGCCGATGCCTGGGAGTTTGCCGATGTTCCCTACTACCCCGAAAAGATGACCGCGCTCGCCTATCGCTACGGGTTGAACTACATCACCTACGCAATGACCCATTAGATTAGCGCCGAGTAGCGCTCCTCCCTCCCGCGGCGGCCACTGATTCCCTCCCGGGATCGCATACAATAAATCGCATGCGATTCGTCCTCTTTCTGCTTCTCTCTCCGCTCGCCTTTGCACAAGCGCAGTATGACCTGTTGCTCAAAGGCGGGCATGTCATCGATCCGAAGAACCACATCGACGCGGTCCGCGACGTGGCCGTGGAAGGCGGCAGGATCGCGGCCATAGAGGAAAACATCCCTGCCTCGCGAGCCAGGAAGGTGGTGGACGTGGGCGGGTTGTACGTGACGCCTGGCCTGTTGGACATTCACGTCCACGTCTTCGCCGGCGGCATGGGGAACTCGTACGCCTCGGGCCGGCTCAGCGTCTACCCGGATGGGTTTACGTTCCGCTCCGGAGTGACGACGGTGGTGGATGCCGGCACTTCGGGGTGGCGCAATTTCCCCGAGTTCAAGGCGCGAGTGATTGACCGCGCCCGCACCCGAGTGCTCGCGCTCTTGAATATTGTGGGCGCCGGGATGGGTGGAGCGGTAGAGCAGAACAAGGAAGATATGGATCCGAAAGAGGCGGCGGACATGGCGAAGCAGCACCCGGACATCATTGTCGGATTCAAGACGGCGCACTTCGCCGGGCCGGAGTGGATCGCGGTGGACAACGCGATTGAGGCGGGGAAGATGACGGACCGGCCGATCATGGTGGATTTCGGCATGTTCCGTCCGGAGCGGCCTTTCGAAGATCTGGTGACGAAGCGGCTGCGGCCGGGCGATATCTACACGCACACCTATCTTGCCGCGGTGCCGATGCTCGACGCACGGAAGAAGGTGCGGCCGTATCTGTTCGAGGCGCGTAAGCGCGGGGTGATCTTCGATGTGGGGCATGGCGGCGGGAGCTTCGTGTGGCGGCAGGCGGCTCCGGCCATGCAGCAGGGCTTTGTTCCGGATTCCATCTCCACCGACCTGCACTACACCAGCATGAACGCGGGTATGAAGGATATGCTCAACGTGATGTCGAAGTTCCTCAACATGGGCATGAAGCTGGACGATGTGATCTTACGATCGACATGGAACCCGGCCAAGGAGATCAAGCGCCAGGAGTTGGGAAACCTGTCGGTGGGAGCCGGCGCGGACATAGCCGTGCTGCGGCTGGAGAACGGCAAGTTCGGCTTCGTCGATGTGTATGGGGCGCGGATGGACGGCTCGCAAAAGCTGGTGGCGGAGATGACCGTGCGGGATGGGAAAGTGGTTTGGGACCTGAACGGACTGGCGCGGGAAGACTGGCGAAAGCTGCCGGACAACTATATGGGACAGGGCGATCCGAGTTGGGACGGGATAGCGAGCGAAGGGCGGCGTGGAGGAAGGCGGCGGCGGTAGCGGAACGTTGCAAATCTGCCATGGCGCAAAATAAGTGCAAGGTATGATTCCGCGCAAGATTGGCGCCTGGCCTTCATTCGGACCTATACGGTACGCCGGTTCTGGCGGATGCTGGCGCATAACCAAGGACAATTGCTCAACTCAATGCTTCCCGGCTCGCCTCCGGATTGGGCGTCAGCGGCCAGACGGTGGGCCGCTGCCTGGACGCCTTGGTGGAACTGTTGCTTGTTCGCCGCTTACCGCCTTGGGAGTCGAACCTTGGAAAGCGGCTGGTGAGGAGGCGTACGTGCGGGATAGCGAAATTGCGCACGCGTTGTTGGGCATCGGGGACCGCGAGCAGTTGCTGGGACATCCGGCGGCTGGTCCGAGTTGGAAAAGCGTGGTTCTATCGCACGCCGGCGGGCGCCGAGACGACCTGCCGCTGGAACTCGGCCGGGGGGGAGTTATGGGTAGTGGAAATGAAGCGGTCGATCAGCAACCCGCAACCGCGCAGAGGATTTCATCTTGCGTGCGAAGACTTGAAAGCGGCGAGGCGAATGGCGATCTATCCGGGCCGGGAGCGAGGAGCCGGAATGGCGGCGGCATACGCGCGTTGAGTCGTCGGCTCACCTCTTCCGGCGTTGCGGGAAGTTGAGCGGTGTTGCCGTAAACGAGGTCCTTGGCAAGGATCAGGAAGCAGCGGCATTCCTCGGCCGGCCCTTCGGCAATATGCAAGAACCGGACTTTGCCGGGAGATGCGCCGGGCGGCCGTGAGCGGCCGCGGGTCTCGTGCTTGGAAACGATACGGTGAAAGCGCAAGCCTCCAGCACGAACCGGTGGGCCTTCCGCCATACCAGCAGATCCTGAAACGTCCGTGCCGGTTGCGCCGCGGCCATAGGCAGGACGAATCCTCAGGGCCTGACGACGGCTCCGTCGAGCGTGCGGTCCGTGGGATAGGCTCCGCCGCGGGGGGCTTCTTTCAGCGGGTACTTCGCGGCGAGCTGCTCATTGAGGTCGATGCCGAGCCCGGGTTTGCCGTTACCGTAGAGATAGCCTTTGCGGATTTCCGGGGTTCCGGGGAGCATTTCGTGGACGATGGGCGGGAAGTGATTCTCTTCCTGAATGCCGAAGGCGGTGCTCGAGATGTCGACGTGATAGGCGGCGAGGAGATTGACGGGGTCATTGTCGCCGCCTTCCTGGAAGGCGGTCTTGACGCCGAAGTACTCACAGAGCGTGGCGAGTTTCTTGATGGGAGTGATGCCGCCGGTGGCGGAGACGCGGCAGCGGACGTAGTCGATGAGACGTTCGGTAACGAGGGGCACGTATTCGTAAGGGTGGCTGAAGACCTCGCCTACCGCTTGCGGGGTAGTGCAGACCTGGCGGATCTGACGGTAATGCTGGATAAGTTCCGGAGCGAGGACATCCTCGAGGAAGAAGAGCTGATACGGTTGGAGCCGGCGGGATAACTCCACGGCGTTCATTCCGCTGAGGTGGGAATGCACGTCATGGAGAAGTTTGGGAGTGAAGCCGACCTTCGATCGCACGTACTCGAACACGCCGGGGATGGTATCAACGTAGAGTTCTTCATCGAAGGCCGCGCCCTGGTAGCCGCCCTCGGGGCGGTTTCCCTGTCCGGCGGGGATGAAGCCGCCGCCGCCATAACCGCCCTCGCCATATTGGACGCGGATGTAGCGCCAGCCGTCAGCCATGGACTTCTGTACGGCGGCAACAGCGGACTCCTTGTCGCGGCCGCCGACGTGATCGTAGCAGGGGACGGCGTCGCGGGTCTTGCCGCCGAGCATTTCATAGACCGGCATGCCGGCGCGCTTGCCCTTGATATCCCACAGCGCCATATCCATGCCGCTGAGGACATTGTTGTTGATGGCCCCATTTCGCCAGTAAGTGCGGTATTGGGCGCTTTGCCAGAGATCCTCGATACGGTCCACCTGCTTGCCGATGAGCCAGGGGCCGAGATGCTTTTCGAGCGCGGCGGTGACGGCGAAGGGCTGGAAGTGATTGCCCGCCGAGCCGATGCCATGGAGGCCGGGTTCGCTGGTGAGCAGTTTGAGGAAGATCCAGTGGTAGTTGCCGCCGCCGCTGGTAGGGATGACCTTGAAGCCGGTGATGGTAAGAGGCGGCAAGCCGCGCGTGGCGCGCTGTTCCTGTTGTTGCGCGGCGGCGCTCATGGCCGGCGCCGCGAGAATTGGTTTCCAGAGATCTCTGCGTTTCATTTTCTTACGTTATAGTATGCGTCTTTCCGGGTGGGCTTGTACTCGACCCAGGGGGGCGACATCAGAGTGCGACGGACGGCCGGGGTTCAGGCCGAACCTGGTCAATAGGGTTTTGCGTAAGCAAGAGAACATCCCCGGCAGGTCAACCATCCGGCGGCACGGCGATCCGCTGCCTGTTGGGCTTGGCTTGTCATGAGCGGTAACCGGGATTCCCTTCGGTCCGATCGTCTTCTTGCACCGAGGTGCTTGGACGGGCGCTTGCGCAACACAAGATTCCGCGACCGCAAAATGCGGGAGGGCTGCATTCTGCCCCGCCCGGCGGGTGCAAGGCGGCAACAAGCGGCAGACAGGGGATGAGCAGGCGCATTGGCTTCTCGCTATTGAGCAACACGGCGGCAACGAAACGAACCCGCCGTGAGCCGGTCACGGCGAAAGAAAACAGGCTAAGCCATTGCACCTCTTGAATTTTCTCATCAATCCACGCCGTTATCGAGAAAACAATGAGATATTCTCTAGCCGGTTAGAGTATGCGTAAGATTCTCTCTATCGACGGAGGGGGGATTCGTGGCATCGTTCCCGCCCTCGTGCTCGCGAAGATCGAGCAGCGCACCGGCAAAGCAATTTCTCACCTTTTCGATCTTGTCGCGGGCACCTCCACCGGCGGCATTCTCGCACTGGCGTTAGCCAAGGCGGGGAAAGACCGCCAGCCTCGGTATTCAGCGGGCGACCTGGCGGCCCTCTACGAGAATGAAGGCGCCATCATCTTCCGCAAAGCGGCATGGCGGAAGTTTCTTCCCGCCGGCGCGTTGTTCGAGGAGCGCTACGGCAAGGCGGGCATCGAAGACGTGCTGGAACGCTATTTTGGCGAGGCGCGGTTGAATGAGGCTTTGACCGAAGTGCTGGTCACCAGCTATGAGATTGAACGCCGCACGCCGTTCTTTTTCCGCTCGAGCAAGGCGCGGAAGGACGCCGGCTATGACTTTCCGATGAAGCAGGCGGCGCGCGCGACTTCGGCCGCGCCCACGTATTTTGAACCGCTCAGGATCGACACGGAAGGCGCGAAAGGGTATTACGCGCTGGTCGACGGTGGACTGTATGCCAATAACCCGGCCATGTGCGCCACCGTGGAGGCCCGGCAGTTGTTTCCGGGCGAGGATTTGCTGGTGGTGTCCCTTGGGACGGGCGCGCTGACGCGTCCTCTACCCTATCGCCGGGCAAGAGCGTGGGGGCTCGCCCGATGGGCGAAGCCTGTGCTCGATATTGTCTTTGACGGGGTCAGCAGCACGGTTGATTTCCAATTGCGCCAGTTGCTCGGCAAACGCTATTTTCGTTTGCAGCCGAAGCTCGATGAGTCTCTTCAGGAAATGGACAACGCCTCGGATTCGAACATCCGCAAATTGAAACTGTTGGCCGAGGAGGTTATCCGGGAGCACGCGGAGGGGCTGGATGAACTTTGCGAGATGCTGCTCTCAGCGGCTTACCAGCCAAACGCGCAGTAGTCTTCCCTTGCTCCAATCGGCATACCCGGGGGCGGTTCACTGCGTTTGGGAAGGCTCGAGGGCTTGGGATCCCGCTGAAACCTGGCGATCGTACGTACAGCTTGAGCGAAGTGGGCTTTCTGATTCGGATCACCGGTCACGGCGGTTCTTACAAGCCAGGCCCGCAACTGTTCCAGTTTTTCGGCGGCGATCGCCCGGACCTGTGCTGAAGCCTTGTCACTTGCCGACAACTCCATCAGCCTGCTGAGAGCGGCTTCATCCACGACGCGCGCCACTTCGGCGCTCAGTCCCTTGCCGGGCGGGCGTTTCCAGGTGGCCCCAATAAGGCGGTCCAGCACTTCCCCGAGACCCGGATTCGCGCTGTCGCGGGCGCTGTATTGGACGAGACGCCCGGCGCGTTCGGCGTTCAACAACAACCCCACCGTCATATCCGCCGCCACCTCGGCGGCGGACAGCGGATCGAATGTCAATCCGGCACGGGAAGGGAAATACTCGCGTGTGCGCGGAAATCCGAATGCAGCCGGGGGCAGCAGTCGCAGGATCCGCTCGGGAAGGGTCAGCACCTCGGGCTGGATGGTGGCAAGCAGGGCATCCAGCGCTTTCCGCTGCGCGTCCCCGGGTACGATTCGGGTCACCAATTGCCCGTCGCCACGCAGCGCGTAGGTGTAGAAGAGACCACCCAGGACTTTCGCCGCCGCCTCCGTTTGATAGCGATGGAGGAGGTAGAGCGTCACCAGCGGTTCTTCGAGGGTGCTCATCGGGCGGCCGAGGGGAATGTTGCTTGCCGAGAACCGCGCTAACGCGCGCTCGCGGATCCGCAACATGCGGCGCAACTCCTCGACGGCATCCGCTCCGTTGTCCCACAGATGCGCATTCGGGTGGGCGCTTCCTTCGGGGCGCGAATCGGCGTCGGTGATGAAGAAGAGGCCCCGATTGTGTGCGTCCCGGAGGATGCCGTCAAGTTTCCGCGCGCCGTCCGGTGCGTCGCCGAAGTCCTGATAGCCATAGGCAATGGCCACCTTGTCCCATTCGCCGATGCCGGCGGCGTAGGCGTCCGATAAATCGGGCACGCCATTCGCGGCGAGGCGGACGAGCGGGTGCGGATAATCCATCACCGAGGCCCGGCTGTGCGCGCTGGCGACGTAGTTATGCGCCAACCCAAGGGTGTGGCCCACTTCGTGGGCCGCCAGTTGCCGCAACCGGGCGAGCGACATCTCGAGCATCGCGCCCGGCGCCGGTTTGCCCTCTTCGTAGGGCGCCAGCAGGCCCTCCGCAATAAGGTAATCCTGACGCACGCGCAGGGAACCGAGCGTCACGTGTCCTTTGAGAATCTCGCCCGTCCGCGGATCGGTCACTGCCGCGCCGTAAGACCATCCCCGGGTGGAACGGTGCACCCATTGGATCACGTTGTAGCGGATGTCCATCGGATCGGCTCCTTCGGGCATCAACTCGACCCGGAAGGCGTTCCGGTATCCCGCCGCCTCGAAGGCCTGATTCCACCAGCGCGCCCCTTCCATCAGGGCGGAACGGATGGGCTCTGGCGCCCCGCGGTCCACGTAATAGACAATCGGTTCGACGGGCTCGCTCATCGCGGCCCGCGGATCCTTCTTCCGCAACCGGCGCCGCGCCAGGTAATGCTTGCGTATGGGGGAAGAGACCGGCGCCGCGTAATCGAAGAAGCTCTCGCTGAAGAAGCCCGCGCCCGGATCAAACTGGCGCGGCTCATAGCCGGGTCCGGGCAGCGCCACGAACGAATGATGCTCTCGTACGGTGATCGCTTCCGGGCTCGGGGTTACTTCGCGGACAAGAGATCCTTTCGGCTCGCCCGTGAAGGTCAGCGTCACCTCCACCTCCGTATTACGCGGAAAATTCTTCGTCCGCGGCAGGTAGAACGCCGACCGGGATTCGTCCAGGTGGTAATTGCCTTGGTTGGACTGCTGGAGCGCCGCGGTCACACGGTGCGCGTCGCGCAGATAGAAATTCGTGGCGTCCACGAGTACGCGATTCCCTTCCTCGGCTTCCACCCGAAACCCCCACAACACGGATTCCGCAAAGGATTCCTTCACGGCCAGGCGCTCGGCGGGCTGGTCTGTCAGCGCGCGAAAATCGTAGTTTGATTGAACGAGGAGCACCTTCGGGCCGGCGCGGGAAAACCGTACGATGCGCGTAGCGCCGAGTTGCCCGCGGTCGAGTCCGATGTCATTCGATCCCAAGCCCGCGGGCAGCGAGCTTTGGTAGAGAAACTCGGTATCCCACTTGCCGATTTCCAGATACAGCTTCCCGGCGCGCTCATCCCGGTAGAACGGGAAGTAGCCCTCCTGTTTCGAAAGCCCCTCCACCTTCGACGCGACCGGCACGGGAGCGGCGGCAGGTTTGGGCTGTCCCTGCGCGCACCCCGCCACGCACGCCAGCAACACCGCGGCCCGTAGCAACATAATCCTCCTCCAAGATGACCGGATGTTTCATTCTCGCAGAGTGCGGCAACGTTACACTGAAATCATGCGTGGGCTTTTCTACATGGCTGCCTTTCTGGGCGCGGTTCCGGCCGCGGCCCAACAGGTGTGTCCGCCCACCCCCGCCTACTCCCCTTGCGAACTGGTTTTCGAACTGAATGATCAGGAAGCAGCCTCGCATCCGAATCCCTACCTGAGCGTCGACATCCGCGCGGAACTGCGCTCGCCGAGCGCCCGTACGCTGCTGATGCCCGCCTATTGGGACGGGGGGCGCCGCATGGTGATCCGCTTCACGCCCATCGATCCCGGCTCATGGGATTTTCGCATTACCAGCAATCTGCCGCGCTTCGACGCCAGGTTGGGAAAGATAGAGGCCACCGCATCGGCCGACCCCGGGTTCCTTCTCCCGGCCAACGTCCATCACTGGATGTATTCGGAATCGCGTAAAGCGCATCTCTGGATGGGCGACGCGCTCCTCGAATTCGCGGTTGCGCCGCGGGCCCAATTCGACGCCTATGTGGAGGCGCGCGCGAAGGCCAAGATCAATCACGTGCGCGGGCTCGTGCTGGGAAATCCAGGCGAGGAGAAGCGAGCCTTTCCGGCGGCGGACCGGCCCGCGCCCGCGTTCTTCCAGCAACTCGACCAGCGCATTCTCGCTCTCAACAGGAAGGGGATCTTCGCCGACCTGATCCTCGCGCACGACGCCGGGCAACTCGAGGGCCTGTTCCCTAACTGGAAAGACCGTGAGCACTTCATCCGCTATCTGATCTCCCGCTATGCGGCGCTGCATGTCACATGGCAATTTTTCGCGGAGTTCGAATCGGCGGCCGGCAGCCGGCAACTGATGAAGGATATGGGGGCGCTTCTCAAGCAGAATGATCCGTACCACCATCCACGCTCGACGGGCACAACCGCCACTTCCGCGCCGCTTGCCGCCGACGGCTGGATGAATTACATCCAGCACTTTACGCAGGACGATGCCGTCGGGTCGATCGAGCATCAGATCTTCCCTTTTCCGTTCGTCAACATTGGATTCGCCTCCGAATCGCAGGGCGCCGCCGCTTTTCTCAGCCGCTTGTGGAACACGTCGATGGACGGCCAGTATCCCTCCGCGATGCTGGATCCGAATAGCCTCGATTCGGCATGTTCGAAGGCGATGACCGCATGGTACGGCCTCTTCGAGCGGACGCGCTGGTGGGAGTTGGAGCCATACTTCGACGTCGACGGCGGGCGGGCGCTGGCGCTGCCCGGGGTGGAATACGTGGTCTACATGGAGAAGCCGGACCAGATCGAGATTCTCATCGAAAAACACGGCTACGATGTCTACTGGCTCAATCCGCTTACGGGCGAACTCACGCACGAAAAGAAAGATTTCAAGGGGGAAAAATACGTTGCGGAACCACCGGACAAGACGCATCCATGGGTACTCCACCTCTCCCGCGACGGGCATAAGGAAGGGATGAGATCCTACAAGTTCGAATCGCGCCCGAACCTTATGCAGGAGATCGAACAGAATCCCTTGAAGATGCCGTTCGACGTGATGGAACCGGCCACCGATCCGTTGACGCTTTCGAAGCCTGTTCCGTACCTTGTCAAGCTCAAGCGGGAAACCCGCGGCACGCGCCAGATGATGTATCTGTGGACCGGCGAGGCGCCCACGGAAGAGCGCGGTTACCGGATTCTCGCTACGGGCGACAAGGGTACACTCCGCATCCCTCCGAATCTCGCGAACATTTTCCCCGCGGTCTTCAACATGCGCATTTACGCCATCAACGCGGTTGGGAAAGTGTATGCCGTGGACAAGGTCTTCCGCCTCACCCAATGACTCCCCGCATCCTGGCCATTGACACCACCTCCGGCTTCGGCAGTTTCGCTCTCGCCGAGGGCGGCCGCATTGTCGAAGAAGTTACTATGCACTCGAGCGAGGGGTTTGGGCAGATTCTGTTTGGCCAACTCGAGGGCCTGCTGGCGCGCCACGGTTGGGCGATCGAAGAGGTGGATTGTCTTGCCGCGGCCGCTGGGCCGGGTTCCTTCACCGGAGTCCGCGTGGGCCTCGCCGCCGCCAAGGGACTTGCGGATGTGCTCGCAAAGCCCATTGTCGCGGTAAGCAATCTGCGCGCTCTGGCCGCCTTCGGCTCCCATGCTGTTCGCGCTCCGCTGCTTGACGCGCGGAGGGGCGAGATTTATGGCGCGGTCTATGATGCAGCGGGAAATCTGATGCGGGGGGAAGTGGTGATGAAATTTCCGGACTGGCTCCACCAGCTTCCGCAAGAGGGAGTTGAACTTCTCTCACCGGATCTGCCGCTGTTCACGGGGGCGCTCCGCGCCACTCCCTGGGAGCATGCCGTCCTCACGGAGACTCCACGTTATCTTGCGGCGGCCGTGGCGCGCATCGCCGGCCAGGACTTTCTCGCGGGCCGCGCGCAAAATCCCTTGTGGGTGGACGCCAACTACGTCCGCCGGGCGGATGCGGAACTGTTTTGGAAGGACGATTAGCCGCTATGTCTCAGGCCCGCGCCTCCTCGATTGCGTGCGATACTTCCTCCCACTCCGCCATCAACGCGTCGGCTCGCGCCCGTTTTTCTCCCATCTCGGCGGTCAGCTTCATGGTGTGCTCGGCGCTCTGAAACACCGCCAGTTCGCGTTCGGCGCGCGCCATCTCTTCCTCGATTTGCGCGATCTCTTTCTCAATGGCGCCGGCGCGGCTCTCCATCTGTTTGAGCTTGATGGGATTGACGCGCCTGGCGGGCTTTGCCTCCTCCGTCTCGGCGGGGGCGGCCACCACGGCTACCGGGGGTTGTTCGACGGAGCCCGCGGCTTCCTGCTCCTTTCGGAACAGGTAGTCCTCGTAATTACCCGCGTAGATTTGCACTTCGCCGCCGCCGATTTCGAATACTTTCGTTGCCAGCCTGTCGATGAAATAGCGATCGTGCGACACGAACACCAGCGTTCCGTTGTATTTCCGCAAAGCCTCGAGCAGCACGTCCTTGGCGCGCATGTCGAGGTGGTTCGTCGGCTCGTCGAGCAGCAGGAAGTTGGAAGGATGCAGCAGCAGGCGCGCCAGCGCGTACCGGTTCCGCTCACCGCCGCTCAGCACGCCGATGCGCTTGAAGGCGTCGTCATCGCTGAAGAGGAAGCATCCGAGCAGAGTCCGCAGTTCCGTCTGGGTACGATTTTCGGAGATGCTTACCAGGTCATCGAACATGCGCGCGTTCGGATCGAGTTCCTTATATTGATCCTGCGCGAAGTAATCCGGCTCGACGTTGTGCCCCAACCGGTATTCCCCCGCGGTGAGCGGCTCCGTTCCGGCGAGCAGTTTGATGAGCGTCGACTTCCCCGCCCCGTTCACGCCCACCAGCGCAACGCGGTCGCCGCGCTCGATGAGGAAGTTCACGTTCGTTAACACGCGCTTGGCGCCGTAGCTTTTGTCCACTCTTGTGAACTCCGCCACCACGCGACCACTCGGTTTCGGCTGCGGAAAATTGAAGTGGATGGTGGCCTCCTCGGGCGGCACTTCGATGCGCTCGATCCGCTCCAGTTCCTTGATGCGGCTCTGCACCAGTTTGGCCTTCGAGGCTTGGGCGCGGAAGCGGCTGATGAACGCCTCCAGTTGCTCGATGCGTTCGTTCTGGTTGCGCGCCACGGCGCGCAAGTGATCGAGACGCTCCTGCTTCAATTCGAGGTACTTCGAATAGTTGCCTGGATAAAACCACACCTTCTTATTCCAGATTTCGATCAGCCTGTCAACGGTGACATCGAGAAAATACCGGTCATGCGAGATGAGGATGTAGGCATGCGGATAGGAGCGCAGATAGCTTTCAAGCCAGTTGCGCGCCTCGAGATCGAGATGGTTCGTGGGCTCGTCGAGCAGCAGGAGATTGGGCTTTTCGAGCAGCAATTTCGCGAGCGCGATGCGCATCTGCCAGCCGCCCGAGAATTCATCCGTGTAACGGCGCCAATCTTCCTTGCGGAAACTGAGCCCGGCGAGCACGGTACCTACCTGCGCCTCGAGCGAATAGCCGTCGCGGGTGCGGAATTCAGTATCGATCTGATGGTAGCGGTCCACCATCAGCGAATACTCTTCCGATCCGGGATCGATCTCTCCCATGCGGTGGTTCAGTTCCTCCCGCTCGGCCTCCATCGCCTTCAAGTCCTGGAACACGCTGAGGCATTCCTCGAACACGGTGCGCCCCCGCAGGGAGAGCCCCTCCTGCGGCAGATAGCCAAGTTTCGTTCCGCGCACACAGGCGAGTTCGCCCGAGTCGAGTTGCTCGAGGCCGGCAAAGATCTTCAACAGCGTCGATTTACCCGTGCCGTTACCGCCCACGATTCCCGCGCGGTCTCTCGGTCCCACCAGCCAATCGGCATCCTCGAACAGAACTTTCGGGCCGAAACGCTTGCCCGCCTTGATGAGTTGAATCATTCCCCTACTCCGGCTTGTGACGCAGCACGCGCCCTCCGCGGGCTTCCGTCAGTTTGCCGTCTTCCACCATCACCACGCCGTTCACCAGCACCCAGTCGAACCCTTCCGAGTACTGGTGCGGGTTCTGGAACGTGGCCTTGTCCCGCACCTTCCGCGGATCAAAAATCAGCAGATCGGCCGCGAAGCCTTCGCGCACCAGGCCGCGGTCGCGGAAGGCAAACGTACGCGCCGGGAGCGAAGTCATGCGGCGCACCGCATCCTCCAGCGTGATCACTTTCCGTTCCCTGACAAATTCCGCCAGTACTCGCGCGTTCGTCCCATAGGACCGCGGATGCGGCATTCCGGCTCCGAACTCCCGAATGCCGCCGTCGCTCGCCACCGCCGTGTTCGGATAGCGCATGATGCGCTCCACGTCCTCTTCCCCCATCGAGTGATAGACCATTTGGGCGCCCCCCATGGCGATCAGATCGAGCACCGTCTCTATCTCATTGGCCAGGGTCTTCTCGCGGCCCTTCATCACGTTGACTTCGCTGATGGTCTTGCCTTCATAGGAGGGCTCCGGCTTGAAGCCTGCCACGGTGGCGTAGGAATAGTCAGCGTGGCCCAAATCCTTCAGCTTCTGTTCCATCTCCACGGCGATACGCTTGCGCGTCTCGGGATTCGACAGGCGTTCGGCAACGGCGTCTTTTCCATCGGCCAGCGCCCAGGAAGGCAGAGTGATGCCGAGGTTGGTGCTGGAACGGTCATAGGGATATTGATCCACCACGACGTCGACACCCTGGCGCCGATACTTCTCCACCAGCGCCAGCGATTTGTCCGAGGCGCCCCAGAGGCGTTGGTTATCGATCTTGAAGTGCGACAACTCGACTCGCGCGCCCGCCTCTCCGCCCGCGCGGACCGCTTCCTCGATCGCCTCCAGCACTTTCGCGCCCTCGTCGCGCATGTGCGAAGCGTAGACGCCGCCCATCCTGCCCGCGGGCCTGGCGAGCGCCACCACCTCGTCGCTGTTCGAATACGTGCCGGGGATGTAGATCAATCCGGTGGAGAATCCGGCCGCGCCTTCGCGCATGGCCTGCTCCACCAGTTCCCGCATTTTCGCGATCTCCTCGGGAGTGGCGAGGCGGTTCGCCGTGCCCATCACTTCGCGCCGCACGGTGTTGTGGCCGACGAGAGAGGCGACGTTGAGCCCCAATCCGAGCGTTTCGAGCTTTTCGAACCATGGTCCCAGCGGCAACTCTGATCCGCCGCAGTTGCCGGTGACCACGCTGGTGACGCCGTCGAGCAGGTAATTGTCGCCGCGCGGCATCTTTTCCACGTCGCCTTCGATATGCGTATGGACATCAATGAAACCAGGCGCCAGCACGCGTTCGCGCGCATCAATGACGCGATCGGCGCTCTTCTCTGAGAAGTGCCCGATGGAGGCGATCACTCCGTCTTTCACCCCGACATCGGCGCGGTACCAGGGGTTGCCCGTACCGTCAATCACGCGGGCATTACGGATGAGGACGTCGAAATCAGCGCCCATCAGCGCGGCGCGGAGGAACAGGAAAACAAGCAGCGGCTTCATGCCGCGGGTCCGAGGAAGAAGTTTAGAGCCTTGCCGATGTAGCTTTTCATCTCGGCCCGTTTCACCACGTCATCGAGAAAACCGTGATTGAGCAGGAACTCGCTGCGCTGGAAGCCGTCGGGCAGCTTTTGGCGGATGGTCTGTTCGATGACGCGCGGTCCGGCGAAGCCGATGAGCGCTCCCGGTTCGGCGATGTTGAGGTCGCCGAGCATAGCGAAACTCGCCGTGACGCCGCCCGTTGTCGGATTCGTCATCACGCTGATGTAGGGGATCTTTGCGTCATCCAGGCGCATGAGGGCGGCGGAGATCTTCGCCAATTGCATGAGACTGACGGCGCCTTCCTGCATGCGCGCGCCGCCGGAGGCGGAAACGATAATCAGAGGCGCTTTTTTCGCGATGGAACGCTCGATGGCGCGCGTGATCTTTTCCCCCATCACCGCGCCCATGCTGCCGCCGATGAATTTCAATTCCAACACGCAGAGAACGACGTGGCGGCCCTCGAGTTTGCCTTCCACGGAGAGCAGGGCGTCCGGCATCTTCAGCGATTCCTGCATTTCCGCCAACCGCTTCCTGTAAGGCTTCGAATCGACGAACTCGAGCGGGTCCGTGCAGGTCAAATTCCTGTCGAACTCTTCATAATCTCCGTCGAGCAGGAGTTTCACGCGCGAGGCGGCGTCGATCTTGAAGTGATGCCCGCATTGCGGACAGCAGTTCATGTTCTCGTCGAGCGCCTTGCGCCAGATGATCTGCCCGCATTCTTCGCACTTCTGCCACAAACCCTCGGTCTTGACAGAACGGTCGCCTTCGGGCTGCGGGGATACGCCGGATGTTTTTCGAGTGAACCAAGCCATGGATGCGGCTGCTTATGCAGACAACTCAACTTAAGTTAGCGCGGGTACGGATGGCCCCGCAAGGTGGCGAAGGCGCGGTAGATCTGTTCGGCGAGCATGGCGCGGGCCAACTCGTGGGGGAACGTCATGGCGGAAAGAGACAGCAGCAGATCGGCTTTGTCCTTCCATGGAGGAGGCAATCCCTCGGCTCCGCCGGTGAGAAAGACGATGTCGCGCGCCTCTTCTTCCCATCCCTGGAGCAGGGAGGCGAAGCGCGCCGAATCGATGCTTTTCCCCGCGGGGTCCAGAAACACCTTCCTGGCCGAGAGGTGACGCGCGGGCAGGTCAAAACGGCGCGGATCGATTTCGCGCATCTCGCAGGCGATCCAGCGGGTGGCGCGCTTGAGGAACTCGGCCGCGATCGCGTTGGCGTGCTCATCGCGAGCTTTCCCGATAAAATAAAGATATAGCTTCAAACGCCTACCTCGACGCCAAGGCGGCTATGGCACAATGAAAGATCCCCCCTTCATTCTTCCGGAATGAATCACTAAGGACACCATCATGACAGAG
Source organism: Bryobacterales bacterium (assembly GCA_026954325.1). Lineage (GTDB taxonomy): Bacteria > Acidobacteriota > Terriglobia > Bryobacterales > Bryobacteraceae > CADEFT01. The sequence goes on along the minus strand of JAIXKK010000098.1, from coordinate 15,982 downwards.
ATTACCAAGATCGTTGGCAGAGAAATACTGGATTCGCGCGGGAACCCGACCGTGGAAGCCGACGTGACCCTCGCGGACGGCGGTTTTGGCCGCGCCGCTGTTCCCTCCGGAGCATCCACGGGGGAGCACGAAGCCGTGGAACTTCGGGACGGGGACCGCGCCCGCTACCTTGGCAAGGGAACCACACGCGCCGTGCGCCACGTGAACCATGAAATCGCGGCCGCCCTGAAAGGGATGAATGCCGCCAACCAGGCGGAAATCGACGCCCGCATGATCAAACTGGACGACACCGCCAACAAGGGGCGGTTGGGCGCGAATGCCATCCTTGCGGTTTCGATGGCGGCCGCCCGGGCCGCGGCCGCCTCGCACAAATTGCCGCTATACCGCTACCTGGGCGGGGTGAATGGCAACGTTCTGCCGGTCCCGCTGATGAACATTCTCAACGGCGGCGCGCACGCCGACAATTCCGTGGATCCGCAGGAATTCATGATCGCTCCGCACAGCGCCACTTCGTTTGCCGAAGCGTTGCGCATGGGCGCGGAGGTGTTCCACACGCTAAAGGGTGTGTTGAAAAGCAAAGGATATTCGACGGCGGTGGGTGATGAAGGCGGCTTCGCGCCAAACCTCAAATCCAACGAGGAAGCGCTGGAAGTGATCATGGAAGCCATCATGAAGGCGGGCTATTCGCCGGGCGGCGACATCTCCCTTGCTCTCGATCCCGCGGCGAGCGAATTCTACGACACGGAGAGAGAGAAGTACGTTTTCAAGAAGTCCGACAAGAGCGAGCGTACGTCCGGGCAGATGGTGGAATTCTGGGCCCGGTGGGCCGAGGAATACCCCATCCTCTCCATTGAAGATGGCATGGCCGAGGACGACTGGAAGGGCTGGAAACTGCTTACCGAGAGGATCGGTGACAAGGTTCAACTGGTCGGCGACGATCTTTTCGTCACCAATACCAAACGCCTGGCCCGCGGCATCGAGGAAGGCATCGGCAATTCCATTCTCATCAAGGTGAATCAGATCGGAACGCTCTCGGAAACACTCAACGCGATCCGCATGGCCACCGCGGCGGGCTACACGTCCATCATCTCCCATCGTTCGGGGGAAACCGAGGATGCCTTCATTGCCGACCTCGCGGTAGCCACCAATGCCGGGCAGATCAAGACCGGCTCAGCCAGCCGCACGGATCGCATCTGCAAATACAACCAGCTTCTGCGCATCGAAGAGGAATTGGGAAGCGCCGCCAGGTTCGCGGGCCGCAAGGCATTCCTGCGGTAGATTGGCGCGGTAAGGAACCAAATGCTCAAGAAACGTCCCGTCGTACTTACCATCCTGGATGGGTTTGGCTATAGTCCCGTCACGGAAGGAAACGCCGTTTTTCATGCACGCAAGCCCAACTTCGAGCGGTTGATGCGTGAGTTCCCGAACACGCTCATCGAGGCGAGCGGCCCGTGGGTGGGGCTACCCGAAGGGCAGATGGGAAACAGCGAGGTGGGCCACCTCAATATCGGCTCGGGCCGGGTCATCCACATGGACGTGACCAAGATCGATCTCATGGTCCGCAACGGGGAGATCTACGAGAACCCGGTTCTCAAGGCCGCCTACGCGCACGCCCGCGGACGCCGTCTTCACCTCATGGGACTGTTGAGCGACGGCGGGGTGCATTCGCACATCACTCACCTTTTCGCGCTTCTCGAAATGGCGAAACGCGAAGGGCTCCCCGACGTAGTTGTGCACTGCTTCATGGACGGCCGCGACACGCCGCCGCACAGCGGAGCAGGCTTCATCGAGCAGTTGCGGCGGAAGATGCGCGAGATCGGGGTTGGCCGCATCGCCACGGTGGTTGGCCGCTATTACGCCATGGATCGCGACAGGCGCTGGGAGCGCGTCGAAGCCGCATACAACGCCATCGTCCTCGGCGACGCCGCCAGATCCGCCGATCCGATGGAGGCGGTGCGGCAATCGTACGAATCGGGCGTCACCGATGAGTTCATCAAGCCGGTCACCATCGTCGACGGGAAGGGCGAGCCCGCGGGCCTCATCCGCAACGAGGATGCGGTGCTGTTCTTCAACTTCCGCGCGGACCGCGGGCGCGAGTTGACGATGGCGCTTCGGGACCGGACCCTCGAACGGCCTTCCCGCGCAAACATGCCGAAGAACCTCTACTACGTCACCATGACGCAGTACGACAAGACGTTCGGTGTGCCCTTCGTGGTTGTCAATGAACCGCCCGAAAAAACCTTCGGCGCCATCCTTTCCGCGCACGGACTCAAGAACCTGCGCACCGCGGAGACGGAAAAATACCCTCATGTCACATACTTCTTCAACGGCGGCATCGAGAAGCCGTGCGCGGGGGAGGAGCGCGAACTGGTGGCCTCGCCCAAGGTGGCCACTTATGACTTGCAGCCCGAAATGAGCGCCCGGGGCGTGTGCGACGTGGTGGTGAAGGCGCTCGAAAGCGACAGTTTCGACGCCATCATCGTCAACTTCGCCAATCCCGACATGGTCGGCCACACCGGAGTCTTCGAAGCAGCGGTGAAAGCCGTGGAAACGTGCGATGAATGCCTGGGCCGCATCTATCCTCTGCTCAAGGACAAGAACGGAGCGTGGATCGTCACCGCCGATCACGGCAATGCGGAAACCATGATCGACCCGGTCACCAGGGGACCGCACACCTACCACACCACGAATCCCGTGCCGCTGTTGGTCGCCGGCGCGGAGAAACTGCCGCTGCGAAAGGGCGGATCCCTGCGCGATATCGCGCCCACCATGCTCGGTCTGCTCGGGATTCCCAAGCCGCCCGAGATGACGGGAGAGGATCTTCGCATCATTGGGGATTGATTGATACAATCATCCGTTCAGGAGAAAACTCGTTGAGTACTCAAGCCATCCAGTTGCATGTCGACCTCGAAGTCGACCCGGCCAAGGAAGCCTCACTTCTCAAGACCTACACTGAGGTCTTTCGCCCCACAATCAGCCGGCAGCCCGGCTTTGTGGATGTCGCGCTGCTCAAGGCGCGGAAAGGCGGAGCATGGCGGCTGCTCATCAGTTTCGCCACCGAAGAGCAGCGGTTGGCTTGGGTGGCCTGCGACGAGCACCAGGCGGTGTGGCCCCGGATGGAAGCCAACCTCACCGGCAACAGGTTCTCCGTCGTCCTGTTTGACGTGCAGTGAAAAGGAGCCGGGTGAACCTGACCGCCGCCGTTCTGTGTGAGGGGGCGTTCGAGCCACGGCGCGCCGTCCTGCTTGTTATTCTAGGAAAAGGTCATCCCCTATGATCTCCATCGTCATCCCCATTCACAACGAGGAGCCGGCCATCCTGCCTCTTTACGACCGGCTCACCACCGTAATGGAGGGCATGCGCAAGCCGTACGAAATTTTGTTTGTGGACGATGCCTCCACGGACCGCAGTTTCGAACTCCTGGCAAACCTCGTAGAGACCGACCCACGCCTCAAGGTGATCCGCCTGCGGCGCAATTTCGGCCAGACCGCCGCGCTTTCCGCCGGCTTTGATGAAGCGCAGGGCGAAGTCATTGTTTCCCTCGACGGCGATCTGCAACACGCCCCCGAGGACATCCCGAATCTGCTCGCGAAAATCGAAGAGGGTTACGATATTGCGTCCGGATGGCGCAAGAATCGCATTGATAACGCGGTGACGCGCAAGATTCCTTCGCGCATCGCCAACTGGCTGATGTCGCGGGCCAGCGGGCTTGACCTGCATGACTTCGGCACAACCTTCAAGGCCTACCGCGCGGAGATTCTCAAGGACATCAACCTGTACGGCGAGTTGCACCGCTTCATTCCCGCGCTGGCCAGCCAGTACGGGGCGCGGGTGGCGGAGGTGCCCATCCGCAACACGCCGCGCCTGAGCGGCGCATCCCATTACGGGCTCAGCCGCACGTTCCGCGTGCTCTACGACATCATCACCATCAAGTTCCTGCTCAGTTACTTTACCCGTCCCATGCACTTCTTCGGCACGGCGGGGCTGGCGGGCACGGGGCTCGGCGGGCTGATCATGTTTTACCTGTTTTGCTACAAGATCACCGGCCATGACATTGTTCTGGAGCACGGGCCGCTGATGATCGCCGGGGCGATTCTTCTGCTGATGGGGCTCATGATGTTCTCCACCGGCCTGCTGGGCGAGGTGCTCATCCGCACGTACTTCGAAAGCCAGGGACGGCGCATCTACGCCGTTCGCGAAGTGCGCACCAAGCGCGAACCTCAGGTTACCGACGGGGCCCGATAGATGAAATCCCGGCGCCAGGCCCTGCGCACCGCTGCCTCGGCAGTGGCGGCGCTTCCCGTACTCGGCCAGCACCGGCATTCCGCTGCCTCCCCGGCGCCGGCCGAACCCTACAAAACCAAGTGGGCCACCGCGGAGGAGATGCGCGCACTTGCGGAAGTAGCCGACCTCATCATCCCGCGGACGGACACGCCCGGCGCCTCCGATGCCAAAGTGCAGGAGTACATCGACTATGCGCTCGCGGGTGACCCGAAGCGCCAGGCAGCCATCCGGGCGGGGCTCGGATGGTTTCGCGGCTTACCCGCGGACAAGCGCGTGGCCACGCTCCAAACCGCGAGTGAGAATCCTCGCACGCCGAACGGCCGCTTCTTTCAGATGATGAAGGAACTCACCATCGACGGCTACTACCAGAGCCGCGAGGGGCTGGCCGGGGAACTCGGATGGAACGGCAACACGTTCCTGCCGGAGTTCAAGGGCTGCACCCACCCCGAACATAAAGGTTAATCCATGCAGATCATCAGGCCGCCCGAAGTCCACGACGTCATCATCATCGGAAGTGGAGCGGCCGGCGGCATGGCGGCCTGGAACCTCACTCGCCAGGGCGTCAACGTTCTAATTCTCGACGCGGGCACGAAATTTCCGCGCCACACCTACTGGACTCACGTAAAACCCTGGGAATGGTGGCGCAGGCTCGACAAAGGCGGCCGTCCGCCGCGGTTCGAACTCGATAAGAAGGAGCAGCCCTACGAAACGCCGGAAGGCCGGACGTTCGACCTTATCCGCGTGTGGGGCCGCGGCGGCAAGACCAACATCTGGGGACGCGTCTCACTGCGCTACTCGGATGTCGATTTCCTGGGCCCGGCGAGGGATGGGTGGGAGATTCCATGGCCCATCCGCTACAAAGACATCGGCCCCTATTACGACAAGGTGGATCAGCTTATCGGCGTATGCGGCGGCGAGGATGACCAGGACACGCTGCCCGGCAGCAAGTATCATTTACCCGCGCCCGCCCCGCGCTGCGGAGAGCAACTTCTCAAGAAAGCCGGCAAAACAATCGGGATTAATATTGTTGCGGGGCGGCGGGCGGTCCTGACCAGGCCGCACAACGGCCATCCGCAATGCCACTACTGCGGCGTCTGCGGGCGGGGCTGCGACGTGGGGGCGTTTTTCAACTCGAGCGACTTTCTGCTGGAGCCCGCCTTCCAGACCGGCAGGCTGAAGATCATCGACAATGCCGTGGCGGCGCGCGTTTTGAACGACAGGAGCGGAAAGGCGAGTGGAGTTCAGTACTTCGACCGGCACACGAAGCAGGAACTCGAGGTGCGCGGGAAAGTCATCGTGGTTGCCGCGTCCTGCATCGACTCCACGCGCATTCTGCTCAATTCGAAATCAACGGAATATCCCAACGGCATCGGCAATTCGAGCGACGTCATCGGGCGCTACCTGGTGGAACAGGTGCGCTTCCACATGTACGGCTTTCTTCCCGAACTGATGGGCGCGCCCACGCAAAACGATGACGGCATCGGCGGAGCCCACATCTACCTGCCGCGATTCAACAACCGCGACGGACAGAAGCGCGACTACCTGCGCGGCTACGGAATGCAGTTCTGGGGCGGCGGCGCGCAATCGAATGCGAGTTTCGCTAAGAAGCTTCCGGGGTTTGGCGTGGAGCTCAAACAGGCCGTCAGGAAGCGCTACCCGGCGCTGGTCGCCCTACATCCGTACGGCGAAGTGTTGCCGCGCAAGGACAACCGCGTGACGGTGGACCCGGCGCGCACTGATGCTTACGGGGTTCCCATCGCAAAGATCACTTACGCCATCGGCGGCAACGAGCGCAGGATGATCGCGGAGATGTACGACTCGGCCGAAGCCATCCTGCGCGCCGCCAAGGCGGAGATTCTTCCGTTCGAGCGCGGCTGGATCGACACGCTCGGCAGCGCCATTCATGAGCACGGCACGTGCCGCATGGGAGAAGATCCGAAACGCTCGGCTCTGAACCGCTACTGCCAGTTCCACGATGTGAAGAACCTGTTCTGTGTCGATGGGGCGGCATTCCCCACCTGCACGGAAAAGAACCCGACGCTTACCATTCTTGCCAACGCATGGCGCGCCACGGACTACCTGGCGGGAGAGATGAAGGCAGGAAGGCTTTAAGGCAGTTCACCCGGTCTTGTCTGGGTTACTCCGTGCGAAATCACCCAGAAACCGGTGGGAGATTCCCCACCTGAGCGCGGGCGATTCATCTCCCAGCGCCAAGTCCACGGTAACGTGTGGATTGGCCCGTCGATTGCATCCAACTACGCAAAGCCCGCGGCGCTTCGTGAAAGGACAAATCGCCAATGCGAATTTGGAAGGATGCAGGCCATCTCATCCGGCTGGCCTTGCTGCTTGGGATGCTAGTGGTTGCGTTCCTTGTAATCCGCCGGGCGGTGATACCGGAAGGCTTCGGCCGCTACGGCCATTTCCGGCCGGCCGCGCTCGAGGACGTCCGCGCGCATCCGATTCACTTTGCGGGCCGCGCGGCGTGCGAAGCATGCCATCCCGATGTTATGGAGCTCAAACAAAAGGGCAAGCACGCCGGCCTTTCCTGCGAAGCCTGCCATGGTCCGCTGGCGAAACACGCGGAAGATCCGGAAGTAAAACCCGTCCTGCCCAAGGTGGTTGCGCTTTGCAGCCGATGTCATGAGGCAAACTCCGCCAGACCGAAATGGTTTCCGCAGGTGAACACGAAGGAACATTCCGGAGGAGAATCCTGCGAAGCGTGCCACAAGCCGCACAAGCCGAAGTTCGGAGAGTAATTCCCATGTCCACCAACCGCCGAGAATTCCTGACCGAGTGCGGCAAGTATCTGTTTCTCACCTCCGCTGCAACGGCCGCCCTGGACTTTGTCATCGACGGCAAGGCGGAAGCGGCGCCCAACTACATGATGACCGATCACTGGTGGGCGATGACCATCGACATCGAAAAGTGCATCGGCTGCGGCAACTGCGTACGCGCCTGCGCGGAAGAAAACAATGTCCCCGTGGGCTTCTTCCGCACGTGGGTGGAACGATACTACGTCCCCGATTTTCCCTCCACCAAAGTGGAAGTCGATTCGCCGAACGGCGGCAAGGACGGCTTCCCGGATCAGCCGCATACCGGAGGGAAGAGTTTCTTCGTCCCCAAGATGTGCAACCACTGCTCCGACTCGCCTTGCGTGCAGGTGTGTCCCGTGGGCGCCACGTTCGAAACACCCGACGGGCTCGTGCTGGTGGATGAGAAATACTGCATCGGCTGCCGCTATTGCGTGCAGGCCTGCCCCTACGGCTGCCGCTACATTCACCCGGAAAAGAACACGGTGGACAAGTGCACGCTCTGCTACCACCGCATCAGCAAGCAACTCGAACCGGCCTGCTGCGAAGCCTGTCCCACGGGCTGCCGCAAGCTCGCCGATCTCAAAGACCCGAAGGACCCGGTACATGAGTTTCTCCGCGTCAACAGCATCCAGGTTCTGAAACCGCACATGGCCACGGGCGCCAAGGCGTACTACCGCGGGCTTGACGGCGCGGTCCGATAAAGGAGGTTGTCCCTTGCAAGAAGTGCTACACGGCGTGGAAGGGTTCATGTACCCGGACGAGGTGGAGCTACAGTGGAGCCTGCTCATCGTTCTCTACCCCTACATTACGGGGCTGGTGGCCGGCGCTTTCATTCTCGCTTCGCTGGAACGTGTTTTCAAAGTAGAGGCGGTTAAGCCGACTTACCGTTTGGCGCTGCTCACCGCGCTTGCGTTTCTCATCGTCGCTCCTCTGCCGCTTCAGCTTCACCTGGGCCATCCGGAGCGGTCCTTCGAGATGTACCTCACCCCGCATCGCACCTCGGCCATGGCGATGTTCGGCTTCGTCTACCTGTGGTACCTGATGGTGGTTCTGCTGTTGGAGATCTGGCTCGATTACCGCAAGGAGATCGTGATTTTGTCGAAGTCGAAGACCGGCGTCATGAAGTGGGTCTACAAGGCAATGACGCTCGGATCGGACAACATCAGCCCCGGCGCGCTCCGCGTGGACGACCGCGTCGGTTATGTCATCACGGTCATCGGTATTCCCTCCGCGTTTCTGCTCCATGGATACGTCGGCTTCATCTTCGGTTCGGTAAAAGCCAACCCATGGTGGTCCTCTCCTCTGATGCCGATCGTCTTCATATTCTCGGCGATGGTATCGGGGATCGCGGCCGTGCTGGTGATCTATGTCGCTACTACCTTGCTGCGGAAAGAACAAGTGGACATGCGCTGTCTGGACACCATCGCGCGCTACCTGTTTTATGCCTTCGTCATCGACTTCTCGCTCGAATTGCTCGATCTCGTGCATCGCATTTACGAAGCCGATGAATCCTTCCACACTTTGGATTTCATGGTGCATACCCGGCTCTACGTGTCACAAATCGTCATCCAGATCTTCCTCGGCACCATTGTCCCTCTCCTTCTACTGGCCGCGACGCAACTGGCGCGCTTTCAGGAAGCCGCGCGGCGGCGCATTTACCTGGCGGCGAGCGTCCTTACTCTCGCCGGCATTTTCGCCATGCGCTGGAACGTGGTGATCGGCGGACAGCTCTTCTCGAAGAGCTTCCTCGGCTATACCAATTACAAACTCGAGTTCGCCACGCGCGAAGGCCTGCTTCCCGCCATCGCGCTGCTTATCTTACCCTTCCTCATCTTGTGGGGCCTTGTGAAGTTACTTCCGCCGTGGCCCTCCAAGGAGGCTGCCGCATGAGGAGAGTGCCGTGCAGGAAACCGAAGTCGCCTCGTCCACGCGGCTTTCCGAACTTCAGGAGGAACTCCGCGAACTGAAACAACGCGTTGCCGCGCTCGAGCAATGCGTGGGAATCAAACCGCCGGCCCAGCCGGAGCCACCCCCGCGGGCCGCCTTGCCCGCGGAAGCGGCCGCCCCCGGCGCCACGAGCGTTATTCCTGTCCTTGGCCGCGCACTGCTCGGGCTCGCCGGAGCCTATCTGCTGCGCGGCATCACGGAATCCGCACTCATTCCACCGCTGGCCGGAGTCTTCGCCACCGTGGTTTACGCCGCCTGGTGGCTTTGTTCCGTCCGCAAGGCCGCGCTGCGGAGCGCGCTCGTTGCAAATATACACGGTGTCACAGCCGCCGCAATCCTCTATCCCATGTTGTGGGAGACAACCGTGCGCTTCCACGCCCTGCCCCCTGCTCTCACTGCCTCGCTGCTTGCGCTCTTTGCAGTAACGGGCTTTCTCATCGCCTGGCAGGGCAATCTGAACGGCATCGTATGGATCACTACGCTCTCGAGTATCTCGACGGCGCTGGCCTTGATCCTCGCCACGCGCGATGTGGTTCCCTTTACCCTCGCGCTGCTCGCCATGACCGCCGCTGTCGAGTGGAGCGCCATGAAGGACCACTGGACGCAGGAACGCGGAACGGTGGCTTTCGCGGCCGACCTCGCGGTGCTGCTCGCCGTCTATCTGATCGCCCAGCCGCGTGGCCTTCCGGAAGGCTACGTCCCCTACACCGCATGGCAAGCCGTGACCCTGGCGGTGCTCCTGCTTCTCATCTCGTTCAGCGGCACGATCGCCAGGACCTTGTTCCGCGGCCTCAATATGACTGCGATGGAGATTACCCAGATGGTGATCGTGGTCGTGCTCTCCGTAGGCGGAGCGTTGCGCATCGCCACCGTCACGGGCGCCACTGACATTCCCGTTGCCCTGGTATCCCTCTCCGCGGGCGCCGCCTGCTACCTTGTCTCGTTCGCCTATCTCGACCGCCAGGCCGCGCGTCAGCGCAATTTTTATGCCTATTCGACGCTGGCTATCGTACTGGTGACCATCGGCTCGATGATTCTGATGCGCGGCACGGCGCTGGCTCTCTTCTGGTCCGCCGCCGCGGTGGCCTGCACCTGGCTGGCCGCTCAAGCCAACCGCAATACCGTGCGCGTCCACGGACTGTTTTACCTTCTCTTCTCGGGTATATCCTGCGGAGTCTTCGGCAACAGCCTGACCCGGATTCTCGATCCTCCCTCCGCCTCCCTGCCGGTGTTCACGCTGCCGGAGGCGGTTGTTCCGGCCGCCGCGGCCTGCTGCTATATGATTTTTGTCCTCCGCGACCGCCGGAAGATCGAATCGTGGAAGGACGGCTATGCTGTTTTTCTCACGGCAGGCATCGCCTTGCTGCCGCTCGCCGGATTTCTGGCCGGCGCGGTTGTCGCTTCCATGCGCGTCTCCTTCACGCTTCCCATCCGCACAGCCATGCTGACGGTGTTCGCGGTCTTGCTCGAAATGTCCGGCAAGCGCTTCCGCCGGCCCGAACTGGTCTGGCTTCTCTACCCCTGCATGGCGCTGGCGGCTTACAAACTCGTCGTACGCGATTTCGGCGATGGCGGCACGGTTGGACTTGGCGTGTCGCTGATCTTTTTCGGCGGAGCGCTGATGCTGCTTCCGCGCCTGTTCCGCCGCGCGGCGGGATGAATGAATCAAGCTTCAGGTTCCACCGTCACGTACATCGGCCCCGCGCCGAACAACGCCACCATGGGCCAGGTAAATCTGCCGGAAGTGTTGATGATCCGGAACTTGTAATGCTCTCCGGGAGCGATGTCGAGTTCCACGGTCTTCGATGTCCAGGTGTTGCCTATCTTGAGTTTCCGCTTGCCCGTCCTCACCTCGCGCGTCACCGTTCGTCCGTACACCAAGGTTGCAAAGGGTTTGCCGTCGATGGTGACAATCATCTGCCGCTGCTGGTTATCCTGCCCCGAGGAGCGGGTGATCGTAATGCGGGCCGTTTCCGGTTGTTCCGGAGTCTCTTCAGCCATACCGTTCCGATGGTAGCATCGGGCGCCTTTGCCCCTCCCTTGCCGTTGACCTGCGCGGCGGCGTGGCCCGCCCGCCGCTACGCAAGCGGGAGCCGCACGCAAAACTCCGACCCCGCACCCGGCGTACTCTCCACCCGGATCTCCCCGCCATGCTGTTCCGCGATCCAGCGGGCGATGGAAAGGCCAAGCCCGGTTCCCCCTGTCGCGCGCGAACGGTCCTTCGAAACGCGGTAGAAGCGCTCGAAGATATGGGGCAAGAACTCGATGGGAATTCCAATCCCGGTGTCGCGGATTCGCACCTCCGCCGCGGAGTCCTGACGGCGGAGCGAAACCGTCACATGGCCCCCACGCGGGGTGTACTTCACCGCGTTATCCAATAGGATGAGCAGCAACCGGCGCAAGGCGGGCTCATCGCCCTCGATGGCGCATTCGGCGAAGGGCTGCTTTTCCAACCGGATGCCCGCCGCTTCGGCAAGAACGTCCGCATTCGAGCAGGCATCGCGCACGACCTCGGCGAGATCGAGCGGTTCGCGCGCGATGTCCATGGAGTGGGCATCGGCTCTGGCGAGCAGCATGAGGTCATCCAGCATGCGCGAGGTGCGCTCGCTTTCAATGAGGATGCGGTCCAGCGCCTGCGTGTACTCCGCTTCCCGGCGCGGTTTGGCGCGCGCCAGTTCCGCCGTGGTGCGGATGATGGCGACGGGAGTCCGCAGTTCGTGCGAGGCGTCCGCCGTGAATTGGGTGATGCGCCGGAAGGCAGCCTCGAGACGCGCGAACATCGAATTGAGCGTCCCGGAGAGCCGGTCGAGTTCATCGCCGGAACCCCGCAGGGGCAGACGCCCCGAAAGACTCCGCGCCTCGATCTGCCCCGCGGTGCGGATGATGCGATCCACCGGTTCGAGTGCCCGCCCGCTCATCCAATACCCGCCCGCCGAGGCGAGCAGCAACAGCAAAGGGCTCGCCAGCAGAACTGTCCAGGTGAACCGGCCCAGCATTTTTTCGAAGGCATCGAGCGGAAGACCGAGTTGGGCGGTCCCGATGGGCACGGGGGCTGACAACAGGCGGATCGATTCGCCTCCCGCTTCGATGGTTTCGATCCTGCCAAGCGCGGGTAGGGAAGAAACAGGGGCGGGCGGCGCCCATTTGCGGCTCGCCGGAGATTGCACCAGCCAGCGGCCGCGCGGATCGGCTATGCGGTAGTCGGCGCCCGAGGGTAGGAAAGCCGCGGGTTCCGCCAGTTCCTCGAGCAGCGGGCCGCCGTTTTCGCGCATCTCCATTTCGAGGTAGCGGCGCAGCGCGAGAAGGCGTGAGCGCAGGTCCTGATCCACGGTGCGGTTAATGCTCTCGCGGATGGTCCACCACACACCGCCGCCCGCCGCGGCGAACGTGCAGGCCAGAATGGCGGCATACCAGGCAGTGAGCCGGACACGGAGTGGAAGCGGCCTCATTCCTCCTCCCGAATCACATAGCCGAAGCCGCGTACGGTGTGGATCAACTTCTGCTCGCGGCCGCGGTCGATCTTATCGCGAAGAAGCTTGATGAACGCGTCCACGGTATTGCGTTCAATCTCTTCCTCGAATCCCCAGATGGCCTCGATCATCGACGACCGGGAAACGACGCGGCCGGACCGCCGCATGAGAAATTCGAGGATGCGGAACTCGGTGGCGGTGAGGTTTAACAGAGCGCCGCCGCGCCTCACCTGCCGCGACGCGGGATCGAGCGACAGATCGCCGGCCTGCAGCATGGATACGGCCGGCCGCGGCGCGCGGCGGGAGATCGCTCTCAGCCGCGCCAGAAGCACCTTCCATGGAAACGGCTTGGTGAGGTAGTCATCGGCGCCCGCATCCAGGCCCTTCACGATGTCGGCGGTGGCGTCCCGGGCCGTCAGCATCAGGATGGGAGTCTGCCGGTTGGCGGCCCGCAGGCGGCGTGTCAACTCCACGCCATCCAATTGGGGCAGCATGACGTCGAGCACGATGGCGTCAAATTGTGTGGTTTCGGCGGCGTGCAACCCTTCGGCGCCGTCGCGCGCCGCGGTTACCGAATGATTCGCTTCCTCGAGGCCTTGGCGCAGCAGGTCCGCCATCGCCGGCTCATCTTCCACCACGAGGATCCACACGACACCTATGGTACCCCCGGTCTCTGAAGATTGGATGAGCGCCGGAGTGATAGCCGCGGTTGTCCGTAGCGGGTTAAATCGCTTCTGCCTTTGAATTGCCTGAAGCCCGATTCTCCGGCGCCACCGCCGCGGCCGCTTCATCCCGCTAGCCCCCGATGTTGGCGATCCGCCCTCGAATAATGACAAAACTCTTACAATCAGCGACATACGTTTCATGTCATAGTGGGGCCATGTGCAATCCTACGATCATTCAGGGTGGTATGGGTGTGGGGATCTCCAGTTGGCGGCTGGCGCAGGCCGTGTCGCGGTGCGGCCAGTTGGGAGTGGTGTCCGGAACGGCGCTCGACCGGGTGTTTGCCCGGCGGCTCGAGGACGGGGACCCCGGCGGACATCTGTGGAGAGCCGTGAGGCATTTTCCCTTCCCCGCCATGGCGAAGCGCGTGTGGGATCAGCATTTTGTTCCGGGTGGCAAGGGGAAAGGCGCATCCTACCGCAACCTCCCGCTGCATGCGAAGGATAATCCGCCGGATTTGCTGGAATTGTTGATAGTGGCCAATTTCGCCGAAGTTTTCCTGGCGCGGGAAGGGCACGGCAATCCGGTAGGCATCAACTACATGGAAAAAATCCAGATTCCGCACCTGCCTTCGATGTACGGCGCGATGCTCGCGGGCGCCGGGTATGTCCTGATGGGAGCGGGAATTCCGTTGCGTATCCCGGGAGCACTGGATCTCCTGGCAAGTCATCAGCCGGCCACGTATCCACTCCAGGTGACGGGGGCTCGCGAGGGGGATGACACGACGTTGACGTTCAATCCCCGCGAGTTCATGGAATGTGATCTGCCTCCGCTCGCCCGTCCGAAATTCCTGCCTATCATTGCCTCGAATGTTCTCGCGATGACGATGGTGAAGAAGGCCAATGGGCGCGTGGATGGCTTTGTCATCGAAGGACCGGTCGCGGGAGGGCACAACGCGCCGCCGCGCGGCAAGATGGAATTGAACGAGGATGGTGAACCCATTTATGGGGAACGGGATCGCGTGGACCTCGGGAAGATGCGGGAGTTGGGTCTTCCGTTCTGGCTCGCCGGAGGGTATGGCTCCCCGGAGAAGGTGCGGGAAGCCCTCGATGCCGGCGCGGCGGGCGTCCAGGTGGGAACGGCATTCGCGTTTTGTGAGGAGTCCGGACTGCGCGAGGATTATAAGCGCGAATTACTGGCGGATTCCGCCGCCGGCAGCGCAAGGATAAGGACCGATCCGCAGGCATCGCCCACGGGTTTCCCGTTCAAGATAGCCCAACTCGAGGGAACGCTATCCGAACCGGAGGTCTATCAGGCCCGCGCGCGAATCTGTGATGTCGGATATTTGCGCGAAGCCTACCGGAAAGACGATGGCTCCATCGGCTACCGCTGCGCCAGTGAACCGGTAACAATCTACGTGTCGAAGGGAGGGAAGGTGGAGGAGACCGAGGGACGGAAATGCCTCTGCAACGCGTTGTTGGCGAACATGGGCCTGGCACAGACGCGCAATGGTAAACACGTCGAGCCCGGGCTCGTCACGGCAGGCGACGGCCTTCCGGGAATCTCGCGGTTCCTTTCTCCGGGGGCAACGGGGTACACGGCCGCGGATGTTGTGAGTAGACTGCTGGCCGGCGGAGATCCGGCGGGGGTTCACGCATACGACCTCAGTGAGGAAACCGTTCTGGCGAACGCCTAGTCTAGCCCGCAAAGGGGCCGCCGCCGCCCCTCAAGCCCTGTGCGGACTCGCAACGTGGCCCGGCGGCGAGCCTCCGTTTTGCGGGCGAGTCCTTAGAAGCTCTAGCGGCAGGGGCGCAGACCGCGCAAGATCATGTCCAGGCCGTTCTCGATCAGTTTTTCCTTATCCACCCAGGGGAAATGAGGGTCGTTCTGACTGAACTGGAGCAGGAGAAGCGAGGTGATGCCGTGGATGAACATCCAGGTGGTCTGGCTGGTTGCTTCCAGGTCTTCAAATTCAAGCGCTCCGGCTATGCGGCAGCGCTCCAGGGCGCGCCGTAGGCAGTCGAAGGTTTCCAGCGCGACCTGGTTGGTTTCCTGGCACTCTTTAGAGCTTTCTTCAAACTCATAGTGGCTGCGGGGCGTATCGAAGGTGAGCACGTACTGGTTGGGGTGTTGGAGACCGAAGCCGATATAGGAGCGCAGGCCCTTGCGCAGGCAAAGGACGGGATCGGTTTCCTCGCGCTCGAGGCGCTCGAGTTCGTCTTTGAGTTGCACGAATGTTTCTCCACAAAGACTTGAGAAAAGATGGCCTTTGTCCTTGAAATACAGATAGATGGTAGCGGGAGAATATTCGATACGGCTGGCAATTTTTCGGAGGGAGACATTGGGGAATCCCTCTTCGACGAAGAGTTGAGAGGCGGCGTCGAGAATCTTGGTGCGAAGGAGTTCTTTTTCCCGGGAGCGGCGTTCAGCGATGCCCATGGTCTGTATGTAATTTACCGAACACCGTTCATCTTGTCAACGTTTCAGTTTCGATTGTTGGCAATTGCTAACGATACCAGTTTGTCCTTTCTCCCTCCCCGCGGGACAATCATCTCCTTGACACGCCGTCACTTGCTCCAGTTCACCCCGACGCTTCCCCTGGCTCTCCGGGCGGCCAAGGAAACTCGTGGAACAGGGCCGCAAACGGCTAGGCGACAAAGTGATCCTCTACGCCGATGCCAACGGAACCTACGACTCTCGCGCGGGTATCGAAGTGGGAAGGATGCTGCAGGAATTGAACTACCGGTTCTTTGAACCTAAAAAGAGCAGTTGTCTGACTTCGCGCCGAGCGAAGTGGTTATGATT
>JAIXKK010000203.1 GCA_026954325.1 Bryobacterales bacterium | reverse complement strand
CTCTACGGCCGCTTGCGCGAAAAGCGCGGCCTCAACTACGGGGATTACGCCTACATCGAATATTTCCCCCGGGGAATGTACCAGTTCGAGCCCGATCCGAATCTCGCCCGCGGGCAGCAGATCTTCCAGGTCTGGATCCGCCCCGTCAAACCCGAAACGGCCCACTTCACCCTCCGCCTCGCCATCTACGAACTCGAGCGCTTGTACCAACACGGCCTCTCCGAAGATGACTTCGAGCAGACCCGGACCTTTCTTTCGAAGTACGTCAACCTGCTCACGAAAACCAAGCGCGCCGAACTCGGCTATGCCATCGACAGCCGGTATTACGGCATCCCGGACTACAACACCTATCTCAAGACCGCGCTCTCCAAACTCACCCGCGATGACGTCAACCGCGCCATCCGCAAACACCTGCCCATGGAGAACATGAAGATCGTCGTCATCGCCGAACACTGCGACAAACTCCGCGATGCGCTTCTGAGCGAAACTCCGTCCCCCATGCAGTACAATTCTCCGAAGCCCAAAGAGATTCTCGACGAAGACAAAATCGTGGAAAAACTCCCGCTCCATGTCCGCAAGGACAGCGTGAAGATACTCCCCGTCAACACGATCTTCGAATAGCGGCTGCACGCGCCGCACGCGCGGCGCCGGATGCGGCCTTCCCGGCAGCTTCACCTTCGCCTTCCCCGCGAAATCGCGCCCCAGGCCGGACACCGTCATCTCCCACATGCGGCACTCCGCCCTTTGACCGCCACGGCACATCCTTGGGGTCCAGGTACGTCTCCCCATGGCCCACATAGCAGCCCTGCGCCGTCCCCATCCAGAACCGCCGCACTAACTCCCGCGCCGAAATATCGCCCCACCGCTCTGCAAACTGACGTCCGTGATCCACGCTTTCGAGTGGTCGTACATGTTCTCGAGTTCGCCGCCGTTGTGCACCGATGCGAGCCGCCGGTAGGGATCGGACTTCCCCGCATCCCGCTCGAACGGATAGTACACCGGCTCATTCTCGTTGAACGCGTAGCTCTTCGGAAAGATGCACATGCGCATCTTGTTGAACGGCGCCGCCAGCGTGCGCATACGGCGTCCCGCCGGCCTATCCGAAGTGATGCGCGTTGCGCACGCTCACCGCACCAAGATTGCCTCTCGAGGGCGCGCCGCATATGAAGCGTTCCGTCTCCCCGTTCAACTCCGCCCGGTTCGACCGTGTCTGATACGTCCACTCCCCCTGCGTATCCGGGCTGAAGCGCACGCGATACTCGCCGCCATCATGGAATCCGCCCGCCGCCATCCGTCTGCCGCCGCCCGCGAACACCGCCCAAAACTCACGTCAACGAAAGGATTCCCCTGCGCCGGTCCGTGCAGCGCAAGTTCCCCCCCATCGCTGCTGCCGGCGAAACGAACATGCGCCCCGTCAGATTCATGGCAACTCCACTACGTAGACTTGCGGATGGCCCGTCCGGTCGCTGGCGTAAACCACAAGCCGCTCATCCGGAGAAAACGAGGGATGCGGATGGGTCCACTGTGGGCCATACACCGTGTCCGTCGCCACTTCCATCCAACTCAGCGCGCCGCTCTTTGCCTCGCTGCGCGCGCGCTCGAAGTCTTCCTTCAACGCATAGCGCGAAGTCTTCCACTGCGAACCCTGATTGCTCGCCTCGGACAGACACACGCGCCGCCGGCCCCCGTCCGCCGCGTTCACCAGTAACAGTCCTTCATCCGGATGGTTCGTATCGCACAACACCAGCGTCCCGGCGCGGTTCGGCGTGATGTGCCATGCGTTGAACTCCGCAACCGTGGTAATCTCGCGCGTGCTCCAATTCATGCGGCGCAGCGCTTTCGGCCACACGGTGAACACCAGGTCGCCCGTATCGCCGAGAAACGTCTCATGCACCACGAACTCGTCATTGCCGTGCTCGTAGAGGCACTCCATTCCCGTTCCGTCGCGCCGCGCGCGATGCATTCGCGGAGCCGGGTCGCCCGCAAACTCGATCCACTCCGGCTCCAGCGGATGAAACTGCGGATGGATCACCGTGCGCGGAAACGGGATCATCGTCCACTCGCCGCCATCCACGCGTCCGGCGACAATACCGCTCTGGTTCCCCTGCTTGATCGCCGCCGTCAGCCATTCCCCTTTCCGGTCCGGCGAGCATTCCCCCAACTGCACGCCCGGAAAAGCCGCGATCACGCGTTCCTTGAGCGTGCGCCGGTCTAACTCCAGAATCTCGCCGCCGCGCACGAAAAACACCCGTTCGCCCGACGGATGAATCGCCGCCGAAAACGGATGGATCGCCCCCGCGCCAGTCAACTGCCGGATCTCGCCCTCGGGAAACCCCGCCTCGAATAACTGCGCCGTCCCCGTCCGGTAAGAAGTGAACAGCAGCGTCCTGCCATCCGGCGTAAACGAGCTTTGCAGAAAATACGTCGCATGATTGATGCACGCCTGCGAAGTCATCTGGTGAACGCGGGCATGAGTCGCCTTGTCCTCAAACACCGTATGCTCGGAGGGCGACACCCATCCCACCCCGCTCATTGCACCCTCCTCTTCCCCGGCACGAATACCAGGATGTGCTGCCTCGGCAGCGCCGATATCACCTTATCCAATCGGAATCCCTCCGCCTCCACTTCCGCCTTCGCATCCTCCACCGTCATCTTGTGATCCAGTTTAATGGGCACGTCCGGAACCTCCTTGCGATACTCCAGCAACACCATCCGCCTGTTCGCGCTCGCTTCGCTCGAGCCATGGCGCGCCCCCGAACCCCATCACCACGGCAATCTCCCGCTGTGTTACGGGATGGCGCTCCCGCGCCGGAGCCGGCGGCACGCATCCCAGCATCAGCAGATACGCCGGCATCCCGCCCCGCATCATCCCCCAGCCTTGCATCTTTCCTCGAAAAAGCATCATAATCCAATTGATTCCAGCATGAAACAGAAGTCCTCGGCTGTTCAAGCGCGCCGCCATTTTCTTCAGGCGTCCTTCTCCATTGCGGGGGCCGCCATTCTCGGTGTGTCCTGCAAATCGCGTAGCAAGGCCGGCAACGCCATCACCTACCGCATGGGCGAGCGCGCCAGCGTCGGCAAACTCGTCTATCTCCTCACCGAGGCAAGCTGGAAACCCGTGCTCGGCCAGGGCGCTTCGGCCCGCGTGCCGCACAACCGTTTTCTCCTGCTCAATTTCAGCGTCACCAATAGCGGCGGAGATCAGGTGGCTATCCCCCTCCTCAGCCTCTACGACGAAAAAGGCAATTCCCACCGCGAACTCGATTCCGGCGAGGATGTCCCCGGCTGGATGGGCCTCCTGCGCATGGTCAGCCCTTCGGAAACAAAGACCGGAGCCATCCTCTTCGATGTCCCTCTCACCAGCTACAAACTGCAAATCACCGACGGAGCCGACCTCGAGAACGAACTCATCGCCTACATCGACATCCCCCTGCAAATGGAGTCCGATCCCGTGCTGTCGGAGCCGCCGGCGCTGCCCGTCAAACCAAATCAGTGAAACTCGCGGTCCTATTCCCGTGTCTTCTTCTCCCCCTGTTGTTGGGAGCGCAGACGCCGAAATTGACCATCATCTCCCCGGCCTTTCATCAGTTCGAAGACGGCCCGCCCATGCCCGCCAATCCTTTCTTTGTCGCCGGCGAAACCCTCTTCTTCAGTTGTCGAGTCACCGGCTACAAAGCCGGCGAAAAGGAAACCATGGGCATCGAATGGAAAATCGAACCGCTCGATGATCAGAATGTCGCGCTGGCGAAGCCCGAAACCAAATCCCTTGAGACGGACCTCGCGCCGGAAGACAGGGATTGGAAGCCCATCATCCGCTATCAGCTCGTAACCCCCTACTCCGCGCTCTGCCGGCGCTGCCGCATCCGCATCGACGTCAAGGACCGGCTCAGCGGGCAAACGGCCGCCGCGGAGTTTCCATTCTCCATTCACGGCAAAGCAGTCGAACCCTCCGAAACCCTCACCGTCCGCAACTTCCGCTTCCTCCGTTCGGAAACCGATGAAACTCCGCTGGCCGTCCCTGCCTACCGCCCTGGAGACCAGCTATGGGCGCGCTTCGAGATGACCGGTTACCGCTTCGGCGAAGGCAACAGCATCCACGTCGAATACGGAATCTCCGTCTATCGCCCCTCCGGCAAACTGCTCTACGAAGAACCCAAAGCCGCCGAAACCGAAGAGCGTTCCTTCTATCCCAAGCGCTTCATCCCCGGCGTTCTGAATCTCCGCCTCCAGGGGCTCCCCGCCGGCGAATATCCCATTCTGCTCGTCGTGAAAGACCTCGCGGGAAATCAGAAGTTCGAAGCAAAATACTCGTTCCGCGTCGAATAGACGCCGCTTCAGCCGCCCACGGCGAAACGCCGCACACCCGCCCACATCACATCCAACACGTCCACCAGTTCGTGATCCGAATCCTCGATGCGCAAATCCACGTTCGCCTTCCCGGAAGCGAATTCCATGGAAGCTTCCACCGGCGCCACGTCATCCCGGCGCCCGTGATAGATCAGGCACGGCTGCGTCACCGCCGGATACTCCTCATACTGCCGGCCATCGGCGATCAGCCCATAGCCCACCCGCCGCTCGGCCTTCTCCCCGTAATGAAATACCGGCAGCCATCCCGTCCGCTCCCATTCGTTCATACTCTCCGCCCCCAGCCGTTCCGGCCATCGCCGCGCGAATCCGAACCCCGGAGCCATCAGCACAATCCGTTCCGTCTCCGGATGCCGCGCCGCGTACAACGCCGCCAGGTAACCGCCCAGGCTCGAGCCCATCAACACCACGCCGCACCCCGCCGCCGCCCGTTCCACCACGCGAAGTTGCCCCGTGATGGTCAGGTTCTCGAAGTCGCCCTCCGCCAGGTCCGGCGCCTCCACCTTGACCCCCAACTCCGCGAACCGGCGCGCGAAGTACTGCGCCTTCTTCGACCCGGGCCCGCTGGCAAACCCATGCAGATAGATAACCGGAGGAATCATTTCTTCTCCTTCGGCGGATTCTCTTTCATCTCCGAATCATCCACGGTGAACTTCAATTCCGAACTCGCCCCGAATTTCTTGTAGTCACTGTAGCGGAACCGGTTTTCCACCAGCAAATGCCCCCCCACCGACTCCGAGTATGTCAGCGCCGCCGGCAGCAGCACCCCGTACGCGCTCAGCGCATAGTCCACCGACGCGTTCCGAACCAGCGTGAAATTCTTCTCCACCTGGCTGCTGTCCAGAGTGATCCGCAGCGGCAGTCCGTCTGTCTCCCGCAGCCACACTTCGCCTTTCAATCTGTGCCGCTCCACCTGGCGCCCCTCGAACACTGTCATCGCGGTGTCCCCATCCTTCTGCTCGTAGGAAACCACCGTCACCTTGTCCGCCCCCAGAAACTGGCTGCGCACCCCAGCGAACGTGTAGTGATCCAACTGCCTCTTCGTGAACAGCAGAATCAGTTGGCCGAAGTCCGTCGCCGCCTCCCGCAAACCATAGCTCTCGAACTCTTTGAGCATCTTCTTCTTCAACTTGTCCGTATCGCTGTGCAGACCCATCGAAAGCGTCTCCCGAAGCTTTCCCGGAGCCTTCACCTGCCGCCCGTCCACCGCCAGCACCTGCCTCACTTCATGCAGGTTCTGCCCGTCCGATTGAAACCGCGCGAACCCATACTCCGAATCGATCGTCCGCGTCTTGTAAGGGATCTCCTGCTTTGCGCCGCGAATCTGGAATCGCGGCAATGGCTGTGCCGCCACCTGCTCCAGATGCTCCTTCCCGATGATCTCCGGAGCCATCTGGCCGAACGCCTCCGCTTCCTCCGCCACGCGGAGAAGCCGGTCGCGCAAAGTTTGCGGAGTCTCGGCGTGGCACACTCCCGCCCAGGCTGCCAGAAACAGGCCCAGCAATGTCATGTACTCTCCTAGTTTACTCCCCCGGCGCCCCAGGGTCGCCGTCACCACCAATCGGTATAATCGAAAGGTGCCGATCCGTTACAAGTCGTTTTTTCTTGCCCTCATTGCCGCGCTTCTGGTGGGCTGCGGCAAACCAGCGCAAAGCAAAGAGGCCGTCCAGCAGGGCCTGATGCAGTATCTCCAGTCCCGCGCCGGCCTCGATGTCAAGAACATGGACATCAGTGTCACCTCCGTCGCCTTTCGCGAAAACGAGGCCGACGCCACCGTCGTCTTTCGAGCCAAGGGAGCCACGGACAACGCCAACTCGATGACCATGAACTACACGCTGGTGCGGAAGGACGGCAAGTGGTCGGTCAAAGGCAAGTCCGGATCTTCCGAACATGGCGGCGGGGCAGGCCACGGCATGACCGGCATGCCGGGATCCACGGGTATGACCGGATCCCCTGTCCTTCCTCCAGGGCACCCGCCTGCACCCGAGGCGAAAAAATGAGGAAAGTCGCCGTGCTCGGCGGTGGCCCCGCGGGTTCTTTCGCCGCCGAAAAACTCGCCCGCGCGGGCCTGGAAACCATCCTCCTCGACGAAAAGCTCGCCTGGGAAAAACCTTGCGGCGGCGGCATCACCTACAAGGCCTACGAGCGCTATCCGTTTCTCCGCGACAACGACACACCCAAGCACATCGTGACCGACACCTGGGTGGCCGCGCCCAAAGCCGGAGCCGCGCGCATGACCTTGCGCCGGCCGCTGTTGATCTACTCCCGCTATGACCTCAACAACATGCTCCTCGATCGCGCCCGCCGCTCCGGGGCTCAGATCGAGAAAGAGCGTGTTCTTTCCCTTACCCGCCAGGATAACCGCTGGCGCCTCCGCACCCGTCACGGCGACCTCGACGCCGATTACTGCATCGTCGCCACCGGAGCCCGCAATCCCCTCCGCGACGTCGGCACGCAGTTACGCCCCGCCGACACCATGATCGCCCTCGGCTACTACGTCCCCGCCTCGCAAGCC
>JAIXKK010000026.1 GCA_026954325.1 Bryobacterales bacterium | reverse complement strand
CTGGCGCCGGACGGGGCGGTGTGCAAGCAGACCGCCGCATCGCCGCGTCTCATGCGGCATACGGGGCGGGCGTTCGTGTTTGAAAGCTACAAGGAGATGCTGGCGAAGATCGACAGTCCGGATCTGCCGGTGGATGAGGACACGATCCTGGTGATGAAAAATTGCGGGCCGAAGGGCGCGCCGGGGTTTCCGGAATGGGGGCACATCCCGATGCCGAAGGTTCTGCTGGGGCGGGGGGTGAACGATATTGTGCGTATTTCCGATGCGCGGATGAGCGGCACGAGTTTCGGCACGGTGGTGCTGCACGTGGCCCCGGAATCGGCCACCGGCGGGCCGCTCGCCGCGGTGAAGACAGGCGATGAGATCACGCTCGATGTGCCTTCGCGGAGGCTGCATCTGCACGTTGGGGAGGACGAGTTGAGGGCACGGCTGGCGGCGTTTACTCCGCCGCCGCCGCATTACAAACGAGGATACGGAAAGCTTTTTCTGGAGCATGTGACGCAGGCAAACCTGGGATGCGACTTCGACTTCCTGTAGGAGAATGAAAGCAGCATGCTCCGGTTTCCGATCCTGATGGCTGCCGCTGTTGGGGCAATCCTCGCGCAGGATACCTCCGCGCCGAAGGAAGCCCCTCCTCCCGCGGTTGAGAAGAAGGCGGTCTACACCTTCGAGGGGAAGCCGATGAAGCTGGACTTCGCCTGTAAGCCCGAAGATATCGAATCCTTCGGCCTCACCTGCTCGACGGATGAGCCTTGCGAAGTGTACCTGGAGTTGGCCGCGGTGGAGAGAGTGGGGGAAAAGTTGTTCCTCACCGGCAACCTGCACACCAGCGCGGTGACGCTGTGGAGCATACTTCTCGGCAGCGAAGACGGCGGGAAGACATGGAGCGAGGTTTATGACCGCATGCGGTCGACGGGCTTCGAGCAACTCCAGTTCATTGATTTTGAGATCGGATGGGCCGGCGGGCAGCAGTTGCTTGCCCTGCCGCGCGATCCTTTCTTTCTGATCACGAGTGACGGCGGAAAGACCTGGCGGCGGCGGCCGGTCTACGGCGAGCCGCGGGTAGGCGCCATTCAGCAGTTTTCCTTCGAGAACAAGAACAATGGAGAGCTGTTGATTGACCGCACGCAGGGCGGGGATTCCGGGGGGCGCTACGAATACTACGAATCGAACACGGGCGGGGAAAGCTGGGGATTGAGGCAGGTGACGCCGGCGGCTCCGAAGCTGAAGCATCCGCGGTTCCACAATACGGACTGGCGGCTGCGGGCGGACGCCCCGTCCCAGAGTTTCCACATCGAACGGCGTGCAGGGGCGCGGTGGCAAACGGTGTCGAGTTTTCTGGTGAGGGTAGGCGAGTGCAAGCCGCCGGAGTTGAAACTGGCCGAACCGCCCACCGAGGCGGAGCCTGAGAAGACGGCCGCGGAAGCCTCCGGCGTGTTCGTAATTCCATCCGAGCCGGGAAAGGCTCCGAGGAAAAAGAAGCCTACGCTGAAGAAGCCTTGAACATGCGCGTCAACCCGATTGATCTGGAACTGTTCCGCCACCAGCTTGTCTCCATCGCCGAGGAGATGGGCGCGGTGCTGCGCAAGACGTCTTATTCCTCGAATATCAAGGAGCGGCGCGATTATTCGTGCGCCGTGTACACGGCGGCGGGGGAGACGGTGGCGATGGGAGACCACATGCCGGTGCACCTGGGCGCCATGCCGCTCTCGGTGCGGCACGTGATGGAGGCGTTCCGGCTGGGACCGGGGGACGTGGCGATTGTGAATGATCCGTTCCGCGGGGGGACGCATCTGCCGGACATCACGGCGGTGATGCCGGTGTTCTTCGGCAAGACGCGCGAGCCCGCGTTTTTCGTGGCCAACCGTGCGCATCACGCCGATATCGGCGGGATGAGTCCGGGCTCAATGCCGATGGCGCGCGAGATTTACCAGGAGGGGTTGCGGATACCGCCGGTGCTGCTGGCGCGCGGCGGTGAAGTGAACCGGGAACTGATGGGGCTGATTCTGGCGAATGTGCGCACGCCGCGGGAGCGGGAAGGGGACTTGCTGGCGCAGTGGATGTCGCTGCAGCGGGGCGAGCAGCGGCTGCGGGCGCTCGATGCCAGGCACGGAGAAAAGCGGCTGGGCGTGCTGGTCGCGGAGTTGCTGAATTACAGCGAACGAATGATGCGGAGCGCCATTCGCGGGCTTCCCGAAGGAGAATACCGGTTCGAGGATTTTCTCGATTCGGATGGTTTGACGCCGCGCCCCGTGCGCATCGCGGTGACGGTGACGTTGCGGGATGGGAAGGCGGTGGTGGATTTCACGGGGAGCGATCCGCAAACGGCGGGGCCCGTGAACGCGAACTACGCCATTGCGCTGGCGGCGACGATGTACGTGTTCCGGTGCCTGATTCGGGAGGATGTGCCGTTTACAGAGGGATTGCCGCGCCCGATTCGCGTGGTTGCGCCGGAGGGCACGGTGGTGAACGCGCGGGCGCCGGCGGCGATGGCGGCGGGGAACGTGGAGACGTCGCAGCGGATCACGGACGTGCTGCTGGGCGCGCTGGCGCGGGCGGCGCCGGAGAGGATTCCGGCGGCGAGTTCGGGGACGATGAACAACATCAGTTTCGGAGGATGGGACGCGGCGCGGGGCAAGCCCTTCACCTACTACGAGACGATCGCCGGCGGGATGGGGGCGCATGCGCGCGGGGACGGGTTGAGCGCGACGCATACGCACATGACGAACAGTTGGAACACGCCGGTGGAGGCATTCGAGCATCTGTATCCGATGCGGATCCGCTCGTACCATGTGCGCGACGGTTCGGGCGGCGAGGGTTTGCACCGGGGCGGCGACGGCATCATCCGCGAATACGAGTTCCTGGAGCCGGCGGAAGTGACGATTCTTTCCGACCGGCGCGAGCGCGGGCCGTACGGGCTGGAGGGAGGCGGCGGCGGCAAGCCGGGGAGGAATGAGTTGCGGCAGGATGGAAAGAGGCGCGTCATCCCGGCGAAGGCGAACTTCCGGGCCGGGAAGGGCTCCGTGCTGCGCATCGAATCTCCGGGGGGCGGAGGATGGAAGTCCGCGCCGCCGAAGGTAAAATAGAGAATCACTATGAGCGACGAGACCATCCATCCCCAACCTTCCACGGAAGAATCCTTCGAGGTCCCCATTCCTCCGCCTAGCTTCGAGTTTCTGACGCTTTCGATCAAGACGCAGGCGGAGGTGCACATGGGGCTGTTGCATTTCGGCGAGGAGAAAGACCGTCCGGCCCCGGACGAGCGCCTGTCAAGACACACCATTGACATGCTTGCGATGTTGCAGGAGAAGACGAGGGGCAATCTGACGCTCGAGGAGCAACGGCTGATCGACAATTCACTCACGGAGCTTCGATACCGGTTTGTGCAGGTGTTCTCAGGCGCCAAGAGTTCCTGATGGGCTCGGGGAACGGAGGAATCCGGCTGACCGTGCTCGGCTCGGGGACCAGCGCCGGGGTTCCGACCATCGGATGCCATTGTAAGGTGTGCCAGTCAGCGGACCCGCACGACCACCGTTTGCGTCCGTCGGTGGCGCTGCGGTTCGCGGGGCGCTCGGTGGTGATCGACACGACGCCGGACTTCCGTTATCAGGCATTGCGCCGCGGCATTGATCGCCTGGACGCCGTTCTGTTCACGCATGCGCACGCGGACCACATCATGGGGCTCGATGACACGCGGCCGTTCAACTTCCGGCACGGGGGCGAAATCCCGATTTACGGTTCGGAGGAGACCATCGCGGTGCTCCAGCGGGTGTTCGCCTACATCTTTTCGGAAGAGGAATCGGAATCGTGGGTGCCGAAACTGCGGGCGCACGTTTTCGGGGAGGATGACGTGCTTGATCTATTCGGGACACCGGTGTTGCCCATCCGGCTGAAGCATGGGAAGGGCACGACGTACGGGTTCCGTTTCGGCGGGCTGGCTTATCTTACCGATCACAGCGAGATCCCGGAAGAGTCGCTGGCGAAATTGCGGGGCCTGGAAGTGCTGTTCCTTGACGCGCTGCGGCACAAGCCGCATCCCACGCACTCCACCGTGGAACGGAGCCTGCGGTACGTGGAGATGTTGCGGCCGGAGCGGACTTTTTTCACGCACATCTCGCACGATCTGGCGCACGCGCGCACGGAAGAACTGCTGCCGGCGGGCGTGCGGCTGGCTTATGACGGTTTGGAGATCACGGTGGGAGGGGCGGAGTAGATGCCGGCGGCGCCGCTGATCTTTCACAGCCCGGAAGAGGCGCTGGGACGATTCGGCCCCTGCGCGGTAACCGCCGGAAATTTCGATGGGGTGCATTGCGGCCACCGGCGGTTGTTGCGCGAGGTGACGCAGATCGCCTCGGCGAACGGATGGGCTCCTTCGGTGCTGACGTTTGATCCGCATCCGGCGAAGGTGGTGGCTCCGGAGCGGGCCCCGAAACTGCTGACGACGATCGCCCAGCGCTGCGGCTACATGGGCGAATGCGGCATCACGCAAGTGCTGGTGCTGCCCTTCGACCTTCAGCTTGCGTCACTGGAGGCGGATGATTTCGTGCGGCGGATTCTGGTGGAGACGCTACAGGCGAGGGCGGTGGTGGTGGGCGACAATTTCCGCTTTGGGCACAGGCAATCGGGCGATGTCCACACGCTGGCGCGGTTGGGGATGGAGCATCACTTCGAGTTCCGCGCCTTGCCGGCGGTGACAATGCGGGGAGTGGTGGTTTCAAGCAGTGAGATCCGCAGACGCATCCAGACGGGGAACGTGCCGGGAGCGGCGCGCCTGCTGGGACGGTTCGTATCCGTCGAAGGGGAAGTGGTGAAGGGGCACGGCGTGGGGTCGCGAAAGACGGTGCCCACGTTGAACATCGAAGCCACGGCGGAGGTGCTGCCGGCGGTGGGCGTGTACGTCACGCGCACCATGGACCTGGAAAACGAGCGGATTTGGCCATCGGTGACGAACGTGGGATTCCGGCCGACTTTCGGCGGAAAGCATCTCGCGGTGGAGACCTACATTCTGGAGCGGCTCGAGGCGCCGCCATCGCGGATCCGCGTGGAATTGACCCGGCGTTTACGGGACGAGCGGAAATTTGAGAGCCCGGAGGCGTTGAAGGCACAGATTCTGAGCGACGTGGAGCGCGCCCGGAAATGGCACCGGCGGTGGAGTAGCGGCCGGCTGATGGGGCGGGCGGCGGGCGCAGCCCCGTATACTGGGAGTTAGCCTATTTGAAGGAGTCATTGTGAGCATTTCCGAAGGAAAACTGAAGCACATGAAAGCGCTTTCCAATGAGCACGGCGTGATTGCCGCCGCGGCCATGGATCAGCGAGGCAGTTTGTCGAAATCGATCGCGTCGGCGAAGGGAGTGCCCCAGAGCGCCGTCTCCGATGAGATGATGTCGGAATTCAAGATTGCGGTGACCAGGATATTGACACCGCACGCGAGCGCCATACTGCTTGACCCCGAGTTCGGGCTACCGGCCGCCAAAGCGCGCAGTTCCAACGCCGGCCTGCTGCTGGCCTATGAAAAGAGCGGCTACGACAACACGCAACCGGGACGCCTGCCCGACCTTCTGCCGCATGTTTCGGCGAAGCGGATCAAGGACTGGGGCGGCGATGCTGTGAAGATCCTGATCTACTACACGCCGTTTGACGAGCCCGAAGTGAACGACATCAAGCACGCATTCGTGGAGCGCATCGGCGCCGAGTGCGAGCACTTGCAGATTCCGTTCTTCCTGGAGTTTGTCGGCTACGATCCGAAGGGAGGGGACGAGAAGGGTCCCGAATACGCGAAGATCAAGCCCGAAGTGGTTCGGCGGACGATGGAGGAGTTTACGAAGGAACATTACCATGTGGACGTGCTGAAGGTGGAAGTTCCGGTGAACGCGAACTACGTGGAAGGCAGCGCCGTGTACAAGGGGCGGAAGGTGTACTCGATGGCGGAAGCCCTGGATCATTTCCGGCGGTGCGCGCATGTGGCGACGAAACCGTTCATCTACCTGAGCGCGGGCGTGAATAATGATCAGTTCACCGAATCGCTGCGCATGGCGGCGGATGCCGGGACGGGATTTTCCGGCGTGCTGTGCGGACGGGCGACGTGGAAGGACGGGATTCCGGTGTACGCCAAGAGCGGCGTGAAGGCGCTGGAGGACTGGCTGTCCACGGAGGGTGTGAAGAACATCAATGCAGTGAACGCGGCGCTGGCTCCGGCCAAGCCGTGGTATGCGAAGTTGGGCATCGCGGTTTAGCCGATTGCGCCGTTTCAACTGATTGGAGGTAGGCGGCGGCCTGCCTCCGTAGGCAGTCATGAGTGAAGCTGTAAAGCGCACACACTGCGGGGAACCGGTCTAACTACGGGAACAAGAGGGGTGCTGGAGGCAACTCCCGGCAGCTTCAGCGCCGGGCAAAACCTCGGCGATCACTGAAGGCGCCTCGGCTTTGCAAATGAACTTCAGGCCGGCGATTCCGCCGGGTCTTTGAGAAGATACGATAAATAGCCGGCGTTGGGGCCACGACTCCCGCGCTACAACGGATCCGCCGGGGTCCAGTGCCCCCAGGCTCAGAAGGTCTTTCTTATGCTTCACTGCCGGATTCTTGCCCACGATATCCGAGACTTCGAACGCAGCCACAATATCGGTCTGCCCTCTCTCCACCAGCACGAGATCATTGTCCGGCCGGCCCGCGCGGCGTCGCGCGGCAGAGGAGCCTGTCGTCGGATGGCAGTGTTCGACTTCATGGGCGCCGAGAGCGGTCTTGGCCCACTTCAAAGCGTCTATGAGCCTTTCAAGAGTAGCGCACATGTTCATGACTTCAACAAGGTTGTGCCGCGACTCTTTGTCGCCGAGTATCGGAATATCACTCGCGGGTAGCGTGACTTGTTCGCGCTTGACATGTGCCCCCCAGCGTTGTCCTCCGGCAATCTCCGCGGCCCGTAGCAACGCCATCCGGC
>JAIXKK010000006.1 GCA_026954325.1 Bryobacterales bacterium | reverse complement strand
CCGCTACTGTGTATACCGTGACGACGGTTACTTCGTCGGCGTCCATCTTGCGCAACCCTTCGAGTGGGACGAGAAGCGCTTCCGCCCGAAACATCTCCTCGATCCGCGCAATGTCGGTCCCAAGAAGAGAAAACGCTGAAGCCTACCGCAGCCCGCGAAAATAGGCGATCGTCTCCCGTATCCCATCGTCCAATGACACTCTGGGCTCCCATCCCAGCAGGCGTTTCGCCTTGCCGATGTCAGGACGCCGCCGTCTCGGGTCGTCCTGAGGCAGCGGCAGATACTCGAACTCGAGCGTGGGGTCCACCGCCCCGCGGATGCGTTCGGCAAATTGCAGAATCGTCATCTCCTCGGGATTGCCCAGATTGACGGGATAGCGCTCCTCGGAAAACAGCAGCAGAACCAATCCCTCCACCAGATCCCTCACGTAACAGAAACTCCGGGTCTGCGAGCCGTCGCCAAAAATCGTCAACTTCCGCCCGCGCAACGCCTGGTCCACAAATGCCGGCACCACCCGTCCGTCATCCAAAGCCATTCGGGGCCCGTAGGTATTGAAGATCCTGGCGATCGCCGTCCGCGCGCCATGCACCCTGTGGTATGCCATCGTCATCGCCTCCGCATACCGTTTGCTCTCGTCATAGCACGATCGCGGCCCCACCGGATTCACGTTCCCCCAATACGTCTCCACCTGTGGATGAACTTCCGGATCTCCATAACATTCCGACGTGGAGGTGAGGAGAAAGCGCGCCTTGTCCCGCCTTGCCACCTCGAGCATATTGCGCGTCCCCGTGGAGCCGGATTCCAACGTCTCAACCGGATGCGCGAAATAAAACCTGGGGCTGGCAATCGACGCCATGTGGATCACCCCGTCAAAAGGTCCGCGTCCGGTGAAGGGCGTCGTGACGTCATGCTCCTCCAGCCGGAAAAACGGATTTCCCTCGAGATGCTCCAGGTTTCCACGGTTCCCCGTGATGAAGTTGTCAACTCCCACCACCTCGTGGCCGTCCGCCACAAGCCGGCCGCAGAAGTGAGAGCCGATGAACCCCGCCGCCCCCGAAACAAGAAATCTCAATTGCGTTTAATCCTCCGCCAGTTTATTGTAGCGTGGTAGTATCTGCTTTCTATGGAGAACCCTACCTGGGTCGAAAAGTTGATCCTACCGGCGGCAATCGCCGTCTCCGTCTTCGCATTCTGGCAGCGCTTCGGCAGGGTGGCCGGGATCGTCCAGTCTTCGAAAAAGGACATCGGCTTCGCCCTCGGCTCCGTCGCAGCGCGACTCCGGGTCTTCATCTGGGAGGTACTGCTCCAGTCGAAAGTCATCTCTCAGCGGCCTCTTCCCGGATTGGCTCACGCTTTGGTCTTCTGGGGCTTCCTCGCCTTCGCCCTCATCACCGTCAATCATTTCGCGGCGGGGTTCGGCCTCGAGTTTCTCACACCGGATGGCTCCTTCGGCCGCTTGTACTTCGCCTTCGCGGCCATCTTCGCCGTCCTGGTGAGCATCGGCATCCTGGGCCTCGCATTCCGCAGATTTGTCTTCCAGCCGAGATGGCTCGGTCCCGTCAAAGCGGAATCCGGGATCATCGCCTTTCTCATCTTTGCCCTCATGGCTACCTACCTCGCGGACTACATTCTCGAGCCCAAAGGCGCCGCGGGGCGCCTCCTATGGTGGGTGCACACGGCCACCATTCTCGGCTTCCTCCCCCTCGTCCCCCACACCAAGCACATGCACCTGCTCATCAGCCCGCTGACCGTGTTCTTCAAGCGGGACGGATTCAGCAAGATTCCTCCACTGGTGGACGATGAAGATTTCGGCCTCGACACCGGCAAGGACGTTACCCAGATCGCCGCCCTGCAAGCCTTCACTTGCGTCGAATGCGGACGCTGCACGGAACACTGCCCCGCCTACAACACCGGCAAGATTCTCAATCCGAAAGAGATCATCCTCGGCGTCCGCGGCTACCTGAATGAATTCGGCCCCGCCGGCGAGGATCCGCTCCTCGGAAAGTATCTGTTGCAGGAAGCCATCTTCCAGTGCACTACCTGCGGCGCCTGCGAATTCCAGTGCCCTGTCGGCATCCAGCACCTGCCTGTCATCATCGGACTCAGGCGCGGCGCCACCAACACCGGCAAGTGGGAGGATGACTACGGCAACAAACTGTTCCTCAACCTGGAACGTAACGGCAATCCGATGGGATTCTCCTCCGGTGAGCGGCAGAAGTTCCTTGACAGACACCAATTTCCCATTTACGACGGCGGCCAGGAATACTGCCTTTGGCTTGGCTGCATGGGAGCTTTCGATCCGCAAGGCAAAGAGATCATCGTGGCGTTTACGGAGGTTCTGAACCACCTCGGCGTCACCTACGGAGTCCTCCGCAAGGAGCGCTGCACAGGCGATTCGGCGCGCCGCCTCGGCAATGATCTCATCTTCGGCCAATTAGCCGAACAGAACACCGAGAACCTCGAGTCAAACAAGGTCGCCAAGGTCCTCTCCATCTGCCCGCACTGCGTCCGCACCATGGGGGAAGACTACAAGGAGTTCGGAAAGAGCGTCCAGATCGAGCACCACAGCGAATTTCTCGCGCGGCACATGGACAAGCTCCCGAAATACGCCCAGGATCGCAAGGTTGTCTTCCATGACCCCTGCTATCTCGGACGCTACCGCGAGATCTACGAGGAACCCCGCGCCGCGGCCTCCCTCGGCGGACTGGTCATTGATCCTCCACGCGCCCGCGAGCGCTCCTTCTGCTGCGGCGCCGGCGGGGGGCTTATTTTCCTCGGCGAGGAGAAGGGCGCCCGCATTAACATGACCCGCGCCAAAGAACTGGTGGGCTCCGGAGCCGAAGTAGTGGGAGCGGCCTGCCCGTTCTGCAACACCATGTTCCGCGATGCGCTCACCGCCGTCTCGAACGCCCCCCCGAAGCTCATGGACATCGCCCAACTCGCCGCCGAATCCATCCGGGAGAACGCGCCAGGGCCGGGAAAAGGCCGGACTGTTCCAGGATGAATTGCCGCAAAATGCCGGTGGAGGCTCAATCGACGCGCCTGGCCGTCCCGCTTTCTTTCAGATTGGCGAGATACCGGAGGAACTGGGGCACGACCCGCGTGTACTGGGTGAATCCCTTGCCCCATGCGGCCCCATCGCGCTTGCCGGCTTCCACCATCGTTTCCAAGGCTCCATCGGTTCCGCTCAAAAGCACATCCCTCAGCCGCTGGTCCCCGGTGCGGGCGTGGGCAAAGACGATGCCATCGAAGAGCAGAAAGTTCGACCATGATCCAGAACTCGAGTTGGGGCACGAGGTGTAGCGAAACCCTCGAGCCGACGGAATCCACATGTCATTCACCAGGAAGCGCGCGCCTTTGACAATGGAACCGGCAACGCGCTGATCGCCGGTGGCTTCGTAATAGTGGCGCATTCCGGTGAGCAGCACACCGACCATGAAGCCCGCATTGCCTTGGTGGCGAGGTTTGCAAAAACAATGGCCAGGCACCATCTGCCGCTTCCAACCACCGTCCGGCGTCTGGCGCTCCAGAACCCGTTCGATGGTCATACGTCCCGCGTTGAGATAGAAGGGATCGTTGGTGGCGTTATAGGCGGCCATGGTCATAATGAGATGCCAGCCGGGTTGGCGGCAGTTGTTGAAGTCGTAGTTGCGGGTGAAGTAGCTGTCGTAACGATCGGCAGTGCCGAGGGCGGTGTCGAGCGAGCGGCGATCGCCGGTGAGGAAGTAATAATCGAAGTGGCCTTCAATGAAGGTGTGGTCCGCGGCGAAATGGCTTCTGGGACTGCCCTCGCGGAAGCCGCCTTTCGGCGCTCCCGCCGTGGGGCGCGCCTGGTAGTAATCGCCCGAGTGGCCGATGGCGTGCGCATAGACGGCTCCAACCTGCATGGGATCGGAGTGCGCGTGAATCGCATCGATGTCTCGATTGTGCCATTCCATCTCCTCGGCGGCCAGGAAGTAACGCCAGTCGCCGGTGCGGAGGAACTGAAGCAGGAAGGCGTGCTGAGTGTCGTACTCGCTGTTGCCCCAGTTGATGAAGCGCTCACCCCACCAGTCGCCGAAATTGAGCATGCCGTATTCACGCGAGCCTTCGCGGTCGCGAAGGTAACCGGCAAAGGTCTGCGTAAACACGTCGTCGTATTGCCTGACCACCTTGGACGGGCCAGGGGCGGAGAGTTCTCCAAAGACTCCCGTCTTTTCGTACCAATCCGGGGAGGCTGCGGCCATTCGGACCCGTTGCTCATCGCTGACGGCGGCACGGACCTTCGGCTTGCCGAACTCGAACCAGAAGTCTTGCGTCTTTGACATTCCCTGGCGAAGTTTGTACACCCCGTTGTGGAGGTAGTAGTAGATGCGATGTTCGTCGATCGTACCGTTGGCCTGGTCGTACTCATCGCTCCGAATCGGCGGCATGAGGGCGAGTTCAAAACCTTCAGGAGAGACCTTCAAATCCTTCGGATAGGTTTGCCAGAAGTCGCGAACCGCAAGCGTGACGGAGTGTGCGCCGTCGTCCCATTCAGCAATGCCCTCCGCTCGCCTTCCCCGCGCGCCGTTGGGCTGAAGGGTATACCGGTCATCGGTGTGTTGCTGTAAAGTCGCAAGCAGCCCCGGAGAAAAAGATCCCGAGGCGCCACCGAGCGCCCAGTGTTCGGCCGCTCCGGCCAATGGAACGCGAACGATATAACTCTTGATTTCCGTAAAATCCCGCGCGGTGTTGTCGTTTTCGAAGGTGTGCTGAATGCGGACATAGGGACGGCCGGCCCAGGCATGGAGCCGGACGATGTAGCGAAACAAATTCTTTCCGCCCGGCCCCTGATGGTGGCCGGAGATCCGCACCATGGCGCGGACAGGTCCGCGCTCCTCGATGACTACCTGATCCGGTGCATTCAGGCTGGAGTGGACAACGCCGTCGGACCCGGTGAGCAGGAATTCAGCGGGTTTGGCGGTAAACTCGCCGCTCCCGTCCGGCGCCGGTTCGAGCAGGCCGAATCGTTTCTTCGAGATGGCAAACTGGATGGCTCCGGTGTTGATGATGACGGCATCATCGTTCTCGGAGATCTTCAACGGAGACTCCGGCGCGCCGCGCGTCACTTCCGATCCGTACTCCAGCACGGCCGCGGTGTCTTTGGTGGCGGAATCAAGGAGCACCCATTTGATGCTTCCATCAGGCCAACGTTGAAGCACGCTTGTCTGAAGCGGGATCTCCCTGGAGGCGGAGTCCACCAACCGCAGATGATCTTCCGAGCCGAGCGTTCCCTTGGGGAATGGAACACCGGCGGTGACGGGGAGTTCGCCTTTCTCGATCTTGAGAGCCAGACGCTCTTTCCTGGCGGACCCCGCGGCAGTCCGCGGCGCGGCGGTGTGAAAAGTCTGCCACTCGCTCGATACAATATTGCCCTCGCGGGAGCGGGCGACGATGCGGTAGCGATAGGTCTTGCCCACGGTAAGTTTACCGAGGCGCAGACGATGATTATTGAAGGGCGCCTCTTCACTCGCGCGGATTGCCGGGTCGTCAGTCTCGACGGCTCCGGCGGAGGGCCAGTTGGTGAGCCAGGTGATGGTTACCGAATCGGCCTTGGCCCTGGCCTCGACTTGACTGATGACATAGTCGGGCACCTTCTCCTGGGGCTTTTCTCTCAGGAGGAAGAGATCCTCGGTCTTGTATTGGCCTTCCTTGGTGAGCGCCTTTAGTTCAACGGTTTCCCCTCCTTTGAAAGTCTGCGGCCGGGTAAGAAAGTAAAGCTTCTGACGATTGTCATCGGCGTTGGCCGCCGCGGTACCCACCTGCTTGCCGTTCACGAAGATCCCGATGCGTTCGTCGCCCACACTGTCGTAGAAGATGAAGGCGGGGTAAAACGTACCGGCACTGGGCACGGTGACGGAGATGGAGGCATTCTCGTCCTTGCGTTTCGCCGCCCAAGCGCGGTATTCGGACACGTCCTCAACGAAGCCGTTGAAGCTACACTTGAGGATTGGAAGGTGAATGTTGTTGGAGTCGCCGGCCACGGCGCTGATGACGTCGAGCCCCCAGGTCACACCGACATTCTGGTTGCCGTCGTGATGTCTCGAGCAGCCGGCAAGAAGACCGATCAGCAGCAGGGAAAAAATGTTCTTACGCATTGAAAGGAACCTCATATCATGAGGTTCTCTCTCAAGTCAACAACTCTTCTTCCGTGACCCCCACGGGCTGTCTCCGATACAGCCGGGCGTCATGTAGTCTCGTCTGACGGTGTGATGCCCGCGGTCGGACATCCAATTAAAGATCCCTGCGTTTATCGGATCGCTTCCCGATCCCCTCGCGCAATCGCTTCCGCCGCCAATCTCCCCGTCCGAATACAATCCGGAACCCCGATCCCGCTGTACGCATTCCCCGCCAGGAACACACGCCGAAGCCTGTTCACCCGCGCCTCGATTTTCTTCACGCGATAGGCGTGCCCGAGGGTGTACTGCGCCATCGCCCGCGGCCACCGTACAATCCGCTGATAGTCCGGCGCCACGTCCAACCCGATCATCTCCCGCAGGTCCCGCATCACCCCACGCAAGATCGCCGCGTCCGATTCCTCGATCACTGCTTCCTTCCCCGCGCCACCGAGGAAGCACCGGATCACCGCGTAGCCCTCGGGCGCCCGGAACGGGAACTTGTTCTGCACATGCGTCAAGGCGCGCAATTTCCTGCGCTCCTTGCCGGGCGCCAGGAACCCGAATCCGTCAGGCTCAAACGGAAGCCGGCCCGGCCGGTAAGCGAGCGCCACAGTCATCGACGAAGAGTAATCTATCGTATCGAGCAGCCGCCCCAGTTCCGCATCGAGCGGCCGGAGCAAAGAACCCGCCACGTACGCCGGAACCGCCAGCACCACATGCGAAGCCTCTATCCACTCGCCGCCCGCCCGGACTCGCCATCCATCTCCGTGCCGCTCGAAGGCCTCCGCCTCGGCATGCGCCACCCTCATCGCGCCGGCAAGCCGCTGCTCGACCGCCTCCACCAGGCTCCCCAGCCCTCGCCGGAACGTACGAAATAACGCGCCACTCGGGGGCATTCGCTTCCGCGCCTCCAGCGCCCCGCGCGTCAGACTGCCGTATTTCCTCTCCATCTCGACGAACCGCGGCAGCACGGCATTCACGCTCAACGCCCACGGATTTCCGCCGTACACGCCGGAAAGCAGGGGTTCGGCCAGGTAATCCACCGTCTCCCTTCCGTAGTGCTCCTCGATGAATTCCGCCACGGACCGTTCCGGCCGCTCTCCTCCGGGT
>JAIXKK010000050.1 GCA_026954325.1 Bryobacterales bacterium | reverse complement strand
AAGTTGTACTGGTGCGAGTAGGGAGTTTTCAAATTGGGCGGAACGATGAATAGGGTGCTGCGCCCATCGGGGCTGATGACTGCATTCCGGAGCGGATCGAGCAGGTCCGGCGCCTGCACCTCGATTTTTTGGAAGTCCGGCGGATTCCAGCGGAGTTGCTGGAAGGTGACGGGGAAGACTTCGCCGTAGTGGAGTCCGTAGGCCGCGCGGATGATGCCGCGGCGGGGAGGGAGGCGCCAGGCTAACCCGAAGCGCGGGGCGACGTTGTTGCAATCGCAATCGTAGGGGATGAGGGTACGGTTGTTGACCTCATGAGGGGCAAGCATGGGTTGGTAGCGAAGGCTGAAACTCAGGGTAAGATTCGAACGGGCTTGCCAGGTATCGCCGGCGAAGTACTGCTGCTCCCAATTGCGGAAGCCTCGGTTGAGGTCGCCGATGCCGGTGGAATAGCGGCTGGGGATGCCGAGCAGGAAGTTGGTGACGGCGTCGCGGCCAAAGTCGTTGCGGAATGAGAAATTGCCCCGATTGCTGCTCGCTTCGCGGCCGTTGAAGCGAAGGCGCGTCAGTTCGCCGCCGGCGATCAGGCTGTGCCGCCCACGTCGCTGACTGAAGAGAGCGGCGTAGCGGAAGCGGTTCTGGATGCGGTCAATGGGTACGTTCGAACCCGGGCCGAGGGTGGTGAACACGGTCCCGATCTGTACCTGGGGACCCACGGCGTTCGGCTCGGGAACGAGCAGCGAGCGAACGCGGTCAAGGCCGGCGGAAAGCTCCATGTCAGTGGCCGCGGACCAGTTCCGTTCCCAGGTAAGGCGGGCGTTGTGCGATTTGGTGGTGGTGTCCGGATTCTGGCCGGCGACGAACTGGAAGGCCTCGAGTTGCTGCGTGGTCCAGGCGTGGCGGGCGGTGAGCCGGTCGCGGGGGGAGAGGATCTGATCGAGGCGGAGCGAAGCCGTGTCCGTGTTGATGCGCTGGGGAGAGTTGGTGTTGAGGGCGCGGGGGTCAATGTCGGTGCGGTTGGGGAGTTCCGCGGGAAAGGCGGCGAGGAAGCGCTGGATGAGGGCGCGCACGCGGGGATCGGCGGCAAGCGGGGTCCGCTCATCGGGGCGGGGGACCAGCACATTGCCGTTCACGTTGCCGCGGATCTTCTGTTGGGCGCCGTCCAGGGTGAGGAAGGCGTTCTTCCAGAGCTTCGAGGTGAGGTTGAGGCCGTAGTTGTTTTCGTGGGCCGGCTTCACGCCACCCACCTGAAAGAAGGAACGGGCGCCGAAGACGCTGTTGCCGTGGGTGGCAAAGAGCAGGCCGTGAAATCCGGCGACGTATTTCGACGCGGCCAGGTGCGGAAGGGCGGGCGGGGAGTTGCCGAACTCGACGCCGTAGTACTGGCGCTCGGGACGGAATTCGGAAACGATGGTGGCGGTGGTGCCGAGCCGGATGTTCAGTTCCTTGAGCGCATTGTTGTCGATGAGGTTGAACTGAACGTTTTCGTTTCGGCGGCTTTCTCCGGATTGGGTATTGGCGCGGCCGAGCAGATTCAGGTCAGTACGCGCGTCGCCCTGGCCGGCGGCGGGTTTGGGCGCCTCGGCGGGCTTCTCGAGTCTGGTCTCCTGCGCGGCGCAGATACAGGCCAGAAGCAGCACTACCGGACATGAAATTCCTGGGCGGGACAATATTGTAACGATACCGGAGGCGCCCTGGGAAAATCAAAAATCAGGGTGTCAGAATGCCGCGCAGGATGAACACCGCCATTTGTCCGCGCGTGGTCGGGTCATCGGGGCAGTAGGCGGAGGCGGTACAGCCGCCGGTGATGCCCAGTTGTTTCATCTTCTGAACGAAGCTGAAGAAGGGATGGGATGCCGGGACATCGGTGAAGAACGCCGAGGGTGGAGAGAACAGCGCCGCGCCCGGCTGCAGGGCGAGCCGCGCGCGGACAATGAAGACCGCCATCTGGCCTCGGGTGACCGGGGCATCGGGACAATAGGTGGAAGCGGTGCACCCGGAGGTGACGCCGAGTTGGCGCATTTTCTGAATGTACTTGAAGAACGGATGGGAGGCGGGCACGTCCGTGAAGTACGGCCCCGGCTGATAGTCGAACGAATCGCCCATCAGCGCGCGCACGATGAACACCGCCATCTGGCCGCGGGTGGTGGTGGCATCGGGGCAATACGTGGTGGTGGTGCATCCCGAGGTGATCGCGTTGTCCTTCATCAGGCCGATGTAGGGGCTGAAGGGATTCGAGAGCGGCACGTCCTGAAAGATCTGCGCGGGGCTACCGGCGGGTTGCAGCAACTGGGCGAGGAAGCCCGCCACCTCAAGCGAGCCCGTGCGGGCGGAGCTTGTGGAATTGGCTCCCGAGGAGAGCGCCGCGTTTGCCGTGCCGGTGGCGGCACCGCTGGTGAGCGTAGCCCAGGAGGGCTGCGCGGCGGGCGTCCACGAGCAGGAGGGAGCGGTGTTCACGGTGACGGAAGAGGCTCCGCCCGCGGCCGGAACGGAGAGCGACTGCGTGCTCAAGGTGAAAGCGCATCCGGCGGCCGGCTGGTAGACATTGATGGTGGTTCCCCCGAGCGAGATGGCGGCCGAGCGCGGGGCGGCGCCGGGATTGGGCGCGGCGGTGAATGCGAGCGCGCCGCGGCCTTGACCCTGGCCGGCGGCGGCAAGAGTAATCCATGACGCGGTGGTTTGCCCGGACCAGGAGCAGAAGGGCGAGGAGGCGCTGACCGGAATGCGCCCATTGTCGCCGCCGGGAGACACGGAAGCCGAGGTCTGGGAGATCTGGAACGTACAGCCTCCGGGGTAGGTCACGGTGGCGCGGATGAGAAAGTTGCCGGCCGCGGCCGGTTCCTGGAAGAAGGTGACGCCGTTCGCACTGGTGTAAGCCCGAAGTTGCGCGGGCGTGGTCGTGTCCGTATCGGCGGGATAGACATTCGCCGGGTTGTTCACCATCATGCCGACCAGGAGATCGCCGGAGTTGACGGTGACGGCCGGCGCGGGGAAGGTGTTGAACGAGCCGAGTTTCCCGACAGTGCCGGCGGCGGTCTGGAATACGGCTCCGTTGATATTTTGCGATCCGCTCGGATTCGGCGCCGCGACCACGGTCAGCGGCGTTCCCACCGGCAAGCCGTCGGCGCGATCTCCGAAGTAGATCTCGATGCTCTGGAGCACCGCGGGGTATTTAGGGGGCGTAATGCGGCTCACGAAATAGGCGGTGGAGGCTCCGGAAGTGAAGCCCCAGGAGTAACTGGGGAAGTTGCTATCGAGGGATATGCGCATCGGCCCGTCCGGGGAGATGCCGTACCCCCGCAACTGGACGGGGGAATCCGGATTGAGGGGATCGTTATTTTTGACGATCAAGGATTCCGCCTGAAGACCCAATCGAACGGGCGAAAACCGCACCGTCACCGTCTGGCTCGTGTTTGGCGCAAGCGAGAATCCGGACGCCATGTTCAACACCTGGAATTGGGAATCTGTCGTCGTGAGCGATGTCACGGTGAGCGTGGCGCTGCCGCCGTTCGTGATGGTCACGGCTGCATCCCGGTATGAGCCGGCGAGCACGTCTCCGAAGTAGGGTGTGTTGGCCAGGACTGTCGGCGCGGCGGCGGCGAAGTTGACAAGCACGTCGCGAGTCAACCCGCCGAGGGTGATGCGGAAGAGACTGTCCCCCGGGGTGGGGCTGGGAAGCGCGTAGCAGTAAAAAAGATCGCGCCAGGAGTCGAGTTTGAAGACTTGGGGATCGGTGGCTCCGCCGGAGAGGACTTGCACGGTTGGGGTAGCGCGAATCGGAATGCCGATGGCGTCCGTGATGCGGAAGAAGAACAGACCGCGCCGCGGGGCACCGGCGGGTACGGGGAGGCCGGCGGAAACCTTGATGAACTTGGGCGTGGCGGAGGCGACGCCATACCAGTACGGGATGCGCATCTCGGAGTTCGTGGCCGTGCCGCGGACGCGGACGTAGCCCTGGTATTCGCCCGGCGCCAGGCTGCCCGCGGCCAGAGTCAGGCTGACCGATGCCGATTGGCCGGAGGCCAGCGGCACACTGGCCGCCGAGAGCGACGGAGTGACCACGCCATCGATGGATTGAATGGACAGTTGCAGCGTGTCGGCGGCGGGGCCGAGGTTGACCAGGCTGACGGAGAGGGTCCTGTTCACGCCTGCCGCGCCCTGGCCAAAGCTGAGCGACCGCGGCACTGCGGCGAGTGTCGTTTTGAGCGCCGCGTCCAGGTTCAGGCGTCCGGCGCCTTGTTCCATTACCGGGGCAAGATGTTGCCCGTCCGGCATGAGTTGGGTGGCGCTATTGGTGAGCAGCGAAAAATACTGTTCCACGGCGAGGCCGGGACGCGCGGCCCGCAGGATGGCGGCGGCTCCGGCCACCATGGGGCTGGCAAAACTGGTGCCGCTTTGAAAGACGAACTGATTGCCCGGAGTGGCGGCGTACACATAGTTCGCCACGGCAAGAAGGTCGGGGCGGATGAGGAAGCTGGAATCCGGGCCGCGAGAAGAAAGGCCGGCGACACGGTTCGAATTGACGGGGGTGGAGTTCCGGGCGAGGTTCAAGGTGGCGGACAGGCCGGGCGTTGAATGAACCTTGACGGCGATCGCCTGGCCGTCCGAGGCGCCGACCGAGACGGAGGGAAGATTCACGCCGCCGGTGGTGTAGAGAGGCGGATCCTGGTAGCCTTCCAGATAAACGATGGCTCCGGAAGCGCCCGCGTCACGAGCGGCCCCAAGCATGGTCTGAAAGGCGCACGTGGCCGTGGCGTGCAGCAGGGCGATGCGGCCGGCGAGGCTCCCGGCGGGGAGGGGAAGGCAGCCGTGGCCCACCGGGTCCGCATCATCCACGATCGTCACCACGCCGGAGACCGGAGGCGGAAGCGCGTACGGCGGCACGGGAGGGACAGCCACGTAGGTCGAGTTGTCAGACAGCGCGGCGGCGCCACCGAGCAGCCGGCTATTATTCGTGCCGCCGACCAGCAGGTTGTGGTAGCTCGGGCTGCATGCGATGGTGAGCCGTTCCGGACCGTCGTTACCCGCCCCCACGATCATCAGTACACCCATGGCCGAAGCCTGCCGCGCGGCGACATCGTAGAGTTCGAATTCCGCGGGGGGAACAATCCAAGAAGATTCCACCGTCAGGCTCAGGTTGATGACATCCATGCCGTCGGCGATGGCATCGTCGATCGCCTTGAGGGTCACGTCGCTCCGGCTCACGCCGCCGGTATTCGGAGGACCTTGTCCGGGGACGCCTACCTTGTAGGAGCCGAGCCACGCGCCCGGCGCCACGCCGGAGATGGTTGTGCCTTCGGGGCCCTGGACCGGCATCCCGGCCGCCGCCATCGCAACCGCGGTGCCATGGCCGACCTGATCTTCCAGGTCAACGACGGCCGGATGCAAAGTCGCCGTGTAGTTTCGCGCCACGATGACCTTATGGTTCGTCTGGCCGATGTCGGCGACGTTGCCGTACTTGGGGAATCCGGGCGGAGGGGAGAGCGAAGGCACCTGAAACGAGGGATGCGTTTCGTCGATGCCGGTGTCGATGATGGCGATCTTGATCCCCGCGCCCGCGTTGGACGCTCCGCCGATGGCTTGCCACGCGGCGGGCACGTTCAGGAGCGGGAGCGCCTTATCCATGGATGTCCTCATCTCATGGACGGGGTACACCTTGCGCACCTGGGGATTCGCGGAAAGACGCTTCGCCTCGGAATCCGATATGCGCAGAACCAGGGCATTCAAGGCTGTATCCATGGTGTGGACCACCTGTCCTTCGGAGATGGAAGCGGCGCGGCGGAAGGCCGATTGGGAGGCCCGCACGGCGTTCCGGCGCGATTGCATGACGGCCCGCCGGGAGGAAAAGGCGGAGCGTGTCTTCATGGCGTACTGAGAAGCCGATTCCTCTTTCAACTCAATGATATAGACGCCGGGAACGGTTCCGGGCGCCTGGGCGGAGAGAGTGGCGGCGAGTGAGCCGATGACGGCGGCAAGCAGCAGTGTGTGTGACATGGTTCCTGCTATGTAGTGAGAGAACAGAGAAATGTATCACGCTGTAATTACGTGTAACCTGATAGGCGCCGCCATGAAGAGAACAAAGAAGCTGAGAAGCAGCGAGTGGTTCGACACGCCGGAGTATTACGGATTCTCGAGGAAAGCGTGGCTGCGGGCGGAAGGGTTCGGCCGCCATATTTTCGAAGGAAAGCCGATTATCGGCATCTGCAATTCGTGGAGTGAATTCAACAACTGTAATGTCCACCTGAGGCAGATGGCCGAGGCGGTGAAACGGGGGGTATGGGCGGCGGGCGGGGTAGCGCTCGAGTTCCCCACGATCTCTTTGGGCGAAATGTTCGTGCGCCCCACCAGCATGCTGTTGCGCAACCTGATGGCGATGGACGTGGAGGAGTCGATCCGCGCCAATCCGATGGACGGGGTAGTGCTGTTGTGCGGATGCGACAAGACGACGCCGGCGCAGATCATGGGAGCGGCAAGCGCGGACGTGCCGGCGATTGTAGTGACGGGCGGGCCGATGCTGAGCGGACTGTGGCGCGACCGCAAGCTGGGGGCGGGGAGCGACGGGCGCAAGCTGTTCGATCTGTATCGCGCCGGGAAGCTCACGGAAGAGGAACTGTGCGAGGTGGAGGGGGGCCTGGGACGTAGCGCGGGACACTGCACGGTGATGGGGACCGCCTCCACGATGGCGAGCCT
The DNA here is from genome assembly GCA_026954325.1 of Bryobacterales bacterium. Classification (GTDB taxonomy): domain Bacteria; phylum Acidobacteriota; class Terriglobia; order Bryobacterales; family Bryobacteraceae; genus CADEFT01. Next base: position 588 of record JAIXKK010000050.1, on the reverse strand, counting down.
GGCGGAGGCTTTGGGGCTGGCTTTGCCGGGGTGCGCGGCGATTCCGGCTCCGGATTCGCGGCGGCTCGAGATTGCGGAGCGTTCCGGGCGGCGGATTGTGGAGATGGCGCGGGAGGACCTGCGGCCATCGCGCATCCTGACGCGGGAGGCGCTCGAAAATGCGGTGGCGGTGGACATGGCCATCGGCGGGTCGACGAACGCGGTGGTGCATCTGCTGGCGATTGCGCGTCGGGCGGGAGTTCCGCTGGCGCTGGACGATTTCGACGCCATCTCGCGGAGCGTGCCGTTCTTGGTGAACGTGAAGCCATCGGGGGAGTATCTGATGGAGGAATTTTTCGCGGCTGGCGGAGTGCCGGTGGTGATGCGGCGCATTCTTTCGCTGCTGCACGGCGGCTGTCTCACGGTGACGGGGAAGACGATTGCGGAGAACGTGGAGAAGGCGGAATGCTGGAACGACGCGGTGATCCGGCCGGTGGAAAACGCGCTTCAGCAGGAAGGGGGAACGGCGATTCTACGAGGGAATCTGGCGCCGGACGGGGCGGTGTGCAAGCAGACGGCCGCATCGCCGCGTCTTATGCGGCATACGGG
>JAIXKK010000073.1 GCA_026954325.1 Bryobacterales bacterium | reverse complement strand
GGTGGGGCGCTTGCCGGCGGTGAGCGGGGGGGCGGGGGCGAGAGAGGAGGCAAGAAGACTGCGGCGGGTGGGGGGCATCTCTTGGTTCATTCGGACAGGGGGGGGGCGGGTGTGGGGGTGAGTGTGGGTTCGGCCCGTTGAATTGCCTGACGCGTGGACATGGCCAAGGCGCTGATGCGGGGACCGGGGAGCAGGATGCCGGCAAGGTTGAGCGGGTCTGACGGGGCTGGCTCGAAGGGAGAGATGGTTTCCGGCTGTTCGCGGCGGATTTTGCGGAGAAGGTCGAGGGCTTCGGGGCGCGCAAATTGTTCGCCGGTGAAGCCGTCAACGAAGCGGCCGCCGCGGATGGTTCCCTGGGCTTCCATGCGGCGGAGGACGGGGAGAAGGTCACGCCAGGGGGGAGCAATGGTTTCGCGGGTGAGGAGATCGCGGAAGACGACGCCCCAGCGCAGGAGCAGTTGCCGGGCGGCGGACTCCTCGCGCCGAGGGCGCGTGAGTGCTCCGGGGACGTGGCGCAGGACGGCCCAACGTCCGGCGGCGTGGCGGGGACGGGCGAGGCGGCCCCGGCCTTCGCCGCGGCGCCGTTTGGGATCGATAAGGGCGCGGAGATTTTCGAAGCCGTCGGCGGTGACGAGTCCGGCTGCTACCAATTCCCAGAGGGCATCTTCGACTTCGCTCGGGAGGCGGTGGGCGCCGCGGACGAGGTCGGCAAAGAAGCAGGCGCCGAACTGCCGGAGGGCAGTGAACACCTCGCGAGCGGGGTGAGAAAGGTTGACGGGTTCCGGGGTAGCTGCCTCCATCAGCCAGGGGGCGTCTTCGCGAAGGAAGAAGGTGATGGGCGCGATACGGGTGGCGCGGACGGGGCGGCTGCCTTCGCCTTCAATCGCGGGGTGCGGGGAGACACGGCCCCACATCACTTCTCCGGAGAGGCAGAGAGTGTCGATGAATTCGGGGTCGTAAGATTGAATGCGGCGCGGGAGGATCTCGCTTTCCCAGGCCGAGGCGGGGATCTCGTAGCCCTGCAACTGACGAACAATCTGAAGCGCGCCTTCGACGCCCTGGAGTTGCGTGCCGGGCGCGGCATGCTGCCAGCGGGCGAGGAAGTGATGGAACTGGAGGGCGGTGACGGGTTCGATTTCGCGGCGGAGGCGGCCGAGGGTGAGGCGGTGGATGCGGGCGAGGATGCGGCGGTTGCACCATTCGACGCCGCCTTTGACGGTGGTGAAGCGGCCCTGGAGGATCTGGCCCTCGGCTTCGAGGCGCGCGAGCGCCTGCTGGATTTCGGCGATGGGCAAGGCGAGCTTTTCGGCGAGCGCGGGCGCAGTGATAGGGCCAGTGGATTCCATCCAGCCGCGGAGCGTGGCGACGGCATCGGAGGCGAGATGGAGGCGCTCGGTGGCGATCCAGAAAGTCTTCCCCTCGCGCGCGATGGTGGAGGCGCGGCCGGAGGCGGCGAGTTCGTCGAACCAGTGGTTCCATTCGGCGGCAGGCGGCAGGGTGATGAGGGTCAGGAGCGCGTCGTGGAGTTCATCGGCGTCGCGAACGGTGGGCCAGGCATCGCGGCTCGCTTCGACGATTGCGGCGCCGTCGAGAATGCCGGCTCCTCCGGAGAAGTCGGCCCCGAGCGTGCCGCGCATCTGCACGGCGCGGGTGCGGCGTTCCTCGAGCGGGGCATCATCGAGGAAGGCATAGGGGTTGGCATTGAGGATTTCGTGGGAGAGCGGAGAGGCTTGTGTGGTCTCGACTGTGGCAGTACGGATGGAGCCATTGCGAATGGCGGCGATGATGCGGCCGAGGGCATCGATGTCCATGGCCTCATGCAGGCAGTTGCCGATGGTTTCCTTGACCAGGGGATGATCAGGAATGCGAATGGGGCCGGAGAGATTTTCGGCGCAGGCCACCTGGTCGGGGAAGACCGCGGCCAGGAGGTCGCCGGAGCGCATGCGCTGGATGGGCGGGGGGATCTTGCGGCCTCCGGCGAAGCGGGGGATGGCGAGGGCGCGGGAGGCATTCCAGCGCCACCGGGCCGTGAAGACAGGCGCCGGGAGGAGGGCTTGCGTGAGGACATCCTCGAGAGTATCGGGGCGGAGAAATTCGAAAACGAGTTCGAGGGGGAAGGCATGCTGCTCGCTGAGCGAGATGACGATGCCGTTGTCGGTGGCGGCGGCCTGTAATTCGAAGTTGAATGTGCGGCAGAAGCGCTTGCGGAGGGCGAGCCCCCAGGCTCGGTTGACGCGGGATCCGAAGGGAGAGTGCAGGACAAGCTGCATGCCGCCGGCCTCATCGAAGAAACGCTCGGCCACAACCATGGTCTGCGAGGGCAGCGCCCCGAGAGCGGCGGCGGCGGACTGGATGTAAGCGGCGGCCTGACGCGCGCCGGCTTCATCGAGGGCGCATTCGGACATGAGGAATTCCCGGGCGCTCTCGCCGCGCTCGAGAATCTCTTCCCGGAGGCGGGAGACTTCGGCGGAGAGTTCGGCGGACCGGCCGGGGGCTTCGCCGAACCAGAAAGGAACGGTAGGCGGGGCTCCTTTGGCGTCCTCGACGCGGACGCGGCCGGATTCGATGCGCTTGATACGCCACGAATGCGTGCCAAGGAGGAAAATGTCACCGGCCATGCTTTCGACGGCGAAGTCTTCATCAAGGGCGCCGACGGATTTTCCGTCCGGCTCGGCGATGACGGCATAGTTGGCGTTGTCGGGGATGGCTCCGCCGGAGGTGATGGCGGCGAGGCGGGCTCCGCGGCGGCCTTTGATGCGGCCGTTGATCCGGTCGCGATGGAGGAACGCTCCGCTGCGCCCGCGCGAGGTGGCGATGCCTTCGGAAAGCATGTGGAGGACGGCGTCGAAATCGGCGCGGGGGAGGGCTCGGTAGGGATAGGCGGAGCGGAAGGTTTCAAACAGCTTGTCTTCTTCCCAGGGCTCGGCCGAGGCGGCGGCGACAATCTGCTGCGCGAGGATGTCGAGCGCGTTTTGCGGGACCGCGATGCGCTCGAGATCGCCTTTGCGGATGGCGGAGACGAGCGCGGCGCATTCGATCAACTCGTCGCGGGTGGTGGCGAAGATGCGGCCCTTGGGCATGGCGCCCACCCAGTGGCCGCCGCGGCCGATGCGTTGTAGGGCGACGGCGATGGAGCGGGTGGAGCCGATCTGGCAGACGAGATCCACCGTGCCGATGTCGATGCCGAGTTCGAGGGAGGCGGTGGCGACGACGGCGCGAAGCTCGCCGCTCTTGAGGCGGCTTTCGGCCTTGAGGCGGGTCTGGCGGGCAAGGCTGCCGTGGTGAGCGATGACCTGATCTTCGCCGATGCGCTCGCCGAGGGCGTGCGCGACGCGTTCCGAGAGCCGGCGGGTGTTGACGAACACGAGCGTGGCGCGGTGGGAGAGGATGAGGTTGGCGATACGGTCGTAGAGTTCGGCCCAGGTCTCGTTGCTCGCGACGGGGGCGAGTTCATCTCGCGGCGCCTCGACGGCAAGATCCATGGCGCGCTTGTGGCCGATGTCGATGATGTGTGCGCCGGGGCCGAGGAAGCGGCCAATCTCTTCCACTGGCTTCACTGTGGCGGAAAGGCCGATACGCAGCGGACGGCGTTTCGCAAGGGCTTCGAGGCGGGCGATGGAGAGCGCGAGGTGGGAGCCGCGCTTGTTACCGGCAACGGCATGGATCTCGTCGATGATGAGCGTATGGGTGGAGCGTAGCATTTGGCGGGAGCGCTCCGCGGTAAGGAGGATGTAGAGGGATTCGGGCGTGGTGACGAGGATGTGCGGCGGCCTGCGGCCCATCTGTTGACGTTCCCAGGCGGGGGTGTCTCCGGTGCGGACAGCGGTGCGGATGGGCGCGAGCGGGATTTGTTGCCTTTCAGCGAGGTTCGCGATCTCCTTGAGCGGGATCTCGAGGTTCTTGTGGACATCGTTGCTGAGGGCCTTCAGGGGTGAGACGTAGACCGCATAAGTTTCATCGGCGAGGGTGTTGTCGCGGGCGGCGCGGACGAGAGTATCGAGGCAGAAGAGGAAGGCGGCGAGTGTCTTGCCGGAACCGGTGGGGGCGCAAATGAGGGTGTCGCGGCCGGCGGCAATTTCGGCCCACCCGCGGAGCTGTGGTTCGGTTGCGGCGTGGAAGCGCTCGGAGAACCACTGGCGCACGAGAGGATCGAAGGCCGCAAGCATCCTTTATTTTCATTGTGGCGCATCTTGGGAGCCGTGATTTCCGCTTGAAACGGAGCGCCGTATGACCGGTTTAGCGCCGCGCGAGCGAGTGGAGGACCCTCGAAAGCTGCCAGCGGCCATGGGCCGGGGCGGGAAGCCCGGCGAGTTTGCTGGCGAATTGCAGGAAAGCGGCTCCCAGAGTGGAGTCCTCACTCACGGTTTCCCCGTCCAGGAGGGACTTGCGAACGACTCGGTAGTTGTTTGGAAAGGCGGCGGCGATGGGGCGGCGGACGGTGCGGAGGACGTCGTCGCGGGAAAGTTCCGTGTCATGCCAGCGGTTGACCAGGACGCGGATATTTTCTTCCTTGACGCCCCATCCGATCAGTTCCTTGAAGCGTTGTTCGGCGAGACGGAGGGACAGAAGTTCCTGCGTGCAGACCACGAAGACGGCTCCGGCGTTGCGGACGATTTCCGATGTTCCGGGGTTCACCAGTTCCGGGAGGTCCACAAGAATTTTCTGATAGCAATTGGCGGCGGAGTCGAGCAATGCGTGATATTCGCTCCAACTCGGCGGAGTCTCGGGAATGGAGCGGTTGCTCAGAAGAAGGTGGAGTTGACCGTAGGTCGCGCACCATCGGTCCCAGACAAAAGTGTCGACCTCCTGTCCCGGCTGAACAGCCTGCTGGGTGGATCCGGGAGGATCGCAGTTGAGGGCCAGGGAGAGAACCCCGGAGCGAAGGTCAGCCTCGATGAGAAGAGTCTTGCGGTCAAGCCTGTTGGCGAGGGCGGCGGCGGTGTTCAGGGTTATCGTGCTGCAGCCGCTGCCGGCTTTGGAGGGGAGGAAGGCGAAGAGATCCGGATTGACGCTGGTCCTGCCGGACAGAATGGCGACGTGCAGGGCGAATTCAAAATCTTCCGTGGTGCACGGATAAACCAGGGTCGAGGTGATACCTTCGTCCGCCAGCCAGGACCTGTCTTCGGAATCATTGATGACGCCGGCAATGGGGACATCGGGAGAATTGGCGCGGAGACCGGCAACCAGATCGAGCGCCGCGCCGCGATCGGCGAAATCGAGAAAAATTGCGTCCGGAGCGGCATGAAGGTGCCGCAGCAGTTCTCCGGCTATCGGGTAGCGGTCGAAGGTGCGAACGAGGTCGACCTTCTTCGAATCGACCGCGGCATACTGCAGCAGCCGGAACCGTACGTGATCGGAGGCAACCAGGAAGATCTGGAACATGGTGATTGCACTCGGATCAAAGATCGGCGGAATTCGGATCTTTTAGTAGGTCCAGAGGAAATTTTGCGGCTAGCGTGGCCTGGCATTCCGCCGAATGTAATTTTCGACACTGTTTTCTTCAGGTCCGATGTAGTGGTATTGCTCGGCGTAGGCGAGGCCGAAGCGTTTGCCGATTTCGCGGTCGCGCGCAAGAACGAATTCGCGGATGTAGTTGCGGTTGGCGGTATCGTCGTTGGAGCCGAGCAGAGGGAGCGTCTTGCCTTCCTTATCGAGGCGGGCGCGGAGGCGGGCTCCGTTTGCGCCGGCCGGCCCCTGGGCTTTGTTTTCGAGATTGGCGTCGATTTTTTTCTCAACCCAAGGGGTGGTGTCGACGACGCGATTGACGCGCTGTTGAAAGCGGGAGAAGTAGTATTTCTCACGGACGCCGTGGGGCCTGAGCCCGGCATCGAAGTGTTCCGGGTAGTCTTTGGAGCCTCCGGCCATCCAGCAGGCTGCTTCGACGCACGCGGCGGTGACGTAATGGTCGGGGTTCTCCTCGTAATGGCCCCAGGGGTCGTAGGAGATGACGATGTCGGCTTTGACGAGGCGGAACAGGAAGATGAACCGGGCCCGGAGTTCGGAGCGGGCGATGTTGTCCATCATGTGGTTGTTGTAGTTGAGATCAAAGCGCTTCTTAACGCCGAAAACTTTGTCGAGCGCGTTGACGTCGCGCTCATTGGTGCTGACGGTTTCGGCGTACCACCCGGGTCCGGCCATGTCATCGTTGGTGACACGGACCATGTAGCCGGTGGCGCCCTCGTCCATCAGTTTGAAGAACGTGCCGCCGGCGAAGATGGGGATGTCGTCGGCATGCGGTTGAATGGCGACCACCACCTGGCCGGCGCGTGGCTTGCCGGAGCGGGCGCGTTCAATGACGAGCGGTCCGTGATCGTCGTACGGCACGACGGGACGATTCGTGGATTGGGACTGGGCCGCGGCCGGAAGGGCTGCTCCGGCCGCGAGGAAGCGGGAAAAAAAGCCTCTGCGGTGCATCGGCTCTATGGTATTACGCGCCGCTCATCTTTTGAAATCAATTCACTGGGGCTTTGCACGTGGGAAATCCAGGCTCCGGAGAGGGATTCCCGCACCCGGAGAGACGAGACGATCATGAGTAGGAAGAGTAGACACCGGGTCCACACAGGCTCAGCCCTTTCGAGTGAAGACCATGAGGGTGGAGGGCGCGCGGCCAAACCCGTAGCCGATAAAGAAGGGCAAAGGCGTGCCGTGTCCCTGCTCGAACTCCTTCTTGAGGTCAGGCTGCTCGAGGTAGCGGAAACTGCTGCCGTAGGGGCGGGTGTAGTTTCCATACAGGCGCACGTCCCACTTGTCCTTGTCGATGAGGCGGAAGGGAATACCCGTGTCATCCTGCACAATTCCGCTGCTGCCCTTCAAAATGAGGGCGCGCACTTCGGAAAAATCTTTGCGATGAGGAAGGTAGGAAGCGGATTTGATGAAGGTGGTGACCGGTTCGAGGGAGGCCATGTAGGCCTGGAAGGCGGTGTTGGCGCGCAGAGGGGCGTCGCCGAGGTTTACGGAAAGGTAGATGAGCCGCTGAGGATTGGCGGTGGGGCAGCGGAAGTCGAGCGCGACAGCGTCGTTGCGCAGCGACGAGGCCCGGCTTTCTTCTTTCAAGCGGGCAATGAGCCGGCCGGAGTGGTCCAAAGTCGCGGGCTGGTAGCCGAGCACATCGCAATTCATGCGCGCAAGTTGCACGAGCAGGACCGGGAGGACGCCATCGGTGATCTGGCCGCGGAGTTGGGCATCCATATTGGCGGTGATGAAAAAGCTACTGCGGAGGAGACTGCCGAGCGTACGGCGCACCCGTGGCAGGTAACGTTCGAGGTTAGCCTTGCGGATCG
>JAIXKK010000027.1 GCA_026954325.1 Bryobacterales bacterium | reverse complement strand
TGATACCAGCGGGCCTTCCAGTTGTAGAAATCGTTCAACGCCATGTTGCGCGCGTCGCCAACGGCAGTAGCAAGCCGGGTACGTGTTGCTTCCAGGATGCGCTCGTAAAGCGGTCCTTTCCGGGCTTCCGGAATCCAATCGGCTTCGATCAGCGGCGAGAGGAGATCCAGAGGGTTCGGAGCGCTCCCGCTGATCGCAACAATGGACGAGACGTCGAAGTGCTTCAGCAGCGGCTCGGTTTGAAAGCTTCCGTACCGCTTCACGTACGAGATGACAATCCGCTCCACGTCCGGACGAAGTTCCGCGAGCAACTGCCGGGCGGCGAGTTGGTCGACGAGTTCGCGCAGATCGGAACCAAGCGATGCGGGAATGCGGCGCTCCTCCAGCAGATCCCCCGCGGCCGCGAGCGCCTGCTTCCAACGCGCCTTCGCCTCGTCGCGGCGGTTCTCCGTCCACAATACCCTCGCCATGCGGTCCAGCGCCGCTACTCGCCGCGGATCGAGTTGAAGCGAGTATTCATAATCGGCAAGAGCCTGCGGCGCAAGCCCGGCTTGCCGGTAGAATTCGGCAAGCTGGAAATACGACTGCGCGCTTCCCGGGCTGCCCTCCACCATCGACTGCATGTAATCGTCGAACTGAGGCTTGCCGCCCACATGAAGATATTCGCCGTAGCGCGAGCCGTAATAGTACCAGACGCTGCCCGCAAGCTGTTCCCCGCGGTCAACCGGCTTACCGATGCGGTCGCCGATGAGCAGACTGCCCAGAGCTTGCTGAAACGCCGTATCAATGTCCGCTGTTTCAATGCCGAAATACAGCCCGGCCAGCCCTGTATACGCCCGCGTCCACACAGGCGCTAGGCCGCGGCCGCGCGCGGCGATGGCCGCCAGCGCCAGATCCGCCTTGCCGCTTCGGACCGCCGCGTTCGCCGCCGCATCGCGGCTCCCCGAGCCTGAAAGCGCGATGAGTTGATCAGGAGCCCGCCGCGCCATCAATGAAAAGTAGCGATCATCCAGGATGCGGCGGGCCGCGAGGACACGGAACTCGCCATCCTCATCGCCGGCTTTCCGGTAGGCCTCGGCGGCGAAGCCGAGCATGGATGTCTTCGGATCGTCCGCCAGCTTCGCGGCGTAAGCCTCCAACTGCGTCCCGAGTTCTCCGTACGCCAGCCGGGAGCGCTGCAACTGCCGCAAGCGTTCGAAGTTCTCCCGCGCTTCCTCCCCGGGCTTCGCCATCATCAGCGCAAATCGCCGCTTCGCCTCCCATTCCGGCAGACCGGCAATTCGGCCAATCTCCGGACTCGCGCTCTTGAGCCCGTCGAGGAACGCCGCGAATTGCCCTTTCCGCGCGGCTTCGAAGTGGTCGCGTACCGCCTGCGCCATGGCCGGAAGCAATTGACCGTCAGGGTCCTTTGCCGTCACCGCCCCATATTGCCCCAGGCGCGTCATGACGCGGGCATAGACTTGCGCTCCCGCGGCGTACACCGTCAGCAGATTGGCCCCCGCCAGCGAGACGCCGCGCTCGGCATATTGCCGCGCCCGCGGAATCATCTCCCAGCGCTCCAGGCGCTCAGCCACGTCGAATTGGGCCCGCGGAGAATCTGCACGGCCCTCCAGAAACGCCGTCTGCAAGGCCTTCAAACATTCCCCGGTTCGGCCCTGCCGGGCGCGAATTTCCGCCACCCGCTCCATCCACGTAGAGTTGCGATAGGTGAGATCGTACACCTTGGCGAACGTCGCGGCGGCTTCGTCAAACCGCAGTAGCCGTTCTTCCAGCCCCCCGCGCGCCGCAAGCAGATCCGAGCGGTCCGGACGAATCGCGGCGGCGCGGGTGTACAGTTCGATCGCCGCCGGGTAATCCTCGAAGCTCGTTTCAAGCCGCGCCAGCACGAGCGGCCAGCGGAAATCGCGCGGTGAAGCGGCGGCGGCCTTTTGATACGCCGCAAGCAAGCGGGCCTGCTGCTGATGCGCACGCGCGTAGGCGGCCGCTTCCTCGAGAAGCGCCGTGTCCTCCGGGAATCGGTTGATGACTTCGATGTACTGATCCACGGCGCCCGCTGTGTCCTTCGCGCGCGTGAGTACGGGAATCAGGGCGCGGCGCATGGCGGCCACGCGCTCCACCCGCTCCCGCGCCGGGAGTTGCGCCTTGGCAAGCAATCCGATCTTCTCCACATAAAAGGCGCGCAGAGCGCCATCGTCGCCTTCTCTGGCATAGGTGTCCGCCATGGCCCCAAGGTACGCCGCGCTGTACGGCTCGGCTGCGAGCAGCGGTTGCAGGAACCCTCGCGCCTGCGAAGCGAACCCAGCCTCGGTCGCCTTCCGCGCCGCTTCGAATTGAAGTTGCGGCTTGAGGACAGCGTTCGCCGAAGATGACGCCGCGGCCAGCACCTCCACCGCTCGCGCCGCGTTCTTGTTCCGCCAGTGGTAGTTGACCACCGCGCGTACAACCCCGAGCGTCGCCGGGTTCTCCCGGTACAGCGCGTCAAACAACCGCCCCGCGGCGGCGGCGTTGGAATGCGACTCGTAGTAATGTGCCAGGTTCAGCCGCAGGCGCAGTTTGTCCGTCGCATCCGGCGTCAAGTCAATCTCCCGCAGCAGCGCCCGCTCCTCCACCTTCGGCATCGCCAGCCTGCGGCCTTCTTCCTCTATCCGTGTCAGCAGGTCAAACCGCTGCGTCCGCGCGGCGAGGTTTAACAGATAGGCCTCGAGATCGGGGCCACGCTCCTGGGCCTCGAGCAGCGCCACCCGCAGAGCCAGCGCCGCCATGCTTGGACTCGCGCCGCCCGCGAGCCGGGCGGTGGCTTCGTCAATGGACTCGCGATACGCCGGCCGCCGCGCCAGTTGGATGAGCCGCGTCTGCGCGGAAGACCCGCCCGGCTCGGCCAGGGAGCCGCGCACATACTCCTCGATGGCGCGATTGTACTGGCGCTTATTCTCATAGATGGCGCCGGCCTCGTAGGCGAACAGAGCCGGCTTGTTCAGCCGCTTCCGTCCGGAATCAATCACCGCGAGCGCGGAATCGTATTCGAAATAGTCCCAGTGCACGGTGGCCGCTTCGAGCACCCCCTCGCTCGCCCCGGGCTCGATTCCGGGGATCGCCGCCCACACGTTGCGGCCCGCCGCGGCGCGCGGGTATTCGCGATTGATCTCGCCCAGCCGGACGCGTGTCTCCAAATCTCGCGGAGCCGCGCGCGCCAGCGTCTGCTCGAGCGCGCTCGCCTCCTCGGCCTTTCGCCAGTCGTAGGCCGCAAGCGACCGGTAAAGGGAAGCCGCGCGCTGCCCCGTATCCGCCTCCCCCGGAGTCTCCCGTGCAAGCGTCAGAAGCCGCGGCGCGGCGTCTTCGAAATGACAGCGCCACGCCTCAGCCTCGGCAAGCATACGCATCGCCCCCACGTTCCCTGCCTGCGCCGTTAAGGCGCGCAGCGCGGCCAGTTCCGTGCGCAGTTTGCCCGTACTCGCCAGATGAGAGAAGAACCGGCCGCGCATCTGATCGTCGTAATACCAATAGCGCCGCAGCAGCCTCTCATAGGCAACCGGATCCGCCGTTCCCCGCCGTTGATAGACATCGAGAAGGTTGCGCACGAACGTAAGATCGTTGGGGAAGCGCTGGTAAGCGTACTGGTTCACCTGCCGGTACAGCACGTTGTCCAACCCGGCGGTAGCCACCACGTCCGTGAAGTACTTCTCCAACTCCGTGCCGCTGAATACCCGCGCCACATCCGCCGTCAACTGCTGAAACGCGGCCCGCTGCTTCTGCCGCAAATAGAACCGCGCCAGCTTGTGATACCAGGAACGGTCCGGGAACCGCTCCATGGCGCGCCGGTAGACGGTCTCCATCTCCGCCGCAAGTTTGTTCTGGTCCAGGAATCCCGCCAGCCGCTCATAAAGGCCGGGGTCATTGGGATTGCGGCCGACTTCCTTGCGCAGCACCGCCAGCGCGTCGCGGACCCGCTTAAGAGCCACCAAGCGCGAAACATACCGGTCCAGCACGCGCGCATACTCGAGCGATTTCGCGCCCGGCCGCGCCGCGCCGGGCATCACGCCTTCCCCTAGCGGAACACCTTCCGCTTTCTTGCCGAGTTCCGCCAGCAAGGCATCATAAACAGCCAGTTCCTCGCGCGTCTGGTTCTTGCGCGCATGTGCATCGGCCATCAGTAAAGACACCTGTACCCGCGCGGAGTGATCGGGAAAGTCCGTCAGGAACCGCCTTCCGCTAGCCAGCACGGCGTCATTGTCCCCATGCACCGCGTAGGCTTCTAGCAATTGCGCCCGCAGCCCCGCGCGGCGGTCCGATTGAGGGAAGCGCTTCTCGAACAGGTCCGCCAATTCGGAAGCCTTGGCGCGCTGAAAGTAGGGTACGGATTGCTGCTCCTGCGCGGCGAAGCGATAGGCGGGATCGGCCGAATTCAAAAGCAGGGAGAGAATGCCGTTCAGAAAGCCCGGATACGGATCCGCGGACGCGATGTCTTTATAGAAGCTGAGATCGCCGCCGCCCAACGGCAGCGGCTGATCCGCCGCCGAAAACATCAGACTGGCGATGGACGCGAGTGATTCCTCCTGCTGGGCCGGCGTGGCGCCCTTCAGGCTGTACAGGGCGTAGAAATAACGCGCGGCCTCCGTGCGATCGTTGCCGTATTGGTTCCAGAGGCGCGCCATGGTCAGCAATTCGTCCCCGCTCCACGAACCAGGCTTCGCCTCCTTGCGCCGCCGGTACTCGTGCAGCACCCGCTGGGCCGCCGCCCGGTTGCCTTCCTCGAGGTAATACCGGAACTGCCGCGCCACCGGGTCGAGCGCCAGCGGATTAGCCGCGGCTGTTGCGCGGGCCGCGAGCAAGAACCGGCGCAGGTTGCGCGTTTCCGTAAGCAGACTCAAATAGCCGTGAACCAGGCTCCGCGGCCAGAGCGGCTGGAAGGCGCGGTCATAGACCGCCAGCGCCCCGTCCACGTTACCCCTGGCGCGCTCCACATCGGCGCGCGCTTCGATCGGAAAGCCGGAATCGTTGGGAAACCGCTGGCTGTACTCCGCAAGCAATGTATCTACCCGGGAAAACTCCTTTTCGGAAATTTCGAATCGAACCCAGCCTTGCATCGGCCCCTGTTCTTTCGGAGCCTTCGCCGTCCACTGCTGGTAGGTCCGCCGCGTCATCACCGCGGGTAGCATCTGCCGCTGGCACAGCGTCAACATGCGCGGATAGGCGCCGGCGGCGCTCAGCGCGCTCCACTCCTCGTTCACCTTAAGCTGGCGATGATAATAATCCGCCAGGGCAAGATTCGCCGCCGTCTTGTCCTGGGCATGCTCCACGTGCTTCTTCCAATCGGCTTCCGCGGCAGGGAAATCGAGCAGCAGTTCTTCTTCGTGCGCCCGAAGGGCATAGAGTTGGGCATCCACCGGCGTGGCGTTGATCAGGCTCGCAAGTTCAGCCCGGGCTTCCTTCGCCGGGCGCCGGACCGGAACGGGGCCCGCGGGCAAATCCATCGGACGGAAGAAGGCATTCTCGATCTTCGAGCCGCTCTCTACGAAGCGAACCCATTGCGGCAGTTCAGCCCGGACGGCCAGGGCGCCGGCCACCAGAACCACAGCCGCCAGGGCGTACCGGTTACGGAAGCACTTCAAGAGCCACCTCCCCGGTTCCGGTATTGTGGGCGAAATCTTCGGCATTGACGGTCATCCGGTACCGTCCGGCCGGCAAATGCGCGGGCACTACGATGGCCCCGGTGTTCGATTTCATTTCCGGATTCCACCGCAGATACGCCGCCGGCGCTCCCTGCATTCTGGCCGTGATGGTGCGCGTGGTGGCGGAAGCGCTGACCGTGACGCGCACCGTTTCCCCGCGCCTGTATTGCGGCTTGTCGAGCTTCACGCGCACCACCGGAGGCTTGCTCGCAATCACAAAAGTTTTCGATTCTCTCGAAACTCGCCCCACCTTGTCCCGCAGGATCAGGCGCACGGTGTAGGTTCCGTCCGCCATGTCCGCGGGCGCAAGAAAACGTGTCTGCCAGGTGTCCTCGTCGCGCAGATACCGCAGCGGTTTCACCAATCCGAAGGGAAACAGGGCGACCACCGAAACCACGGACTCGTCCGTCTTCACCCGCAGCACCGGATCCCCCGGACGGATCAGACGCGGGCGCAGCAGCGCTCGCGGAGCCGCCAGGAACGACGTGTACGGCGTGACGAACTTGTACTTCCTCGCGAGCGCTATGATCTCGTCCACGGACGCCTGATCCTCGCCGTCGCGCTCGATTTTTTCAAGCAGCGCATCCACGCGCGCCTTCGCCCACGTACGAGGCAACTGTTCGGATTCCGCGCTCACGGCAGGCAGGTTCACCCGCGTGGTCTGCGAAGCCGCCTGAAACGTGGCTGCCCCCGGACGTTTGTATTGCCCCACCCACGCCCCGATGGAACCGGGAAAGGTGGTCTCCTCGAGCGGATAAATCATGTCGAAGTTCGCGGCAGGTTCCGATCGAAGGGAAAGCCCTTCGATGGGCCGCCGCCCGATCTTCCCCAGAAACGCCTTGAGCTTGAAATCGATGGGCTCGGTCGACCGGACCCACTCCATGATGCCGCCCTGTCTGGCCAGCATCTTCAGCAGCGGAAGGTTCGCGTCGTCGCCGATGCCGAACAGATAGGTGTGCGGACGCTGCGCGGCGGGTGTCTGATTCCGCCTTGCCGAATACCACGCCGCCAGCTTTCCGTTCCGCACCAGCCCTCGCGTCGAACCGCCGTCGCCGAACATCACGATATAAGCGTCCGATCCGCTCGCCTGGCGCAGCGCTTCCTCGAGTGCCGCCTGGAGGTTCGTCCCGCCGCGCAACCTCGTCGCCCGGACCGCGTTCAGAGCCTTCTCCACCGCATCAGGCATCGCCGCCACGGGAGCATGTTCGACAGCATTCACCTCTGTATTAAAGAGGATGAGGCTGAACCGGTCCCGCGGCTTTAGCGACCGCAGCAGCGCTTCCAGAGCCCGGTAGCCGCCCTCGAGCTTTTCCCACTGCATCGAGAGCGACGTGTCGAACAGCGCAACCACCGTCCGCGGACGCGCCGTGGACGAAACGGGCAGGGTGAGCAGGGATGCCTCGAAAAAGCCCGGCTCATTCTCCTCGCGATGCGTCAGGATCTCCAGGCGCTCCTTCACCCCATCGAGCGCCCAGCGAACCGCGAAGTCTTCGCTCAAGTTCACATTCTGTCCCTCGAACGCCGCACGCACGCGGTTTGGCGTGCGTTCCGTGATCTTCAATCCGTAGAGCGGGCCGGCGTTTTGAAAGTCCTTGACCGGATGCTTCGAGCGAAGTTCGAACCGGATGCCGAGCCGTCCCGCCCTCT